>NZ_JBIDCC010000004.1:0-548247 GCF_043204415.1 Nonomuraea sp. NPDC047897 | reverse complement strand
ACGCTACGAGCGCCGCGCCGACCACTTCGCGTCCTTCGTCGCCATCGCCGCAGCGCTCATTTGCTACCGCCGACTCGCCAAATGAGACGACGTCTAAGGGAGTTGGACGTTGGAGGATGATGCCCGCTTCGCGGACTTCGTCGCGGACCGGGCCGATGCGCCACCGCGCCACCGGCGACGTGCTTTGGCGAGAACTGGCGTGATGCGGTCGATCTCAGAGTCAGCCGCATCGCGTCTGGCCAGGCGGCGAAAGCAGGGTACGCGGACGCTGTGCGGCACGGAAATCCCTTGAGAAGCGAGCGAATATCAGTGAATAAACGCTCGGAGACGAGAGTCGAGTATTGAAGACATTCTTAGAGCGGATGGCAAGGTTTTTCGGGGCCGACGACGCACTGCATCTCGGAGATGACACGCATGCGCTCGACGACGACGAGGAAATAGACGATGCGGAATACACGGACGATGATTTCTGAAAGACCCGTCCTGATTTCCCGGGACAGGGGCGGGTTCATCGGGCGAGTCCGTGCCGGCAAAGACCGGGGCCGGGGTTGGGAAGGGTGCGGGCCGGACAGCGGGCCGAGGGGGTTTTACTCATGACGTTCACGCTGGCGGAGGTTCGCTCGCGCACCTATAAGGCGAGGGACGCCTGGTGGACGGTGTTCCTGGTGGACCCTTTGGCGGGCCCGCTGGTGGTGGGGATCGCGAATCGGACCTCGATCACCCCGAATCAGATCACCTGGGGCGCCTTCGTTCTCGGGCTCGGCTCGGCAGGCTGCTTTGTGATGGCCGACTGGTCATGGCTGGTCGCGGGGGCCGTTCTCTATCATCTGAGCTTCGTGCTGGACTGCGTGGACGGCAAGGTCGCGCGTTTGAAGGGCAGCGGAACCGTCCTGGGTGGCTGGCTCGACTACGTCTTCGACCGGATCCGGGTGCTCACCTGCACGCTCGCCCTGACCTGGGGGCAATACGCGGCGAGCGGACAGGAGATCTACCTGGTTCTCGGCGTGGTGATCGTTTTCCTCGACATGCTCCGCTATGTCGACGCCCTTCAGATCGCGAAGGTCCGCCGCCAGATGCGCCGCACGCTGAAGAAAGCGACGCAGGACTCGGCCGCGGCGGGCCTGCCGGCCGTCTCTGCAGACCTGCTGCTCGAAGACGGCGACTTCGACGCCGATGAGGTCACGATCCGCCCAGCCGGGGCTGTTGACCTTCAGCGGGAGTTTCGCACGCGTTTCGCCTGGTATCTCCGGGTGCGCGAGTGGTTGCGCGTCCACCGTGTCCGCACGCACCTGGTCAGCGGCATCGAGTTCCAGATGGCCGTGTTCATCGTCGGCCCGCTGCTGGGCCAGATCGTCGCGGTCACCATCGGCGCGGCGATCCTCCTGCTCGTCTTCGAGGCCGCGATCATGTACAAGCTCTGGCTGTCCTCCCGCGACTTCACCCGCACGCTGGCGAGCATCCCCCCGCCGCACACGCGCTCCGCACTCGGGTAGGCGCCCGCCCTTCTCTCGAACAAGGCCGACACGCCCGCGCTACCGCCCGGGCCCTCACCCCTGGCCATGCGCTTCGGCCAGGCGCTTCTGAGATACGCGGCATCAGCGGGACTGTACGGTTTTCGACTCTGTCGCAGATTCGGTGGTGACGATACGGGTAGCGTCACGCTGAGTCATGCATATCGACGATCTTGTGGGCACGGTGTTTTCTGGGTTATCGCCGCTGGTCGTGGAGGATGTGGCGGATGAGGGAGGCAAGAGATACACAACCTAATGAGGCTTGGACCGGTACTCGGCCCACACGTCGACCGCCTCTTGAAGATCAAGAGCGGCAACGTCCTCGCGCGCCATCCCGACCGTGTAGATCAACCGGTCCGCGAGCCAATCTGGGACCGGTTCCCTAGGAGGAGCCTTCTCCACTCGGATGTGATCGGCCAGCGTGCCAAGGCGTTCGATCACCTGGCCGAGCCGGACGATCTCGGGACGGCCAGCACCCACCTCGCGAACCCTCGCCGTCGCCTCCGCGTATACTTCCGCGTCGGCCCGCTCACCGACAGCACACACCTCGCAGATCTCCACCGACTTGTCCTCGGTGATGCGGTAGACGACCCGCCAGGTATTGCGACCGACCACCAGCTTCCGGAAACCGGTCAGTTCCCCGCCTAGCGGGTAACCCGCCTCAGGGTTGTCCAGCAGAGGAAGGATCTTCTTGAGTACCTTGGACACCGCGTCTGGGCCGATGCGCCGGAGGTCGTCGACCGCCGGCGCCGTGAAGACGACGTCGGACACGATTCACTCATCGTCCGGGACGGCGGACAACGACTCGCGGGTATGCCCGAAAGCGGCAAGCACCTCGTTGAGCGAAACCCGCTCCCCCGTGTCCGTGACCGACCGGGCGAGCACAAGCGCCAGATCACGCAGATCGGCCGCCGCGTCCTCCAACTCATTGAGCCGGCGAATGCTCACCACGGCCGCCACTGGCTGATGCCGACGGGTAACCACAAGATCGGCCCCCTGCTCCGCATCAGCCACCAGGCGCGCAACGCCTCGCCGGGCCGCCTCTGTAACGCTCAGCTCGGTAGCGTCGTGCAGAACAGTCATGCATCGAGTGTACATTTTCCTATATAGAACCGCTCGCGCCCCGGCACGAGCATCGGCTCACGCGTCGCCGGACGTCAGCCCCACCGGGCAGGAGACGCCGGTGCCGCCGATGCCGCAGTAGCCGTTCGGGTTCTTGAACAGGTACTGCTGGTGGTACTCCTCGGCGTGGTAGAACGGGCCTGCGGGGGCGAGTTCTGTGGTGATGTCGCCGTAGCCGGCCGCCTTGAGGACCTGCTGGTAGGCGTCGCGGGACGCCTCCGCCGCCTGCCGCTGCTCCGGGGAGTGGTAGTAGAGGGCCGAGCGGTACTGGGTGCCGGTGTCGTTGCCCTGGCGCATGCCCTGGGTGGGGTCGTGGGCCTCCCAGAAGACCTTCAGCAGGTCCGCGTAGGAGATCCTGGCCGGGTCGTAGACGACCCTGACGGCCTCGGTGTGGCCGGTGCGGCCGCTGCAGACCTCTTCGTAGGTGGGGTTGGGCGTGTAGCCGCCCTGGTAGCCGACGGCGGTGCTGACGACGCCGGGGGTCTGCCAGAAGATGCGCTCGGCGCCCCAGAAACAGCCCAGGCCGAAGTCGGCGATCTCGGTGCCGGCGGGGTACGGCGGGGCGAGGGGGGCGTCGAGGACGGCGTGCCGGGCGGGCACCGGCATGGACTCGTCGCGTCCGGGGAGAGCCTCCTCCGGCCGGACCATCGTCGCCTTGTCGCCGAAACCGCTGCCGAACAGCCAGCCCATGGTGCTACCTCCGCAGTCTCCGTCCACTGTACAGAACGCTCAACCGTTTAGAAGTCCTACATATTTCCACATAGTGATCCGCGTTTGTGTTTAAAGGAGTGGATCGCCTTAGATGGGGGTATGCCTGACCTTCGCCGTGGTGTGCTGTTCGGCGTGGCCGCCTACACCATGTGGGGGCTGTTCCCCCTCTACTGGCCGCTGCTCAAACCGTCCGGAGCCGTCGAGATCCTGGCCCACCGGATCGTGTGGTCGCTCCTGGCCGTCGTCGTCGTGCTCGCCGTGCGCAGGCACTGGTCGTGGATCACGGGGCTGCTCCGCCAGCCGCGGAAGCTGGCGCTTCTGGCGCTGGCCGCGGCGATCATCACGGTCAACTGGGGCGTCTACATCTACGCCGTCAACACCAACCACGTCGTGGAGAGCGCCCTCGGATACTTCATCAACCCCCTGGTGAGCGTGCTGTTCGGGGTGGTGCTGCTGCGCGAGCGGCTGCGGCCGCTGCAGTGGACGGCGGTCGGATTCGGCACGCTGGCGGTTCTGGTGCTCACCCTCGACTACGGCCGGCTGCCGTGGATCGCGCTGACGCTCGCGGTCTCGTTCGGCGTGTACGGCCTGGTGAAGAAGCAGGCGAACGTCGGCGCGGCCGAGAGCCTGACCGTGGAGACGCTGGTGCTGATGGCCCCGGCCGCCGCCTACCTCGTGTACCTGCAGGCGGCGGGCGAGGCGACGTTCGGCCACCTGACGACGGGGCACGCGCTGCTCCTGGTCGGCGCTGGAGTGATCACCGCGGTGCCGCTGCTGTGCTTCACCGCGGCCGCCATCAGGGTGCCGCTCAGCACGATCGGGCTGCTGCAGTACATCGCGCCGGTGCTGCAGTTCATGTGCGGGGTGCTCGTCGCCAAGGAGACCATGCCGACCAGCCGCTGGATCGGCTTCTCGATCGTCTGGCTGGCCCTGGCGATCTTCACCTACGACAGCATCCGCGCGGCTCGGGCGACCGCCAGGGGCCGCAGGCAGGCCATGACGGCGGTCCAGGGTCAGCCGGAACGCTCGACCACGTAGTCGCACAGCGCCAGGAAGGCGTCCTTGGCCGGGATGTCGGGTAGGCCGGCCAGGTCGGCCCGGGCCCGGTCCACCCAGGCCGTGAGCTCGGCACGCGCCTGCTCCATCGCCGGGTGCGCCCGGAGCAGCCGCAGCGCCTCCGCGACGTCCTCGTCGGCCACCGGGCCGGACAGCAGCTCCACGAGCCGGGAGGAGCCGTCTGAGGCCAACGCGTACAGCACGGGCAGCGTGCGGATGCCCTCGCGCAGGTCGGTGCCGGGCGTCTTGCCCGACTCCGTCGAGTCGGACGCCACGTCGAGCAGGTCGTCGCCGAGCTGCCAGGCCACGCCGATGGCCTCGCACGCCCTGCTGAGCCGCTCCTCGACGTCCGCCGGGGCGCCCGACAGCAGCGCGCCGAACCGCCCGGAGGCGGCGATCAGGGAGCCCGTCTTGTCGGCCAGCACGCTGATGTAGTGGGTGACCGGGTCGTCGTCGCCCTTCGGCCCGACCGTCTCGCGGATCTGCCCCTGCACCAGCCGGGAGAACGTCTGGGCCTGGATGCGGATCAACTCCGGGCCGAGGTCGGCCAGGATGTCGGAAGCCTGGGCGAACAGGTAGTCGCCGGTGAGGATGGCCACGGTGTTGTCCCACCGGGCGTTGGCGGACGGCGACCCGCGGCGTACGCGGGCCTCGTCCATGACGTCGTCGTGGTAGAGCGACCCCAGGTGGGTCAGCTCGATGACCACCGCGCCGGGCACGACCCCGGGCGCCGACGGGTCGCCGAACTGGGCGGCCAGCAGCACCATCAGCGTGCGGAACCGCTTGCCGCCCGCCTCGATGAGGTGCTTGGACGCCTCCGTGACGAAGGCGTCCTCACTCTCCACCGACGAGCGCAGCAGCTTCTCGACCGCGGCCAGCCCGGAGGACACGTCCTGCGCCAACCGCTCGTCCTCGATCGGAAGGTCAACAACGGGAGGCGCAGACATTCAGGTCCCCTATCGGATGAACAGGCCGGAGGCGGCCTGGTTGGCCAGGTCGAGCGCGGGCTGCGGGAACAGCCCCACCCCTACCGTAACCAGCAGGGCGACGGTGATGACGGCCACGGTGCCCATACTGGGCACGGCGATCGTCGGCCCGTCGGCCGCGGGCTCGCTGAAGAACATCAGCACGATGACGCGGACGTAGAAGAACGCGGCGACGGCCGAGGCGACGACGCCCAGCACGACCAGCCCGGTCATCCAGCCGCCCAGCGAGTCGCCGGCCTCCATGCCGCTGCCCAGCGCCGCCGTGAAGACGGCGTACTTGCCGAAGAAGCCGCTCGTCAGCGGGATGCCGGCGAAGGCGAGCAGGAAGAACGCGAAGACACCGGCCAGGATCGGCGACCGCTTGCCCAGCCCGGCCCAGCGGGACAGGTGCCAGGCCTCGCCTCCGGGGTCACGCACCATCGTCACCACCGCGAACGCGCCCACGGTCGTCAGGCTGTAGACCAGCAGGTAGAACAGGATGGCCGACAGCGAGCCGGCGTTCTGCTCGGGCTTGTCGTAGGTGGCCATGACGCCGATGAGCAGGAAGCCCGCGTGCGCGATCGACGAGTAGGCGAGCATCCGCTTGATGTCGGTCTGCGTGATGGCCAGCACCGAACCGATGATCATGGTGAGGGCCGCGACGGCCCACATGACCGGACGCCAGTTCCAGTCGAGGTTGCCCAGACCCACCCAGAACACCCGCAGCACGGCGCCCACGGCCGCGACCAGCGTGCCGGAGGCCATCAGAGCGGTGACGGGCGTCGGAGCGCCCTGGTAGACGTCCGGCTTCCACGCCTGGAACGGCGCCGCACCGATCTTGAACAGCAGGCCGACGCCGAGCAGCGCCAGGCCGATCATCAGCAGCGGGTCCAGCAGACCGCTGGTGCCCAGGGCCTTGCTGATGCCCGTCAGGGACACGGTGCCGGCGAAGCCGTAGACCATCGCCGCGCCGTACAGGAAGAACGCCGAGGAGAACGCGCCGAGCAGGAAGTACTTCATCGACGCCTCCTGCGACAGCAGGCGACGGCGCCGGGCCAGGCCGCACAGCAGGTAGAGCGGCAGCGACATGACCTCAAGGGCGACGAACATCGTCAGCAGGTCGTTGGCGGCGGGAAACAGCATCATGCCGGCCACCGCGAACAGGACCAGCGGGTAGACCTCGGTGTGCTCGCTGCCGGCCGCCTCGGCCTCCTCCTCCTCGGCGCTGCCGGGAACGGCCGCGGCCGAGGCGACGAAGTGCCCCTCGTCATTGATCATCAGCACGCACACGGCCGACAGGATGAGCACGACGCCCCAGATGAACAGGCTGGGCCCGTCGATCGCGACCGCGCCCATGGCCGCGGCGACCCCGGTCACGTCGCCCCTGACCACCGTGACGATGACCAGCGCGAACGCGCCCAGCAGCGACAGCAGCGTGAGCGGCATGTGGATGGCCCGGCGCAGGTAGCGCGGCGCGAACGCCTCCACCAGCACGCCGAGGACGGCCGCGCCGAACACCAGCAACAGCGGCGCCAGCGCTCCGTACTCGATGGTCGGCGCCTCTATGACACCGTTCACTGGCCGGCCCCCTTCTCAGCGATAGCCGGGTTGTCCACTTTCACGTTGACCAGCGTCTGGGTCACCGCGGGATTGATCACGTCGAGCAGCGGCTTGGGGAAGAACCCGAAGCCGATGATCAGAGCGACCAGCGGCGCGAGCACGGCCACCTCGCGCACGTTCAGGTCCTTGAAGGCCTTGACCGGCTCCGCAGTCGGGCCGTTCAGCGCCCGCTGCACCATCCACAGGATGTAGACGGCGGCCAGGATCACCGCCACCGCGGACACGATCGCTGCGACGGTCAGCGCGCCCGAGCCGAAGGCCGGGCTGGAGTACGTGCCGACCATGACCATGAACTCGCTGACGAACGACGACAGCCCCGGCAGCGACAGCCCGGCGAGACCGGCGATCAGGAAGTAGCCGGCGAGCAGCGGGGCGACCTTCTGCACGCCGCCGTAGTCGGCGATGTGCGGCGAGCCGCGCCGGGCGATGAGGAACCCCGCGGCCAGGAACAGCGCCCCGGTGGCGAAGCCGTGGTTGACCATGTACAGCGTCGCGCCGGCCTGGGAGACCTGCGACATGGCGAACACGCCCATCACGATGAAGCCGAAGTGCGAGATCGACGTGTAGGCGATCAGGCGCTTCATGTCGGTCTGGCCGATGGCCACGATCGCGCCGTAGATGATGCTGATGACCGCGAGCACCACGATCGGCATCGTGAACGCCTTGGCGGCCTCCGGGAACAGCTCCAGGCAGAAGCGCAGCATCCCGAACGTGCCCACCTTGTCGAGCACGCCCACGAGCAGCACCGCGGCGCCGGCCGGGGCCTGCGCCGCCGCGTCGGGCAGCCAGGTGTGCACCGGCCACAGCGGCGCCTTGATGGCGAACGCGATGAAGAAGCCGGCGAACAGCCACTTCTGCGTGCCCGGGTCCTGGATGACCCCGACGAGCTCGGGGAACATGAACGTGCCCTTGCCCGCGACCACGTAAAGCCCGATGACCGCGACCAGCATGAGCAGGCCGCCGAACAGGGAGTACAGCAGGAACTTGACGGCCGCGTAGGACCGCTGGGCGCCGCCGTACGACCCGATCATGAAGTACATCGGGATCAGCATGGCTTCGAAGAAGACGTAGAACAGGAAGATGTCGGTCGCCGCGAAGACGCCGATCATCATCGCTTCCAGGACGAGCAGCAGCGAGAAGTACGTCTTGACCGACCGCTTCGGCGTGATGAGCGTGCCGTCGGCGGTGCGGACGCCGTCGGCGTCGTGCCAGGACGCCAGCACCACGATCGGCACGAGCACCGCCGACAGGGCGATGAGCACCAGCGCGATGCCGTCGACTCCGACCCCGAAGTGCACCCCGAAGCTGGGGATCCAGTCGTAGACCGCCTCGAACTTGAACCGCTCGCCGCTCGCCGACGGGAACTGGAACGCCATGACCAGCGTCAGCGCCAGCACCACCAGCGAGACCGCCAGCGTGAGCTGCTTGGCCGGCTTGTCACTGCCCTTGGGCAGCAGCGCCACCACGATGGCGCCCAGCACGGGCACCGCCATGAGTATTGGGAGCCAGAGTGACGACATCAGATGTTCCCAACGAGGAGCAGGGCGCCGGTCAGCAGGGCGGCACCGATCAGGATGGACAGCGCGTACGTTCTGGCGAAGCCCGTCTGGATCCGCCGCAGGCGGCCGGAGGTCCCGCCGATGCCCGCGGCCAGGCCGTTGACCACCCCGTCGATGCCGCGGTTGTCGAAGAACACCGCGATGCGGGTCAGCCACTGGCCGGGGCGCATGAACAGCGACTCGTTGAGCGCGTCGCCGTATAGGTCACGCCGGGCGAACGTGGTGAGGAACGAGCCGCGCGGCGCGACGACGGGCACCGTGGCCTTGCCGTACCGCATCCAGGCGAACCCCGCGCCGACCGCGACCAGCGCCAGCGTGGCGAGACCCGGGGTCGTGAACGGGTTGAAGCCCGGCTTCACCGCGGGTGCTCCCACCGCCGGGCTGAGGAAGTCCATCAGCCGGTTGCTGAGCACCAGGTAGCCACCCAGGAAGACCGAGCCGATCGACAGCACGATCAGCGGGATCGTCATGACCTTCGGCGACTCGTGCGGGTGCGCGTCCTCGGCCCACCGCTTCTCGCCGAAGAAGGTCATGAAGACCATCCGCGACATGTAGAAGCCGGTGATGCCCGCGCCCAGCACGGCCAGCCAGCCCAGCACGGGCTGCTCGTGGACCGCGGTCTCGATGATGCCGTCCTTGGTGAAGTAGCCGGACAGCAGCGGGAAACCGATGATCGCCAGGTAGCCGACCATGAACGTGGCGAAGGTCAGCGGCATGTACTTGCGCAGGCCGCCGTACTTGCGCATGTCCACCTCGTCGTTCATGCCGTGCATGACCGAGCCGGCGCCGAGGAACATGTCGGCCTTGAAGAAGCCGTGCGTGATCAGGTGGCCGATCGCGAAGGCGTAGCCGGCCGGACCGAGGCCCGCGCCGAGCATCATGTAGCCGATCTGCGACATCGTCGAGCCGGCCAGGCCCTTCTTGATGTCGTCCTTCGCGCAACCGATGATCGCACCGGCGAGCAGCGTGGCCGCGCCGACGATCGCGACGGCCAGCGCCTGCGGCGAGCCCGGCTCGAAGAAGAACGCGCCGGAGCGGACCACCAGGTAGACGCCGGCGGTGACCATGGTCGCGGCGTGGATGAGGGCCGAGACCGGGGTCGGGCCCTCCATCGCGTCGAGCAGCCAGGACTGCAGCGGAAGCTGGGCCGACTTGCCGCACGCGCCGAGGAGGAGCAGCAGGCCGATCGCGGTGACGGTGCCCTGGGAGGCGGTGCCCACCTGGGCGCCGAGGTCGGCGAAGGCGAACGTGCCGAACGACGTCCAGATGATGAACATGCCGACCAGCAGCCCGAAGTCGCCGACGCGGTTGACGACGAACGCCTTCTTCGCGGCGACCGCTGCCGACGGCTTGAACTGCCAGAACCCGATGAGCAGGTAGGAGGCCAGGCCGACGCCCTCCCAGCCGATGAACAGCCCGACGTAGTTGTCGGCCAGCACCAGCAGGAGCATCGCGGCGACGAACAGGTTGAGGTAGGCGAAGAAGCGGCGCCGGTCGGAGTCGTGCGCCATGTAGCCGATCGAGTAGATGTGGATCAGCGACCCGACACCGGTGATCAGCAGCGCGAAGCAGATCGACAGCGGGTCGATCAGCAGCCCCATGTCGACCATGCCGGGGATGAACTCCCACAGGTGCACGGCCTGGCGGCGCTGCCCGTCAGGCAGGCCGATCAGCTCGACGAAAGCCAGCACCGCCACGACGAACGAGGCGAGGGACATGGCCACGCCCAGCAGGTGTCCCCACCGGTTGGTGACCCGCCCGAGGATCAGCAGGATCGCCGCCCCCAGCAACGGGAACGCGATCATGAGCCACGAGACGCCGATCACTCCGCCGGCGGTGTGCTGGACGATCTCAACAGGAGATTCCACCAGTCACCTCTTAGTACTTCAGCAGGTTGGCGTCGTCGACCGACGCGGACCTGCGGGTTCGGAAGATCGTCACGATGATGGCCAGGCCGACCACGACCTCGGCCGCTGCCACCACCATCACGAAGAACGCGATGATCTGGCCTTCGAGGTTGCCGTGCTGCCGGGCGAAGGTGACGAACGCGAGGTTGCAGGCGTTGAGCATGAGCTCGACGCACATGAACACCACGATCGCGTTGCGCCGGATCAGCACCCCGAGGGCGCCGATCGCGAACAGCAGGCCCGACAGGACCAGGTAGTGCGTGGTCACTTGGACTCCTCCTCGGCCTTGTGCTGGATCGCCTCGGCCAGCTTGGGGTCCTCGGGGAGGTGGTCGTGCTCCACGTCGTAGCGCGCGATGTAGCGGTTGACCGAGTCCTCCGCGACGGAGCCGTCGGGCAGCAGCGCCGGCATGTCGATGGCGTTGTTGCGGGCGTACGTGCCGGGGCCGGGCAGCGGGGACGGCCGGTCGCCGCGGAAACGGGCCCGGGACAGGTCCTTCTGCGTGGCCTTCTCGGTGAGCCGCTCGCGGTGCGCCAGCACCATCGCGGCGAGCGCCGCCGTGATCAGCAGCGCCGAGGTGACCTCGAACGCGAACACGTACTTGGTGAACAGCAGCAGCGCCACCGAGCGGACGTTGCCGCCCTGCGCCGTCGCCATGGCCAGCCCGGTCGGCCCGGTGAACACCGCGTTGCCGATGGCCAGCACGATGAGGACGGCGAAGCCGGTGCCGGCGATCGCGGCCCAGAAGCGCTGGCCCTTCAGCGTCTCCACCAGCGAGTCGGACGAGTCGACGCCGACCAGCATGAGCGTGAACAGGAAGAGCATCATGACCGCGCCGGTGTAGACGATGATCTGCACCGCGGCCAGGAACGGCGCGTCCTGCACGGCGTACAGGACGGCCAGGCAGAGCATCACGGAGCCGAGCATCAGCGCGGAGTAGACGGCCTTCCGGTTGAAGACCATGCCGAGCGCCGCGCCGACGGACACCACGGCGAGCACCCAGAACGTGATGGTCTCACCCATTGGTCCGTCCCAGCCGGTAGTAGTCCTCTTCGGTGTCGCCGAGGCGCATCGGGTGCGGAGGCTGCTCCATGCCCTGCGTCAGCGGCGCGAGGAGCATCTCCTTGGTGTAGATGAGCGCCTCGCGGTCACCGTCGGCCAGCTCGTACTCGTTGGTCATGGTGAGCGCCCGCGTGGGACAGGCCTCGATGCACAGCCCGCACAGGATGCACCGCAGATAGTTGATCTGGTAGGTGCGCCCGTAACGCTCACCCGGCGAGAAGCGCTCCTCCTCGGTGTTGTCCGCGCCCTCCACGTAGATCGCGTCGGCGGGACACGCCCAGGCGCACAGCTCGCAGCCGACGCACTTCTCCAGCCCGTCGGGCCACCGGTTGAGCTGGTGGCGACCGTGGAAGCGCGGCGCCGTGGGGCGCTTGACCTCCGGGTAGTTGGTCGTGACGGGCTTCTTGAACATCGTGTGGAAGGTGACCCCGAAGCCCTTGACGGGGTTCAGCCAATCAGTTAGTCCCACTGGGAATCTCCTTGTGCTGCACCCCGTGGTAGTGCGGCAGATCGAGCGGCGGCACCGGGAAGCCACCTGCCGCCGGCTCGTTGGACAGCTCCTCGAACTCGGCCTCGACCTGGGCCTTCCTGGCCTCCTTGCGGCGCTGGTTGACCGTGTCGAACCGGGCCCAGATGGCCAGCGAGCCGATGACCACGATCGCCGCGAGCACCAGGACCGGCACCAGGCTGGCGTCGGTGAACGTGCCGTCGCGGACGTACATGACGGCCCGGACGGAGGCGACCAGCATGATCCACGCCAGGTTGAGCGGGATGAGGACCTTCCAGCCGAGTGACATGAGCTGGTCGTAGCGGACGCGCGGCAGCGAGGCCCGCACCCAGATGATGAAGCTGAAGGTCAGCGCGAACTTGATGAAGAACCACAGCACCGGCCACCAGCCCTGGTTGGCGCCGTCCCAGAGGGAGATCGGCCAGGGGGCCCGCCAGCCGCCGAGGAACAGCGTCACGGCGATGCCGGAGGCGGTGAAGGTGTGCAGGTACTCGCCCATCATGATCAGGGCGAACTTCAGCGACGAGGAGTATTCGGTCTGGAAGCCGCCGACCAGCTCGCCCTCGCCCTCCGGCAGGTCGAACGGGATGCGGGCCGCCTCGCCGAACATGCAGACCACGTAGATGAGGAACGACGGCAGCAGCAGGATGGCGAACCACGACGGCATCGAGATGCCGAAGAACTCGCCGCCGCCGGCCTGCGCCTTGACGATCTCCGACGTGGACAGCGTCCCGGCGAAGAGGAACACGCCCACGAACGACAGACCCATCGCGATCTCGTAGGAGACCACCTGGGCCGCCGACCGCAGCCCGCCCAGCAGCGCGTACGGCGAGCGCGACGACCATCCGGCGAGCACCACCCCGTAGACCGAGATGGCGCCCATGGCCAGCATGAACAGCACCGCCACCGGCAGGTCGACGAGCTGCAGCGGCGTCTGCACGCCGAACAGGTTGACCATCGGCCCGAACGGCACGATCGAGAAGGCCAGGAAGGCCGGGATGACCATGATGACCGGGGCCAGCAGGTAGAGCACCTTGTCCACGGTCCGCGGGAAGATGTCCTCCTTCAGTCCCATCTTGATGCCGTCGGCCACCGACTGCAGGAGGCCGAACTTGCCGGCCCGGTTGGGGCCGAAGCGGTTCTGCATCCGCGAGATCAGCTTGCGCTCGTACCAGACGCCGAACAGGATGCCCAGCATCAGGAAGGCGAAGAGCATCACGGCCTTGATGATGGTGATCCAGAGCGGGTCCTTGCCGAAGTCGGCGAGGGTCGGATCGGCCGCGAGAACGTGGGTCATGAGGCGCTCCCGATGGTGACGATGTCGCCGGCCACCACGCTCAGGTCACGGGTGACCGAGCAGCCGCCGGAGTTCGCCGGGACCCAGACCACCCTGTCGGGCAGGTCCGCGACCCGGACCGGCAGCGTGACCGGGTTGGGCCCGGGGCCGCCGATGACGAGCTTGTCGCCGTCGGCGACGCCGATCTCCGCGGCCGTGTCCGGCGAGAGCAGGGCCTCGGCGGGGCGGGCGGTGCCCGCCAGGTAGGGCTCGCCGTCCTGCAGCCGGCCGTCGTCGAGGAGCTGGTGCCAGGTGGCGAGCAGCGCCTGGCCCGCCGCGGCGGCGGGCTCCGGCCGGGTGGCGGCGTTGGGAGCGGCCACCCGGCTGCCGCGCCAGGCGCCGATGGCGCTCAGCTCGCGGCGGGCGGCCTTGGCGTCAGGCAGGCCCAGGTGGACGTCCATCCGGTCGGCCAGGTTGCCGAGGACGGCCAGCTCGCTCTGCAGGCCGGGCTTCTTCAGCGGCGCCTCGAACGAGCGGCCGCGGCCCTCCCAGTTGACGAACGTGCCGCCCTTCTCCTGCACGGCCGCGACCGGCAGGACCACGTCGGCGCGGTCGGTGACGGCGCTGGCGCGGATCTCCAGGCTGACGATGAACGGGGTGTTCTCCAGCGCCGCGAGGGCGGCGGCCGGGTCGGCCAGGTCGTAGGGGTCGACGCCGGCCACGACCAGCGCGTCGATCTCCCCCGCGGTGGCCGCGGCCAGGATGCCGGCCGTGTCGCGGCCCGGCGTGGCGGGCAGCGAGGCCACGTTCCACGCCCTGGCCACCTCGGCGCGGGCGCTCTCGTCGGCGACCGGCCGGCCGATCGGCAGCAGGTTGGGCAGCGCGCCGGCCTCCAGGGCGCCGCGCTCGCCGGCCCGCCGCGGGATCCAGGCCAGCCGGGCGCCGGAGGCGGCGCTGAGCCGCACCAGGGCCGACAGGGCGCCGGGGACGGTGGCCAGCCGCTCGCCGGCGAGCACGACCGTGCCCTCGGCGAGGGAGCCGACCAGGTCGCCGATCGCGTCGGCCTCGCCGCCGGGCGCGGTGCGGATGAGCGTGGCGCCCATCCTGGCCAGGCTCGGGGAGGCGAACGGCGCGATGGCGCTGATCTTCAGGCCGTGCTTCTTCCACGCCTTGCGCAGGCGCAGGAAGACGATCGGCGACTCCTCCTCCGGCTCGAGCCCGACGAGCAGCACCGCGGGCGCGCTCTCCAGGTCGGCGTAGGAGATCTCGATGCCCTTGCCGGCCACCGCGTGCGCGAGGAACTGCGCCTCCTCGGCGGAGTGCGGGCGAGCGCGGAAGTCGACGTCGTTGACGCCGAGCGCGACGCGGGCGAACTTGGCGTAGCCGTACGCCTCCTCGACCGTCACCCGGCCGCCGACCAGCACGCCGGCCTTGCCGCGGGCGGCGGCGAGGCCCTGGGCGGCTACGCTGAGCGCCTCCGGCCAGGAGGCCGGGACGAGCACGCCCTCCTCGTTGCGGACGAGCGGCTGCTGCAGGCGGTCGGGCTGCGTGGCGTAGGTGAACGCCCAGCGGCCCTTGTCGCAGTTCCACTCCTCGTTGACCTGCGGGTCGTCGCCGGCCAGGCGGCGGGTGACCCGGCCGCGCCGGTGGTCGGTGCGCATCGCGCAGCCCGACGCGCAGTGCTCGCACGCGCTCGGCGTGGACACCAGGTCGAACGGCCGCGCCCGGAACCGGTAGGCGGCGCCGGTCAGCGCGCCGACCGGGCAGATCTGCACGGTGTTGCCGGAGAAGTAGGACTGGAACGGCTCGCCGTCGGCGACGCCCACCTGCTCCTTGGCGCCGCGCTCGAAGAACTCGATGAACGGGTCGCCGGCGATCTGGTCGGAGAAGCGGATGCAGCGGGCGCACTGCACGCAGCGCTCCCGGTCGAGCAGCACCTGCGTGGACAGCGGCAGCGGCTTGGGGAAGGTCCGCTTCTGCTCCTGGAAGCGCGACTCGCCCTGGCCGTTGCTCATGGCCTGGTTCTGCAGCGGGCACTCGCCGCCCTTGTCGCAGACGGGGCAGTCGAGCGGGTGGTTGAGGAGCAGGAACTCCATCGCCGCGCGCTGCGCCTTCTCGGCGACCGGGGAGGTGAGCTGGGTCTGCACGACCATGCCCTCGGCGACCTCGATGGCGCAGGACGGCTGCGGCTTGGGGAAGCCGCGGCCGTTGCCCGCGTCGGGGATGTCGACGAGGCACTGGCGGCAGTTGGCCGCCGGGTCGAGCAGCGGGTGGTCGCAGAAGCGCGGGATCTGGATGCCCAGCAGCTCTGCCGCCCTGATGATCAGGGTGCCCTTGGGGACGCTGACCTGGAACCCGTCGATCGTGCAGGTCACCAGGGTCGTCTCTACAGCGGTCGTTGTCACTGGTCACCCCAGAGAGTGGACTTCTTCGCGTCGAACGGACAGCCGCCGATCTCGAAGTGCTTGAGGTACTCGTCGCGGAAGTACTTCACCGAGGAGTGGATCGGGCTGGTCGCGCCGTCGCCGAGGGCGCAGAAGGAGCGGCCCAGGATGTTGTCGGCGATGTCGGTGATGGTCGCCAGGTCCTCCTCGGTGCCCTGGCCCTTCTCCAGCCGCTTGAGCACCTGCTTGAGCCAGTAGGTGCCCTCGCGGCACGGGGTGCACTTGCCGCACGACTCGTGGGCGTAGAACTCGGTCCAGCGCAGCACGGTGCGGACCACGCAGGTGGTCTCGTCGAAGATCTGCAGGGCGCGGGTGCCGAGCATGGAGCCCTTGGCGCCGACCGCCTCGAAGTCGAGCGGCACGTCCAGGTGCTCGTCGGTGAAGATCGGCGTGGAGGAGCCACCCGGGGTCCAGAACTTGATCCGGTGCCCGGCGCGGATGCCGCCCGCCATGTCGAGGAGCTCGCGCAGGGTGATGCCGAGCGGCGCCTCGTACTGGCCGGGCCGGGTGACGTGGCCGCTCAGCGAGAAGATGCCGAAGCCCTTCGACTTCTCGGTGCCCATCCCGGCGAACCAGTCGGCCCCGTTGGCGATGATCGAGGGAACACTGGCCACGGACTCCACGTTGTTCACCACAGTGGGCGAGGCGTACAGGCCCGCCACGGCCGGGAACGGAGGCTTGAGACGCGGTTGACCTCTGTGGCCCTCCAGCGAGTCGAGCAGCGCCGTCTCCTCGCCGCAGATGTAGGCGCCGGCCCCGCTGTGCACGACGAGTTCCAGGTCGTAGCCGGAGCCGAAGACGTCGGTGCCGAGGTAGCCCTTGGCGTACGCCTCGCGCACGGCCGCGTGCAGCCGGCGGATGACGTGCAGCACCTCGCCGCGCACGTAGATGAAGGCGTGGTTGGCGCGGATGGCGTAGGAGGTGATGATGACGCCCTCGATGAGCGAGTGCGGGTTGGCCATCATCAGCGGGATGTCCTTGCAGGTGCCCGGCTCCGACTCGTCGGCGTTGACGACGAGGTAGTGCGGCTTGCCGTCGCCCTGCGGGATGAAGCCCCACTTCATGCCGGTCGGGAAGCCGGCGCCGCCGCGGCCGCGCAGGCCCGAGTCCTTCACGGCCTGGATGACGGCGTCGGGGTCCATGCCGAGCGCCTTCTTGGCGGCGTCGTACGGGCCGTAGCCGTCGAGGGTGAAGGAGTCGGGCCGGTCCCAGTTGGCGGTCAGGACCGGAGTCAGAGTCGTCGTCATGCCTCGGGGGCCTTCCATCCGTTGGCCTTGGCGACCTTGAGGCCCTCCAGCGAGGGGCCGGCGGCCGACGGGCCCTCGCCCGCCAGGTCGTCGGGCAGGCCCGCGAGCACGCGCGAGGCCTCCTTGAAGGTGCACAGCTTCTTGGGACCGCGGGTCGGCCGCACGTCCTTGCCGTCACGCAGGTCGTCGACGAGCTGCTTGGCCGACTCGGGCGTCTGGTTGTCGAAGAACTCCCAGTTGACCATCATGACGGGGGCGAAGTCGCAGGCCGCGTTGCACTCCAGGCGCTCCAGCGAGACCTTGCCGTCGGACGTCGCCTGCTCGTGACCGACGCCGACGTGCTCCGACAGCTCCTCCCAGATCTCGTCGCCGCCCATGACCGCGCACAGCGCGTTGATGCACACGCCGACGTGATACTCGCCGGCGGGCCTGCGCTTGTACATGGTGTAGAAGGTCGAGACGCCGACGACCTCGGCCTTGCTGAGGCCGAGCAGCTCCGCGCAGAACTCGTGGCCGTCGTCGGAGACGTAGCCGTCCTCCGACTGCACGAGGTGGAGCAGCGGCAGCAGGGCCGACCGCGTCTTCGGGTAGCGGCCGATGATCTCCTTGGCGTCTCTTTCGAGACGCTCGCGGACCTCCGGTGCGTAGCTCACCGGTCCACACCTCCCATGACGGGGTCGATAGATGCCACCGCGGCGATCACGTCGGCGACCTGGCCGCCCTCCGCCATGGCGGGGAAGCCCTGCAGGTTGCAGAAGGACGGCTCGCGGAAGTGGACGCGGTAGGGGCGGGTGCCGCCGTCGCTGACCACGTGCGCGCCGAGCTCGCCCTTGGGCGACTCGATGCTGGCGTACGCCTGCCCGGCCGGCACCCGGAAGCCCTCGGTCACCAGCTTGAAGTGGTGGATGAGGGCCTCCATGGAGCTGCCCATGATGTGCGCGATGTGGTCGGGGGAGTTGCCGAAGCCGTCGGGGCCGAGCGCGAGCTGCGCGGGCCAGCCGATCTTCTTGTCCTCGATCATCACCGGGTCGCCCTTGAGCGGGCCGGCGATGCGGTCCAGGGCCTGCTCGACGATCTTGAGGGACTCCTCCATCTCCGCCATCCGCACGAGGTAGCGGCCGAACACGTCGCAGCTGCGCTCGGTCGGCACGTCGAACTCGTAGGTCTCGTAGCCGCAGTAGGGCTGCGACTTGCGCAGGTCCCACGGCAGCCCGGCGGCGCGCAGGATCGGGCCGGTGATGCCCAGCGCCATGCAGCCGGTCAGGTCGAGGTAGGCCACGTCCTGGGTGCGGCGCAGGTAGACGGGGTTCTCGTCGAGGAGCTTGCGGATGTCCTTGATCCGCTTGGGCATCACCTTGAGGAACTCGCCGACCTTGTCCACCGCGCCGGCGGGCAGGTCGACGCTCACGCCGCCCGGCCGCACGTAGGCGTGGTTCATCCGCAGACCGGTGATGTACTCGAACAGGTCCATGATCAGCTCGCGGTCGCGGTAGCCGAACAGGAACGGCGTGGTGGCGCCCAGCTCCATGCCGAACGTGCCCATCGCGACCAGGTGCGAGGAGATCCGGTTGAGCTCCATCATCATCACGCGGATGGCCTGGGCCCGGTCGGGGATCTGGTCCTCGATGCCGAGCAGCCTTTCGACGCCCAGGCAGTAGGCCGTCTCGTTGAAGATCGGCGAGAGGTAGTCCATCCGGGTGACGAACGTGGTGCCCTGCGTCCACGTCCGGTATTCCATGTTCTTCTCGATGCCGGTGTGCAGGTAGCCGATGACGCCGCGCGCCTCGGTGACCGTCTCACCGTCGAGGGTCAGCACGAGCCGGAGCACGCCGTGGGTGGACGGGTGCTGCGGGCCCATGTTGACGACCAGGCGCTCCTCCTCGGAGTCGCGCACGCCGGCGACGACCTCGTCCCAGTCGGCGCCGGTGACCGAGTAGACCTTGCCCTCGGTGGCCTCGTCGTAGCCGGTGGTCACTGGTAGGACCTCCTGTGGTCGGGCGACGGGATGGTGGCGCCGCGGTACTCGACGGGGATGCCGCCCAGCGGGTAGTCCTTGCGCTGGGGGTGACCGTCCCAGTCGTCGGGCATCATGATCCGGGTCAGCGCGGGGTGGCCGTCGAAGACGATGCCGAAGAAGTCGTACGTCTCGCGCTCGTGCCAGTCGTTGCCCGGGTAGAGGCCGACGGTCGAGGGGATGTGCGGGTCACCGTCGGGGCAGCTCACCTCCAGCCGGACGCGCCGGTTGTGGGTGATGGAGCACAGGTGGTAGACGGCGTGCAGCTCCTCGCCCACCAGGTGCGGGTAGTGGACGCCGGACACGCCGAGCGACAGCTCGAAGCGCAGGGCCGGGTCGTCGCGCAGCTTGCCGCACACCTCGAGGAGGCGCTCGCGCTTGACGTGCAGGGTCAGCTCGCCGCGGTCCACGACGACGCGCTCGACGGCGTCGTCGAGGCCGAGGCTGTCGACGACCTCGTCGAAGTAGCTCCCGTACGGGCGGGGCGTGGAGAGCTGCGGCGCCCGCCGGACGACGAGACCGCCGTAGCCGGAGGTGTCACCGGAGTCGGCGGCCCCGAACATCCCGCGCCGGGCGACCGGCGACTCCGGGACCTCGGGAACCCCTGGCGTCTCGGGAAGGTTGTCTGGGGAGGTCACTTGTCAGCCCCCTGGATCAGCGGCAGGGCGCGCAGCTTCTGGCGTTCGAGCTCTTCGATCTGCTCGGCCCGGTGCGCGCCGAACTTCATGTTCTGGATCTTGTCGTGCAGCTTGACGATCGCGTCGATGAGCATCTCCGGCCGGGGCGGGCAGCCGGGCAGGTAGATGTCGACGGGCACGATGTGGTCGACGCCCTGCACGATGGCGTAGTTGTTGAACATGCCGCCGCTGGAGGCGCACACGCCCATCGCGATGACCCACTTGGGCTCGGCCATCTGGTCGTAGATCTGCCGCAGCACGGGCGCCATCTTCTGCGACACGCGGCCGGCGACGATCATCAGGTCGGCCTGCCGGGGAGACGCCGAAGCGCGCTCCATGCCGAAGCGCGCCAGGTCGTAGTGGGGGCCACCGGTGGCCATCAGCTCGATGGCGCAACAGGCGAGCCCGAACGTGGCGGGCCACACGGAGTTCTTGCGGGCCCATCCGGCGGCCTGCTCGACCGTGCTGAGGATGAAGCCGCTGGGGAGTTTCTCTTCAAGTCCCATTTTCAGTCCCAGTCCAGACCCTTGCGGCGCCACACGTACGCGTAGGCGACGAGCACGGTGACGATGAACAGCAGCATCTCGACAAGCGCGAACACTCCGAGGCCCGAGGAGAGCACGCTGCCCACGTCGTTCTTCAGCGGCGCGAAGGACACAGCCCAGGGGTAAAGGAAGATGATCTCGATGTCGAACACGATGAAGAGCATCGCGGTGACCATGTATTTGAGCGGGAACCGTCCGCCACCGACAGGCTGGGGCGTCGGCTCGATGCCGCATTCGTAGGCGTCAAGCTTGGCGCGGTTCCAGCGCTTGGGACCGGTGAAGGGGGCGATGGCGACCGAGAAGATCGCGAAGCCCCCCGCGAGAACGGCGAGCACCAGGATGGGCACGTAAAGGTCCATCGCTACGCCTCCTCTGGAGCCACGCGCGCGAACGCGCAGCCTGATCTATGGATGTGCCTGGGTCGTGTGGGATTCATGCTGGCGGCGCGACCTTCGAGAGTGCGTTAATGATCTTGTCTGACGCATCGCCCCGCCGGTCGGTGAGATTACCAAGGAGTTTGAGCGCGAAGCGCATCAGCCTCGGGTGGGGCAGACCGTGGCGGGTGCCGAAGCTCATGACCCCCGGCTTCCCGATCGCCTCGACGAACCACCTGCCGAGCGTGAAGTAGCCGCCGTAGGCGTCCTTCAACACCTGAGGATAGGTGCGCAGGGTCCGTTCGCGGTGCGCGGGCGTGGTGTCCTTGCGCAGCGCCCGGGTGATGACCTCGGCCGCGATCTCGCCGGTCTCCATGGCGTAGGCGATGCCCTCGCCGTTGAACGGGTTGATCGAGCCGCCGGAGTCGCCGACGAGCACGAGGCCGCGCGTGTAGTGGGGCTGGCGGTTGAACGCCATGGGGAGGGCGGCGCCGCGGATCGGGGCCGTCATGTTCTCCTCGGTGAAGCCCCATTCGGCCGGCATGGCCTTGCACCAGCGCTTCAGCAGGACCCGGTAGTCGATGTTGCCGAAGTGGGCGCTGGTGTTGAGCAGGCCGAGCCCGACGTTGGCGGTGCCGTCGCCGACGCCGAACACCCAGCCGTAGCCGGGCAGCAGCGTGTCGCCGTCCCACAGCTCCAGCCAGGTCTCCAGGTAGTCGTCGTCGTGGCGCGGGCTGGTGAAGTAGGTGCGCACGGCCACGCCCATCGGGCGGTCCTCACGCTTGTGCAGCCCCATGCCGAGGGCGAGCCGGGTGCTGTTGCCGTCGGCGGCCACCACGAGGCGGCTGCGGTAGGTCGCGCCGTCCTTGGTCGTCACGCCGACGACGTGGCCGCTGCGGTCGTCGAGGACCGGGCCGGTGACGGTGACGCCCTGCTTGAGCCGCGCCCCCGCCCGGACGGCGTGGTCGGCGACGATCTGGTCGAAGTCCTGGCGGGTGCGCACCAGGCCGAAGTCGGGGAAGCGGTCCAACTGCGGCCAGTCGAGCTCGAAACGGAGGCCGCCCCCGACGACCCGCAGGCCCTTGTTCCTGACCCAGCCGGGCGCGTCGACGTCGACGCCCATGTTGAGCAGCTGCTTGACCGCGCGGGGGGTCAGCCCGTCACCGCAGACCTTCTCCCGGGGGAAGGTGGTCTTTTCGAGGAGCAGCACGTCAAGCCCGGCCCGAGCGAGGTAAAAGGCGGTTGCGGAACCGGCGGGACCGGCGCCGACGACGATGACGTCGGCGTCAGCCTGTGTGGCTGTGGGCACGGTCACGGGACTGTCCTGTCCTACACGCTTGAAGGCCTCGGGTGGTGTCGCCTTCGTTCCTTTGTGAACCCCTTCACAAACTTGTCGGGCCGCAGTCTACTGCTTTTCGTGGGGACAGTGGCAGCCGGGGCACACCGTTTGACCCAACCCGTCCGTCACACCGGCTTGACCGCGCGGTGCATGGCCACGATGCCCATCGTGAGATTGCGCCACGCGACCCGCTCCCACCCCGACTCGCGGATCAACCGGGCCAGCGTGGCCTGGTCGGGCCAGTCGCGGATCGACTCGGCCAGGTATGCGTAGGAGTCGTCGTTGGAGCCGAACACCGTGGCCACCCTGGGCAGCAGCTTCATCAGGTATTCGCGGTAGACCAGGTCGAAGGCCGGCACCGTGACGTGCGAGAACTCCATCACCACGAGCCGCCCGCCCGGCTTGGTCACGCGCAGCATCTCGCGCAGCGCCTGCCCGGTGTCGTGCACGTTGCGCAGGGCCACCGAGATCGTCACCGCGTCGAAGCTGTCGTCGGCGAACGGCAGCCGCATCGCGTCTCCGGCGACGAACGGCAC
The DNA here is from genome assembly GCF_043204415.1 of Nonomuraea sp. NPDC047897. Classification (NCBI taxonomy): domain Bacteria; kingdom Bacillati; phylum Actinomycetota; class Actinomycetes; order Streptosporangiales; family Streptosporangiaceae; genus Nonomuraea; species Nonomuraea sp. NPDC047897. Next base: position 525,774 of record NZ_JBIDCC010000004.1, on the reverse strand, counting down.
GCCGGGCCCGCTCAGCGCGTTGCCGCCGTGCCGGCGCACGCCCGTGCGCAGCATGCCGAGGGAGAAGTCGGAGGCGATCGCGCGGGCGCCCAGCGTCGTGAACGTGTCGGTGGACGTGCCGGTGCCGGCCCCGAGGTCGAGCACCACCTCGCCGGGCCCCGCGTCGACGGCCCTGGCCACGGCCCTGCGCCACAACCGGACCTGCCCCAGCGAGATCACGTCGTTGACCAGGTCGTAGCGGCGGGCGGTGCGGTCGAACATCGCGGCGACCTCGCCCGGCTTCTTGTCCAACTGAGCGCGCGTCATGACCCAACCCTATGGCCATACCGGCAATTGACGGAAAGTATCCGCACCGCTACGGACAGCCTGCTAAAACTTGGCGAATGCTTGCCCGAGTCACCCTTGCGGCCCTGCTGGCCGCCTCACCCACCGCCCACTCCCGCGTCGTGTCCGCCGACCCGGTCGACACCACTCCGCACGTGCTCGACGGCATCGTCAACGCGATCGCGCTGGTCGGCGGCACCGTCGTGGTCGGGGGGTCGTTCAGCGAGGTGAGCGACGCGGGGCGCACGCAGACCCTCGCCCGCGACAACCTCTTCGCCTACGACCTCGCCACCGGCCGCATCCTGCCGGACTTCGCGCCCGAGGTGGACGGCGCCGTGCACGGCCTGGCCGCCGGCGAGGCCGGCACGGTCTACGTGGGCGGCGACTTCCCCGAGGTCAATGGCGCGGCCACGGGGTCGCTGGCCAGGCTCAGGCTGCGCGACGGCGCCCTGGTGCGCGGCTTCGCCCCGCGGGTCACCGGCGGCATGGTCGCCACGCTGGCCAGGCAGGGCCGCCACCTCTACGCCGGGGGCGACTTCACCCGGCCCCGCACGGCGCTGGCCAGGCTCGACGCGACGACCGGCGCGGCCGACCCCAGGTTCGCGATCACGCCGGGCGCGCCGCTGACCCCGCGCGTGAAGGTGCAGGCGCTCGCGGTGGCGGGCGGCAGGCTCGCGGTGGACGGCAGCTTCACCACGCTCGGCGGCCGGTCACGGCCGCAGCTCGGGCTGATCGACGTCAGCGGGCCGACGGCCACGGTCGCTGCCTGGCGCACCTCGGCGTACGCGCCGGCGTGCAAGCGGGTCTTCCCCTCGTACGTGCGGGGTCTCGACTTCTCCCCGGACGGGCGCTACTTCGTCGTCGTCACCACGGGAGGGGCGGGCACGGGGACGAAGCTGTGCGACACCGCGGCGCGGTTCGAGACTTACGCGACGGCGGCGGACGTGCGGCCCACCTGGGTCAACCACACCGGCGGCGACTCGCTCTACGCGGTGGCGGTGACGGGGGCGGCGGTCTACGTGGGCGGGCACCTGCGGTGGCTGAACAACCCCCGCGGCCGCGACTCCGCGGGGCCCGGCGCGGTGGCGCGCGAGGGGATCGCCGCCATTCACCCGGGCACGGGCAGGGCGCTCACGTGGAATCCGGGACGTGAGCGCGGGATCGGGGTGAAGGCGTTTCTGCCGCACCGGGGCGGACTACTGGTTGGTAGCGACACCACGAGACTCGGACGGGAGTACCATGCCCGGATTGGCATGTTCCCCCTGCCCTAGTCGTCGTGCCGCTTGGAACGGTCGAGCCTGCCGCTGAGTCGTGCGCTCATCGCGTCGCGCTGCTTCGACAGCAGCACGTAACTCACGACGCCGCTCACCAGGAACGCCACGACGGTCAGCAGGAACAGGTTTTGCAGGCCGAGCAGATAGAGCACGCCGAACGTCACCACGAACAGCAGGACGCGCAACAGGGTGTAAACGAGAACAGGACGCACAACATCGAGGTTACTCGGCGGACAGTGCGGTCGCTCTTCGCATCCGGCGCGAGCGCTGCTAGTGTTCACAGTCAGGGAGTTTCGTAAAGAAACACCCATGAGAGCCCCAAAGAGGCTCTATCATATAACAATCGGGCAGTCAGCTGATAACAACCCGTGATCTTTGTCGAAAACCACGGATAAATCAGGCTTCGCTCGACACACTGGTTACCTGTCCGCCCGCTGGCAGGAAGCGGGATGCGAGGGGGAGAGATTGGTGGAGAGTAGCAGCGAGCGTCTGCTGACCCCGGGAGAGGTTGCCGCCCTCTTCCGAGTAGACCCAAAGACGGTTACGCGCTGGGCTGCGGCAGGCCGCATCAGCAGTATCCGCACCCCCGGAGGGCACCGGCGGTTCCGCGAGTCGGAAGTGCACGCCCTTCTGCGTGGCGAGGATGTTCTGACGGCCGACCGGCCGGCAGGTGAGTCCCCGCGCGTGTGACGTTCCGTCATGGTGATCCTGCGCGCCAGGGTCACCGCGACGGGATGCCGATCTGAATCACGAACGGCACCTCCGGGCGCCAACCGCCGACCGTGGCTGGCGCCTGTCCGGAGCTTCTCCCCCATCACCGGCCCCGCCGGCCTCACGCTAGCCCCGCTCCGGCTCCTGCTCCGCCTTGAACGCCAGGAACTCCCGCTCCAGCTCCTCGTCGCCCTCCTGCCACCGCTCGCGCCGTTCGGCCAGTTCCTCCTCCGTCAGCGACTCCTTGAGCCAGCGGTCGTAGTCGGGGTCACCCGGCTCGACGTCCACGTAGGCGTTGCCGATCAGGCGCCCGTCCTCGCTGGCCAGGCTTCGCGGCACGCGCAGGGTCCCGTCAGCGAGCCGGATGACGTACATGCCCGATCACCTAGATTCCGTAGCGCCGGTTGAAGAACAACATGACGTTCAGCGCCATCCGCGTGTCTCCGTTCAGCATGTCGACCAGGGCGGGCCGCTGGCGCGAGGCGATCGCGGCGAAGGCGTCGGCGAAGAACTCCTTGCGGCCCAGCCCCCCACCCTGGCGGTGGAAGGACGAGGCCAGCAGGGGCAGCACCTGCTCGTACAGTGCCACGAACTCCGGCGAGTCCGACACCCAGTCGCCGTAACCGGAGTCGATGTCGTCGATGGCGTGCCCCACCTCGTGCATCATCACGTCGGGTGTCGGAGACGGCCGGTCCCCGACGACGATCTTGCGGTCGCCGTACGCGCCCGCGCAGATGTCCCAGGTGGCCCGGCCGGACGGCAGCGGGGCGCCGCGCAGGTAGCCCATGTCGTCGAGGTCGGGCACGCCGCCCGGGCCGACGTAGATGCCTTCGAGCCCGTCGGCGAGCAGGTCCCTGAGCCGTTCGGGCAACCGGGCGAGGCTCTCCACCGCCCGGACGATCTCGGCCGGCGGCGGGCCGACGCGGGCGTCCCACTGGCGGTGCAGGATCGTCTCCAGCCGGCCGCAGTGCCGCAGCCCGTCACCCAGCGAGGGCGCCTCCGGGCGGTGCGGCCGGGCTCGCAGGGGCGTGTCGGCCAACTCGAAGTCGTGCCAGGTGTACGCGGAGCGGTCCACCACCGCGGCCGGCAACCGTTCGGCGCCGTCCCGCCGGCGGCGGTCCCGCGATCGGGAGCCCTCGCCGAGGTCGGGCAGGACGCGGTGCCGGTCGTCGTGGTGGAGCCAGTCGCGGACCGATCGGTCACGGTCGGCGCGGCCGCCGCCGGGCCACAGGCGCCGGCGGCCTCCGTCGCCGCGTCCGCGTCCCGTCTCGGAGCCGCGCGGGCCGTCCCCGCCGTCCGGGGGCCGGCGTAGGGTCTCGTCGTAGGCCCAGAAGGACCGGTCGGCGTCGGGCGGCGCCTCACCGCGCCGGAAGAAGAGGTACGACCCGCGTCGCCACCAGCGGCCCCGCCGATGGCGGCCCTTGTCGGTCGAAAAGGCCATCGCACCTCTCCACGCCCGTGGCGCCCGCGCGAACCGCCGGACGGTCGGGACTGCCCGGCGAGGGCTCCGCTGAATCGGGTTCCACGGTACGACGCGTACCTTCCCCAGTCACCCGAAATGGTGCATGTGGGTGACACGATCACGTCGCGGATGGCTTACAGTTCGGGCATGGCAGGTGTCCTGTTGGGCCTGGCTCTGTTGGCCTTCTGGCTCTATTCGCTGTTCGACGTGATCACCACCCCCGAGGAGGACGTCCGAAACGCCCCCAAGGCGCTGTGGCTGCTGCTCGTGGCCCTGCTCCCCCTGGTGGGCGGCCTGTTCTGGCTGGTGCGCGGCCGACCGCAGACCGCCGCCGTCGCCGGGGTGCGGCGGCAGCCCGAGCAGCCTCGGCCGCCGGCTCCCAAGGGCCCCGACGACGACCCCGAGTTCCTCCGCGAGCTGGACCGCCGCATGCGCGGCGGCAGCGACGACTGACCCTCCTCGTGGCGGGTGGGGCTCCTAGCCGACGTCGGCGTAGCTGTGCAGCCCGGAGATGAAGATGTTGACGCCGACCAGGTTGAACAGCAGGCCGGCGAAGGCGACGAGCTGCACGATCGTCGCCGCCCGGCCCCGCCAGCCCGCCGTGACGCGGGCGTGCAGGTAGGCGGCGTAGGCCACCCAGGTGATGAACGACCAGACCTCCTTGGGGTCCCAGCCCCAGTAGCGGCCCCACGCCTTGTCGGCCCACAGCGCCCCCGCGATGACGGCGAACGTCCACACCGGGAACGCCAGCACGATCGCGCGGTGGGCCACCCGCTCCAGGTCCTCCCGCGACGGCAGGCGCGACGGGCCGTCGCCGCGTACGAGGTAGAGGATGCCCGTGACGCCGGCCAGGATGAACAGGCCGCTGGCCAGGATGGCCGCCGAGACGTGGATGGCGATCCAGTAGGAGTTGAGCGCGGGCACCACCGGCCCGGCGGCGGTGTAGAGGAACTTGACGGCGAAGCCGAGCCCCAGCGCCGCCGTGACCATGACGAACGGGCCGAGGAAGCGGACGTTGTACCGCAGGTGGGTGCCGAGGAACGCCGTCACGGCGGCGAAGCAGATCGCCACCACGAACTCGTACATGTTGGCCCACGGCCAGCGCTCCACGGCCACGCCCCGCGTGACGATGGCGGCCAGGTTGGCCGCCCACGCCCCCCAGCCGAGCAGGAGCGCCACCAGGGCGGCCTTGGACGTCCACCTCGGCGGCGCCTGACCTGCGGCCTCGGCTGGGGCCTGGGGCGGCGGCTCGTCCCCGCCGCCGGCGCCCACGGTGACGGGTTGCCTGGCCCGGCTCGCGACCGTGTCCGCGCGGGTCTGGCCGAACGCCAGGTCGAGCGCGAAACCGATCATGGCCAGGAGGTAGAGCAGGACGGCGGCGAGGACGAAGAGGTCGCTCACCTCGGCCAGTTGCTCAGCGGACATCCTTGTCTCCTGCTGATAGAACCTTCACGATGTCGGCGAACTCCTCGGCGAAACCCGCCGCCGAGCCCTCGGTCCGGGTGAGGCCGCCCACCTCGACGACGCCGTCGCCGACCCGCACCCACACCCGGCGGCGGCGGACCGTCAGCGACAGCGCGATCGAGACGGTGGCGACCGCGGCGGCGAGGAGGGCGGGCAGCCGCCCCGGGTCGTAGGCGACCTGGAGCGTCATCCACTCCCTGACCCCGGTGAACTCCAGCTTGCCCGCCCCGCCGGGCAGGTCGAGCGACTGCCCCACGGCCAGCGGCTTGGGCACCGACGTGCCCATGACCAGCGGGTCGAGCTTCTTCATCAGCTCCGGCGGCGCCAGTTCGTACACCGACTGCGGCTGCCCGGAGCGCACGCCGAGGTCGCCGGAGAACGCCCCGACGACCTGCACCTCCGGCTGGAGCGCGCCGGGGAAGGCGGAGGCGTGGCTGCCGTCGGTCAGCGGCACGCTCGTCGGCAGGAACCTCAGCAGGAAGCCGAGCTGCGCGGGCCGGGCGTCGGGCGCCTTGACGACGCATCCGGAGGTCATCGAGACCTTGTCCTCGATGAGGCACGGCACGGCCCCCTCGAAGGCCACCTGCCCCTTGCCGTCGGTGACCCGGAACTCGGGGGCGTAGCCGTGGCCGATGAGGTAGGTCTGGGTGCCGTTGATCTCCAGCGGCTCGTTGACCTTGAGCTCGTAGTCGCGCTCCGGCGCGCCGGGCGCGTCGCTGACCTTGAGGTAGGCGGAGTAGTCGAGCTCCTGCCCGCGTTTTTCGCCCTCGACCTGGTAGGTGGTCTCGAAGCGGTCGAGCTGGAAGGAGAACGGCTCCAGCGACTCGGCGGAGACCTGGCTGCCGGGCAGGTAGCGGTCGTAGGCGGCGACCGTGTTGGCGAAGCCGTCGCCCTCGACGACCAGGACGTTGCCGCGGTAGCCGTACAGGGAGCCGAAGCCGACGGCCACCAGCAGGCCGAGCAGCGCGATGTGGAAGAGCAGGTTGCCGGTCTCGCGCAGATAGCCCTTCTCGGCGGCCACCCAGCCGTCGCCCGTCTCGACGCGGAAGCCGCGCCGGCGCAGCCGCGCGGCGGCCGCCTCGACGGTCGGGCCGCCCGTGACCGACGAGAAGTGCGGCAGCCGCGACAGGTTGCGCGGGGCGGCAGGCGGGCGTCGGCGCAGCTCGCGCAGGTAGGTGGTGGTACGCGGGATGATGCAGCCGATCAGCGACGTGAACAGCAGCAGGTAGATCGCGGCGAACCAGACCGAGCTGAAGACGTCGAAGAGCTGGAAGCGGTCGTACCACTCGGCCAGCGTGGGGTCGCTCTGGTAGAGCTGGGCGACCCGCTCCGGCTCGACGCCGCGCTGCGGCACCAGCGAGCCGGGCACGGAGGCCAGCGCGAACAGGAAGAGCAGGATGAGCGCCGTCTTCATCGAGGTGAGGGTGCGCCAGGCCCAGCGCAGCCAGCCCACCGCGCCCAGCCCGGCCGGCTTGGGCGCCTCCTGCTTGCGCAGCTCGTCCACCGTCATGGCGTCACCGTCATCAGATCACCGGCCGGAATCCGCCGACCAGCCCCTGCATGGAAGCGATCATCTCTCCCCACAGGCCGGTCACGAGCAGGACGCCGACCGCCACCATCATGCCGCCGCCGATCCGGGTGATCAGCCGCGAGTGCCGCCGGATGGCCCGGAACGTGCGCAGCGCCCTGCTGTAGGCCAGCGCCGCGACGACGAACGGCACCCCGAGCCCCAGCGCGTAGGCCACGGCGAGCAGCGCGCCCCGTGACGCGCTGCCCTCGTTGAGCCCGAGCGCCAGCACCACGGCCAGCGTCGGCCCGATGCAGGGTGTCCAGCCGAGCCCGAACACCACGCCGAGCAGCGGCGCGCCGGCCAGGCCGGCCGAGGGCAGCCGGTGGATGCGCACGTCGCGCATCAGCCCGGGCAGCACGCCGAGGAAGGCGAGCCCGAGCAGGATGGTCAGCACGCCGATCGCCCGGGTGATGGTCTCGGCGTGCGTCAGCATCACCTGGCCGAGCCCGCCGAACAGCGCGCCGCCGAGCACGAACACCGCCGCGAACCCGGTGACGAACAGCACGGTGCCCAGGACGAGCCGCCCCTTGCGGGGGTCCGCGCTCATCCCGGTGACGTACGACAGGTAGCCCGGGACCAGCGGCAGCACGCACGGCGACAGGAACGACACCAGGCCCGCCAGGACCGCGATGGGCACGGCCAGCAGCAGGGATCCGGAGGCGACGACGTCATTCATCGCGCACCTTGGTGACCGTGTTCATCAGGTCGGTGTAGCGCACGGCGCCGAGCGCCCTGGCGGCGATCCTGCCCTGTTCGTCGATGATGAGGGTGGACGGGATGGCCGCGGGCGGGACCGTGCCCTGGAAGGCGAGCGCGACCTTGCCGGGCTGGTCGAAGATGCTCGGGTAGCCGGTCTGCTCGGTGCGCTCGAACGCCAGAGCGTCGGCCTTGCGGTCCTTGAAGTCGACGCCCAGGAACTCGACGCCGCCGCCCTTGGTCTTGGCGGCGACCTCCTTGAGCACCGGGGCCTCGGCCCGGCAGGGCCCGCACCAGGACGCCCAGAAGTTGAGCACCACGACCTTGCCCTTGTGCGCGGCGAGCGAGGCGGTGCCGCCTTCGAGGGTCTCCCCTTCCACGGCGGGCGCGGGTTTGCGGTCGGCCGCGGCGAACAGCTGCATCGTGCCGTCGCCCGCGACGAAGCGCGTGTCGCCCGCCTGGGGCTGCCCGGTCTGGCCGCTGCCCGCGCAGCCGGCCGCCAGCAGGGCCAGGAGGATGAGGGAGACGGGCTTCGCGCGCACGGGGAAGATCTCCTTGTACTACAAGCGGTAGAGCTTGCAACTCTACCGGCGTGGCGGGCCGCCCCGGACGCTGGGGCGTCCGCCGGGATCAGGCCCCGGGAATGGTGGGGCCCTTGACCAGCGATCCGGCCGGCTCGCTGTAGCCGACGCTGACGAGCCGGTCGCCCTCGAAGGTGAACGTGGTGAGGCTGGCCAGCCCGCACTGCCGGCGCCGCGGATCGTGCCAGAGCCGGCGCCTGCCCTCGGCGGCCATCCGGATCGCCCAGATGGGTAGCTGGTGGCTGACCAGGATCGCCTCGTGGCCGCGCGCCGCGCGCCTGGCGTCGTCGACGATCGCCCGCATCCGCTGGATGATCACGGGGTACGGCTCGCCCCACGACGGGCGCATGGGATTCCAGAAGTAGCGGTAGTTGCGCGGATTGCGGAAGACCCCGAGGCCCTGGCCGATCATGCGCCCTTCGAGCATGTTGCCCGCCTCGATCAGGCGGTCGTCGAGGACGACCTCCAGGCCGAAGGTCGCGGCCAGCGGCGCCACGGTCTCCTGGGCGCGCTCCAGCGGCGAGCTGTAGAGGGCGACGACGTCGCGGGCGGCGACCGCCTTGGCGACGACGTCGGCCATCTGCCGGCCGGTGTCGGACAGGTGGTAGCCGGGGAGCCTGCCGTAGAGGATGCCTTGGGGGTTGTGCACCTCACCGTGCCGCATCAGGTGAACGACGGTGGTTTCAGCCATGGTGGGGCACAGCCTATCCGTCCGCGGCCGGGGCGCGGCATCAGGGCGCGGCCATCAGTCGACCGCCCAGGAGTTCTCGTGGGTGCGGCTGGCCTCGGTCAGCGCCTCGACGGCGGCTCTGATCGCCGGGCGGCGGGCGGCGTCGGTGCGCCAGATGGCGCTGATCCGGCGTGTCTGCCGGGGGCGCAGCGGGACGATGCCGACGCCCGCGGGCACGAGGTCCCTGCCCAGCCTGGGGATGATGGCGCAGCCGATGCCCGCGGCGACGAGCGCCATCTGCGTGGGGTACTCGTCTGCCATGCAGGAGATCTCGGGCTCCAGGTCGGCGCTGCGCAGCGTGAAGACGAGCCAGTCGTGGCAGACGGTGCCGGGCGACGAGCTGATCCACTGCTCGCCGCTCAGCGACGACAGCTCGGCCTCCTTGCTGCCGGCCAGCGGGTGGGCGGCGGGCACGACCACGTCGGCGACGTCGTCGAGCAGGGTGGCCTTGGACAGTCCGTCGGGCAGCGCCATCGGGCGGTTCATCCAGTCCTGGACGACGCCGAGGTCGAGCTCGCCGCGCGCCACCTCGCGCACCACGCGCTCGGGCTCGCGCTCGTGCAGGACGACCTGCAGGTCGGGGTGGCGCCGCCGCATGCTGGTCAGCGCGATGGGCATCAGCCCGCGCACCGCCGTGGGGAACGCCGCCATGTGCAGCCGGCCCACGACCTCGCCGCGCAGCGCCTCGAAGTCGGCCTCGGCGGTCTCGACCAGCGCGAGGATCCGTTCGGCGTGTTCGGCGAGCAGCCCGGCCGCGTCGGTGAGCCGCACGCCCCGGCCGTTGCGCTCCATCAGCCGGGCGCCGGTCTCGCGTTCCAGCTTGGCGATCTGCTGGGAGACGGCGGAGGGGGTGACCATGAGGGCGTCGGCCGCGGCGCCGACCGAGCCGTAGACGTGCACCGCGTGAAGAGCCTTGAGCCGGTTCAGGTCCAACATGTAAGCCAGACTAAAGGGTTTAGCGTAGAAAGTCTCGCTTGTGCTCCAATCTGTAGCGGATGAAAATATATGCATGCGAATCCTTACCACCAAGAAGCACGAGTCGCCGTCCGTCTCCTACCTCAAGGTCCTCGCCGAGCGGGCCCGCGAGCAGCGCATCCGCTACCAGAAGCCGCGCTCCGCCTGACCCGGTGACACCACGTCACCTCGCCCTCGCGATCGGCCTCGCGGCCGTCTGGGGCTTCAACTTCGTGGTCATGCAGGTGGGCCTGCGCCACTTCCCGCCCCTGCTGTACGCCGGGCTGCGGTTCGCCATGGCCGCGTTCCCCGCCCTGCTGCTCGCGGGCCGGCCGGGAGTGCCGTGGCGCTGGGTCGCCGGGGTGGCCGCGACGATCGGGGTCGGCCAGTTCGGCCTGCTGCTGATGGGCATGCGGGCCGGCATGCCCGCCGGTCTCACCTCACTGGTCCTGCAGGTGCAGGCCCTGTTCACCGTGCTGTTCGCGGTGACCCTGCTCGGTGAACGGCTCACCGCCCGGCGCGTCGCCGGGCTGGGCCTCGCCTTCGCCGGGCTGGCGCTCGTCGCCGTCGACTTCGGCCTGGCCGGGCCCGCCGGCGCGTTCGCCCTGTGCGTGGCCGCCGCGGCCGCCTGGGGGCTGGGCAACGTGGTGCAGCGCCGGGCGGCGCCGCCCGACGCGCTGCGGTTCATGGTGTGGGTGAGCGCCCTGTCCGCGCCGCCCCTGCTCGCCCTCTCCCTGCTCGTGGAGGGCGTCCCCGACCTCGCCGCGCCCGCCGAGGGCTGGCTGTCGCTCGGCTACGTGGCTTTCGTGTCCACGCTGGGCGGCTTCGGGGTGTGGGGCTGGCTGCTGCGCCGCTACGACGCCTCCACCGTCGCGCCGTACACGCTGCTGGTGCCGGTCTTCGGCATGTCGTCGGCCGCCCTCGTCACGGGCGAGCCGATCTCCTGGGTCAAGCTCGTCGCGGGCGCGCTCATCGTCTGCGGCGTCCTGTACGCGGGCACCCGCCGCCGCGCCGTACCGGCCCACCGGCCCGCGCCCGCCGCGCGGGAAGCGTAGCCGCCCGCGCCCCACCCGGGCGCGGCTCCGCAGACCCCCTCCTGCCGCCATCCGAACCCGGCCGATGACACGCGGGGCCGGGAGGAGGCGGCCGGCGGGTCAGGACAGGCCTTCGGGGGCCGAGCAGACGCGAATGCCCGGCCCCCGAAGGCCTGCCTCACACGGACGCGGCGGCCGCCTTGGCCGCCGCCGGCAGGGCGTCGGTCACCCGGTTGAGCGCCTCGTCGTCGTGCGACGCCGACAGGAACCACGCCTCGTACGCCGACGGTGGCAGGTAGACGCCCTGGTCGAGCATGCTGTGGAAGAACGCGGTGTACGCCGCCGTGTTCTGGCTCTGCGCCCCGGCGAAGTCGCGCACCTCCCGGTCGGTGAAGAAGACGGAGAACAGGCTGCCCGCCCGCTGCAGCCGGTGCGGCACCCCGGCCGCCGTGAGCGCGTCGGAGGCGGCCCGCCCCACGGCCAGCGCCGCCGCGTCCACCGTGGCGTAGCCGTCGGCGTCGAGGGCCCGCAGCGTGGCCAGGCCCGCCGCGCACGCCAGCGGATTGCCCGACAGCGTGCCTGCCTGGTAGACCGGCCCCTCCGGAGCGAGCCTGGCCATGACGTCGGCCCGCCCGCCGAACGCCGCCGCCGGCAGCCCGCCGCCCATCACCTTGCCGAACGTCATCAGGTCGGCGTCGACCGGGTCCAGGCCGTACCAGCCCGCGGGCGAGACACGGAAGCCCGTCAGCACCTCGTCCACGATCAGCAGCGCGCCGGCCGCCGTGCACAGCTCGCGCAGCTGCGCGTTGAAGCCGTCACGCGGCGGCACCACGCCCATGTTGGCCGGGCACGCCTCGGTGATCACGCAGGCGATCTCGGCCGCCGCGAACGCCGCCTCGACCGCGGCGACGTCGTTGTACGGCAGGACGATCGTGTCGGCCGCCGACGCCCCGGTCACCCCCGGCGTGTCGGGCAGCCCGAACGTCACCACGCCCGACCCGGCCGAGGCCAGCAGCGCGTCGACGTGGCCGTGGTAGCAGCCGGCGAACTTGATCACCTTGGACCGGCCGGTGAACCCGCGGGCCAGCCGCACCGCGCTCATCGTCGCCTCGGTGCCGGAGCTGACCAGGCGCACCCGCTCGACCGGCGCCATCCTGGCGACGATCTCCTCGGCCAGCTCCACCTCCGCCTCGGTGGCCGTGCCGTAACCGAACCCGCGGGAGACCGCCGCCGAGACCGCCTCGACGACGGCGGGATGGCGGTGCCCCAGGATCATCGGCCCCCAGGAGCAGACCAGGTCGACGTAGCGGTTGCCGTCGACGTCGGTGATGTAGGGCCCCTCGCCGGAGGCCATGAAGCGGGGCGTGCCGCCGACCGCGCCGAACGCGCGGACCGGCGAGTTGACGCCTCCCGGCACGAGGGCGCGGGCGCGGGCGAACAGGTCCTCGGACTTCTGTGTACGGCTCACGCGCTCCAGGTTAGTCGCGGCCGGCCGCGCTCCCCCCAGCCGGTGAGCCGCGTGTACATCCAAAGTCGGTCTCCGGAAATCGGACCCCGGGAGGACGACACGCGCCTCCTTCCCCGGAGACGATCACCTCGTGACTCCTCCCACGTCCTCGACCACCGCGCCCCGCCTGGCCTTCACGGGCGCGGGGCTGGCCGTGTTCGCCGCCGCCTACGTCTGGCTCGTGGCCACGGGCCACACCTCGATCACGGGCTCCGCCGACCCCGGCGCGTCGAGCATGTCCCTGTGGGCGGCCGTCCTGCCCCCGCTGGCGGCGCTGGCGCTGGCCCGCCTGGTGCCGCCCCGGGCCGAGCCGCCCCAGCCGCTCGCCGGCCTGCCTGCCTCCCGGCTGCGCCGCGAGGCGTGGACCCTGGTGGCGGCGGCCCTGGTGATGGCCTGTCTCGCCCCGTTCGCCGGCCTGCTCTACCCGGTGGTCAAGGTCGTCGTCCTGCTGGCCGTTCCGCTCCTCGCCTTCCGCCTGCTGCGTGCCGACGGCCCCCGGGCCAGGGCGATCCCCGCCCCGGTCACCTGGCTGGCCCCGCTACCGGCGGTCGTCGCGTGGTTCCTGCTCTCCCAGGTGGGCCCGCTCGCCGTGCCGTTGACCCAGGAGCTGCCCGACCCCGTCGTCCTGGTCGTCGGGTCACTCATCACGCTGCTCACGGCGAGCGTGCTGGAGGAGGTGTTCTACCGGGCCTGGCTGCAGACCCGGCTGGAGGTGCTGTACGGCAGGTGGCCGGCGATCCTGGGCTCGTCCCTGCTGTTCGCCGTCATGCACACCTCGCACGTGCGCCCCGACGCGCTCCTGCCGGGCCTGGCCGGCATCGTGGCCTTCCAGGGCGTCTTCGGCCTCATGCTGGGCTACCTGTGGTCCCGCTACCGCAACATCTGGGTGATCATCCTCATCCACGTGATCACCAATCTCGTCCTCGTCCCCCTCCTCCTCGGCCGCTGACGTCCACCGCGACGGTCTAGTCGGCCAGGCGCTCCAGGACGCGCAGCGGGTCGGGAAGCGGGCGGCCGTCCGGGGCGCGGAGCCAGGAGACGGGCTGGCCGTTCGGCAGGGTGGACGGCGGGGCGAGGACGTAGCTGTCGCGGCAGTGCCAGCGCAGCCCCGGCGTCTCCTCGATCGTGGCCGGGTCGCAGTCGAGGTGGCACGACCACCACTCGTCCTCGTCCTCCGGATTGCCCCGGGTCGCCACATAGAACAAGACCCGGTCGCCGTTGGCGGCGACCGGGCCTGAGTGGGCTCCCTCGGCGTCGAGCCGGGACAGGGCCGTGAGACCGGTGGCGAGGGGCACGTCGAAGACGTCGAACACCGTGCCGGTGGGCAGGATCACGTTCGCCTCGGGCTCCAGGTGCCACCAGCGCGCCAGCAGGCCGGCGTCGGTCGTGGCCTGAAGGTGCCAGGCGGGCGAGATCGGATGCGCGCCGGGGTCCGGACACCCGAGCCGGTCGCACGAACACGCCCGCGACCCGCGCCGCAGGGGGAAGGCCCCCGGCACGGCCGGCCATCCCAGGGCGGCATAGCCCAGGACGGAGTCGATCCGCGACGGCCGGGATCGTTTTCTGGTACGCCGAGCGAGTGGTGCCCCCACCATGGTGTCTCCCGTCGATTCGTGCCTTGAAGGTTCCCGGCTCCTGGCCATGGGCTCACGCGGGACACACCAGCACTAGTCATCACAGTTTATCGCACACGTCCCACGGCCCGGCGGGAATCCCCACGTTGGAGCCCATGCGGGCTCCACAGGGCCTGCCCAGCCCGCCCCCGCGTCACGAAAACCCGGCGGACGACGGCGTGCCGTGCAGGGGCACGGAACGCACCCCGCGCACGCTCGCGAGGGGGTACGGAGGTGTGGCGGACGGGTCAGAGACGGCGAGCCACCTCGGTCGCCCAGTAGGTGAGGATCAGGTCGGCGCCGGCGCGGCGGATCGACACCAGCGACTCCATGATCATCCGCTCGCGGTCGATCCACCCGTTGGCCGCCGCCGCCTCGATCATCGCGTACTCACCGCTCACCTGGTAGGCCGCCACCGGCACGGCCACCTCGTCGCGGAAACTTCTGATCACGTCGAGGTAGGCCAGGGCCGGCTTGACCATGACCGCGTCGGCGCCCTCGGCCAGGTCCAGGCGGACCTCGCGCAGCGCCTCCTCCAGCGGCCCCGCCGGGTCCTGCTGGTGGGTGCTGCGGTCGCCGAACTGCGGCGCGCACTCGGCGGCGTCACGGAACGGCCCGAAGAAGCTGGAGGCGTACTTGGCGGAGTAGGCGAGGATCGGCACCTCGGCGAAACCGTCGGCGTCGAGCGCCGCACGAATGGCCCCGACCTGGCCGTCCATCATGCCGCTCGGCGCGATCATCTGGGACCCGGCCCTGGCCTGCGCCACGGCGACGGAGGCGTAGCGTTCGAGCGTGGCGTCGTTGTCGACGTCACCGGACTCGGTGAGGATTCCGCAGTGGCCGTGGTCGGTGAACTCGTCCAGGCAGGTGTCGGCCATCACCACGAGGGCGTCGCCCGCCTCGGCGGTCACCTCGCGCAGCGCCACCTGCAGGATCCCGTCAGGGTCGTCGGCGGCCGAGCCCCTGCTGTCCTTGACCGCCGGGATGCCGAACAGTATGACGCCGCCCACCCCCACCTCGGCGGCCTCGTGCACGGCCTTGCGCAGCGAGTCGCGGGTGTGCTGGACGACGCCCGGCATCGAGGCGACCGGCGCCGGCTCCTCGATGCCCTCCTTGACGAACAGCGGCAGGATCAGGTCGGCGGGGTGCAGCCGGGTGCCCGCCACCATCCGCCGCAGCGCGGCGGTGCGGCGCAGCCGGCGCGGGCGGGCCGTCGGGAACTCGGCGCTCACTTGACTCTCCTCCTGGCTCCTCTGCGGTTCTGCGACGGCCGCCGGGGCGTGTCGCCCGCGGCGAGCGCCGCCTGACGCTGCTTGGCGCCGTACTCGGCCAGCGCCGCGGCGAGCGCGGACGCCGAGGGCTTGTCGGCCATCACGTCCACGCGCAGCCCGAACTCCTCGGCGGTGCTCGCGGTCTGCGGTCCGATGACGGCGATCACGGTGACGTTGTGCGGCTTGCCGGCGATGCCGACGAGGTTGCGCACGGTCGAGGAGGAGGTGAAGAGCACGGCGTCGAACCCACCGCCCTTGATCGCCTCCCGGATCGGCGCCGGCGGCGGCGCGGCCCGCACGGTGCGGTAGGCGGTCACGTCGTCGCACTCCCAGCCCAGCTCGGTCAGGCCGGCGACCAGGGTGTCGGTGGAGATGTCGGCGCGCGGCAGCAGCACGCGGTTGATCGGGTCGAGCATCGAGTCGTACGGGGGCCACTCGGCGACCAGGCCCTCCGAAGACTGCTCGCCCGACGGCAGCAGGTCGGGCTTGACCCCGAACTCGATCAGGGCCCGCGCGGTGGCGTCGCCCACGGCGGCGACCTTGAGCCCGGCGAAGGCGCGGGCGTCCAGGCCGTACTCCTCGAACTTCTCGCGCACCGCCTTGACCGCGTTGGCGCTGGTGAAGGCGACCCACTCGTAGCGGCCGGTGACCAGGCCCTTGATGGCGCGGTCCATCTGCTGCGGCGTGCGGGGCGGCTCGACCGAGATGGTCGGCACCTCCTCGGGCACCGCGCCGTAGGAGACGAGCTGCTCGGACAGGCTCCTCGACTGCTCCTTGGTACGCGGCACCAGGACCCGCCACCCGAACAGCGGCTTGGTCTCGAACCACGACAGCGTGTCGCGCGTGCCGACCGCGTCGCCGACGACCATGAGCGCCGGCTCGGTGGCGCCCGCGTGCTTGAGGTCGGCCTGCAGCCGGCCGAGCGAGGAGACGACCGTGTGCTGCTCGGTGGTGGTGCCGCCGCTGGTGACGGCGACGGGCGTGGTGTCGGCCCGGCCTCCGGCGATCAGCGCCTTGCCGATGGCGACGGCGTCGGCGAGGCCGTTGTAGACGACCAGAGTGCCCGGACAGGCGGCGTGCGAGGACCAGTCCTGCTGCTGGGCGGCGTCGACGACGCGGAACTCGGGCACGGCCGTCGCCGGCGGGATGCCCGCGTAGGTGAGCACGGCGGTCGCGGGCGGCACGCCGGGCACGATCTCGAAGTCCACCTCGGCCGCGGCACAGGCCGCGACCTCCTCGGTGATCGAGGAGAACAGCATCGGGTCGCCCTCGCACACGCGCACCACGAAGCGGCCCGCCTGGGCGTGCTTGACGAGGTCGGCCGCGGCCACCTCCACACCCTCGCGGCAGTGCCGCAGCAGCGGACCGTGACGTTCCTCGTCGAGCACGACCACGTCGGCCTTGCCGAGCAGCTCGGCCGCGCGCAGCGTGAGCAGGTTGGGATCACCGGGACCGGCGCCGACGAAAGCGACGAAGCCGGAGGTCGGACTATCGGGGCTCAATGGGACTGCTCCCCCATCAATCTGTCGGCCCCTTCGGAGATCATCTCGGCCGCGAGTGCGTGGCCGAGAGCGACAGCCTCCGAAGGAGAGCCGGCGGCGGACTTGCGGACCGCCTCTGTGCCGTCGATGGCGACGACCAGGGCGGTCAGGTTGAGAGTCTGCCCGTCATCGAGCGCGAACGCACCCACGGGCGCCGAGCAGCCGGCCTCCAGGGCGGACAGGACGACCCGCTCGGCGGTCACCGCGGAGCGGGTGCGGGGGTCGTCGAGTACGGCGAGGAAGTCGACCAGGTCCTCGCGCTCGGAGAGGCATTCCACGGCGAGGGCGCCCTGGCCGGGAGCCGGCATCAGCTCCTCGACCTCGAAGATCTGGGCGATCTCGGCGGTGCGGCCGATGCGGGTCAGGCCGGCCGAGGCGAGCACGACCGCGTCGAGCTCGCCGGAGGTGACCTTGCCGATCCGGGTGTCGGCGTTGCCGCGGATCGGGACGTACTCCAGCTCGGGGCGCAGTGCGCGGAGCATGGCGACGCGGCGCGGCGAGCCGGTGCCCACCTTGGCGCCGGCGGGCAGCTCGGCGAACGCCGCCCGGCCGACCAGCGCGTCGCGGTGGTCGTGCCTGGCGGGAAGGGCGGCCAGCGCGATGCGCTGGTCCGGCTTGGTCGGCAGGTCCTTCAGCGAGTGGACGGCGAAGTCGATCTCGCCTTCCAGCAGCTTGTCGCGCAGCGCGCTGACGAACACGCCCGTGCCGCCGAGCTGCGCCAGGTTGGCCTTGGTCACGTCACCGAACGTGGTGACACCGACGAGCTCGATGGCCCGGCCGGTGCGCTCGGTGTAGGAGTCGGCGACCATCTGCGACTGCGTGGTCGCCATCAGGCTGCGCCTGGTCCCCAGCCGCAACGTCACAGCTCCACCTCCCTCACGGCCTCGGGCATCTTCGGATCGAGATCGAACAGCTCGCGTAGGGCCTGCGCATAATGATCGCCGCCGGGCGACGTGGCGAGCTGCTTGACACGCACGGTCGGCTCGTGGAGCAGCTTGTCGACGACGCGGTGCACGGTCTGGGCGACCTCGTCGCGCGTCCTGTCGTCGAGGTGGGGGATGCGCATCAGCAGCCGGCCCAGCTCGGCCTCGACCACGCCGGCCGCCTTGCCGCGCAGCGCCACCACGGTCGGGGTGACCTTGGCGGCCCGTTCGGCGTCGAGGTAGGCGTCGAGCTCTTGGGAGACGAGCTCGCGGACCGACCTGACGGCGTCGCCCTCACGCGAGCCGATGCCGGACTCCTGGATGGTCTCCAGGTCGACCAGCGTGACGCCGGGGACCTCGCGGACCGCCGGGTCGATGTCGTGCGGCAGCGCCAGGTCGAGCAGGAACGCCCCGCGGGTCAGCATGCCGGGCGTGATCACGTGGTGGCCGGCGCCGACGCAGGTGATGACGATGTCGGCCGCGGCCAGCTCGTCCGGTACGGCCGACAGCTCCACCGCCCGGCCGCCGACGGAGGCGGCGAGCCGCTCGCCGCGCTCGAAGGTGCGGTTGGCCACGACGATGTCGGTCACCCCGGCGCGGGCCAGCGTGGCCGCGGCCAGCGAGCTCATCGAGCCGGCGCCGACGACCAGCGCCCGCCGGCCGGGCAGCTCGCCCGCCAGCGCCAGGCCGGCGCTCACCAGCGACGCCCCGGCCTTGTCGATGCCGGTGTCGGTCTGGGCGCGCTTGCCGACCCGCAGCGCCTGCTGCACGAGGTCGTTGAGCACGGCGCCGACGGTGCCCTGCTTCTGCGCCAGCTTGAGCGCCCTGCGCACCTGGCCGAGGATCTGACCCTCGCCGACCACCATCGAGTCGAGGCCGCACACCACCGAGAACAGGTGCTCGACGGCCCGCTCCTCGTAGTGCACGTACAGGTGGGGCCTCAGCTCGTCGGCGCTGACGCCCGTGTGGACGCTGAGCAGGTCGCAGATCGAGGTGAACGCGGCGTGGAAGCGGTCGACCGCGGCGTAGATCTCGACCCGGTTGCAGGTCGAGACCACCATGGTCTCCGCCACGCAGGTGTCCTGCTGCACGTCGTGCAGGAGTTTGACGAGCGCGTCGCCGGTCACCGAGACGCGCTCCAGCATGGCCACCGGCGCTGTCCGGTGGCTGAGTCCGATCGCCAGAACGCTCACTGGCTGTCCACGGCCATCAGTGGCCCCCCTGCTTTGCGTTGCTCGTGGAACGCAAGGATCTGCAGTTCGATTGATAGGTCGACTTTACGGACATCGACGCCGTCCGGCACGGACAGTACGACGGGTGCGAAGTTGAGGATGCTGGTCACGCCGACCGCCACCACACGGTCGCACACTTCCTGTGCGGCCGCAGCAGGTGTCGCCAGAACCACGATCGATACTCCACGCCGCTTGATGACGGCTTCCAGTTCGTCGATGTGCTCCACATTCAACCCCGCGATGTCGTCGCCCACCACTTCGGGGTCGGCGTCCACCAGCGCGGCCACGCGGAATCCGCGGGAGACGAACCCGCCGTAGTTGGCGAGCGCGCGGCCGAGGTTTCCGACTCCGACGATGGCCACAGCCCAGTCCTGGGTCAAGCCCAGTTCGCGGGAGATCTGGTAGACGAGGTACTCGACGTCGTAGCCGACGCCACGGGTGCCGTAGGAGCCGAGGTGCGACAGGTCCTTGCGGAGCTTCGCGGAGTTGACCCCGGCGGCCATGGCCAGGTCCTCGGAGCTGACGGTGGCGATCGCCCGCTCGGCCATCCCGTGCAGCGCCCGCAGGTACAACGGAAGCCGGGCGACCGTGGCGTCGGGGATGCCGCGGTCGCGAGGTTGGGACGGGCTCTTCACGTGCCGGGGCTCCATGGGAACGGGCGGCCGGGGGCCGCGTGGTGGGATCGAACCGCCTTTCAGGTTAATCCCTTTGTGAACCGACGCACAAAGTCAGCCGCTACGGTGGGGGTCATGCACAGCATCACGTTGCTCGGAAGGCGGGGCTGCCACCTCTGCGACGACGCCCGCGAGGTCATCGCCAGAGTCGCGGGAGAGCTGGGCGTGCCGTGGGAGGAGGTCGACATCGACTCCTCCGCCGAGCTCCGGGAGAAGTACGGGGAGATGATTCCCGTCACACTTGTCGACGGCGTCCAGCACGACTTCTGGCGCGTGTCGGAGGACCGGCTCCGGGCGGCCCTGACCTGACCCCCGGCCGGCCCGGCCCGCGCCCCCCTAGAACAGCACGGTCGGCAGCGGCACCACCTTGGCGGCGTTGACGTTGAGCTCGATGACGTTGGTGGCCAGCACCATGGCCTGGCGCTCGTTGACGAACCGCTCCACGTGCGGCTGGCGCTGGTGGTCGCGGTAGGCCACCTCGTCGCGGTAGAGCTCGTAGACGATGCGTTGCAGCGGGGCCGACTTGACCGCGTGACAGGCGTAGACGAGCGTGTCGGGCTCGCCCCGCCGGACGGCCTCGACGGTCTGCTCGGCCAGCCGGTCGAACGCCTCGCCCGCGCCGTCCATGATCGTGAAGACGGTGAGCAGGCCGTAGATGCTCGGCGATGGCCGGCCGCCGGCGGCTTGGGCGTGCTGCTGGGGCTGGGCGTGCGCGGGCTGGGGCTGCTGGGTGTGGGCGGGCGGCGGGGCGGGCTGCCCGGCGCGCCCGCCCGGCGCGAACAGGTCGGCGCCCGTGAACAGCGCGCCCGTCGCCGGGCCGTCGTCGCCGTAGTCGGCCCCGGCGCCGTATCCGGGCCCGCCGCCATGACCGGCGCCGTGACCAGCGCCATGACCGGGCCGGGAGCCCAGGTCGGGGTGGGAGCCGAGGTCGGGGCGGGAGCCGAGGTCGGGGCGGGAGCCGAGGTCGCGCTCGCGGCCGAAGCCGGCGTCGTGACGCGGCGGGTCCGTGCGCGGGCCGTCGTAGCCCTGCGTGGAGGCCCCGTAGTCGTCGCGGAAGTCGCCGTGCCGGCCGTTCATGATGTAGCCGGTGGACGGGCCCGCATCGGGCGGCGGCGCCATCCGGGCGGCGTAGTCGGAGTCCAGGTCGCCCGCCCGGTACTCGGCCACCAGATCGCCCAGCCCCGACACCCTGCGGGGCGGCTGGACCCCCGGCGGCTCGGCCGCGGCGACGGGCTCGGCGGCGCGGGAGGCGGCCCGGCGGCCCGGCGGCGCCTGCTCGCCGTGCCGCCCGTCCCGGACGCCCCCACGGCCCCCGTCACGGGCGCCGTCACGGGCGCCGTCACGGGCCCCGCGGTGGCCGTCCGGCTGCTCGTCGTCCTCGTCGTCCTCGTACGGCGCCAGCGGGCGCAGCACGCAGTACCAGGCGCCGGCGGCGGCCACGACGAACAGCGCCGCGGTGAAGAAGCCGGGCATCGCGAACCGCATGGCGCCCAGGATGGCCAGCGCGGCCGGCGCGATGACCGCCACGGCGTGCAGGTTGTCGGTGTCGTACTCGTCGCCGGAGCGCCATCGCAGGGCCGCGACGACCACGGCCCCCAGCAGGATCACCGCCACGGCGACGTGCACGCCGAGAAGCAGCGTGTCGGGGATCAGCCCCCAGTGCTGCTTGGCGGCGGGCAGCACCTTGCCCATCTGCTCGGAGACCAGCGGATCGACGAAGAGGATCACCCCGGCCACGATGGTGATCGCGATGCCGAACAGCCAGGCGGCGAACTTCGGCGGCACCTTCTCGGCCAGTAGCTGGATCAGGCCGATGGCGAGCCAGAGCGGGGCCAGCAGCGATCCGGTGACCTGGTAGATCTTGAAGGTGACGGCCCCGAAACCCATGAGGTGGCCGACGCCGATCACCGCCAGCGACAGGCACAGCGCCGCCGTCGCCGCGGTCCAGGCGATCAACCACCCCTCGATCTCCTCACGCAGCCGGTTCGCCAGCGCGCCCGTGGCGATGGCGGCGAGGAGGGCACCGGCGAAGGCGATGACAGCAACGAGGATCTCCATGGTGACTCCAATGCTGCCGGACTATGCCTCCCAGCCGGTAGCCGAAGAGGGAACGGGTCGGTCCACACCGTATCCGCCACTTACGGCTAGTCATGACTTTGGAACGCGGATTGTGGAATCCTCAGTTGATTTCTAGAGTGTTCGAGCACGCCGCACCCCTTACCCCCAGGGATACCGGATGCCTGACTCGTGGCCGTTCGCCGGGCTGCTCTCGCCGGCGGCCGCCGGCGCCGCCGGCACCGGCGAGCCGACCGCCCGCGAAGCCGCCCGCGAAGAGCTGCCCGACGAGCTCCGCACGCTGGTGCTGCACGCCAAGACCGGCGACGCGGAGGCCTTTGGCACGCTCTACGACCGCTACGTGGACCTGGTCTACCGCTACATCTACTACCGGGTGGGCTCCCATCCGCTGGCCGAGGACCTCACCAGCGAGACGTTCCTGCGCGCGCTGCGCCGCATCGCCGACTTCACCTGGCAGGGCCGTGACTTCGGCGCCTGGCTGGTGACGATCGCCCGGAACCTGGTGACCGACCACTTCAAGTCGGGGCGCTACCGGCTGGAGGTCCCCACCGGAGAGGTGATCGACGTGCCGCTGGACGGTGCGCACATCCCGGAGAACGCCGTGGTCACGGCGATCGTCAACGACCGGGTGCTGCGGGCCGTCCGGGATCTCAACCCGGAGCAGCAGGAGTGCGTGGTGCTGCGGTTCCTGCACGGCTTGTCGCTGGCGGAGACCGCGCTGGTCATGGGCAAGAAGAGCGGGGCGGTCAAGGCGCTGCAGTTCCGGGCGGTCCGCGCGCTGGGCCGCGCCTTACGGCACGACCTGGCGTAACCTCGCCGCCGTCCCGTCGTTAGGCATGTGCCACTACTGGATCTCTTCGCGGGGGCGTCAGGGAGCTGTCATGGGTAGGTCGCGCAGTTCGCGCGAGCACGTGCTGGATCACCTCACGCAGTTGCGACGGCTGCCCCTGGGAGGCGGGCCGAGCGACTCCTTCCGCGAACGCCTGCGAGCGGAGCTGGTGTCCCGTCCGCCGCGGCCCGACCCGGCGTCGCCCGGCGCGGCCGCGCCGTCGGCGGCCCGCCGGCGGCTGCCGTGGCCGTCGCAGCTCCTCACGTTCGGCATGGCCGGGGTCATGATGGCGGCGGCCTTCACGACCTGCCGGACGGTGCCGGGCGACGCCCTGTACCCGCTCAAGCGCGCCGCGGAGAGCACGCTCGTCCGGCTGAGCCATGACGACGTCGAACGGGGCGAGCGCGAGCTGGTCTCGGCCAGGACCCGGGCCGCCGAGGTGGCCAAGCTGCTGCGCTCCTCCGGCGCGGGGCAACTGGTCACCGAGACGCTCAGGGAGATGGAGCGCTCGACACGCGCGGGCGTCAGCAGGCTGAAGCGGGTCAGCCCGCGCTCACCGGAGATCATCAGGTTCGCCCGTGACCAGCGCGACGTGGTGGAGCCGATGCTGGCCCGGCTGGCGGAGGCGCACCAGGACCAGGCCAGCGGCTACCTCGACTACATCGAGGGCCTGGCGGCGCCTCCTGGGTAAGCTGAAGCCCATGTGGCGGCTAATCCGACGACGCGACGAGATCGAGGCGGAGATCGCCGGCGAGGCCGCGGCCGCGGCGGCCGTGACGACTCCCCCCGCCGAACCCGACCTCCAGGCGGCGGCCTTCTTCGACGTCGACAACACGATGATGCGCGGCGCGTCGATCTACCACTTCGCGCGCGGGCTGGCCACGCGGGGCATGTTCACCACCTCCGACCTGTTCAAGTTCGCGGTCGGGCAGGCGGTCTTCCGGCTGCGCGGCAACGAGAACCCCGAGCACATCGCGGTGGCCCGCGAGACGGCGCTCGCGTTCGTGGCGGGCGCCAAGGTCGACGACGTCGTACGGCTCGGCGAGGAGATCTACGACGAGGTGATGGCCGATCGCATCTGGGGCGGCACCCGCGCGCTCGCGCAGAGCCACCTGGACGCCGGCCAGCGGGTCTGGCTGGTCACGGCCACGCCCGTCGAGCTGGCCAGGGTGATCGCCCAGCGTCTCGGCCTGACCGGCGCGCTCGGCACGGTGGCCGAGAGCACCGACGGCGTCTACACCGGGCGGCTGGTCGGCGACCTGTTGCACGGGCCGGCCAAGGCCGAGGCGGTGCGGGCGCTGGCCCGCCGCGAGGGCCTCGACCTGACCCGGTGCACCGCCTACAGCGACTCGGCCAACGACCTGCCCATGCTGTCGCTGGTCGGCCGGGCGATCGCCATCAACCCCGACACCGAGTTGCGCGAGCACGCCAGGAAGCACGACTGGCCGATCAAGGACTTCCGCACCGGCCGGAAGGCGACGCTGACCGCGCTGCCGATCGCGGCCGGGGTGGGCGCGGTGGCGGGCGGCGTCGCGGCGGGCATCGCCCTGCGCAAGCACTACCGCGGCCCGCGCTGACCGGCTAGTACCAGAAGCCGGGGATGCGGGCGGGCACGGCGTCCACGACCTGCTCCCTGTCGACCGCGTCTCCTTCCAGCGGCAGGTGCACGGTGGCCTCGCGGCCCCACGCCGAGAAGCGGGTGTCCGACTCCACCGCGACGGTCGCGTCGGCGTACGGGAGGACGGCCTTGGCGGTCGCCCGCTCGACCAGGCCGGCGGGGTTCAGCCGGAGGGCGTAGGAGACCGTGCCGTGGCGGCCGCTCTTGAAGCGGGTGCCGAAGCGCGTGGCGAAGGACTTGGACACCGTGGCCAGTTCGGCGGCCTTGATGGAGCCGCTGACCGTCCGGTCGCGCACGGAGGTGCGGTGCCGCAGCAGTGTCCTGAGCGTGGCGGGGTCCAGGACGTCGAGCAGCAGGTTGCTCGGCGGCAGGTCCGCCCGCCGGTAGCGCACCCAGTCGGCGTCGCTGGACAGCAGGGCCTGGCCGACCAGCGGGCCGGCGACGTAGCTCACGCCGCGCGTGGAGATCACCTCGATGGGCCCCGCCTGCAGGGCGTCGGTCTCCGCCGGCCGCTGCTTGCGCATCCGGCGGAGCATGTCGGCGCTGTAGCGCAGGCTGTGGGTCACGTCCGACGCGGCGGCGCCCCGCGGGCCGAAGCCGATGGTGCCCTCCACGTCGGAGGTGGCGGACAGGCCGCGGGCATACGTCACCTTGGCCGTGGACCGGAAGTTGACGGCCTTGCCGCGGACCGACTCGGCCCTGAGCGCGTTGACCGGGTCGAGCTTGGGCGCCGCGTGCGCGGGCACGGCCGTGAGCTGCGCGACGCCCACGGCCACGGCGACACCCACGATGGTTCGCTTCATGAGGTTTCCCTGGGAACGAGGGGGATTGACGCGAACAATCTGGTGCATCCAAGATCCCCCGTCAATCCGCTTGCGACCTATCGGAGGCTTTCGAACAGCTCGCCGGCTTCGGGCTGCTTCCAGACGACCCTGTTCGGGTCGCGCGGATCGGGCTTCCAGGGCACCGTGTGCGACGCGTATCCCGCGGTCCGGTCCATGGTCATGGCGAGGGCGGCCATCGTCTCCAGGTCGAAGTCCGGGTCCGTCTTGACCGACTTGGTGGCGGCTGCGAGGAATTCGCGTAGCTTGGCCGGCTCGTCCAGCATCGACTGGCCCTTCCTCAGCATCGCCATCAGGAGAATCATCTGGCGCTTGATCCGCTGAACGTCCGAGCCGTCGCCGTGGTTGCGCAGCCGCATGTATCCGAGCGCCTGCTCCCCGTCGAGCAGGTTCTTGCCCGCGGGGAGCTTCAGCTTGGACTTCGGATCGTCGATCGGCTCTCTGATCACGACCTCCACGCCGCCCAGGGCGTCGACCACCTCCTTGAAGGCGGCGAAGTCGAGCTCCATCATGTGGTCGATCCGCACGTCGGTGAGTGTCTCAAGGGTCTTGACGGTGCAGCTGAGCCCGCCCTTGTCGAACGCCGAGTTGATCATGTCGCGGCGGGGCGGCTCGGAGCCGCACCGAGGGATCTGGACCATGGAGTCCCTCGGGACGGAGATCGTGGTGATCTGCTTCCGGTCGGCGGGCAGGTGCACGAGCAGGATGGTGTCCGAACGGGCGCCCTTGCGGGACCGTGGGGTGCCCGCCTGGCTGTCCGTGCCGACCAGCAGGATGTTCATCGCCCCGGTCACCTTCGGCGGCCGGGCCCCGACGGGGGGCGGCACGGTCTCGTGACCGCTCAGCACCACGGTGGGCACGGCCACGGCGACCGCGGTGGCCGCCGCCGCGAGGGCCGTCACGAGCCAGCCGATCCTGCGGCGGCGGGGGCGCCGCTCGGTGAGCAGGCGGTTGCGCTGGCGGGCCAGCGTCGCCGGAGGCTCATGCTCCAGCTTCGCGCCGAGGTCGCGCAGCAGCTTCAGGTCGTTCATCGTCACGCCTCCTCCAGCAGCGGGTTGGTGTCACCGAGTGCCGCGCGGACCTTCCGCCTACCCCTGTTGAGGCGGGAGCGCACGGTGCCGACGGGTATGCCGAGCGCCCGGGCGACCTCCACGTAGCTGAGGTCGCCCCAGGCGACCAGTAACAGCACGTCGCGGTCCTTGGCGGGCAGCGCCGCCAGCGCGCCGACCAGCTCCGGGCGGACGGCCTGCGCGCTCACCCCGCTGGCCACCCGGTCGGCCGGGGAGTCCACGTGGTTGTCGGCAGGGGCCCGCAGCAGCGCGCGGTATCGGGCCGCCTCGGAGCGGTGGTGCCGGGACATGAGCTTGGTGAGGATGCCGAACAGCCACGGCCGCGCGTCGGTGTAGGACAGGTCGTAGCTGCGGCGGCGGGAGAAGGCCACCAGGAACGTCTCTCCGACGAGGTCCTCGGCCGGCTCGGGGCCGAGTCGTTTGGAGACGTACCGGTAGAGCATGGCGGAGTAGCGGTCGAACAGCTCGGCGAACGCCTCCGGCTGGGTCCAGGAGGCTCGCACGAGGTCGGCGTCCGCACCCCGGGTGGCGGGTTGTGTGATCATCTCCGCCCTTCTGTGGGGAAGTCGGTCAGGGATGTATCGCCACAACCCGCCTCATGGGTTCACCGAGGGCTACAGCTCCTTCAGGAAACCCCCGTCGACCGCCAGTTCTGTCCCGATCGTGCTGCCGGAACGCGGGGAGACGAGCTGGGCGACGGCGTCGGCGATCTCCTGGGGGTGGACCAGGCGGCCGGTGGACAGCTTCATCATCTCGGGTGCCAGGGTCGCGATGACGCTGTCACGGTCGGCGCCCGCCATGCCGGCGATGACGTCGGCCGCGCCGCCGTCCTTGGTCCACCAGTCGGTGAGCACGGGCCCGGGCGAGACGGTGTTCACCCGGATGCCCTGCGGGCCGTACTCCTCCGACAGGGCCTTGCTCACGTGGTTGAGCGCCGCCTTGGCGGCGCCGTAGTCGACGTTCATCGCCGACGGCTGGCGGGCCGAGCCCGACGAGACGTTGACGATCGCGCCGCCGCCGCGCTCCAGCATCGCCGGTACGGCGGCGCGCACCATGCGGAGCGCCGAGAAGAGGTTGAACTCGAACATCTCCCGCCAGTCGGCGTCGTCGGGGGCCATGAAGCCGACGCGGGGGAGGGTGACGCCGGGCGGCGGGCCGCCCGCGTTGTTGACGAGGATGTCCACGCCGCCGAACTCCTCGACCGCGCGGGCCACGATCCGGGCCGGCGCCTGCGGGTCCATCAGGTCGGCGGCCACGTGGACCACCTTGTCGGGCAGGTCGGCCGTGCGCGTCCGGGAGGTGGCCACGACGTGCGCGCCCTCCTCGAACAGGGTGCGGGCGACTGCCAGCCCGATGCCCTTGGAGGCGCCGGTGACGACGGCGACGCGGCCGGAAAGCTGCAGATCCATGGTGTTCCTTCTGCCGGGTGTCACTTACGCGGTGAGGAACACCGGCCGGCCCCTTCCGGTTGCGCGCATCAGCGGACACAGGTCCGAGGCGCGGGTCAGAGGACGAGGGTCAGAGGAACGGCGGGAAGGCGTGGCCGCGCCGCAGCCGTAGTTCGTGGAGCATCTGCTGGACCAGCTCACGCACGTGGTCGGTGAGCTCGAACACCAGCATCGGGTCGTCGGCGTCGGACGGGTCGTAGGCGTCGGTGTGCACCGGCTCGCCGAACTCGATCATCCACTTGGACGGCAGCGGCACCAGGCCGAGCGGCCCGAGCAGCGGGAAGAACGGCGTGATCGGCAGGTAGGGCAGGCCGAGCAGCCTTGCCAGCGACGGCAGGTCGCCGATCTTGGGGTAGATCTCCTCGGCGCCGACGATCGCGGTGGGCACGATGGGCACGCCGGCCCTGATGGCGGAGGCCACGAAGCCGCCGCGGCCGAACCGCTGCAGCTTGTAGCGCTCGGAGAACGGCTTGCCGACGCCCTTGAAGCCCTCGGGGAACACCCCGACCAGCTCGCCCTTGCGCAGCAGCCGGTCGGCGTCCTCGGGGCAGGCCAGCGTGTGGCCGGTCTTGCGTGCCAGGTGGCCGAGCACGGGAAGCTGGTAGACCAGGTCGGCGCCGAGCAGCCGCAGCGCCCGGTCGGCCTCGTCGTGCAGCGCCACCTGCAGCATGAGGGCGTCGAGCGGCAGCGTGCCGGAATGGTTGGCCACGACGAGCGCGCCGCTGTCGTGCGGCACGTTCTTGAGCTCGACGGTCTCGACCCGGAACCAGTGGTGGTAGAGCGGTCTGAGCAGCTCCAGCATGACCTTGTCGGTGAGCTCGGGGTCGTAGCCGAACTCGTCGACCTCGTACTCGCCGGTGACGCGCCTGCGCAGGAACGCCAGCGCCTCGGCCAGCGGGTCGGGTGCGGGCTCGTCGTAGGACGGCGCGTCGGTGATCGGGATCACCCGCGCCTCGTGGTCGGGGACGCTCACCGTCGGGCACCTCCCAGCGGACGGAGCTGCCGCGATCGCAGATAGTCGTCGAACGCCGCGCCGGTGGTGAACTTGGGCCGCCAGCCCAGCTCGGCCTCCAGCCTGCTGGGGTCGACCGCCCGGCCGTAGCTCATCAGCCGCAACTGCTCGGGCGAGTAGTCGACCAGGCCCATCTGCCGCACGGTGTTGCCCAGCATCCGGAAGGCCGGCGAGGGCAGCGGCAGCGACAGCCGGCCGGCCCGCCGCACGCACTGCGACAGCAGCAGCACGCCTGCCCCGGCCACGTTGAACGTGCCGGGGTGGTCTTCGGTCGCCGTCCGGCGCAGCACCTCGACCGCGTCGTCCTCGTGGACGAACTGCAGCCGCGGGTCGAAGCCGAACACGGTCGGCAGCACCGGCTGGGTGAAGTAGCGGGTCAGCGGCGAGTCGACGCCCGGCCCCATGAAGTTGGCGAAGCGCAGCACCGTCACGGTGACGTCGGGGCGGCGGCGCGCGAACCCGCGCACGTAGGCCTCGACCTCGGCCGCGTCCTTGGCGTAGCCGTGGACGGGGCCGTCGTGCGGCTCCAGGTCCTCGGTGAACACCGCCGGGTCCTTGGGGGACGAGCCGTAGACCGCGGTGGTGGAGCGCACCACGACCCGCCGGACGGTGGCCGAACGCTGGCAGGCGCCGAGCAGTTGCATGGCGCCGATGACGTTGTGCTCCTTCATCAGCGCCCGCCCGGCGTTCCGCGACGGAGCGCTGACCAGGCTCATGTGCACGACGGTGTCGATGTCGGCGTCCGCGATCACCCGCGCGATGTCGGGGCTGCGCAGGTCAACGCGGACGAACTCGGTCCGCCCGAGGGAGACGCCGCCCTCTCGCGTCAGCGAGGGCGGCGGCACGGTGTCGACACCGATCACACGACTGATGTCCGGGTCGGCCGCGAGAACGCTCGCCACCCGGGCGCCGATATGGCGCGAGACCCCGGTGACGAGCACGGTGTGGGTCATCAGCGCCTCGCAGCTGCGTCTGGTTACTTCTTGTTACGCCGCTGGATGCGCGTCTTCTTGAGCAGCTTGCGGTGCTTCTTCTTGGCCATCCGCTTGCGGCGCTTCTTGATCACAGAGCCCACGGGACCCCCAGGTGGTGATAGCAAGGCTGAACCGATGTGCGAGCGCACACCGGGTCACAGACTACCGGCGATCCACGGTAGATCGCCCCAAGGGGGTGGCCCGGCCGCGTTGCGCCGGCCGGGCTACGCCCGCGTCGGCCATTCGCGGTGTGGCCTCACCTGCGCGTCACACCGCTACTCCTGCGTCATCCTGCCTCGATGTAGGCCTCCCGGAGATAGTCGTGGACCGCCTGCTCGGGCACCCGGAACGACCTGCCGACCCTGATGGCCGGGAGCTCGCCGGAGTGCACCAGCCGGTACACGGTCATCTTGGACACCCGCATGACCGTGGCGACTTCTGCCACAGTCAGGAACTTCACCTCGCTGAGAGGTCTTTCGCCTGCACCCATCGGACGCCTCTTCCGCACGTGGTTTCCGGGTTATCCCCACTGGTGCCATTGCTCACGCACGTGTACTGCCGTCAGCGTAAGACGGGACTCCGAGTCGGCAAACCCCCCAGTTTCTCAGCCGCCGGAGCCGCGTGTCAGCCAGACCAGTAAAATGCCTGGTCAGCAGCTTGCCGAGCACCTCGCCTGATCGTTGGACCTGTCCAACTTGTCACACATAAGAGTCGCCCAGGACGTGTCAAAAGTTGGCAAAGGGACAGCGAGCCTCTTGGAATGCAGGCGCGAAAAGACCGTATCGAGCTGACCGTTTTCGACTCAGAGGGCTCGTGAGACTCCAGTGACGAGCCACTCGGTCAGCGGCGCGTAATAGCGCGGCAGCACGTTGTCGTCGAGGGGCACCACCACGTCGATCTTGCCCTCGGCCTCGCCGAGGAAGAGCCCCGGGTCGTTGGAGTCGGCGAAGGCCACCGTCGGCACCCCGGCCTCACCCGCGGCTCCGGCCCAGCCGTGGTCGGCGACGACCAGGTCCGGCGGCTCGTCGCCCAGTTCCTCCAGCATCCGCTCCATCGGGGCCGCGTCGTGGGTGTGCACGAAGCCGCCCCGGTCGTCGAGCATCGCCACCTCGTAGAGGTAGCGGACGCGGCGCAGGCGGCCGAACCCGGACCCGGTGTAGGACCAGCCCTCGGCGGGCGTCAGCAGCGTGGCCCCGTGCTCGGCGGCCAACCTGGCGAGCGGCAGGTGGACGGCCAGCAGGCCCGTGGGGTGACCGGTGGCGAACAGCAGCCGGGGCCGCTCGCGTGACAGCGCGGCGGCGATGCGGCCGGCCATGGCGTCGAGGGCGGCGATCGTCCGCTCGGGGTCGATGGTGTCCTGGCCGGAGCGGTGCCGCGGGTCGGCCACGACGCCCGCCGACTTGGCCATCAGCTCCAGGATGTCGCGGAAGGACCACGGCTGCTCGAACGTCAGGCCCAGCGCGTAGTAGGGGTCGCCGTTGGCCAGGGAGCTGTAGTGGTCGAGGTTGTTCTCTCGTGAGGTCGCGACATCGCCGGCGATGCGGGTGTGGATCAGGTGCTCGCGGAGTGCGTCACGACTCAGCACGGTTCCTCGCTAGGGGATCGGGTCGAGGCCGTGCAGGGGGAAGACCGCTTTGCGGGTCGCCATGATCGCACGGTCGATCGGGTCTGCTGGGTCATAACCACCAGACAAGTCCTGAAATTCCGGTGTACGTCCGTCGGTCATGGTGAGCGGCGCGACCTCCCCCGTACGCTCCTGCACGAGCCGGCGCCAGCCCTGGCCGGTGGGCGTCGCCGGGTCGAGCGGATGCCCCGCCACCTCGGCGATCAGGTGCGTCCAGGCCCGCGGCACCACCTGCACCAGCTCGTAGCCTCCCCCGCCCGTCGCGATCCACCGGCCGCCGGCCGTCTCGTGGGCCAGGCGGTGCAGCGCCACGTAGGCGGCGCGCTGGCCGTCGAGACTGAGCATCAGGTTGGCGAGCGGGTCGAGCGCGTGGCTGTCGCAGCCGTGCTGCGTCACCAGGATCTCCGGCGCGAACTCGCGCAGCAGCGGCGGCACCACCGCCTCGAAGGCCCGCAGCCAGCCGGAGTCGCCGGTGCCCGCCGGGAGGGCCACGTTGACGGCCGTGCCCCCGGCGCCGGTCTCCTCGGGATAGCCGGTGCCCGGGAACAGCGTGCGCGGGCTCTCGTGCAGGCTGATCGTCAGCACCCTCGGATCGTCGTAGAACAGCGCCTGCACGCCGTCGCCGTGGTGCACGTCCACGTCCACGTACGCCACCCGGCGGGCGCCCTGGCGCAGCAGCCAGGCGATGGCCAGGGCGGGATCGTTGTAGACGCAGAAGCCGCTGGCCGTCGACGCCATCGCGTGGTGCAGTCCGCCGGCCACGTTGACCGCGTGCTCGGCCGTGCCCTCCCAGACCGCGCGGGCGGCGGCGAGCGAGGCGCCGGCGATGAGCGCGGAGGCCTCGTGGACGCCCTTGAAGGAGGGGTTGTCGGAAGTGCCGAGCCCGGCGGACAGGTCGGGCGCGCCGGCGGCGGAGCAGCGCCGGACCGCCTCGATGTAGCCGCGGTCGTGCACCATGGCGAGCTCGTCGTCGGTGGCGGGGACGCAGCCGGCCAGCTCCACCTTGTCGAGCACGCCCAGCTCGCGGGCGAGCGCCATCGTCAGCTCGACGCGGACGGGGGCGAGCGGATGGCTCGGGCCGAAATTGTATGAGGTGAGAGCGTCGTCCCAGATGACCCGTGCTGTCCGACTCATACGCACTCCCGTCCCTCGCCCTGGGGCCGACGTTACCGCAGCGTCACAGGGCCCCGTCCCCCTGGTGACGCCGGTGATCAAAGCGAGATGTCTCCCCTTTTCCACGTATGGTCTGATCATGCGCTGGGAACGTCGTGCCGAGGCCGCATGGCGTTTCGTCCGCCGCCCCCGCGTCCTCGACACCACGCTCGTCGTCCTGCTCGTCACCGGCGGACTCCTGGCCGCCGCCACCGCGCTGGCACAGGGGAACCCGGAGCTCGCCGCCGGCGCCGCGCACCTCACCGTGTCGGTCCTCCCCCTCCTCGTCCGCCGCGCCCACCCGGTCGCCGTCGTCGCCGCCGTCACCGTCCTGGACCTCCTCGGCCTGCTCACCGGCGTGACCCGGGGCAACAACCTGCCCATCCTGATCGCCCTCTACAGCCTCGGCCGCTACTCCACGGGCCGGACGGCCGTGGTCGTCGCGGTGGCCGCGTCGGTCGCCTACAACGCGGCGCTGCTCCCGCTCGCCCTGCGGGCGGGCGCACCGCCCGCCTGGCTGGCCACCACGTTCTCGTTCCTGGTCTTCATGGGCCTCGGCCAGTTCGTCCGCGTCCGCGCCGAACTGCGGGAGCGGGGCCGCCGCGAGGCGGCCGAGGAGGCTGTCCGCGCCGAACGCCGGCGGATCGCCCGCGAACTGCACGACGTCGTGGCCCACCACCTCAGCGTGATCAACGCGCTCGTCGGCGGCGCCCGCGCCACCCTCCCACCAGGACACGACGTCACCCGTGAGGCGCTGTCCAGCGCGGAGGGCACCGCCCGGCAGGCGCTGACCGAGATGCGCCAGCTCCTCGACGTGCTGCGGGCCGACGGCGGCGAGGGCGACGGCGCCGCCACCGGCGTCGGCGCCGCCCGCCTCCCCGCGCTGGTCGAGGAGGCCAGGACCGCCGGCCTGCCCACCACCCTGGCCGTCCGGGGCGAGGCCGCACCCCTGCCCACGGCCGTGGACCACGCGGTCTACCGCATCGTGCAGGAGGCCCTGACCAACACCCGCAAACACGCCGCCGGAGCCCGCGCCGACGTCATCCTCACCTACCGGCCAGAGGCCGTGGAGGTGGAGGTGGTGGACGACGGCGTCCCCGGGCACGCCGACAGACAGCCGGCCGCGTCGCCCGGGTTCGGGCTCGGCGGCATGGCCGAGCGCGTGGCACTGTGCGGCGGCGAACTGCAGACCGGCCCGCGCCCGGCAGGCGGCTTCCGGGTGCGCGCCCGCATCCCCCTGGAGCAGACATGATCGCGGTCCTGCTGGTCGACGACCACGCGCTGGTGCGCATGGGCTTCCGGCTGATGCTGGACGCGCAGCCGGACCTGCGCGTGGTCGGCGAGGCCGCCGACGGGGCCGAGGCGGTCGAGCGGTGCAGGCGGCTCCGGCCCGACGTGGTGCTGATGGACCTGCACATGCCCGGCGTGGACGGGGTCCGCGCCACCGAGCGGATCACCACCGAGCTGCCCGGCGTGCGGGTGCTGGCGCTGAGCACCTTCGACCTGGACGAGAACGTGGTGGCCGCGCTGCGGGCCGGCGCCGACGGGTTCCTGCCCAAGGACGTCTCCCCCGAGGAACTGGTCGAGGGCGTGCGGGTGGTGCACCGGGGCGAGTCGGCCGTGGCGCCCCGCCTGCTGACCCGCCTCATCGGCACGTTCGTCCGGGCCGAGAACCCCCGGCGGCCGGGCGCCAGCCTGGAGCTGAGCGGCCTGACCGAGCGGGAGCGCGAGGTCCTCGTGCTGATCGCGCGCGGCCGGTCCAACGGCGAGATCGCCGCCGACCTGGGCGTCTCCCCCTCCACGGTGAAGAACCACGTCACGAGCCTGTTCGCCAAGCTGGCCGTCAGGGACCGGGCCCAGGCCGTGATCGCCGCCTACGAGGCCGGGCTCGTCACCCCTGGAGCGTAGGACCGCGCTCCCACCACCCCCGGGACAGAACGGTTCCCCGGCAGGAAGAAGTCGCCCGTCCACGCCGCCACGCTGGACACATGACCTCGATACGGGCGACGAACCTCACCAAGCGTTACGGCGGGACCGTGGCCGTGGCGGACCTGTCCTTCGACGTCGAGCCCGGCCGGGTGACCGGTTTCCTCGGGCCCAACGGCGCGGGCAAGTCCACGACCATGCGGATGATCCTCGGGCTGGACCGGCCCTCGGGCGGCGCGGCGCTGGTGGACGGCAAGCCGTACCAGGAGCTGAGCCACCCCCTGCGCAAGATCGGCGCGCTGCTGGACGCCAAGGCGGTGCACGGCGGGCGCAGCGCGCGCAACCACCTGCTGGCCATCGCGCAGAGCAACGCCATCCCGTCGCACCGGGTCGAGGAGGTGCTGGACACCGTCGGCCTGCGCGAGGTGGCCGGACGGCGGATCGGCGGGTTCTCGCTGGGCATGTCGCAGCGGCTCGGCATCGCCGCCGCCCTGCTCGGCGACCCGGAGATCCTCATCTTCGACGAGCCGGTCAACGGGTTGGACCCCGACGGCATCCTGTGGATCCGCACGTTCATGCGCGACCTCGCGGCCGAGGGCCGGGCGGTCTTCGTCTCCAGCCACCTGATGAGCGAGATGGCGCAGACGGCCGACCACCTGGTGGTGATCGGCAAGGGCCGGCTGATCGCCGACACGAGTGTGCGGGAGTTCATCGGGCGCAGCTCCCAGGGGTACGTACGGGTGCGCTCGCCCCGGCTGGCCGAGGTGGCCGAGCTGGTCAGGGTCGGCGAGCCGCACCCCGACCACCTGCGCGTGACCGCGATGACCCCGCTGGAGATCGGCACGCTCGCCGCGCGGGCGGGGCTGCCGCTGGAGGAGCTGACCTTCGTCCAGCCCTCGCTCGAAGCGGCCTACATGGAGCTCACCAAGGACAGTCTGGAGTTCTCGTCGTGATCGACATCCTCAGGTCCGAATGGACCAAGATCCGCTCCGTCCGCTCGACCGTGTGGACGCTGGCCATCACCGCACTGCTCATGGTGGGCCTCGGCGCGCTGCTGTCGGGCTCGGTGGCCGCCTCCGAGGACGGCCCGGTCGATCCCGTCTCCGCGACGCGGATCAGCCTCAGCGGCATCATGCTCGCCTCGATGGGCACGGCCGCGCTCGGCGTGCTCGTGATCTCCGGCGAGTACCGGACGGGAGCCATCCGCACGACGCTCATGGCCGTGCCGCGACGCCTCAAGCTGCTGGCCGGAAAGATCATCGTGTTCACGGCGGTGGCGCTGACCGTGAGCATGGCCGCCGCGCTCGCCAGCTTCCTGATCGGGCAGGCCATCCTCGACGGCGCGACGCTCGGCGACCCGGGCACCGTCCAGGCGGTCGCCGGGACCGGGCTCTACCTGACGGCGTGCGGCCTGTTCGGGCTGGCGCTGGGCGCCCTCATCCGGCACACGCCGGGCGCGATCGTCTCGGCCGTCGCCCTGATCCTCGTGCTGCCCCCGCTCACCAACGGGCTGCCCGGCCGGTGGGGGCAGCTCGTGCGCGACCACTTCACCTCGAACGCCGGCATGGAGGTGGCCTTCCCCTCCGAGGCCAACCAGCTCGGCCCGTGGAGCGGCTTCGGCGTCTACCTCGCCTGGATCGCGATCGTGCTGATCCCCGCCGCGGTCCTGCTGCGTCGCCGTGACGCGTGATGCGCCGTTGCCCCGGTGCGATGACCCGGGTCCACTTCCGGGGTCGGCCGGAACCCGGGATCAGCCGGAGGGTCGGCCGGAGCGCGAGGTAGGCCGGAGGGTCAGCCGGAGGCGAGCTGGCGGCCGCGGTCGCGGGCGGCCTCGATCGCGGCCAGGAAGGCGGCGCGCACGCTGTGCCGTTCGAGCTCGGCGATCGCCGCGATCGTGGTGCCGCCGGGCGAGGTCACGGCCTCGCGCAGGATCACCGGGTGCTCGCCCGAGTCGCGCAGCATCACGGCCGCGCCCACGATCGACTGGGTCACCATGTCGAGCGCGGCCGCCCGCGGCATGCCGAGCAGGATGCCCGCGTCGACCATGGCCTCGACCAGGTAGAAGAAGTAGGCGGGCCCGCTGCCGGACAGCGCGGTCGCGGCGTCCTGCTGCGACTCGGGGATGCGCAGCACCTTGCCGACGGGCTTGAGCAGGTCTTCGGTGTGCCGCAGGTGCTCCTCGCCGGCGTGGGCGCCGGCCGAGATGACGCTCATCGCCTCGTCGAAACGGATGGGCGTGTTGGACATGACCCTGACCACGGGCACCTCGACGCCGAGGCGCTGCTCGACGAACGCGGTGGTGATGCCGGCCGCCGCGCTGATCACCAGGCGGCCGGCGGGCACGTGCGGGGCGATCTCGCCCAGCAGCGACGCCATGTCCTGCGGCTTGACGGCGAGGATCAGCGTCTCGGCGGCCTTGGCGGCCTCCGGGTTGGACATCGTGCGCACGCCGTAGGTCTCGCGCAGCGCCTGCGCGCGCTCCGGCCGGCGGGAGGTGGCCACGATGTCGGCCGGCTTGAAGCCCGCCCGCAGCAGCCCGGACAGCAGGGCCTCGCCCATCTTGCCCGTGCCCAGAATCGCAATCACGCCAAGCAGCCTATCGGCTCGCTAACTCCTGCTCAGCAGCGAGCGGAGGAAGAAGGCGAGGTTGTGGGGGCGCTCGGCCAGCCGGCGCATGAGGTAGGGGTACCAGTCGTCGCCGTAGGGCACGTAGACCCGCACCTGCGCGCCCAGCCTGGCCAGCCGCCGCTGCTCGGCGGGCCTGATGCCGTAGAGCATCTGATGCTCGTACGCCGAGAAGTCGCGCCCGTGCAGCACCGCCAGCGCCGAGGCGATCTCGACCAGCCGGGGGTCGTGCGTGGCGACCATGGGGTGGCCGGAGCCGGCCATGAGCACCCTGAGGCAGCGCACGAACGACCGGTCGATGTCGGCCGGCGAGGTGTAGGCGCCGGGCGCCGTGTAGGCGCCCTTGCACAGCCGCACCCGTGCCCCCTCGGCGGCCGCGAGCCGGGCGCAGCGCTCCTCCGCCTCGGGCAGGTAGGCCTGGACGACGACGCCGACGGAGGGGTGCTCCTTGCGCAGCGTGGCGTGCACCGAGTGCAGCCCGGCGATCGTGTCGTGCTCCTCGGCGTCGAGGGTGAGCGTGATGCCGCGCAGGGCCGCGTGCTCGCAGATGGTGGCGGCGTTGTCGAGCGCGAGCTGCTCCGACAGCCGCAGGCCCAGGGCGGTCAGCTTGACCGACACGTCGGACCCCTCGGGCAGGCGGCCGAGCAGCGCGAGGTAGGCGCGCACCTCGCCCTCGGCCTGCGCCCGGTCGGTCACCTCCTCGCCCAGGTGGTCGGCGGTGACGAGCAGCCCGTCGCGGGTCAGCTCGGAGACGACCGCGCCCACGTCCTGGGCGACGTAGCGCCTGACCACGTCCCTGGTCAGCGGAGAGGTGGACACGAGGCGCTCGACGCGCTCGCTCCTGGAGGCGGCTAGCAGGACCTGACGAAGCACGTAACCACCCTAGTCCTCGCGTCCGGTCGGGCCCGCCGCATCCGGTCGTGAACCGCTCGGCGGCGCGGTCCGTCGTAGGGGTATGCGAACGATGACAGCGACTCTTCTGGCCGGATGTCTGCTCGCGGCGAGTTGCGGCACGGAGACGCCCGACGGGCGTGCCGCCTCGTCCACCGTCCCCTCCTCCAGCACGCCGGTCTCCGCCACCGCGGTGTCCACCGGCACCGCGTCCACCGGCACCGCGTCCTCAACGCCGCCCACCGGCGGGCCGGCCAAGGGACCGGAGCCGGTCAAGCCGACGGGCGACGCGATCGACGTCCGCAAGGTGCGCTGGACGAAGGCCAAGCCCGTCGCCAAGGGCCGCAAGGTGCAGCTCGTCTGGATGTCGGGCGTCGCGCCGTGCACCGTGCTCGACCGGGTCAAGGTCACGGAGACGCGCAAGCGCGTCACGATCACCCTGTACGAGGGCACCTCGCCCAAGGCGAAGAACGTCTCCTGCATCATGATCGCCATCGAGAAGACGACCACGGTCAAGCTCAAGGCCCCGCTCGGCAAGCGCCGGATCGTGGACGGCGCCAAGAGCTGACACCCACGGCGATTCGAGCACGCCGACGGCGAACATGAGGGAATGCGCAGGCCGTCCTTGGGGTTGAGTCGAGTAGGCTCAAGACGTTTGACAAAGACACCCGTCATTCGTACCTTGAGTCTGACCGACTCAACTTTGACTACAAGGACGTACTCATGGCACGTGCGGTAGGTATCGACCTGGGGACGACCAACTCCGTCGTCTCGATCCTCGAGGGCGGTGAGCCCACCGTCATCGCCAACGCGCAGGGCTCGCGGACCACGCCGTCCGTGGTCGCCTTCGCGAAGAACGGCGAGGTCCTCGTCGGTGAGGTCGCCAAGCGGCAGGCCGTCACCAACGTGGACCGCACGATCCGCTCGGTCAAGCGGGAGATAGGCACCACCTGGTCCAAGGAGATCGACGGCAAGAAGTTCTCTCCGCAGCAGATCAGCGCCTTCGTCCTGCAGAAGCTCAAGCAGGACGCCGAGGCCTACCTGGGCGAGAAGATCACCGACGCCGTGATCACCGTCCCGGCCTACTTCAACGACGCCCAGCGCCAGGCCACCAAGGAGGCCGGCACCATCGCGGGCCTCAACGTGCTGCGCATCATCAACGAGCCGACCGCGGCCGCCCTGGCCTACGGCCTCGACAAGGAGGAGGACCAGACCATCCTGGTCTTCGACCTCGGCGGCGGCACCTTCGACGTGTCCCTGCTCGACGTCGGCCAGGAGGACGGTCACGGCTTCGTCGAGGTCAAGGCCACGTCCGGCGACAACCACCTCGGCGGCGACGACTGGGACCAGCGCGTCGTGGACGAGCTGGTCAACAGGTTCAAGAACGCCCACGGCGTCGACCTGGCCAAGGACAAGATGGCCCTCCAGCGCCTGCGCGAGGCGGCCGAGAAGGCCAAGATCGAGCTGTCCAGCCAGTCCGAGACGACGATCAACCTGCCCTACATCACGGCCTCGGCCGAGGGCCCGCTGCACCTCGACGAGAAGCTGACCCGCGCCGAGTTCCAGCGGCTCACCGCCGACCTGCTCGAGCGGACCAAGGGCCCGTTCCACCAGGTCATCAAGGACGCCGGCATCAAGGTCGCCGACATCGCCCACGTGGTGCTCGTCGGCGGCTCGACCCGCATGCCCGCCGTGTCCGAGCTGGTCAAGGAGCTGACCGGCGGCAAGGAGCCCAACAAGGGCGTCAACCCCGACGAGGTCGTCGCCATCGGCGCCGCCCTGCAGGCCGGCGTGCTCAAGGGCGAGGTCAAGGACGTCCTGCTGCTCGACGTGACCCCGCTGTCGCTGGGCATCGAGACCAAGGGCGGCATCTTCACCAAGATCATCGAGCGCAACACGACAATCCCGACGAAGCGCTCGGAGGTCTTCACCACGGCCGAGGACAACCAGCCGTCGGTGCAGATCCAGGTCTTCCAGGGCGAGCGCGAGATCGCCTCCTACAACAAGAAGCTCGCCACGTTCGAGCTGACCGGCATCGCCCCGGCGCCGCGCGGCATCCCGCAGATCGAGGTCACCTTCGACATCGACGCCAACGGCATCGTCAACGTCTCCGCCAAGGACCTGGGCACGGGCAAGGAGCAGACGATGACGATCACCGGCGGCTCCGCGCTGCCGAAGGACGACATCGAGCGCATGATGCGCGAGGCCGAGTCCTACGCCGAGGAGGACAAGAAGCGCCGCGAGGAGGCCGAGGTCCGCAACAACGCCGACGGGCTCGCCTACCAGACGGAGAAGTTCCTCCGCGAGAACGACGACAAGGTCCCCGGCGAGATCAAGACCGAGGTCAACGACGCGCTGGCCGAGCTGAAGAAGGCACTGGAGGGCACGGACACCGACGCGATCCGCACCTCCGCCGAGAAGCTCGCCACGGTCAGCCAGAAGATGGGCTCGGCGATCTACGCCCAGAGCCAGCAGTCCCCCGGCGAGGGCGCCCCGCAGGACGCCGCGCCCGGTGAGGGCGCCCAGGCGAAGGCCGACGACGACGTCGTCGAGGCCGAGATCGTGGACGACGAGCCGAAGAAGGACAAGTGATGCCGCCGCGTGACAACGGACACGAGCACAGCGAGCCGGTGATCCGCGACAACCGCAAGATCGACCCCGAGACGGGCCGGGCCCGGGTCAGCTCGGACGGCAAGCCCGAGCAGCCCGCCGAGGCGCCGGCCGACGGCGCGGCCGCCGGGGCCGGGGCCGGCACGACCGGCGAGGACGCCGAGCTGCAGGCCCAGCTCGCCGAGCGGACCGCCGACCTGCAGCGTCTCCAGGCCGAATACACCAACTACCGCAGGCGGGTCGAGCGTGACCGCGTCGCGATGCGCGAGCAGGCCGTCGCCGGCGCGCTGACGGAGCTGCTGCCGGTGCTCGACGACATCGGCAGGGCCCGCGACCACGGCGAGCTCACCGGCGGCTTCGCGAAGGTGGCGGAGTCGCTGGAGGCGGCGGTCACCAAGCTGGGCCTCAGCCCGTTCGGGCAGAAGGGCGAGCCCTTCGACCCGACCGTCCACGAGGCGCTGATGCACAGCTACTCGCCGGACGTGACGGAGCCGACCGCGGTCGAGGTGCTGCAGCTCGGTTATCGCATGGGTGACCGGGTGCTGCGCCCGGCTCGGGTGGCCGTGGCCGAGCCCGACGACGCCCCCCCGGCGTCCGCAGACGACGACAACTGACCAAGAGGACGAAGGGCCATAGATGAGCACCAAGGACTACCTGGAGAAGGATTACTACGCCGTCCTTGGTGTGCCCAAGACCGCCACCGCCGACGAGATCAAGAAGGCCTACCGGAAGCTGGCCAGGCAGTACCACCCCGACACCAACCAGGGCGACACGGCCAAGGAGACCAAGTTCAAGGAGGTCTCCGAAGCCTACGACGTCCTGTCCGACGGCAAGCGCCGCAAGGAGTACGACGAGGCGCGCACGCTGTTCGGGTCGGGGATGGGCGGCCAGCGTCCCGGCGGTGGCGGGTTCCCGTTCGACTTCGGCGACCTGTTCGGCGGCACGGCCGGCCAGCCGGGCGGCGCCGGGGCCGGCGACCGTCTCGGCGACCTGTTCGGCGGGCTGTTCAACCGTGGGGGCGGCACGACCCGCACCACGACCAGGACCACCAGGCCACGCCGCGGCCAGGACGTCGAGTCGGAGGTCACGCTCACGTTCACCGAGGCGGCCGAGGGCACCACGGTGTCGCTCCGGCTGACCAGCTCGGCCGCCTGTACGGCGTGCAGCGGCACGGGAGCCAAGGCGGGCACGACCCCACGGGTCTGTCCGACCTGCGAGGGCACCGGAGCGGCCAGCCGCAACCTCGGCAACTTCGCCTTCTCCGAGCCCTGCCGCGACTGCAAGGGCCGCGGTCTGCTCGTGGACGACCCCTGCCAGGTGTGCGAGGGCAGCGGCCGGGCCAAGAGCACGCGCACCATCCAGGCGCGCATCCCCGCGGGGGTGGCCGACGGCCAGCGGGTCAAGCTCAAGGGCAAGGGCGCGCCGGGCGAGAACGGCGGGCCCGCGGGTGACCTCTACATCCAGACCCACGTCAAACCGCACGCGGTGTTCGGTCGGAGCGGCGACCACCTGACGATCACCGTGCCGGTGACGTTCTCGGAGGCCGCGCTCGGCGCCGAGATCAAGGTGCCGACCCTGAAGGGCATGCCGGTCACCCTGCGCATCCCCGCGGGCACGCCCAACGGCCGCACCTTCCGGGTGCGCGGCCGCGGCGCCACCCGCAAGGACGGCACCAAGGGCGACCTGCTCGCCACCATCGAGGTGCTGGTGCCCAAGACGCTCGACGACAAGTCACGCGACCTCCTGACGGAGTTCGCCACCGCTGCCGCGGGCGACGACCCGCGGGCTGATCTCATTCAGAGAGCCAGAAGCGAGTAGCCGATGGACGCCAACTATTTCGACCTGTCCGACGACACTCCCGTCTATGTGATCTCGGTGGCCGCCCAGCTTTCGGGCCTGCATCCGCAGACGCTGCGGCAGTACGACCGGCTGGGGCTGGTGTGCCCGGGTCGCACGGCCGGGCGCGGCCGTCTCTATTCGACACGTGACATCGTCCAGCTGCGCGAGGTGCAGCGCCTGTCCCAGGAGGAAGGCATCAACCTCGCCGGCATCAAGCGGATCCTGGAGCTGGAGAACGAAGCTCTGCGGCTGCGTGAGGAGGTTCACCGGCTGCGCGCCGAGATGCAGATGGTCAAGGCGCTGATCCGCTACGAGCTGCCACCGGGGGCCTAGAACAGATGGACTACAAGCTCACTCAGAAGAGCCAGGAAGCGCTCTCCGGGGCCATGCGGCGCGCCGCCGCCGAAGGCCACCCGGAGATCGCGCCGGCGCACCTGCTGACGACGCTGCTCAGCCAGACGGGCGGCACCGCCGTCCCGCTGCTGGAGGCCGTGGGCGGCGACTGGAAGGCGCTGCGCGCCAGGGCGGAGGAGCTGCTCGCCGCCCTGCCCAAGGCGCAGGGCTCGACCGTCAGCGCGCCGTCGAGCTCGCGACAGCTCCTGACCGTCATCAACACCGCCGCCCAGCGCGCCAAGCGCCTGGAGGACGAGTACGTCTCCACCGAGCATCTGCTCGTGGGCCTGGCCACCGACGGCGGCCAGGTGGCCGAGCTGCTCAAGGCGCAGGGGGCGACGCCGCAGGCACTGCTGGACGCGTTCGAGAAGGTGCGCGGCCACGCCCGCGTCACCAGCGAGACGCCCGAGGACACCTACCAGGCGCTGGAGAAGTACGGCGTCGACCTCACCGAGCGGGCCCGCGGCGGCCGGCTCGACCCGGTCATCGGCCGCGACTCCGAGATCCGCCGGGTCGTGCAGGTCCTGTCCAGGCGCACCAAGAACAACCCGGTGCTGATCGGCGAGCCCGGCGTCGGCAAGACCGCCGTGGTCGAGGGCCTGGCCCAGCGGATCGTGGCCGGTGACGTGCCCGAGTCGCTGCGGGGCAAGCGGCTCATCTCACTCGACCTGGGCGCGATGGTGGCCGGCGCGAAATACCGCGGCGAGTTCGAGGAGCGGCTGAAGGCCGTCCTGTCCGAGATCAAGGAGAGCAACGGGCAGATCGTCACCTTCATCGACGAGCTGCACACGGTCGTCGGCGCCGGGGCCGCCGAGGGCGCGATGGACGCGGGCAACATGCTCAAGCCCATGCTGGCCCGCGGCGAGCTGCGCATGATCGGCGCCACGACGCTCGACGAGTACCGCGAGCGCATCGAGAAGGACCCGGCGCTGGAGCGGCGCTTCCAGCAGGTGTACGTGGGCGAGCCGACCGTCGAGGACACGATCGCGATCCTGCGCGGGCTCAAGGGCCGCTACGAGGCCCACCACCAGGTGCAGATCGCCGACAGCGCGCTCGTCGCCGCCGCCGCGCTGTCCGACCGCTACATCACCAGCAGGTTCCTCCCGGACAAGGCCATTGACCTGGTCGACGAGGCCGCCTCCCGGCTGCGTATGGAGATCGACTCCCGTCCCGTGGAGATCGACCAGCTCCAGCGCAACGTCGACCGGATGAAGATGGAGGAGCTGGCGCTGTCCAAGGAGACCGACGAGGCCTCCGTCCAGCGGCTCGAACGGCTCCGCAAGGAGCTGGCCGACCGCCAGGAGGAGCTCAACGCCCTCGTCGGCCGCTGGGAGCGCGAGAAGGCCGGGCTGAACAAGGTCGGCGAGCTGAAGAAGCAGCTCGACGAGGCGCGCGGCGCGGCCGAGCGGGCCCAGCGCGACGGCGACTTCGAGGCGGCGTCGCGGCTCATGTACGCCGAGGTGCCCCGGCTGGAGCAGGCCCTGCTGGAGGCGTCCGAGGCCGCCCAGCCCGAGGACGCCATGGTCAAGGAGGAGGTCGGCCCCGACGACATCGCCGAGGTCATCTCGTCCTGGACCGGCATCCCGGCCGGCCGCCTGATGGAGGCAGAGACGGCCAAGCTGCTGCGCATGGAGGACGAGCTGGGGCGGCGGCTCATCGGGCAGCGGCAGGCCGTACAGGCCGTGTCCGACGCCGTACGGCGCAGCCGGGCCGGCATCGCCGACCCCGACCGGCCGACGGGCTCGTTCATGTTCCTCGGGCCCACCGGTGTCGGCAAGACCGAGCTGGCCAAGGCGCTGGCG
Source organism: Nonomuraea sp. NPDC047897 (assembly GCF_043204415.1). Lineage (NCBI taxonomy): Bacteria > Bacillati > Actinomycetota > Actinomycetes > Streptosporangiales > Streptosporangiaceae > Nonomuraea > Nonomuraea sp. NPDC047897. The sequence goes on along the minus strand of NZ_JBIDCC010000004.1, from coordinate 481,482 downwards.
GAGTTCCTGTTCGACGACGAGCGGGCGATGACCCGCATCGACATGAGCGAGTACTCCGAGAAGCACAGCGTCGCCCGGCTGGTCGGCGCGCCTCCCGGCTACGTCGGCTACGAGGAGGGCGGCCAGCTCACCGAGGCCGTGCGGCGCCGGCCCTACACGGTGGTGCTGCTGGACGAGGTGGAGAAGGCGCATCCCGAGGTCTTCGACATCCTGCTGCAGGTGCTCGACGACGGGCGGCTGACCGACGGCCAGGGCCGCACGGTCGACTTCCGCAACACGATCCTGATCCTCACCTCCAACATCGGCTCGCAGTTCCTGGTCGATCCGACGCTGGAGAACGACGCCAAGCGCGAGGCCGTCATGAGCGCGGTCCGGGGCTCGTTCAAGCCCGAGTTCCTCAACCGGCTCGACGACGTGATCCTGTTCGACGCGCTCGGCTCGGAGGAGCTGACGCGGATCGTCGACCTGCAGGTCGATCGGCTCGCCCGGCGGCTGGCCGACCGCAGGCTGACCCTGGAGGTCACCCCGGCGGCCCGCGAGTGGCTGGCGCTGACGGGTTACGACCCGCTGTACGGCGCCCGCCCGCTGCGCCGGCTGGTGCAGTCGGCGATCGGCGACAAGCTGGCCAAGGCGGTGCTGTCCGGCGAGGTCGTCGACGGTGACCAGGTCAAGGTCGATCTCGGTGACGACGAGCTGACCATCCAGCGCGCCTGACGCCCGGCGATGGAAGCCCGGCGGCCTTTCGGCCACCGGGCTTCCGATTGTCGGTAAGGACTGCCCCAGCCTTCGGGCAAGCAGCCGTCCGCCCGTCGCCCTCCTGACTAGCTTGGCGCTTCATCGGATCGCCGAAGCACGATCAGGGGGACGTGAAGTGTCATCTCGGAACATCATTGCGGTGGCCGCTCTGACCGCGGGGGTGAGCTGGCCGGGAGTGGGCCCGGTGACCGCCGACTCGTGCCGGCCGGCGTCCGTCGACTCCGTCGCCGCGTCGGCCTGCGACGAGCTCACCCGCGCCGTCGGCGAGGGACGGCTCGACGACGACGAGGAGCTGGGCAGGCTCGTCACGCGGACCGCCCAGCGCCTCGGCCTGACGGGCCTGAACGACCGAGCCCTGGACGGATCGGCTCCGACGGACGGCGCCATCGCGGGGAGCGCCGCCCGGGACCACGAGGACGGCGGCGAGGGCCGTGAAGGTGGCAGAGGCGAGCAAGGCGGCAAGGGCGAGCAGGGCGGCAAGGGCGTGGGGAAAGGCAAGGGGAAGGGCAAGGGGCGCGGCGAGGGAGGGCCGGCCGTCGACTCGCACGTGCCGGAGCGGCCGGCCGTCCCCACGCCCGGGGGCCTGCCCGGCGTACCCGCGGTGAATCCGGCGCCCGACCTGCCCGGTCTGCCCGTGCTGCCCGTCGCGCCCAGCGGCATGTCGTCCGCCGGCGCGCCGTCGACGAGCGAGGCCGCGTCCGCGCGCCGTCCGGTCGACCCGGACCGTCAGCGGACCGCCCCGAGGACCCACCAGAAGGGCGAGACTCTCCCGGACCTGCCGAGCGTGCCGGGACTGCCACAGCCGCCGGCCCTGAACCCGGCCGGCGGCGTGCTGCCCGGCCTGGGCCTCGACTGACCGCGACCGCCCTCCCGGGCAAGAGCCTCGGGCAAGACGCCTCGGGCAAGACGCCTCGGGCAAGACGCCTCGGGTAAGCAGGCCTCGGGTAAGCAGGCCTTGGGTAAGCAGAGTGTCCCCTCCTCGGCAGGCCATCGGGACAACCCGAAACCACGCGGCAGACCGTCCCGGGCACCGGAACCACACGATCGGCGGCCCGGGACAGCCCGCAGCGGGCCGCGCCCCTCACGGTCGCGGCCCTGTCGCGCCGGCGCTCAGGACACCAGCGCGTCGAGCTCGTCCTCCGGCAGCCCGAGATCGACCCTGATGCGGTAGCGGGTGCGCAGCAGCGCCTCGTGCTCGGGGTCGTCCTCGTCGCTGGCCAGCACGGCCTGCGTCACCCATTCGAGTCCGGCGTGCAGGTCGCCGTAGGCGACGAGGGTCTCGGCGATCGTGTGGGCGGTCGCCGTGGTGACGCCGCCCTCCGCTCTGAGTGTCTCGATGACCTCCCTGGCCTCGTCGGACCGGTCCAGCTCGAACAGCGTGTCGGCGATTCCGGCACGCGGGTCGACGATCGACTCGCCACCGTCCTCCACCGCGCGCTGGAAGCACTCCAGCGCCCGCGCGGGCTGCCCCGCCGCTCGCCACTCCTCGGCCGCCAGGACCAGGATCGACGCCCTGGAGACGTCGCCCGAGGAATAGCCCAGCGCGACGTCGTACAGCCGCTGGGCCAAGGAGCCGTGGTCGTCGGCCAGCAGGGCCTGCTCAAGCAGGCGATCAAGGTGCTCACGGGTCACATGCGCCACACCGCGAGACTACCGAGCCCTTTGCCGGTTTGCCCCGGCAATGCGCATCGCCGATCGGCCACGACTTCACCACCGTCAGGTCAAAGGATGGCGGCGATCGGCGTGTCGGCACGGCCCCCGGGCATAACTGCCGTCGCGCGCCGCGAGTCGAGGGGGCCGTCATGGGCATGTCCAAGCAGATGACCTTCGTCTTGGGATGCGCCCTCGTGCTCTCCGCGGTGATCCCGGGCGCGTCCGGCTATCTGTCGGCCAGGCTGGAGGCCGTCGAGGCGGCCGAGCGCAACCTGCGCGCGGTCGAGGCGCGGCTGACCGCGCGGATGGTCCGCGAGGACACCCGGCCCGTGTCGTTCCCCGCGCCCTGTGTGGGCGGCCCCGCCTCCGTCGCCGACAGGCGGCACTCCCCCCGCTAGCCGCGCCCCGCGCCCGCCCGCCGGAACGGCCGCCGAGGAGCGCCGCTCAGGAGCGCCGGGTCACGAGGAGCCCGGTCACGAGGAGCCCGGTCACGACCGGTCAGGAGGGGCCGGGGGACCAGGCGCGGAGCTGCCGCGACAGGAAGCCGCGGATGAGTTTCTTGGCCGCGTCGATGATCTCCGGCTCGCCCTCGGGGTGCCGCCGGAAGGCCAGCTTCAGCACGGCGTCGCCGGCCTCGACCGCGACCAGCATGGCCACGTCGAGTTCGTGGCTGTCGGCCAGCCCGAACTCCTTGAGCAGCAGCCCGCGCAGCCGCCCGGCGATGACCGTGTTGTTGTCGGAGGCGGAGTCGAGCAGGTTGAGGTCGACGACGTCGCCGAAGTGGAGGCTCTTGAACCCGGGAACGGTCCGGTGCATGTCCACGTACTCGTCGATGATCGCGTCGACGGCCTCCCACCAGCCGCGGTAGTCCTCCTCGATGAAGCGGTGGCCCACCCGGGAGACGAACTGCTCGACGTTGCGCCGGGTCAGCTCCTGGGTGATGGCCCGCTTGTCGGGGAAGAACTGGTAGACCGATCCGATGGCGACGCCGGCGCGTTCGGCGATGCGGGTGGTGGACAGGGCCTCGTAGCCCATCTCGTCGAGCAGCGCCGCGCAGGCGTCGAGCATCCGCTGGACCCGGCGCGCGCTGCGGCGCTGGGTGGGCCGGCGCCGCAGCGACGGCGGGCTGGCGCAGTCATCAGTCTGGGGGGTCGGCACGTCCTCATCTTCTCCTGAAGCGGCCGACCGTCACCCGTCGATTACACATTTCTGACGGCGGCGGACAGCCGCGCGAAGCCGCGCATGGCTCCGGGGAGGGCCCGGGACAGCGCGTAGCCGAGCTTCGCCTCGGTGTTGACGGGGACGACGGCCTGGTTGCGGCGCACGGCGCGCAGGATGTGGGCCGCGACGCGCTCGGGCGGGTAGCCGCGCAGTTCGGCTCCCGCTTCGGCGAGTTCACGCAGGTCGGGGCCGACGTAGGTGGCGTTGCGGGCGATGGCCGTGGACACGAAGCCGGGACAGATCACGCTCACGCCGATGCCGTCGGCGGCCAGCTCGGCCCGCAGGCACTCGCTGAGCGTCTTCACCGCCGACTTCGCCGCCGAGTAGGCGGGCAGCACGACCGTCGGAGCGAACGCGGCCATGGAGGCGATGTTGACGATGTGGCCTCCCTCGCCGCGTTCGACCTGCTGGGCGGCGAACAGCCGGCAGCCGTGGACGACGCCCCACAGGTTGACGTCGAGGGTCCTGCGCCAGTCGTCGAGCGAGTGGTCGAGGAAGGGGCCGCTGACGATGACGCCGGCGTTGTTGACCACGATGTCGGGCACGCCGTACCGGGCGCGTACGTCCTCGGCGAAGGATTCCATCGCGGCGGCGTCGGCCACGTCGACCGGCATGGCGTGCGCCGTGCCCGCCAGGCCCTGGGTGATGCCGTCGGCGGTCCGCGCGGCGGCGGCCGCGTCGATGTCGGCGCAGACGATCTCGGCCCCGTGGGCGGCGAACGCCCGCGCGGTGGCCCGCCCGATGCCGCTGCCCGCGCCGGTGACGACCACCAGCCGGTCGCCGAACGCGCCGCGTCCCGGCACGACGCGGGAGCGGCGCAGGCTGCCGCCGGCCTCGCCGCCGTCCACGTGGCCGGCGAACTCGGCGATCATCCTGGCGACCACGTCGGGCCGGCCGCGGTGCGCCCAGTGGCCTGCGACGATCCGGCGGTGCCAGCACCGGGACGCCCATCGAGTGATCGAGGCGAGCAGCGCCGGGGTGACGAACGAGTCGCGGGTGGCCTCGATGAGCTGCACCGGCACGTCCACGCGGGGGTCGCGGGGGCGGCGGCCCACGCTGTTGCACCGGTAGAGCCACAGCCCGTTGGCGGCGTCCTTCGGCAGGGTGGCGGCGGGGTGGCCGGGCCGGGGCTCGATCCCGTCGCGGAGCCGCATGGTCCGCTCCAGCATCGCGGGCACGAACGTCCGCCAGGCCAGCTCGGGCAGCACCGGGAGCTGGAAGGCGCCGATGTACCAGGACCGGGCGCCCTGGGCGGCGACCTCGGCGGGCCTGCCGTGCCGCAGGAAGAGCGCCGTCTGGTCGAGCCCGGGCCCGCCCAGGCTGGTGAAGGAGGCGACGCGTTCGCGGATGCCGGGCCTGGTCACCGCGTCCCAGCCCTGCAGCGAACCCCAGTCGTGGCCGACCAGGTGGACGGCGGGCTTGCCGATCTCGTCGAGCACGGCCGAGAGGTCGGCGGCCAGGTGGTCCAGGTCGTAGTGCCGGTGGTCGGCCGGCGCGCTGGAGTCGCCCGCGCCGCGCACGTCGTAGCGGACCACGTGGAAGCGGTCGCGCAGCCGTTCGGCGACCTCGTCCCAGACCTGGTGGGTGTCGGGGTAGCCGTGCAGGAGCAGGACCGTCGGCCGGTCGGGGTCGCCCTCCTCGACGACTGCCAGCCGTACGTCACCGGACTCGATCCACCGCATCGCGACCCCCCCTTGCCGGACGCACGCCCCCCTTTCCGAACATAACCGGTCAGGGCCGGGTGGACAGGCCGGTGCAGGAGCGCAGCGCCTTCCAGTCGGCGACCGCCTGGGTGCGGGCCGAGCCGGTCATGGGGATCGGGAGGCCGCCCTGGATGGTGGCGGGGGTCCACGTGTCCTTGAGCACCTTGCGGCCGTTGAGGGTGAGCGTGAGCACGCCGGTACGCCCGGTGGTGGCGGGGTTGGAGTTGTAGAAGACGAAGTTGCCGAGGCCGTAGCTGACGTAGGCGTTGCCGAGGTAGCCGGCGCCGAGCAGGATGTGCGCGTGCCCGCCGACGACCACGTCGGCGCCCGCCTTGACGAGCTTGGGGGCGAGGGAGAGCTGCGCCTGGTTGGGGCACTTCTGCATCTCGGTGCCCCAGTGCAAGTGCACGATCACGGTGTCGGACCGCTTGCGCGCCTCCCGTACGGCCCGTAGCAGGCGCGGCTCGTCCTTGGCGGAGGCCAGCCCGCCCTTGTCGGGCGTCGCGGTCCAGGCGGAGATGAGGTGGTCGTCGAGCACCTGGGTGGCCCCGATGATCGACACCCGGTTGCCGTTGACCACCGTGCGGAACGGCCGGTACGCCTCGGTGTCGTTGTCGCCGATACCCACCACGGGGTACCGCGACCGTTTGACGGCGGCCAGCGAGTCGGCCAGGCCGGTTTCCATGTAGTCCATGCCGTGGTTGTTGGCCATCGACACCACGTCCACTCCGGCGGCCTTGAGCGCGGTAAGGGCGCTGGCCGGCGCCCGGAAGGTGAACTGCTTGCCGGGCGCCGGGGTGCCGCCGGTGGTGATGGCGGTCTCCAGGTTGACCATCGCGAGGTCGGCGTCGCGCAGCACACCGGCGATCGGCCCGAGGGCGGTGCGCGGGCTGTTCAGCCGCGCCCGCAGCATCCCTTCGAAATGCACGTCGCCGCCGAACGCGATCGTGAACGGCTTGCGTACCCGCGAGGGTTTGGGGCTGGGTGACGGGCTGTCGGCGGCGGCCGTCTCGGCACGGCGCTCGGGGGTCTCTGACTCGGCAGCGGAGCACGCGGTGAGCGCGGCGGCGAGAGCCACAGCCGCGGCGGCAGGGGGGAGTCTCATGTGTCGCCACTTCTGCTGGATCCGTTGGGTCAAGGATCGAGCATGCCATGCGGCCCGGGGTCACACCGAGGTCAGGTGCCGGTAAGCAGCCGGTCGATCGCTTCGCGGGTGGCGTCGTCCATGGGCGTGTAGATCACCATGCGGGTCTCGGGGGCGGGCGAGTGGAGGACCGTGGTGACGAACCGCATGGCGCCGACCCGCGGGTGCCGCATGAGCTTCTCGCGCGGGCCTGGCTCGGCCACGTCCTGCCGGGCCCACAGCCGGGCGAAGTCCGGGCTCACCGCGCACAGCCGGGTGACGAAGCCCTGCCAGCACGGGTCGTCGGAGTGGCGGCTGTAGGCGCCGCGGAACACCGCGACCACGCCGGGCAGTTCCTGCTCGCGGTTGACCAGCATGGCCGACAGTTGGGAGGGCACGCAGCTCTGCCACAGGGTGTTGCGCTCCCCTTCGGGCGCCTCGACCACTTCGGGCGCCAGGGCGGCGTAGGCGGGGTTCCAGGCGAGCACGTCGCAGCGGCTGTTGGACAGGCAGGCCGGCATGGGGTCGAGCTTGTCGAGGATTCCCTGGACCTGTGGTGTCACCCGTACGGCGTCGCCGGCGGGCACTCCGGCGTTGTGGCCGGCCAGCCGGTAGAGGTGCTGCCACTCGGCGTTGTCGAGCCGGAGGGTGCGGGCGACGGCGTCGAGCACCTGGGTGCTGGCGTTGATCGGCCGTCCCTGCTCCAGCCACGTGTACCAGGTGACGCCCACTCCGGCGAGCTGGGCGACCTCCTCGCGGCGCAGGCCGGGCGTGCGCCGGCGCGGGCCGGGGGCCAGGTCGACCATTTCCGGGGTGATGCGTTCGCGCCTGGTGCGCAGGAACGCCGCCAGGTCGGCGCGCCTCACCTCTGTCACTGTCACGCCTCCACTGTCGCGGCTCCGGGCACGGATATCCAGGTAGCGTCAGTACCAGTATGCAGGGGCTCTCGTTACCGGTATCCAGGGTCCGGCACTGTAGAAGCATGACCCGTACCGCTGCCGCCCCTCCCCCTCTGGCCGCACGACCGGAGCGGAGCAGGGCCAGTGGTCTGCTCCTGGCGGTCATCCTCGTCGGTCAGTTCCTGGCCATCCTGAACGTCAACATCGTCAACGTGGCCACCCCCACGATCGAGGCCGACCTGCGGTCCTCGGGCGCCGGCCTGCAGATGATCGTCGCCGGTTACACCATCGTCTACGCGGTGCTGCTGATCACCGGAGCCCGGCTCGGCGACCTGTTCGGCTATCGCAACGCCTTCCTCGCCGGGCTGGGGCTGTTCACGCTGACCACGCTCGGGGCGGGGCTCGCCCCCTCGACCGGCTGGCTGGTGGCCTTCCGGCTCGCGCAGGGCGCGGGCGCCGCCCTGATGATGCCGCAGGTGCTCACCCTCATCCAGCACAACTACCAGGGCGCGGCCCGGGGCCGGGCGCTCGGCCTGTGGTCGGCCGTGGTGAGCGGCGGCATCGTGGTGGGCCAGGCGCTCGGCGGCGTCCTGCTCGGGTTCGGCGCGGGCTGGCGGATCGTCTTCCTGGTGCTGGTGCCGATCGGCGCGCTGCTGCTGGTGGCGGGGTTGCGCGTGCTGCCCGCCGACCGGGGCGGCGGCCGGGGCGGCCTGGACCCGGGCGGCCGGGGCGGCCTGGACCCGGGCGGCCTGGTGACGCTGGCGGCCGCCGTGCTGCTGCTGGTGGTGCCGCTGGTGCTGGGCCGGGAGTTGGGCTGGCCGCTGTGGGGATGGGTGTCGATGGCGTCTAGCGTGCCGATGTTCGCGGTGTTCGTCCGGATCGAGCGGTGGGTGACAGCCCGCGGCGGGCGGCCGCTGGTCGCGGCGGCGGTGCTGCGCGCGCCGGGCATGCGGCCGGGCCTCGCGGTGCTGCTGCTGGGGCCGGCCACGTGGGGCGCGTTCCTGTTCACCTCGGCGTTGCACCTGCAGGGCGAGTTGCGCCTGTCGCCGCTGGCCTCGGGCATGATGCTGGTGCCGTGCGCGCTGGCCTTCGCCGTGGTCGGGCTCCTCTGGCCGCGCCTGCCCGCCCGCCTGCAGCGCTCCCTGGTGCCCTACGGCTACGTGGTGGCCACGCCGGCGTACGTGGGGCTCGGCCTGGCGGCCGGGGGCGGCGTGCCGTACGCGGTGATGAGCGCGCTGATCGGCGCCGGGCTCGGCGTGCAGATCGCGGTGACGAACCTCGCCACCGCCCAGGTGGGCGAGGCGCACGCCGCCGACGCGAGCGGCGCGCTGCTCACCGTGATGCAGCTCGGCCAGGTCATCGGGGTGGCGACGGTCGGCACGCTGTTCATCTCGCTGCAGGGTCAGGGCGTCACGGCCGCCATGACGGCCGCCCTCGCCTGCGCGGCGCTCGCCGTCCTGGCCGGCGTCAGCTCTCTGTTCCTCGTACGGCGACGTTCCTCGTACGGCGACGCGCCCCAAGACCGGAATGGCAGCGTGACGGGAGGATCACGATGACGCCGTGTGCCATGATGTGCGGGTGATCACTGCTCGCCCGGCAGGGCGAGCGCACGCGAGGCTGTCACGAGCCTCTCGAACGGCCCTGAATGGTTGGCGCAACAACTGGCCAGGGCCGTTCTTCACTCCCTGCCGGCAAGCGCGCTCAGGTCGAATTCGCCGTCGCGAACCCCGGCTGTGAAGGCCTCCCACTCCGACGGCGTGAAGACCAGGACGGGACCGTCCTCGTCCTTGCTGTCCTTGAGCGCGACGTTGCCGTCGGCCAGCGGGGCGACTTCGACGCAGGCGGAGTTGCCGTTGCAGAAGCTGCTCCTGCGCCAGGTCGTGATCTTGGATCCGGTGTACATGTTCTCCCCATATGGGCGTAGGGCGCCATTGCCCTGTCGAGTCGTGCGTCCTAACCTCGCCACACCATCGCCTTGCGCTGGATCAGGACGCGTGACTCGTCCTCGTCGAGCGCTTCGGACGCGGTGTGGTCGAAGGCGGTCTCGTATCCGGCCACCCGTTCGAGGTCTTCGACGAAGTCACCCGCGTAGAGCTGTTCGAGGTACACGACGTCGTCGAAGTCCGAGAACTTGAGATGGACGAACGTCCCCGTGTTGACCGGATGGAGCGACTCCATGCTCAGCACGCGGACGCTGACATGCGGAAGCAGGGACATCTCCAGAAGATGCTCCATCTGCGCCCGCATCACCGACGGCTCGCCGAACTTGCGGTTGAGCACCGACTCGTCCAGCACGAAGCGGAGCTTGGGCGGATCCGGTCTGCGCAGGACCCGCTGCTGACGGTCCATGCGCGCCTCGACCCTGCTTCGGACACCGCTTTGGGTGATGCGCGCGATGCCCCGCGTGGCGAGGATGACTTCGCGCGCATAGCCTTCGGTCTGCAAGAGGCCCGGCACAAGCTGGGGTTCCCAATTGCGCAGGAATATCGCCTCGGCCTCCAGCCCGAGGAATCTGGTGTATTCCTCCGGCAGAGTCTCTTCGTAATCTTCCCACCAGCCGCGTTGATCCGCATCTCGCAACAGGCCGATGAGTTCGTCAAGCTTCGCCTCGTCGACCCGGTAGAGCTTGGCCAGGGCCTTGACGTCGTCGGCGCTGGGCATGGTCTTGGCCGCTTCGATGCGGGACACCTTGCTCGCTGACCAGCCGAGCTCGCCGGCGGCCCTGCCCCCGGTGAGCTTGCTGCGCTCGCGGAGGAGACGAAGCTCCTGGGCCAGCCTGAGCCTGCGGACAGTCGGGCTGCCCTGCTGCGATGGCACCGTCCCACGCTCCTCGTCGGGAAGGAAGGTGTAGCCGGGAAGGGTCGTTTCGGATGCCCGGGCGGGGGCCGTGTCGCTCAATCTTACACTGCAAGTTGCATGTGTAGTCGCGCCTCGGCCGCCGTTGCAGCGTGACACGATCGGCCGAATCGGGCAAGCCGATCGCGGCTTCCGAGATGCCGCGTGCAATTTGCAGAGCAAGACGACCAGCAAGGAACGAAGAAATGTAAATCTTCTCTTGCTCAAGGCCTTGCAGGGGAAAGGTTACGGAGAGACCATCAGGCTCAGGAGGCACCGATCAGCGAAGGAGGCCGGGATGACGACACGGCCGCACCGCACGGGCCTTCGGATCATGTTCGCGCGCGGCCACGCGGGCCGCCCCACCGGCAACGGCGCCGTCCCGGATACGAATCCCCGCCCCAGGGAGGCCGCTTGCCGGAAGGATCTCGCACTCGTCTGACACGAAGCCGCGACCGTCGCTCCGCCGGAGATCCCGGGGAGAGCGCACCGAAGAACCGGACCCAGGCCGCCGGCCGGTCACCGCGTCAGGGCTGCCACCCTGCGGCGACGTCGGTCGACCAGCCTGTGGTCCGGCTTGAGAAGCCACCTCGAGTAATGCCGCGAAAGGGGTCTTCCATGTACTCACAAGGTACCAAGGGACTCGGCCGAATCAAGTCCCGGATCCGGGAGCTCATCGCCTGGGCCGACCGCGAGATCTGCATGGAGCCGGACGAGTTCGCCTTCCGGCGCGGCTGGACCGTGTCCAGGGCCGGATTCGGCGCCCGCGTGTACCGGGATCCGCGCTTCGACCAGCTCCGCGTCGCGCCACCGGTGGCTGAGGAGGTGTCGTGAGATGGACCGCAACCCGCGCAACCAGATCTACCCGGCCGCCGACGACCTTCCGGCGGCCCGCCGGTCCGCCCCCTTGGCCCGCCTGTGGCGCTACCGCACCGAACTGCTGGCCCTCGCCGGGCTCCTCCTCCTCGCCGCCGCCCTGGCCGGGGCGGCGGGGCAGCGCCGGTGGATGCCGCTGATCCTGCTCAGTGCCGCGATCTCGGCACCCGCCGTCACCAGGAGCGGCCGGGGATGGGTGGTGGCGCACTTCTGGTGCGTGGTCTCCCGGCACCGCCTGCAGCGCACCTGCCTGGAGACGACGATGCACACCCGCGCCGGCCGGATCCCGCTGGTGCTGTGGATCACGTCGACCCGTACGGGCGAGAAGGCGCTCGTGCTGACCAGGGCCGGCATCTCGGCGGCTGAGTTCGAGGCGTACGCGGAGGAGATCGCCGCCGCCTGCTGGGCCAGGAGCGTCACCGTCCACCGGCACCGCAGGTGGGCTCAGCTGATCATCGTGGAGATCGTCCGGCGCGACGAGCTGCCGGGGGCGCTCTCACCCGGGCTGGAGCGCCTGTACGGCCGGCGCTCGTGGATCGCGCTCCGCTCGCGCGACCTGGAGGAGCCGCCCGATCCGCGCTCCACCGTGCCCGACCGGCGGATCCTGTCGCGGGTGGGCTGATCTCCGGGGGCGCGACCGCGCCACGTCCCCGGAGGAGCCCCGGAGACCGCGGGGGCTCCGGGGCTTCCCCCTGCGCCCGGCGCGAGCCAAGATGAGTTCAGATGACGAACTCAGGAGCCTCGATGCCTTCGACCGTCCACCGCACCTGCCCCCTGTGCGAGGCCGTCTGCGGCCTGACCCTCACCCTCGACGACGCCGGGCACGTCACCGGCGTCCGCGGAGACCGGGAGGACCCGTTCAGCAAGGGGTTCATCTGCCCCAAGGGCGCCAGCCTCGGGCGCCTGGACGAGGACCCCGACCGGTTGCGCCGGCCGCTGATCCGCGACGGCGAGCGGTGGCGGGAGGCCGGCTGGGAGGAGGCGTTCGCGGCGGTCGAGGTTGGCTTCGCACGGGTGGCCGAGACGCACGGCCGGCAGGCGCTCGGCGTCTACCTGGGCAACCCCAGCGCCCACACCATGGCCGGCGCCCTCTACGCCGGCCCGATGATCAAAGCGCTGGGCACCCGCAACGTCTTCTCCGCCAGCACCGCCGACCAGATGCCCAAGCACGTGGCCTGCGGGCTGATGTTCGGCCACCCGATGACCATCCCGGTGCCGGACCTCGACCGGACCGGCTACCTGCTCATGCTGGGCGCGAACCCCCTGGAGTCGAACGGCTCACTGTGCACCGCGCCCGACTTCCCCGGCCGGCTGCGGGCGCTCCGGGCGCGCGGCGGCCGGCTCGTCGTGGTCGATCCGCGGCGCACGCGGACGGCCGCGCTGGCCGACGAGCACGTGTTCGTCCGGCCGGGCGCCGACGCCTACCTGCTGTTCGGCCTGGTGCACACGGTGCTCGCCGAGGGCCTGGACCGGGTGTCGGTCGAGGTGGCCGGGCTCGACGAGGTGCGGGAGGCGGCCAAGCACTTCCCGCCCGACGTGGTGGCCCGCCGTACGGGCGTCCCGGAGGAGGTGATCGTGCGGCTGGCCAGGGAGCTGGCCGCGGCTCCGGCCGCGGCCGTGTACGCCAGGATCGGCACCTGCACGGCCGAGTTCGGCACGCTGGCGCAGTGGCTGGTCGACGTCCTGAACGTGCTGACCGGCAACCTCGACCGGCCGGGCGGCGCCATGTTCGCCAAGCCCGCCACCGAGTACGGCGGGCCGCGCCGGCCGTACACGGTGGGGCGGTGGGCGAGCCGGGTGCGCGGCCTGCCCGAGGTGAACGGCGAGCTGCCGGTGGCGACCCTGGCCGACGAGATCGAGACGCCGGGCGAGGGGCAGATCAGGCTGCTGCTGACCGTGGCGGGCAACCCGGTGCTGTCGGCGCCGCACGGGGCGCGGCTGGACCGGGCGTTCGCGGGGCTCGACTTCATGGTCAGCGTGGACCCGTACCTGAACGAGACCACCCGGCACGCGCACGTCATCCTGCCGCCGCCGCGGATGCTGCAGTCGGGCCACTTCGACTTCGCGCTGCAGGCCTTCGCCGTGCGCAACTTCGCGCGCTACTCGCGGCCGTCGCTGCCGCTCGGCGGGCGGCCGTCCGAGGCGGACATCCTCGCCCGCCTGGCCGGGATCGCCTCCGGGCTGGAGGGCGACCTGGACGCGTTCGTCATCGGGCAGATGCTGGCCAAGGCCGTCTCGACGCCCGGCTCCGGTGTCGAGGGCCGGGACGCCGACGACCTGCGGGCCGCGCTCGACGGGGAGACGGGCGCCGAGCGCAGGCTCGACCTGATGCTGCGGCTCGGCCCGTACGGCGAGTGGTCCGGCAAGGGCCGCCTGTCGCTGCGCACCCTGCTCGCCCACCCGCACGGTATGGACCTCGGACCGCTTGAGCCGCGCCTGGCCGAGGTGCTCCGGACCGCGTCGGGCGTCGTCGAGCTGGCCCCGGCACCGATCCTGCTGGACGTCGGGCGGCTGCGTGCCGGGCTGGAGGAGCCGCCGCCCGAGCTGGTCCTGATCGGGCGGCGCCACCTGCGTTCCAACAACAGCTGGCTGCACAACGTCGCGCCGCTGGTCGGCGGCAGCAACACCTGCACGCTGCAGATCAACCCGGCCGACGTGGCCAGGCTGGGGCTGGGCGGCGAGGCGGTCGTGCGCTCGGCGAAGGGCGAGCTGACCGTGCCGCTGGAGCCGACCGACGCCATCATGCCCGGCGTGGTCTCGCTGCCGCACGGCTGGGGGCACGCGGGCAGCTCGCAGGGGGTGGCCGCGGCGCACGCCGGGGTCAGCGCCAACGTGCTCACCGACGAGACGGCGATCGACGTCCCGTCGGGCAACGCGGTGTTCAACGGGGTTCCGGTGACCGTTCTGCCCACCTGAGTGATCATCGGACGTTAGGGTGTCGCGCGTGACTACCGTGCCGGAGAAGGACCGCCTCAACGCCCAGATCACCTTCGCCGTCGAGATCGACAAGCTGAAGCGGATCATCCGCCGCAACCTCCTCATGGACGGTTCCCGGCGGGAGAACGACGCAGAGCACTCCTGGTACGTGGCCATGCTGGCGATGATCTTCGCCGAGCACGCGCCTCCCGGCACGGACATCCAGCGGGTCGTCGCCATGCTCATGGTGCACGACCTGGTCGAGATCGACGCGGGCGACACGTTCGTCCACGATCCCGTCGCGGTGGCCGCGCAGGCGGAGGCGGAGCGGGCGGCGGCCGACCGCATCTTCGCCCTGCTGCCCGCCGACCAGGCGGCGGGGCTGCGGGGGCTGTGGGACGAGTTCGAGGCGCGGGAGACGCCGGAGGCGAGGTTCGCCCGCGCGCTCGACCGCTTCGCGCCGCTGCTGGCCAACCACAACACCCAGGGCGGCGTCTGGCCGCTGTTCAAGGTGACGGCCGAACAGGTGATGCGGAATGTGCGGCTGATCGAGGAGGGCTCTCCCTCGCTGGGCGCGTACGCTCACGACCTGGTCAGACGGTCCGTGTCCAAGGGCTACCTGTCCGAGTGATCCCCTCATGCCGGGGGTAGGGGACTTTTCGTGAAAGAGATAGTGCGACCGAGACGTAAGCAATTGCGCCGTTTCGGGGGGCCGATCAACCTCGCGGAACAGCTGGAGAAGACCAAGGCCATGGACAGGCCCGTCCAGGCGCTGGCCAAGACCGTACGCGGCATGATCCGCCCGGGCCTGCTGCGCGACCTGCTCCACGGCGTCCCCGTGGGCAAACCGGCGCACCCACCGCTCGCGAACGTGACCCTCGGCTGCTGGATCTCCGCGGCCGTGCTCGACCTGACACGCATCGACCCCCGCGCGTCGCGGCTGCTGCTGACCGTGGGCATCGGCAGCGCGCTGCCGACCGCCGCCGCCGGGCTGACCGACTGGTCGTCGCTGCACCGGGAGCAGCAGCGCGTCGGCTTCGTGCACATGCTGACGAACGTCACCGCGCTCGGGCTGTTCTCCGCCTCGCTGGCCGCGCGGCTGTCCGGACGGGAACGCGCCGGCCGGATCCTGTCGTTCGCCGGCGTCGGCCTCGGCGGCGTCGGCGCCTACCTGGGCGGCCACATGGCCTACCGGCAGGCGGCCGGGGCCAACCACGCCCCCCAGATCGCCCACCTGGTGCCCCTGGGCTGGCACGACCTGTGCGCCCTGGCCGACCTGCCCGACGGCCGGCCGGTGGCCCGGCGGCTCGGCTACATCCAGCTGTTCGTGCTGCGGCGGGGCGACCACGTCACCGTCCTCGCCGACCGCTGCCCGCACCTGGCCGGGCCACTGCACCAGGGCAGGCTGGTGGTGGAGAACGGCGAGGCGTGCGTGGTCTGCCCCTGGCACGGCAGCACCTTCCGGCTCGGCGACGGGTCGGTCAAGCACGGGCCCGCGACCGCGCCGGCCCCGACCTTCGAGACCCGCATCCGGCGGGACGGGATCATCCAGGTGCGCCCCGGGGTTGACCTCAAGTTGGCTTGAGGTTCTACGGTCGGGTCATGGGCGAGTTCCTCGTGACCGGACCGGCCGGTGACGCGGTCGGTGACCTGGCCGGCCGCGTCGGCGTCCGGATCGTCTCGCGGCTGGCCGAGGCGGGCCTCACGGTCCGCGCGCTGGTCAGCGACCCGTCCCGGACCCGGCTGCCCCCACACGTCGAGACGGCCCGCGGCGACCTGGCGGCCCCCGAGACCCTGGAGCCGGCACTGCGCGGCGTGGAGACGGTGTTCCTGATCTGGCCCGACCGCGGCGCGGCGGCGCCCACGCCGGCCGTGGAGGTCATCGCGAAGCACGCCCGCCGGATCGTGCACCTGTCCGGCGGCCGCGGCCCGCACCGGGAGATCGAACGCGCCATCCGGTGGACCGGGGTGCCGTGCACGTTCCTGCGACCCACCGGGTACGCCGCCGACACCCTCCGCTGGGCCCACCAGGTACGCCGGGGCGTGGTCCGCCAGCCGTACGGGACGGCCGCGCGCTCCCCCGTCCACGAGCGGGACGTCGCGGCCGTCGCCGTCCACGTGCTCACCTCGGCCGGGCATGGCGGGGCCACGTACACGATCAGCGGGCCCGAGACGCTGACCCGGGCGGAGCAGGCGCGGATCATCGGCGAGACCGTCGGCCACGAGGTGCGCTGGGAGGAGCCGCCCGCACGGACGGCCAGGGAGGAACTGCTGGCCGCCTGGGGCGACCCGGCGGCCGTGGACGACGCGCTGGCCGAGTGGGCGTCGTTCGCAGGCGCTCCGGAGCGCGTCACCGACACGGTGCAGCGGCTGCTCGGCAGGCGGGCACTGACGTTCCGGCAGTGGGCGGGTGAGCACGCCGCCGACTTCCGGTAGCCGCGGGCCGCCGTCAGCGCTCGTCGGCGGGATGCTCCACCAGCGCGAGGATGCGGCTGGACATGAACCGCGCGGTCCGTACGGCGGCGCCGCCGCGGGTCACCTCGCTCACCTCGACCAGACCCCGTCGTGTGGCCACCTCGACGCGCCGGCCCGCCCGGGTGGCGGTGACCTCGTAGGTGCGCGGGGTGCCGCCCGCGTCGATGACGATCTCCACCCGATCACCCTTCATGCCCGGATTCATACCCAAGAGAGCGGGAATTTATCCGTACACCAGTTTGACAATCGCGACGACCCCCACCGCCACGATCACGCCACGGAGGACGGGTGCCGGGATGCGCCGGCCGAGCCTCGCCCCGACGAACCCGCCCGCCGTGGCCCCCACCGCCACGGCCAGCACCGCCCACCAGTCGATCTCGGCGATCAGCACGAAAAGGACGGCGGCGGTGGAGTTCACAATGAGCGACAGCACGTTCTTGGCGGCGTTCACCCGCTGGAGATGTTCGCTGAGGAAGCTGCCGAGCAGCCCGATGAGCAGCACGCCCTGCGCCGCGCCGAAGTACCCGCCGTAGACGCCGGCGCCGAACACGCCCAGCCAGAGCGTCACCCCGCCGTGGGAGTCGGCGTGCGGCCGTCCGGCCGCCAGCCGGGCACTCAGCCGGGGCTGCACCACCACCAGCACGCAGGCCGCGGCGATCAGCACCGGCACCACGACCTGGAACACGCCCGGGTCGAGGGAGAGCAGCAGCAGGCCGCCGAGCACCGAACCCAGGCACGAGGCCACGCCCAGGCGCACCAGCCGGTCACGCTGCCCCTTGAGCTCCTCGCGGTAACCGTAGGCACCGGTGAACGACCCGGGGACCAGGCCGACGTTGTTGGACACGTTCGCCACGACCGGGTCGACACCCACCGCGACCAGCGTGGGGAAGGTGATCAGCGAGCCCGAGCCGACGACCGCGTTGATGGCCCCGGCCGCGACCCCCGCCGCGCACACCGCCAGCGCTTCCCAGATCGTCACCCGCCGTAGCCTAGACGCCGCCCCGCGGCGCCCTCACAGCGCCCCGGGCGACCGCGCTCCTCACAGCGCGCGGGCGTACCAGCGGCCCTCGGCGCTGCGGTCGAGCGACAGCGGCAGCCCGAACGTCCGCGACAGGTTGTCGGCCGTCATCACCTGCTCCAGCGGCCCCTGCGCCACCACCGAGCCGTTGCGCAGCAGCAGCCCGTGCGTGAAGCCGCTCGGCACCTCCTCCACGTGGTGCGTGACCAGCACCAGCGTCGGCGACCGGAAGTCCTGGGCCAGCACCGCCAGCCGGCGCACCAGATCCTCGCGCCCGCCCAGGTCGAGCCCCGCCGCCGGCTCGTCGAGCAGCAGCACCTCGGGGTCGGGCATGAGGGCCCGGGCGATCTGCACCCGCTTGCGCTCCCCCTCCGACAGGGTGCCGAACCGCCGCCGGATCAGGTGGGCGGCGCCGAGCATGTCGATCAGCTCGACGGCGCGGGTGACGTCGTTGGAGTCGTACTCCTCCGTCCAGCGGCCCATGATGCCGTAGGACGCGGTGAGCACCAGGTCGATCACCTTCTCCTCGGGCGGGATGCGCTCGGCCAGCGCCGCGCTCGCCAGCCCGATGCGCGGCCTCAGGTCGAAGACGTCGGTCTGACCCAACCGCTCGCCGAGCACCTCGACGACCCCCTCGCTGGGGTACAGCAGCGTGCTCGCCACCTGGAGCAACGTCGTCTTGCCCGCGCCGTTGGGCCCGACCACGACCCAACGCTCGTCCGCGTTGACCTCCCAGTCGATGCCGCGCAGCAGGGCCGCTCCGTCGCGCCTGACGGCCACGTCCTGGAGCCGCAGCACCTGACCACCCATCCCGGATCCCTCCTTCAGGAGAACGCTCGGGGTCAAACCTATTGCAGGGCGAGCGCATATCGTGGACCGGTGCGCCCTGAATCGACTGTCTCTCCCGTCCTGGCCGCCTGGGGCAACGCCTGGCTGGCCGGCCATGTCGGCCTCGACGAGGCGGCCGACCGCGTGGAGGCGGCCGGCGGGCCCACGGTCGCGGGCGAGACGCCGCTCCGCGGATACCTCGCCGGCCTGCGCGGCGACGGCCTCAGCGAGCTCCGGCTGGCGCTCCCGGCACCCGGCGACCCGCTCGGCCTGTCCGGGCCGCCGGAGCTCAACTCGGCCGCCGTCGAGGCGCGCGAGGCCGTCATCGCCGTGCTCGCCGACCGGCGCCTCGGGCTGGTGCCCGCCCCCGACCGGCGCGGCTCCTCCTACACCGGCACCCGCCTGACCGTGTACGAGGCCGGGCCCGTCAGGCACGACCTGCCCTCACTCGCCGAGGCCGAGCAGGAGCTGTCGGCCGTGATGCGCACGGCGACCGAGGCGCTGGCCTCCGTCGAGGGCCCGGCGCAGAGCCGGCCCGGACGGCTGCCCGGCGGCGCCCCCGGCGGCACGGGCCTGGCGCCCGGCTACCCGGCGCGGGCCCACCGGGTCGCGGCGCTCGCCACCCGGCTCGCCACGGTGCTGCGGTTGGCCGACGACCGCGGGCTGACCTCGGCCCAACTCGCCGCCCGCGCCGAGGCGCTGCGCGAGCTGGACCGGGCGGTGCGGCGGGCGACCGTGGCCGCCCACCACGCCATCTTCGAGCCCCTCCGCAGCTCCTGACGGGCGGTGCTCAGGCCAGGCCGTGCTCAGGCCAGGCCGTGCTCAGGCCAGGCCGTGCTCAGGCCAGGCCGTGCTCAGGCCAGGCCGTGCTCAGGCCAGGCCGTGCCGGACCGCGTACAGGGCCGCCTGGGTGCGGTCCTGGACCCCCAGCTTCATCAGCACGTTGCTGACGTGGGTCTTGACCGTCTTCTCCGCGACGAGCAGGCTCCGCGCGATCTCCCGGTTCGACCGCCCGGCGGCGATCAGCGCGAGCACCTCCCGCTCCCGCTCGGTCAGCGGCACCGGCGCCGGCCGCGCCGCCCCGCCGCCCTCGCCGGCCAGCATCGCCTCCGCCGCCTCCGGCGCGAGCAGCACCTGCCCGCCGTGCACGGCCCGTACGGCCTGCACCAGCGCGGTCGGATCCACGTCCTTGTAGAGGAACCCCGAAGCCCCCGCCCGCATCGCCGGCCCCACGTCCGACCGGTCGCTCACCGACGTGAGCACCACCACCCGGGTCGACACCCCCGACAGCCGCTCCAGCGCGCCCCGCCCGTCCAGCACCGGCATCTTCAGGTCCAGCAGCAACACGTCGGGCGCCAGCTCGCCGACCAGCTCGACCGCCTCGGCCCCGTCACCCGCCTCCCCCACGACCGTGATGTCGTCCTGCAGGTCGAGGAAGGTGCGCAACCCCTGCCGCACCACCGGATGGTCGTCGGCTATCAGCACCCGGATCACACGCCCACCTCCACCCGGACCGCCGTGCCCGCGCCGAGGGCCGACTCCACGGTCATGACCCCGCCCACCGACTCCGCCCGTTCACGCATCGACACCAGCCCCAGGCCGCGCGAGTCGGCCTGGTCGAAACCCCTGCCGTCGTCGCGCACCGACAGCACCAGCCTGCCGTCCCCGTGACCGAGCCGTACCGACACCTCGGCGGCGTCCGCGTGCCGCAGCGCGTTGTGCAGCGCCTCCTGCGCCACCCGCAGCACCGCCACCTCCACCGCCGGCTCGATCGGGGGCAGCTCCCCGCAGTCGAACACGACCCGGACCGGGTGCAGCCGGTCGAGCAGGCGTACGTGCTTGCGCAGCGTCTCGGCCAGCCCATGGCGGTCCAGCTCGGCGGGACGCAGCTCGACGATCACGGCGCGCAGCTCGGCCAGCGCCTCGCCCGCCAGGCGCTGCACCCGTTCCAGCTCGGCCGCGGCACGGGCCCGGTCGCGGTCCAGCACGGTCGAGGCGGCCTGCGCCGACAGCCGCAGCGAGAACAGCTTCTGGGTGACGGCGTCGTGCAGCTCGCGGGCCATCCGGTTGCGTTCCTCCAGCATGGCCAGCTCCCGCCCGCGCTCGTACAGCCGGGCGTTGGTCAGCGCGATGGCGGCGTGCGCCGCGAACAGCGTGAGCAGGTCCTGGTCGCCGGCTGTGAACCCGCCCTCGGCGCGCTTGTTCGCCAGGAAGATGATGCCGAGGACCTCGTCGCCGTCACGGATCGGCACGCCCAGGAAGTCCTTCATCACCGGGTGCGCCTTCGGCCAGTACTCGAACCGGGGGTCCTCGCGCAGGTCCGGCAGCCGCACCGGGGCGCCCTCGCGCAGCATCGCGCCGAGCATGCCGTGCTGCCTGGGCAGCGGCCCGATCGCCGCCCACTGCCTGTCGGTGATGCCCTCGGCGACGAACTCCCCGAACGACCCGTCGTCGTCCGGCACACCCAGCGCGGCGTAGCGGGCGTCCAGCAGCCGCTGCGCCGAGCGGACGATGACCTGCAGCACCTCGCGCACCGACAGGTGCCGGGTCACGGCGAGCACGGCCGAGCTGACCGCCTGCAGGATCTCTTCCCGATCGTCCGACGTCACGCCACCACTCTAGGGTTCCGCGGCGAACCGGCCAGGGCCGGTGGTCCTAGGACGAAGTGCCCACCGCGGGCCCGGCCCTGCGCCCGATGCCCGGGCGAGGCGTCGTTCCTACCGTCGAGTCATGACGAACACCGCACTCATCACCGGCGCCTCCCGCGGCCTCGGCCTGGCCCTCGCGCGGTCGCTGGCGGACGCGGGCTGGCACCTCGTCCTCACCGCCCGCGGCCACGACGACCTGGAGCGGGCCGCCGCCGAACTCGGCGCCACCGCCATCGCCGGCGACGTGACCGACGCCGCGCACATCGAACGGCTGTCGCTCGCCGTGCCCGAGCTGGACCTGCTCGTCAACAACGCGAGCGTGCTGGGCGTCACACCGCTGCCCAGGCTGGGCAGCTACCCGCTGGAGGCGTTCAAGCTGCTGCTGGAGACCAACGTCACCGCCCCGCTCGCGCTCATCCAGGCGGTACTGCCCGCGCTGCGGGCCAGGCGCGGCGTCGTCGTCAACGTCACCTCCGACGCCGCCACCGGCGCCTACCCGGGCTGGGGCGGCTACGGAGCCACCAAGGCGGCCCTGGAACAACTGTCGAACGTGCTCGCCGCCGAGGAGCCCGACCTCGCCGTCTGGTGGGTGGACCCGGGCGAGATGAACACCCGCATGCTGGCCGACGCCGTGGGCGCCGAGGAGGCCGCGGCCGCCGCCGACCCGGCCAAGGTCGCCGCCGCGCTGCACGACCTCGTCCGGTCCCGCCCGGCCGGCGGCAGGGTGAGCCTGCAATGAGCACGACGCTCCGAGCCGGGACCCCCGCGAACCCGGCGCTCGACTTCGTCCTGCCGCCCGCGCTCGCCGCGCACGAGCCGCCCGAGGCGCGCGGCCTGGCCCGCGACGGGGTGCGCCTGCTCGTCAGCCACGGCGGGCGGCCGCCCGCCCACCACCGCTTCACCGACCTGCCCGCCCTGCTGGAGCCGGGCGACCTCATCGTGGTCAACAACTCGGCGACCCTGCCGGCCGCCGTCCGCCTCGACCGGCTCGCCGTGCACTTCTCCACCGCCAGGGAGGACGGCACCTGGCTGGTCGAGCTGCGCCGCCGCACCGCCGGGACGACCGAGCCGTACGGCGGCTGCGAGCCCGGCGAGTGGCTGCCCCTGCCCGGCCGGGCGACGCTGCGGCTCATCCAGCGGGAGACACCGCGGCTGTGGCGGGCCCGGCTCGACCGGGACGTGGAGACGTACCTGCGGGCGCACGGCGCGCCGATCCGCTACGCGTACGTGCCGCGCGACTGGCCGATCGAGGCGTACCAGACGGTGTTCGCGACCGTGCCGGGCAGCGCGGAGATGCCGAGCGCCGGCCGGCCGTTCAGCGCCGGCCTCGTGACGGCCCTGGTGGCGCGCGGCGTGCAGATCGCGCCGATCACGCTGCACACCGGGGTCGCCTCGCCGGAGAAGGACGAACCGCCCTACGCCGAGCGGTACGCCGTCCCCGCCGCCACGGCCCGGCTGGTCAACCTGACCCGGCGGAGCGGCGGCCAGGTTGTGGCGGCCGGCACGACCGTGGTCCGCGCCCTGGAGACCGCCGTGGCCGGCGACGGGCTGGTGGCCGCGTCAGCCGGCTGGACCGGGCACGTCGTCACCCCGGACACGGGCGTCCGCGCCGTCACCGGGCTGATCACCGGCCTGCACGAGCCGCGCTCCAGCCATCTGATGATGCTGACCGCGATCGCCGGGACGGGGGCGCTCGCGTCGGCCTACGAGGAGGCGCTGCGTGAGGGGTACCTGTGGCACGAGTTCGGCGACACGCACCTCATCCTGTCCGAAACGCCCTGAGCTCTCGTCCTGTCCGAAACGCCCTGAGCCCATCCACCGGGCCACCACGAACGGCCACCCTGCCGCCCGAGCACCCCGCGCGGCGCAGTAGCGTGGCACGATGTGGACCAGCGCACGCTCCTGATCACCCTCACCGGCCCCGACCGGCCAGGCGTCACTTCCCGGCTCTTCTCCGTCCTGTCGAGCTTCCCCGTCACCGTCTCCGACATCGAGCAGGTCGTCATCCGGGGCAGGCTCACCCTCGGCGTGCTCGTCACCTACGCGGGCGGCCCGTCCACCGGCACGGGCACCACGCTCGGCGCCATGTGGACCGCCGTCGAGAGCGTCGCCGAGGACCTCGGCATGGAGGTGGAGCTGTCCACCGGCTCCCAGGCCAAGGAGAAGCGCCGTCGCGGCCGCCTGTCGGTCAGCGTGCTCGGCGCCACCCTGCAGCCCGCCGCCATCGCCGGCATCGCCGGCCGCATCGCGGCCGCCGGCGCCAACATCGACCGCATCGAACGGCTCGCCCAGTGGCCGGTCACCTGCATCGAGCTGTCCGTCTCCGGAGCCGATCCCGACGCGCTGCGCGTCGAGCTCGCCGCCGAGGCCGCCGCCCTCCAGGTGGACGTGGCCGTGCAGCGCACCGGCCTGTCACGCCGGGCCAAACGGCTGGTCGTCATGGACGTCGACTCCACCCTGATCCAGGGCGAGGTCATCGAGCTGCTCGCCGCGCACGCCGGCTGCCTGGAGGAGGTCGCCCGGGTGACCGGCGAGGCCATGCGCGGCGAGATCGACTTCGCCGAGTCGCTGCGCCGCCGGGTCGCGCTGCTCGAAGGACTGCCCGTCGAGGTGCTGGCGGACGTGCGCCGCGAGGTCGTGCTCACCCCCGGCGCCCGCACCCTCGTCCGCACGCTGAAGCGGCTCGACTACCGCTTCGCCATCGTCAGCGGCGGCTTCACCCAGATCACCGACACGCTCGTCGAGGACCTGGGCATCGACTACTCCGCCGCGAACGTCCTGGAGATCGTCGACGGGCGGCTCACCGGCAAGGTCGTCGGCGAGATCGTCGACCGGCCGGGCAAGGCGCGGGCGCTGGAGCGGTTCGCCCGGCAGGCGGGCCTGCCCATCAGCCAGACCGTGGCCATCGGCGACGGCGCCAACGACCTCGACATGATCGCGGCTGCCGGGCTGGGCATCGCGTTCAACGCCAAGCCGGTCGTGCGCGAAGCCGCCGACACCGCGGTCAACACGCCGTACCTCGACTCGATCCTGTACCTGCTCGGCATCTCCAGGGACGAGGTGGAGGCCGCCGACGCCGAGGACGGCGTCCTCACCCGCTGAACGGTCAGTCCGCCTTGGGGTCCCACAGCGTGACGAGGCGCCCCTCACCCGGAGACAACTCGCTCCAGTCCGAGCCGGTCTCGATCACAGCGAACGAGCCCGGCCGGAACCCGTAGTCGCCCCCGGCCAGCCCGAGCGCCAGCTCGTGCACGCCCGGGTTGTGCCCGCACAGCACCACGGTCCGCAGCTCGGCCTCGGTCCTCCTGACCAGGTGGAGAAGCTCGTCCGGGTACGCCTCGTAGATGTCCCGCTCGTAGCTGGGCTCCACGCCAGGGAACGCCAGCTCGGCGGTGCGGCGGGTGCGCACGGCGGGCGAGCACAGCACCAGCTCGGGAGCCAGCCCCAGAGCCCGCATCCGTTCGCCGGCCAGCGCGGCGTCCCGCTCGCCCCGCTCGGTCAGCGGCCGCTCCCTGTCGGCCAGGCCGGGCGCCTGGGCAGCCTTGGCATGCCGGAGCACGATGAGGGTGCGCAACGTTCACACCCCCCTCGACGCCCACATGGCCAGCCCGATGATGACCGCCAGAATTCCCAGCATGGCCAGCAGGATGAAGGCCAGCGTCTTCCCTCCGGAGGGCCGCTTCTCGCTCATCCGAACAGTTTCCCACCGGCACCCCGAGGTTCCCCACCCCGGCTCACAGCGAGGCGATGCCGAGCATCAGGGGGGCCGTGGAGATCGCGGTCAGCACCGCGGGGACCAACGTGCCGCTGACGTCCTTGGCCCGCAGGTGCGCGACGACCGCGCCCGCGAAGTAGAGCACGACGCCGACGGCGGCGGCGACGCCGAGCGGGCGGACGAAGATCCCGGCCAGCAGCCCGAGCGCCCCCGCGATCTTGAGTGCCGCCAGCAGGGGGAACCAGCGCAGCGGCACTCCCAGCCCGGTCATGCTCGCCGTCACCCCCTTCTCCTTGGTCAGCAGCAGACCCCCCGAGGCGATCAGCAGCAGCGACAGCAGCACGGCGACGACGACGTAGGCGACGAACATGGGTTCCTCCGATGAGGGCGAACGGGAAAGGCGACGTTCCTGATCCCGGCGGCGGGCGGCCCGGGCCGGTCCGCCGCCTCGGACGTCATGGCGACAACCCTCATCCGGCGGGCGACGCCCAGGAAGGCCGAGCCGAGACTGGCACCGACAGGGCCACGCTGAGCGTCCCGCCCGCCGCTACGCTGCCGGTCATGAGCGACAACGCACTGGGCGAGTTCCTGCGCGACCGGCGGGCGGCCATCACCCCGGCCGACGTCGGACTGCCCTCAGGCGTCAGACGTCGCACCCCCGGCCTGCGCCGCGCCGAGCTGGCCACGCTCGCCGGGATCAGCGTGGAGTACCTGACCCGGCTCGAACAGGGCCGCGACCGCCAGCCCTCCCCGCAGGTGCTCACCGCTCTCGCCGACGCCCTGCGCCTGACCACCGACGAACGGCTGCACCTGGGGCTGCTCGCCAAGGCGACCGGTGGCGGGCTGTCGTTCGCCTGCCCCGGCACCCGGCCGGCCCGCTCGGTACGGCCCACGGTGCGGGCGCTGCTGGACCGGCTCGAACCCGCGCCCGCCCTCGTGCTCAACCGGTTCAACGACCTGCTCGCCTGGACCACCGGCTACGAACGGCTCGCCGCCCCTCTCGGGGTGCTGGACGCCGAGGAGCCCAACCTGATCAGGTTCGTGTTCGCCGACGCCAGGGCGCGGACCGCCTTTCCCGACTGGGAGCGGATCGCCGGCGAGCACGTGGCCCTGCTCAAGCTCGAATCCGCCCGCAGGGACCCGCTCGTCGCCGCGTTCACCGACGAGCTGGCGGGCATCGCCGGTGCGCTGTTCACCGACCGGATGCGGGCCCCCGCCACGCTGCCCCGCCGTACCGGCGTCGAACGGTGGCACCACCCCGAGGCCGGCGAACTGCGCCTGGCGTTCGAGTCCCTGGAACTGCCCGACGCCGGCGAGCAGCGCCTTCTCGTCTACCTGCCCGCCGACGATGTCTCGTCGTCGGCCCTGGACCAGCTCACCGGACGCCACCCCGGCGCCCTCCGCATGGTCGCGGGCTGACCCGCCTCGAAGGCGCGGCGCCGCCTCACCGAGCCCCGCAGGGCCACACGCTGCGCCACCCCCGCCGCTCCTCCGCAAGAACCCCCGCCACACACACCGCGGAACCCGCCCCCCAGACACCGCGGGACCCCCGACCCCAGACACCGCGGGACCTCCGTCCCCACACACCGCGAGACCTCCGTCCCCACACACCACGGAACCCCCGCCCCCCACACGCCACGGAACCCCCGTCCCCACGCAGCGCGGAGCGCCCGCCCCCTGCCCCGGTGTGCCCGGGAACGGGGACGGACGCTCCGAACGGATGGCTTGCGACGAACCACGCCGCCCACGAGTCCCGGCGGCCAGGCGCTGCCGCCCCCGGGCCGGGACCGCCGCTGTTACGAGGCGACCGGTGTCTGCTCGCGCTTCTTGTCGTCGGCCGGAGCAGTGGTGACCGAGCGGCGCTTGGAGACGATGATCGCCCCGACCACCACGGCCGTCGCGACGACCGTGATGCCGACGCGCAGCGCGACGTTGTCCGCGTAGAGCACCACCGCGGGCGCCACCAGCAGCGCGACCAGGTTCATCACCTTGATCAGCGGGTTGATGGCCGGACCGGCGGTGTCCTTGAACGGGTCGCCGACGGTGTCGCCGATGACGGTCGCGGCGTGGGCCTCGGAACCCTTGCCGCCGTGGTGGCCGTCCTCGACCAGCTTCTTGGCGTTGTCCCAGGCGCCGCCGGAGTTGGCCAGGAACACCGCCATCAGCGTGCCGCACGCGATCGCCCCGGCGAGGAACGCACCCAGCGGGGCGTACCCGAAGGCGAAGCCGACCGCGATCGGCGTCATGACGGCCAGCAGGCCCGGCGTGGCCAGTTCGCGCAGCGAGTCGCGGGTGCAGATGTCGACGACGCGCCCGTACTCCGGCTTCACCGAGCCATCCATGATGCCCGGGTTGTTGCGGAACTGGTCGCGCACCTCGAACACGACCCGCATCGCGGCCCGCCCGACCGCCATGATCGCCAGGCCGGCGAACAGGAACACCACGGCGGCGCCGATGATGAGGCCGACGAGCACGTTCGGCTGGTCGATGCTGAGGCTGAACGTCGACGCCTGCGCCAGCTCGCCCTCCACGGCTGTCCGGAACGCGCCGAACAGCGCGGTCGCGGCGAGCACCGCCGTGGCGATCGCGATGCCCTTGGTGATGGCCTTCGTCGTGTTGCCGACGGCGTCGAGGCTGGTCAGCACGCGGGCGCCGTCGCCCTCGACGTCGCCGGACATCTCGGCGATGCCCTGCGCGTTGTCGGAGACGGGGCCGAAGGTGTCCATGGAGACGATGACGCCGACAGTGGTGAGCAGGCCGGTGCCGGCCAGCGCCACCGCGAACAACGCGATGGTCACGTTGCCGAACCCGAGCAGGAACGCCCCGTAGACAGCGCCCGCCAGAATGAGCGCCGTGTAGACCGCCGACTCCAGGCCCACGCTGATGCCGGCCAGGATGACGGTCGCCGGGCCGGTGGCGGAGCTCTCGCCGATCTCGCGGACCGGGCGACGGTTCGTCTCGGTGAAGTAGCCGGTCAGCAGTTGGATGGCGCTGGCCAGGACCAGGCCGATCAGCACCGCGCCGAGGGCGATGATCCGCGGGTCGGCGTCGGACTGCACGCTCGCGCCGCTCAGGCCGCTGAAGCTGCTCGGCAGGTACCAGAACGTCGCGGCGGCCACGAGGACCGCGGAGATCGCGGCCGAGATGAAGAAGCTGCGGTTGATGGCGGCCATGCCGTTGCGGTCGCGATCGCGCATCCCGGTGACGAAGATGCCGATGATCGCCGTCAGCACACCGATCATCGGGACGATGAGGGGGAAGATCAGGCCCTGCTCGCCGAACGCGACCTTGCCCAGGATGAGGCTGGCGACCAGCATGACCGCGTACGACTCGAACAGGTCGGCGGCCATGCCCGCGCAGTCGCCGACGTTGTCGCCCACATTGTCGGCGATGGTCGCCGCGTTGCGCGGGTCGTCCTCGGGGATGCCCTGCTCGACCTTGCCGACGAGGTCGGCCCCGACGTCGGCGGCCTTGGTGAAGATGCCGCCGCCGACTCGCATGAACATCGCGAGCAGTGCCGCGCCGAAGCCGAAGCCTTCGAGCACGCCCGGCGCGTCGCCCTGGTACAGGAGGACGACGACCGCCGCGCCCAGCAGGCCGAGACCCACCGTGAACATGCCGGCCACGCCGCCCGTGCGGAAGGCGATGCGCATCGCGCGCTTCTCGCCCGAGTCGCGTGCCGCGGCGGCGACACGGACGTTCCCGCGCACGGCCAGCCACATGCCCATGAACCCGGTCAGCGCGGAGAACACCGCACCGACCACGAAGAAGATCGAGCGGCCGATGCGGACGTCCATCTCGCCCGGCAGCAGCAACAACAGGAACGGGATCACGACAACGAAGATCGCCAGCGTGCGGAACTGCCGGGTCAGATAGGCCGCGGCACCTTCCTGTACGGCTCGGGCGATGTTCTGCATGCGCTCGGTGCCCTGGTCGGCGCGCAACACCTCGCGCACCAGGCCGCCGGCGACGGCCAGGGCGATCAGTGCGACCGCGGCGACCACGATCACGATGGTGAGATTGCTACCGTTCAGGGCCAGATTGGACGCTGGCTCCAGTGCCAGCACGTGCCTGATCATCGGTTTCTCCTCGGCAAGACCGGTCGTCCTGCCCGGGCGGTGCCGCGATCACCGGCGGGCGGTGCGGCACCATCCGGGTTGTGGGTGCCGCTTCCGGTTGAGTCCGCAGTTTCTCCGGATCACCTTGGCCGGTGCCGGGAGTCTACGCAGCGTCTGCCCGGATATGAAGGCTCTGTAGCCGCCTAATTGTGCGCGCGTCCAGTAATCCCCCGGCAGCGAGGGGATTTGGGCTCTGACAAGAGATATTTCCCCCCGTTTACGGCCATGACAACCCCCAATAGCGACACGCCCGAAACTCGCCCGCCTCGCCGATCCCCCAGCCCGCAGCCCTCACACCCACCCGTACCGCCGCACGCCCCAAACCCTCGCCCTCGCCTACACCCAGCAAGCCATCACCCCCAAGCCCCCGCTCCACCCGACCCACCACCACCGCCACCCCGCGTCAGCTCACCCATCCATAGCTCACCCACCCACGCCACCTCATCACCCCAGCTCAGCTCAGCTCACATCAGCCCACCCCGCCCCAGCTCAGCTCACCTCACCCCAGCTCACCCCACCCCAGCCCCCCTCCTCACACACGAGGAAGCCACCTCGGCTCGCCCGGACCGGACAAGCAACACAGGCCGAAAGGCATCACCCGGCGCGGCCACCCCCACGGCGAAGAGATGCGACGACGATGGCGGCCGGCCATCGAGGCCGAGACGGGGCCGCCCTCCGCCCCCACCGACGACGGTTCCGCGCGGCCACGAGTGACCCGGACCGGCCAGTCCGCCCGACCCGCAGCCCCGACAACGCGCCGACACAATCCACGGCCACGCACACACGAGTTTGATCATTTCCGGTAGATCCACCGAACGAACTTTCAGCTCCGACAGAAGCGTCACCGAGGAAATGATCTTTCCCTGCCGCATAAGGCGCCTCTGGAACGCGGCCTTACCCGCTCCTGGGAGAACCGCCCTGATATAAAGCCTCACACCGTTTCCCGCGGGCTCACCACGAATGCGCTGACCCGGGCCCAGGCTCTACCAGCTTTCCCGAACGAGTGCGTCCAGATCGCGTTGCCGGACACGGACGGCCGGCGCCCAGAGCGCCCAGCCCGGCAATGCCAGCGCCACCACCGACAACACAACCCGCGCCGCCGCGGCCGCCAACCCCGACGTCACACCCCAGCGCCCGCCACCACGGTCAGGACACGGCACCCGTAGGAGGCGCCACCAAGCGAGGCCCTCTGCCCGAAACAACAGCCATCAGCCCCGCCAACAACGTGACCAGAACGAGCCGCACCCCACGAGCATCACGACGGCCACCGAGACCCCACCAAGGGCATCCAGGACGCCGAGCTGTCCCAGCACCATCACGACGGCAACCGCACCCAGAACCGACGTGGCAAGCCACCCTGCCGCGTGCTGCCCTCACCGCCGGCGGGCCGTCGGCTCATGGAAACTGTTGCGGACATCGCCGGGGCGGAGACCAGTGAGCCACTCTGCCAGCACCAGAACCAACCATCCCCGCCCAACTTTCCGCCCTCCGACACGGGCGTCTGCACCCCCGCCTACGTCGATGACGTGCACCGCGCGAATGCCGGACAAGGATGACGTGCACCGCGCGAATGCCGGACAAGGATGACGTGCACCGCGCGAATGCCGGACAAGGATGACGTGCACCGCGCGAATGCCGTACCAGAACGACTGCGACGCCAACGCGTCCGGTCGACACGGACACCGACACGACTAGCGGACGTAACCGACCGACACGACCGGCGAATACCTCCGGCCAACACGACCGGCGACACGCATGCCGACCCGATCGGCCGACACGAACGACCATGCGAGGGGGCGCCTTTCACCCAGACCCAGACGGCCGACACTCACGTCACGAACGGCTGCCACGAACGGCAGCATGGCCGACCAACACCACCAGCAGCACGACATACGAGCAGCAGCGTGGCCAACCAGCACGACCGGCAGCAGGACCGCCATGCATAGCCGGCCGGCATGGGTGGCAGACGACGCAGGCCATGGGTTCGGTGCGCACGTCGCGGCGCGCAGCGGTCTCCACCAGAGGAGCGTTCCCCTGGACAGAGACCGGCCACGTGCGGCGGGTGGGGCACACTGTGCCGGCCGTGAAGCTGGAGGAGGGACCCTGCGAGACGACCCGCGCTCAGAAAGGCGGATGGCCGTTCGTCGCGGCGGGCCAGCTCATGCGGATGCGCATGCCCTTGGGGCTGGGGAAGACCTCGACGTCGTCGGCCAGGCCCGCGATGACCGCGATGCCGAAGCCTGACATGAACGAGTCGGAGAGCACGCCCAGATCGAGGGGTCGTTCCTGCATGGTCTCGTCACTCGGGGCCTGGTCACTGACCGTGACCTCGAACCGCCCCGAGTCGTCGCGCAGCTCGATGCGGATGGGCTCACCCGGGCAGTGAGCACGGTGAGCCTCCACCGCCCGCGAGCACGCCTCACCCACAGCGAGCCTGACTTCGTCCAACAGCGACTCCTGCACGCCGGTGCGCCGGGCGATCGCCGTCGCCACCAACCGGGCGGTCCGCACATGCGCGGGGAGTGCGCTGAACGTCAGCTCGACGGTAGCCATGACTACTTGTCTTTGCCGTGAGCTTCCTTGGCTTCGTCGACCGAAGCGTAGATCCCGAAGACCTTGGTCAGACCGGTGATCCGGAAGATCTTCAGGATGCGCTCCTGCGTGCACACCAGCTCAAGCGAGCCGTCGTGCGCGCGAACCCGCTTGAGCCCTCCGACCAGGACGCCGAGCCCGGTCGAGTCGAGGAAGTCGACCTTCTCCATGTTGACGAGAAGGTGGAAGTTGCCCTTGTTCACCAGGTCGATGAGGAGCTCACGCAATCTCGGCGCGGTGTAGACATCGATCTCACCTTCGACCTCCACGATGGTGAGTCCGTCTTCGGTGCGGTGATCCAACTTCAGATCCACAGATCCTCCAGCGCCTCGCCTGCGAAAGTACCCTTTATGAGCCGGGCTGCCCGGAGCCATGCTCCAGACCGTCCGACCCTGACGCGCGGCATTCAACCATGCGTCTGGCTTGTGTCTATACGAAATCACGATTCCCGGCGACTTTGCCCACGGATGCAGACTGGAAACAGTGACTTCCACCGCTTCCTCCCCACACCGGCCAGGTCCACTCCTCCAGCACCTGCTCGGCGTTCCCGCACGTCACGAGCGCGTCACCCATGTGGAGCATGTTCCTGCACGTCAGGCGGGTCAAGCCAGATGGCCGAACTGGGCCCCCGAAGTCTTCGTTACGCGCTTGGCGAACCGAGGCGTCACAGGACTGTGGCCGCACCAGTACGAGGCGGCTGACCTGGCACATCGTGGCCGAAACGTGATCATCTCCACGGGTACGGCCTCGGGCAAGTCGCTGGCGTACCTCACGCCGGCAGTCACCTCGTGTCTCGACGGGGGCACCGTCCTCTATCTCACGCCGACCAAGGCCCTGGCGGCCGACCAACTCCGGGCACTGCGCGAACTGCGCATCGCCCAGGTACGCGCCGCCTGCTTCGACGGCGACACCCCTTTCGAGGAACGAACCTGGGTCCGCCAGCACGCCAACTACGTCCTGACGAACCCCGACATGTTGCACCGTGGCATCCTCCCTCGTCACGCTCAGTGGTCGTCGTTCTTCCGCCGGCTGCGCATGGTCGTGGTCGACGAGTGCCACGGCTATCGGGGAGTCTTCGGCTCCCACGTGGCCCAGATCCTGCGGCGCCTACGCCGGATCTGCTCGCGGTACGGCTCCCGTCCGGTCTTCATGTTGGCCTCTGCGACGGCCAGCGAACCGGGCGCGTTCGCGAAGCGGCTGACGGGGCTGGAGGTGGAGGAGGTGACCGTGGACGCCTCGCCACGGGGTTCGACCACGTTCGCCCTGTGGGAGCCGCCCCTGACCGAGCTGCGCGGCGAACGGGGAGCGCCGGTGCGGCGCACGGCGACGGCCGAGGCCGCGGACCTGCTCGCCGACCTCGTCCTCGCGGATGTCCGCACCCTCGCCTTCGTCCGCTCCCGCCGCGGCGCCGAAACCGTCTCCTTGTCCGCCCGGGCCAAGCTGTCCGACGTCGCCTTCTCCCTTTCCGCACGACACACCCCACCTCGCCCGCACCCGCACACCATCTCTCCGGCCACGCCCAGCAACCCCGACCCAAGCGAGCGGCCAGAGACCGGTAGCGACCAGCCCCACCTTTCTGGTGGGCAACCGGACACTGACCGCGGCCGGCCCGGGACCGGTCACCAACAGCCCAGAACCGAGCCTCGGGCGCGGAGAGAGCGAGCCGGGGCGGAGAACGTGACGGGCTCGCAGCTTTGGGAGAACCCGCTGGCAGAGGGCCCTCACGCGCCCGCGGAGACCGCAGCGGACGGTGCGGAATCCGGCCGTGCCGCGACGTCGCCCGTGATCTCGTCCTCCCCTGCCCCGACCGCTTCGATCCCGACCTCTGGCTCTCCCAGCCCGAACGGTTGGGCTGACCTTCCGAACAGGGTCGCCGCCTATCGCGCCGGCTACCTCGCGGAAGACCGCAGACTTCTCGAAAAGGCACTACGCTCGGGCTCCCTGCTTGGTCTGGCCACCACGAACGCTCTCGAACTCGGTGTGGACGTCTCCGGGCTCGACGCCGTCCTGATCGCCGGCTGGCCGGGCACCCGTGCCTCCCTTTGGCAGCAGGCAGGTCGGGCCGGACGTGAGGGCCAGGACGCGCTGGCCGTCCTCATCGCGCGGGACGACCCGCTGGACACCTACCTCGTGCATCACCCCGAAGCCCTGTTCGGCAGGCCCGTCGAGGCGATCGTCCTCGATCCGGACAACCCGTACGTGCTGGGACCACATCTGTGCGCGGCCGCCGCGGAGATCCCGCTGACCGAGGACGACCTCGACACCTTCGGTTCCACCACGCCGGACGTCCTCGGCGGCCTCGTCTCCCAGGGGCTGCTGAGGCGGCGGCCCGCGGGCTGGTTCTGGACCCGTCGCGAACGGGCCACCGACCTCGCCGACATCCGGGGCGGCGGCGGCGCCCCCATCCAGGTCGTCGAGTCGGCCACCGGCCGGCTGCTCGGCAGCGTGGACGAGCCTTCCGCGCACACCACCGTCCACACGGGCGCCGTGTACCTGCACCAGGGCGAGACCTTCCTGGTGGAGACCCTCGACCTGGAGGCGGGTGTCGCCCTGGTCTGCGATGCCGAGCCCGACTACGCCACGTTCGCCAGGGACGTGACGGAGGTCTCCGTACTGGAGTCCCTCCGCTCGCAGCCCCTCGGCCGCGGCCAGTTGCATTTCGGTGAGGTGGAAGTGACCAGGCAGGTCGTCTCTTACCTCAAACGGCGTCTCCAGTCGGGCGAGATGCTGGGTGACGAGCCGCTGGATCTCCCTCCGCGCACTCTTCGGACCCGCGCCGTCTGGTGGACGCTCCCGGCCCCGGAGCTGACAGCCCTGGCCGATGAGGGTTTCGACCTGGGTGGGGCCGCTCATGCCGCCGAACATGCCTCCATCGGTCTGCTTCCTCTCTTCGCCACCTGTGACCGCTGGGACATCGGTGGCGTCTCCACTGAGCTCCATGCCGATACGGGTCTCCTCACCGTGTTCGTGTACGACGGTCACGAGGGCGGGGCTGGTTTCGCGGAACGCGGCTACGCCCGCGCTGCCGACTGGCTGACGGCGACCCGTGAAGCCATCGCCTCATGCGAGTGCGAACGCGGCTGCCCTTCCTGCATCCAGTCGCCCAAATGCGGCAACGGCAACGAGCCCTTGGACAAGCAGGGCGCCATTCGCCTGCTCGACACCCTCCTAGGCTCCTGACCGGATTGCCCTCGGGCTGGCCCGGGCAAGCCTGCCTCCGCTGAGCTGCACGTCGTTGCCGTTCCGGCCAGGTCTCGGCCCCCGCCACGCCTCGTGGCTTCCGGTGAGGGACCCACCCGCACCGCTTCATGAGTCGTGCGGCCCTGAGCTGTGCCGGAGACATGGCCTGGCATCGTCTGAGACCTGCGCTCACCCACGCCGAAAAGCGATCATCATCGTGGGCCGCCGGTCTGGGCCGGCCCCGCACGGGCCCTGCCGGTCAGCTCACGTGTTCCCATGACCGGCACGGAGATCAACAGGGACGTCCACACGTCAGCCACTTCGCCGTCGATCTCACACTTCGCCAGATCCACACCATTGTCCTCTGCGAGGGATGCGGCCCGCGCGCACGCGCGGCCAGGGTCGGCGATCGCCAGCCTGGCCGCCGCCAACGCGCTGAGATCCGCGGCGTCGTTCACCCGATGACGGGCAACCCGTACGGACCCCACCGTCGCCAGAGCCGTCGCCACAGCCATCAAGAGCCCCATGAGCGCGACGCCCCACAGCGTCGCGGATCCCCGGTCTCCTTGAACACCGTGCATTCTCCCCCTCCTTTCATACGAAGATCGGTACCCGATCAGGGCCGGACGATCGACATCCTGCTGAAGGCAGGGTCTCGGCGGCACGGACCTGAGGAGCGCGACACTCCTCGGCGGTCGGCTTCAGGATTCGGTGTCCGCCGAAGCGGATGCCGCCACCCGGACCGAAGGCCGGGAGCCGCCCCACGGGGGCCGCACCTCCACCGAGACCTCCACTCTTGTCCGCTCGTGGTCACGGCTCACCCTCACCCATGCGTCCGGTCTTGTCGCCGAGCGCACGAGATCACGAACCCGGTCGAGCGACTCACCTCTCGACGCGGCCCGCACGGCCGCCCGAGCCGCGTCCACACATTCGAGCTGCGCTCCAACCGCCTGCACGATCCACAACGCCGCCGCGAGAACCGCCATGAGAGCCGGCAGCACGGCCGCCGTCTCGGCGGTCACGGAGCCTCTGGACGGCGAGCCGGCGGCAGCTCTCGGAAACCGTCGAACCCTTGAGATCATCCGGCGGTTTTGAGCGCGCGGTCGATGAGCGAGGACAGCATCTCCTGCACTTCGGTGCCGGTGACCACCTTGAACAGGATGGCGGCGAACGCACAGGCCGCTATGGTGCCCACCGCGTACTCGGCTGTGGACATGCCACGCTCCCGGTGCGCCCTCGCGAGAAGCAGCATCCGGCTTGTGAACGGGTGGCGTCGATCATGAGCCTTCAGGGCGGCTGTGCCTGGGGCCGTTGGCATCGCCGCCTGCTCGGTGCGGCCGGACGGGCGCTCGATGTCGCTCTCGACCGCCCCTGTGGGGCTCGTGGCATCCGTGGCGGTGACGGCGGCTGTAGTGATGACGGCAGTTTCAGGAGTGACGATCGTTGCAGGGATGGCGGGCTTTGCAGGGATGGCGGGCTTTGCAGGGATGGCGGGCTTTGCAGGGATGACGCCGGTTGCAGGAGTGACAGCTGCTTCCGCGATGGGAGGCCGCGCCGGTATGGCAGCCGCGGCATCAGCGCCGTTGGCCAGGACGCCCGTGACAGTGAGGCCAAGGGGTGCGGATGCCTGCCGGTTACTAACGCGCTGCGGGATGGTGGGGGAATGACTCATCGTGCCTCCAGGTGTGCGGACGCCGGATCTCGCCCGGCGTGGGGAATGTCAGCGTCGCCTAGCAGGGCGTGAGGACGAGCGACCGAGCCGGATTCTGTGGACAACGGGTAAGGGGCTGGGAGGAGTTGGGGACAACGGGTGTGCCGCCCGATGGGGGCATGGCCGGATGGCGAGGCTCCGCAGCGCCCTCCAGCAGAGTCAGAGGGGTCTTGGAGGGCCGGCAACGGCATGCGGGTGGAACGAGCCGCCGGTACGGGGGCAACGGCCACTGAACGCCAGGGAGGAGCCGGGGGGGACCGCCGAGCACTGAGCGGCCGGTACAGGCCATGAAGCCGGAACGAGCAGGAAGGAGCCGTGTGGCCGGAAGAACCCCGTAAAGCTGGCTGGGGGGAGCCGCGGAGTCAGCAGGAACCGGTCAAGCTGGAGGAGCCGGTCACACCCGGTGGATCAGGGCAGGACGATCGTGGTGGCGAGACCGGCCACGACCGGGATGATGCCGAGGAGGACGAAAGCCGGCAGGAAGCACAACCCCAGCGGCGCCACGGCCTTCACTCCGACGCTGCGCGCGGCGGCGACCGATGCGGTCCGAGCGGTCTCGCGTGCGTCATCGGCTACGCGAGTGAGCACGTCGGCCACTGGGGCGCCGCTCTGCGCAGCGCGGCTCATGGCGCGCGCCAGTTGCCCTGTCGCAGGGTCCCTGGCGAGGTGGGCCCAGGTCGGTTCGGGGTCGGCGCCGAGGCGAAGCTGGCCGCTGACCCAGGTGAGGCGCCGGCCGAGCGGGCCGCCGATCGCGCCGGCGACTATCTCGGTGGCGGCGCTCACCGGGCGGCCGGCCATCAGGGACGCGGCCATCAGGTCCGCCGCGATCGGCAGGTCGTCGGCGATCCGTGCCCGCGTCTCCTTCCGGGCGGGATCCTCGTGCCGACTGAGGACAATGCCCACGGTGGGGGCAACGAGAAGCGCCGTCACGATTCCGGCGAGCCCTCCGACCAGGACCCCGGCGACGAGGCCCGCCGCTGTGGCGGAGATGACGGTACGACGGTCCAGACCGCGATGGGTGGCCCCGGCATCGTGCAGCCATTCGGGAAGGTTGTCGCCGGCTGTTTCTTGATGGGGCGGATGGGGGTCAGCGGCGACCGTGGCTGACGCAGCGGCTGTAGCCGCGGGCTGTCCGGGCGATGGGAACAGACGGGCGAGGCGGTCGGCCGGGGTGGTCAGGGAAAGGCTCATCCAGACGGCCAGACCGATGCAGGTGGCCGAGCCGATGTAGATCAAGGTCATGGTCGGTCCATCCGTGGTGGGCGTCCCAGGGGTGGCATTGGTCGGTCCACTCGGGGTGATGTGGAACCGACTGGTATGGACCAGATCGTGCGTACGGGGCAGGTGGGCTCCTGTTCGTGTCTGCGTCAACCAGCGTCAGGTTGAGGGGGCGAGCGGGGTGGTGACGCGGTGCTCGCAGCGTCAGGCTGAGCGGGCGATCGAGGTAGTACGCGGCGCCGCAGCGTCAGGAGGCCTGGGCGCGTAGGGCCATGCGGTTGGTCCACCAGAGGCCGCAGGCGTCGAGTGCTGTTCCGAGGACGAGGCAGGCGAGGCCGGGGAGGCTGCCGAAGAGAAAGGCGAGGGGGCGCATGCCGAGGGCCGCGGCCATGAGCAGGCCGAGGGCGGGGAGGACGGCGAGCATCCGGGCGGTTGCTCGGGGGCCGGCCAGTTGGGCGGCGACATCCTGGCGGTGGGCCTGGGCGGCGCGCAGCGTGGTGCCTACGCGTTCTACGAGGGCGGCCAGTCCTGCTCCCGCCGTCACGCTGACTTCCCAGCATGCCGCCAGGCGGCGCAGTCCTTCGCCGCCGTGGGCGGGGGCGACCGTGGTGAGAGCGGCGGGCACGTCGCCGCCGTCTCTTGCCGCGGCCATCAGCGGTCGGAGGGCGTCGGGGTCCGGGAAGTCGACGGCCGCCACGGCTCGGGCCAGCGCCTCACCGGGAGTTCGGCCCGCCGTGAGCTCCGCGGAGAGTGCCTGACAGAGCTCGATCGTCGCGCGGCTCCAGGCGTCTGCTCTGCGGTGCGGGCGGGGGCGGGTCATCCGGTGCCGCAGGGCGCGCCGGCGGACGGGGTGCTCGGTGGAGGTCAGTCTGATCAGGCGTGCCGTCGCGGTGTTGGGGGTTGTCCACAGCCAGACGGCAACGGCTGTGGATATCGCTGCCGCGATCGCAGCCGTCATGGGGAGCTCCAGGCAGTCCGAGGAGGGCGTACCGAGGTGACCGGACCGGGCGTTCGTCGGGGACCCGGCTGCGGCTGGCGGGTCTGGCGCGGGGCCCGACGGGGGCACGCGGGCCCTGGACGACGGGTGGGCCGCCGGGCGGGACCGGAGATGGGGGAATGGGGGGTCATGTCGGGGTCCGCTCGGTGAGGGCTTCGTAGCCGGGGCCGTGGTGCGGGTGGTCGTCGGCGTCGAAGGTGAGGGCGGGGACGGCCCGGACGAGACCTGAGGAAGTGCGGGACAGCAGGCAGATCTCGGCGATCCGTCGTCGGCCGTCGAGGCGGCTCCGGGTCAGGTGCACCACCACGTTGAGAGCCGCCGCGAGCTGGCTGTGGACGGCCTCCCGGCTCAGGCCGGCCGCACAGCCGAGAGCCTCCAGCCGGGGCGGTACGTCAGCGGCCGTGTTCGCGTGCAGGGTGCCGCAGCCGCCTTCGTGGCCGGTGTTGAGCGCGGCTAGGAGGTCGACCACTTCCGCGCCTCTCACCTCCCCGACGACCACACGGTCCGGACGCATCCGCAGTGCCTGGCGCACGAGGTCTCGCAGTCCCACGCCACCCGCGCCTTCGAGGTTGGCGGGACGGGATTCGAGGCGTACGACGTGGGGGTGGAGGGGACGCAGTTCGGCGGAGTCCTCGACGAGGAGGAGGCGTTCGCCGGGGTCGGCCAGCGACAGCAGGGCGGACAGGAGCGTCGTCTTGCCCGTGCCGGTGCCGCCGGTGACGAGGAAGGCGAGCCTGCGGGCCACCATCGACGTCAGGACCGGGACCGCCGGCGGCGGGACGGTGCCCGCGGCGACCAGGTCGGGCAGGGAGAACGTGCGCCTGGGTGGAAGCCGCAGGGACACGCAGGTGCCGCCCGGGGCGATCGGCGGGAGGACGGCGTGCAGGCGGACGCCTCCAGTGAGCCTGGCGTCCACGTAGGGCGAGGCGTCGTCCAGTCGCCTGCCGGCCGCCGCGGCCAGGCGTTGGGCGAGCCTGCGTACCGCGCCGTCGTCGGTGAAGGCGGTCGACGTGCGGCGCAGACCCCGGCCGTCGTCCACCCACACCTCCCTCGGGCCGTTGACCAGGACGTCGGTGACGTCCGGCTCGGCCAGGAGCGGCTCCAGCGGACCCGCTCCGATCAGGTCAGCGCACAATGCCCTGGCGACGGCGAGGATCTCCGCGTCGCCGTACACGGACTTCTCCGCGCGGAGCGCGACGGCGACTTGGGCGGCGCTGGGCTCCACACCGGCGCGTGCCAGCCTGACGCGAACGGCTTCGACCAGTTCGGGGGACACGGTGGTGTTCACATGGACTCCTTGCCTGTCGTGGGTGGTGGGTCGCGACGTTTTCGCCGATCAGTCGGTCCGCCAGTCGGCCGGTCCGCCAGTCGGCCGTTCGGCCGTTCGGCCGGTCCGCCAGTCGGCCGGTCCGCCGGTCGGTCGAGTCCGCGGCCTGCGGTTCGCGGCCTGCAGGTCAGCGGTCTCGCGGGTCTGCGCTCTCCTGCGCTCTTGCGGGTCAGCGGTTTCTGCGGGTCAGCGGGCGGGTTCGCGGGTCCCTTGGTTCGCGGGTCTCTCGGGTCGCGGGTCCCTGGGTTCGCGGGTCTCTCGGTTCGGCGGGCGTCGCCTTGCGCCGGCGTGTTGTCGGCGCCGTTCCGGCTCTTCGGGGTGGGCTCCGGCTGTTCGTTCGTTGTCCGTGCTGGTCAACCGGGGGTCAGGGTGTCGCGGAGAAGGGCGGTGCACAGGGCGCCGAGGACGGTGCGGGGGCCGAGCCGGGGCAGCTCGCCGCGGTTGAGAGTGGCCGTGAGGCGGGGCTGGTCGGGGAGCTGGCCGGCCGCGGGGATGCCGAGTGACCTGGCGACGACGTCGTCGTCCAGGACTCCCGGCCGGATGACGGCGCGGACGTCGGAGGTGTGGCGGCCCGCCTCGGCGAGCACCTGGGCGGCGGCCAGCAC
This sequence comes from Nonomuraea sp. NPDC047897, assembly GCF_043204415.1. Taxonomy (NCBI): domain Bacteria; kingdom Bacillati; phylum Actinomycetota; class Actinomycetes; order Streptosporangiales; family Streptosporangiaceae; genus Nonomuraea; species Nonomuraea sp. NPDC047897. Next base: position 441,068 of record NZ_JBIDCC010000004.1, on the reverse strand, counting down.
GCCGCGGACGTCGGCGGCGGTCACGAGGAAGGTGCTGCTCGCCCGGCCGAGGGCTTCGGAGGCGGCCGGGTCGAGGTAGCGGGGCAGGTCGACGACGACCAGGTCGAAACCGCGGTGACCGGCTTCGAGGACCGAGCGCATGGCCTGGGCGGGGATGGGGTGCACCTCTCCGCGGTGGAACGACAGCACGCTGAGGTCTCCGAAGGCCGGGAGAGCGGCCTGCAGGGCCGCCGAGCCGACCCGCCCCTCGCGGGCCACGAGGTCTCCCCAGCGGGCGCCTCCGGTCTCCTCGTGGCCGAGCAGGGCGTCGATGCCGCCGCTCAGCGGGTCGGCGTCGACCAGCAGGGTGCGCAGGCGGTCGTGGGAGGCGCGCAGGGCCAGGCAGGCGGCCAGGACGCTGGCTCCGACGCCCCCTCTCCCCCCGATCACGCACAGCACGGCCCCCGCGCGGGGCTCGGGCTCCATCGCGTCGGCGAACTCGTCCACCAGGCGGCGCTCCGCCGCCGGGAGGGTCACGACGGCCTGCGCGCCCACGGCGACGCACCTGCGCCAGGACTCCGGATCGTCGGGCTCTCGGGTGACGAGGAGGACCCGGTCACGGGGCGGTGGCGCGGTGGCGGCCAGGGCGTCCGCCAGGTCGCCGCCGACCACCACCAGCGGCGCGAGGTTCCAGAACGGGCGGGCATGGGCCGGTGCGTGGGCCACGTCGAGCTGAGCCCCGGCCGCGGCGGCCACGCGGACCAGGTCGTCGAGCAGGTCACGATCCTCGGTGATGACCAGCGGGCGGTGCATCGGTCCTCCCTGGGAAGCTTGGGAGGTCCCACCTTGCTGCGCGGGGCGTAGGGGCGCTGAGGCGAACGGCGTTCTGGGGATTGTGGCGGCCTCGGACGGCGGCCTTGTGGATAACTGCGGGCCTGCCATGCGAGGACGAGCGTAAGCGCAGGGATCGGTCTGACGGCGGCGGCGTGCGCCGGTCCGACTGGCTGGGTGGCGGTCACGGACCGGCCGGTGCCTCGTGCCGCGGCGCTAACGAAAGACCCGCTGGAGGGCGGGCGAAAGGCCTGGGGGCTCGCCCGCAGCCGGGCCGCCGAGCGCGTACGGCCGGCGGAGGAAAAGGGGCGACCCCCGCCGGGGGGGAGAGCGGGGGTCGCCTAACCGGTCCGGCTCCGGGGGGGTAGAGCCGGTCCCGTTTCAGAAGAAAGCTTTCATCACTCGACCGGAGCATGGCAAGGGACTGGCAAAGCAATCCCGCGCGACATCACGCTTCTTTCACGAGATACCCCCGTATGCTGCCCGATGCACTCGAGTTCCGTCGAGGCGAAAACTCGTATTTTCGCCAAGTTTTTTCGCCACCCGATAACAATCGCATAAAGCCAGTAACAGTGCGTGATCATTACGCCGTCCCCCGCCCGGCCGGGCCGGATCTGGCAAAGGTCTTGCTCGCAGGGGTTCCCATCAGGGCGGATCGGACGTACAAAGGTGACACGGACCTCTTGTCCGGGTGCGCCAGCCGGGCACCCACGTGCGACCAGCCGCGGGAGGCGCGCCGAGGCGGGCTTGACCCGTCCGGCGAACACAGGTGCACGCCTGGTAACCCGGTGTGACGCATCGGCAGACGGCGTCTCATCCCCGAGACGCCGTCCGCTATGTCAGGACATGGGTGGTTCAGCCCCGCTGCAGCGCCTCACAGATGGCCGTCGCCTCGCGTACCCCCAGCGTCACCGCCGACGCGCACTGCCGGACCCACCGCGCGACCCCGTCGCCGGTTCCCGTCAGGTACGCCCGCAGCCCCTCCGCGTACGGCAGTTCCAGGTGTCCCACCTCGACGGCGGCCAGAGACTTGGGGTCCAGCCCGTACTCCACCAGCGTCAGCCGCTCCGCCGCCCGGGCCACCACTCCGTCGGCCGTGCCGAACGGACGCACCACGGCCAGCTCGGCATGGACCACGGCGGCCAGCACGAGGGCGGGCGCCTTCGTCGGCGCGGCCAGCAGCTCCACCAGAGCGTCCGTGCGCGCGGCCGCCTCCCTGGCGCCCGGCGCGGGCCCCAGCCCGAACGGGTCAGGAGCCGGGTCGCCGGCGCGCGGGCGGCCCAGCCCGGCCTGGTCGGCCAGGCCCGTGGCGGCGACGGTGTGCAGCCGGGCCAGCACCTGCCGCGGCGCCCGTCGCCAGGTGGCTCCGAGCCGGCCGGTCTCGGCGGACGCCCGCAGCGCGCCCTGGACGACCGGATCGTGCGCCTCGTCCCGCCGTAGCGCGTCGAGAGGCACGTCGGCGCCTTCGAGGGCGGCCGACGCCCGCGCCCCGCGCAGGGACGACTCGGCGGAGACCGCGGGGCTGTAGCGCCGTAGCACGCGGTGCCGGTACAGCCTGTCGACGGCCTGCCGGGCCTCCTCCACCGCCTCGGGTACGCCGGGGAGCCGCGCGATGACGGCCAAGGGGTCGCTCACGGAACCCGACCTTACCCGCCGGTACGGCCACAACTCGGCGCGGGTGGGAGAACAACTGGTACGGCTCGGTGCGCCATGAGCTCGCATAAAGACGACGCAATTGGCCCGTTCCATCTTTGTCGCATTTCAAAAAGACAACGGTTTCATAGCCGTGTCACGCCAATGCGATAAGAGGCCTGTCCCGTCCGGGGTTCATCGGTACAGACCTGTCTAGACCTCTTGTGTACGGAGCCTGTGAGCTGGTGAAGTGGGACACGACCCATCCAATCCGGCCAAGAAGGAGCACGAGGTGGCCCCGGAGACACCTGGCACCGAGCCTCAGGCGTTGTCGAACCTGCTGCAGGAGAACCGCCGGTTCGCGCCGCCGGCTGAGCTGGCCGCGGCCGCGAACGTGACCGAGGCGGCCTACGGCGAGGCGGCGGCCGACCGTCTCGCGTTCTGGGAGGGCGCCGCCGACCGGCTGACCTGGGCCGAACGGTGGCACACCCCGCTGGAGTGGAACCCTCCTTTCGCCAAGTGGTTCGTGGGTGGCCGGCTCAACGTGGCCTACAACTGCGTCGACCGCCATGTGGAGGCCGGCCGCGGCGACAAGGTCGCCTACCACTGGGAAGGCGAGCCCGAGGGCGACAGCCGCACGTTGACGTACGCCGACCTGCAGCGGGAGGTGTCGAAGGCCGCCAACGCGCTGCAGGAGCTGGGCGTGGGCAAGGGCGACCGGGTCGCGATCTACATGCCGATGATCCCCGAGCTGCCGATCGCGATGCTGGCGTGCGCCCGCGTCGGCGCGATCCACTCGGTGGTGTTCGGCGGCTTCTCGGCCACCGCGCTGAAGAGCCGCATCGACGACGCCGACGCCAAACTGGTCATCACGGCCGACGGCGGCTACCGCCGGGGAGCGCCGAGCGCGCTCAAGCCGACGGTGGACGAGGCCGTCGCCCAGTGCCCGCAGGTGGAGAAGGTCCTGGTCGTCCGGCGTACGGGCCAGGACGTCGCCGTCAACGGACGCGACATCTGGTGGCACGACCTGGTGGACGGCCAGAGCGACCAGCACACCGCCGAGCCGCACGACGCCGAGGACCCCCTCTACATCCTCTACACCAGCGGCACCACCGGCAAGCCGAAGGGCATCCTGCACACCACGGGCGGCTACCTGACGCAGACGGCGTGGACGCACCACGCGGTCTTCGACCTCAAGCCCGACACCGACATCTACTGGTGCACGGCCGACATCGGCTGGGTGACCGGGCACTCCTACATCGTGTACGGGCCGCTGGCCAACGGCGCGACCAGCGTCATCTACGAGGGCACGCCCGACACGCCGCACCGGGGCAGGTTCTGGGAGGTCGTCCAGAAGTACAAGGTGACGATCCTCTACACGGCCCCCACGGCGATCCGGACGTTCATGAAGTGGGGCGACGACATCCCCGCGAAGTTCGACATGTCGAGCCTGCGCGTCCTCGGGTCCGTCGGTGAGCCGATCAACCCCGAGGCGTACGTCTGGTACCGCGAGCACATCGGCGGCGACCGCTGCCCGGTCGTGGACACCTGGTGGCAGACCGAGACCGGGGCCATCATGATCAGTCCGCTCCCCGGCATCACGCACGCCAAGCCGGGCGCCGCCATGCGGCCCCTGCCGGGCGTCGTCGCCGACGTGGTGGACGACCAGGGCAACAGCGTCCCCAACGGGGGCGGCGGCTTCCTCGTCGTGCGCGAGCCGTGGCCGGCGATGCTGCGCACGATCTGGGGTGACGACCAGCGCTACATCGACACCTACTGGAGCCGGTTCGAGGCGATGTACTTCCCCGGCGACGGCGCCAAGAAGGACGAGGACGGCGACCTGTGGCTGCTCGGCCGCGTGGACGACGTCATGCTCGTCTCCGGGCACAACATCTCCACCACCGAGGTGGAGAGCGCGCTGGTCAGCCACCCCAAGGTGGCCGAGGCCGCCGTCGTGGGCGCGACCGACCCGGTGACCGGCCAGGCCATCGTGTCGTTCGTGATCCTGCGCGGCGGCGCCGACGAGGGCGAGGACATCGCGGCCGAGCTGCGCAACCACGTGGCCAGGACGCTCGGCCCGATCGCCAAGCCGCGCCAGATCCTGGTGGTGCCCGAGTTGCCGAAGACCCGGTCCGGCAAGATCATGCGCCGCCTGCTGCGCGACGTGGCGGAGAACCGGAGCATCGGCGACGTCACCACCCTGGCCGACAGCACGGTGATGAACCTCATCTCCGAGAAGCTCCCCAGCGCCAAGTCCGAAGACTGACCACGGGCGAACCCAGGGGCCGCGTCAACCCGAGGATCTCGGGGTTGAGCGGCCCTTGTGGTGGGGGCCTGACCTTGGTCGTTTGGCGGCGCTCCCGCTCGGGCAGTTCCCGGCATACCCTCTCCTGGGCGTCCTGGGTCCCCAGGTCATGGCGTTCCGGGTAGGCGCTCGCTCCTGGGGGCGGCACTCCAGGGGGCGGCACTCCAGGGCACACATACGGGCGCACGGGTACGCATTCGGCGCGAATGCGCAGGATGATGTTTGACAGGGCCACCGGGGCTCGATAGGAGACGTTCATGCCGCAGACTCCCGAGGAAGAATCTCTGGGCTCGCTGGTCGCCCAGGCGACCGATCAGATCTCGACCCTGGTCCGCTCGGAGATCGAGCTGGCCAAGGCCGAGTTCAGGTTCGACGCCAAGCGGGTGGGCACGGCCGGCGGGCTGTTCGCCGCCGCCGCGTTCATGGCGCACCTGTGCCTGATCCTCGCCTCGTTCGCCATCGCCTTCGTGCTGGCCCAGTGGCTGCCCACCTGGGCCGCCTTCCTCATCGTGACCGTCTTCTACCTCGTGGTGGCGGGCGTGCTCGTCCTCGTCGGGGTCCGCAAGCTCAAGGGGCTGGCCGGCATGCGGCGCACCACCCGGTCGATCAAAGGGCTGAAGGAGATCGCCACACCGGAGCCGCCCGGAGCGGGCCTGGTCGGGCGACACCGCGAACCGGTGGGCCGTGATGGCGCCTGACGAGTCGGTCGTCCAGATCGAGGGCCCGTGGCGGCACCGCCAGGTGCACGCGGGCGGCACCCGCTTCCACGTCGTGGAGGCCGGTGACGGCCCGCTGGTGCTGCTCCTGCACGGGTTCCCGCAGTTCTGGTGGACCTGGCGGCACCAGTTGGAGTCGCTGCCCACGGCCGGCTACCGGGCGGTGGCGGTCGACCTGCGCGGCTACGGCGGCAGCGACAAGCCGCCGCGCGGCTACGACCTGCCCACGCTGGCCGCCGACGCCACCGGGCTGATCCGCGCGCTCGGCGAGACCGGGGCCGTCGTGGTCGGCCACGACTGGGGCGGCCTGCTGGCCTGGACGATGGCGGTGCTCGACCCGAAGTGCGTGCGCCGCCTGGTCACGGTCTCCGCCCCCCATCCCGTACGGCTGCGCAGCGCGCTGCGCACCGACCCGTTCGGCCAGACCAGGGCCAGCATCCACCGGCTGGGGTTCCAGCTTCCGTGGCTGCCCGAGCATCGGCTGACCCGTAAGGGCGGCGCGATGGTCGGCAGGCTGCTCGACCAGTGGTCCGGTCCGGGCTGGCCCGACGCCGAGACGGCGCGCGTCTACCAGGAGGCGTTCCGCATCCCCACGGTGGCCCACTGCGCGCTGGAGTATCACCGCTGGCTCGGCCGCTCCCAGCTCCGGCCCGACGGGGCGCGTTACGCCAGGGTGATGCGCACCGAGATCGAGGCGCCGACCCTGCAGCTCCACGGCGCGCTCGACACCTGCATCCTGCCGCGCACCGCCCAGGGGTCGAGCCGTTACGTGGCCGCCCCCTACCGCTGGAAGCTGCTCGAAGGGGCCGGCCACTTCCCGCACGAGGAGCAGCCCGCCACGTTCGACGCCGAGCTGCTCGGCTGGCTGACCGACCCCGAACCCGACCGATGAGCGCCCCGGGCCAACGAGCCCGACCGACGGGCGTTCCCGAGCCGACGAGAGACCACGAGCCCGACCGATGAGCGCCTCCGACGCGATGAGAGACCGCGATCCCGAGGGCAGGCCGCGCAACGCCAGGCCCCGCGACGCCTACGGCAGGCCGCTGCCGTACGGTTCGCCGGGCATGCCCCGGGTCCCCGACGACTACGCCCCCACGACCGAGCAGGCGCTGGCCGACGCCCGCCGCTTCCTCGGCGAGGGCCTGCCGTTCAACGCCCACGAGGTGTTCGAGGGCCGCTGGAAGTGCGCGCCCGAGGACGAGCGGGAGCTGTGGCAGGGCCTCGCGCAGATCTGCGTCGGCCTGACCCACCTGCAGCGCGGCAACGGCCGTGGCGCGCTGACCCTCTTCAGCCGGGGTGCCGCCCGCGTGCAGGCGTACGGCGGCGTGTACGACGGTGTGGGCCGGGTGGCCTCGGCCCTGGGCCCCGACACCGACCCGGGCCAGGCCATCGAGCTGATCCTGACGGGGCTTCCGGGCTGACCTGCCGTACCGATCTTGCTTCGCGTATCCTGCGGAGCGACCCGTGATCGGAGTGGAGGTGTCGCATGGTTCTGGAGCGATCCTCCGCCGACTCGGCCGACGGGCTGGTGACCGCGACGCTCGGTGACGACGGCCTGCTGGAGACCCTGCGCCTCGACCCCCGCATGCTGCGGCATGGCGCGCAGGACCTCGCCGAGCACGTCGTCGCCGCCGTCCGGGCGGCCCAGCGGCACCATCTGAGCCGCACCGCCGACGCGCCGGACACGGCGTCGGGGCCCGACCCCGAGCCCCTGGTCCGGCGGCTGGACGAGATGGAGGTCCAGGCCGTGCGCGACTTCGACCGCCTGGTGTCGGCGCTGGACGAGACGCTGCGCCGGATCGAGGGGAGGGGCCGGTGAATCCGGACGAGGTGACGATCGACGCCGGCGGCCGGCGCGCCTCCGGGTGCCGCTTCGGGACGCTGGCGGACGAGTACGCCGCCTTCGGCGCCGGTCTGCGGACCGCGTGGACCGAGGTGAGCCCGCTGCCCTACGAGGAGTTCGCGGTGCCCTATCAGGATTTCCGGCGCGCCCTGCTGGAGGACTGCGACCGGCTCGGCGAGCACCTGCGTCACTCCGGCGACGGCCAGGTGGTCATGGCCGAGGTCAACACGCTGGCCGAGCAGGCCGCCGAGGCGGTCGTCGAGGGCGCGCGGGAGGGCCGGGCATGAGCCTGATGAGCGACCCGGTGGTCGTCACGGGGCTCGGCATCCTCGGCATCCCTCCGCTGCCCGACACCGCCCTGATCGGTGAGCACGCCGCCGTGCTCGCCGGGGCCGCGCGCCACCACCAGATGCTGTTGCAGGACGCCGGCCCCGCCATCCGGCTGGCAGGCGCCAACGAGGGCCCGGCCGCGGAGGCGGCGCACGTCTACCTCACAGGCGGCGGCGGGCCACAGCATCAGACAACCGATCTGGCCGACCGTTTCGCGGTGGCGGCCGCCGGGCTGGTCGTCTCCCAGCACCTCGTCGAGTGGATCGGCACGCTGCTCGCGGGCGCCGCGGTGGCCGCGGTGGTCGCCGTCGCCTTCGCGCCCCACCTGCTGCCCCGCGTGACCGCCCTGGCCCGGCGGTTCCTGACGTTCCTCCGCGACGCCCTGAGCCGGATCGGACGCGTCTTCGCGGCCCTGCTCAGGTCGCCGCAGGCCCGCCGGATCGACACCGTGGCCGGGCGCCTGCACGACACCTGGCGAGCCGCGCGCCGACTGCCCGACGGTGGCTACGAGCCGCGCATCAAGACGACCGTGGACCAGGCGTGGATCCGCCGTAACGGCACCGACCAGGTGGACATCGCCAACACCCGCTACCGTGACCTGCCCGTCGAGTGGCAGAAGGAGAACAAGGAGTCGGCGACCGTGGCCGTCCGGCTGGTGGCGGACGCGCGCAAGCGCGGCGACGACCTGACGAGCGACGAGTTCATGGAGCAGGCCAGCGAGCAGGTGCACATCGCCTGGCTGCGCCGCAACGGCGAGTGGGCCCCACCGGAGCAGAGGCTGCCCTACCGGGAGCTGTCGCACGTGGAGAAGGAGAAGGACCGCGTGGTCGTGCGCGAGGCCCTCGACGCCTGAGGGCCCCGACGGCGGTCGGCGGCCGGGGGTGCCGACGGCGGTCGCGGCTCGCGGCCGGGGTGGCCGCCGCCGGCGACGTCAGGCCGGCAGAGGCTAGTCGCAGCCCTGGGTGCTGGCCGGCGAGGTGTCGGTGCGGCCGTGGTCGGCGTCGGTCCTGACCTCGGCCGCGGTGAGCACGTAGCCGGTCTCCTCCTTGCTGATCGCCGCCGCGAAGATCACCCCGTAGACGCGCCCGTCGACGGTGAGCAGCGGTCCGCCGGAGTTGCCGGGCAGCACCTTGCCGCGGATGGCGTAGACCTGGCGGGTGACGTTGGTGCTGCGGTAGATGTCGGGACCCTCGGCGTCGAGCCGGCTGCTGATGCGGGCGGGCTCGGCGGTGAAGCCCTGGCCCTTGGGGAACCCGGCGACGATGGCGTTGTCGCCCTTCTCGCCGTCGTGCTGGAAGGTGAGCTGCGGCAGGTCGAGACCCGGCACGTAGAGGACGGCGATGTCTCGCTGCGGGTTGTAGCGGACGACCGTGGCCTTGTGGCGCCGGTTGCGCGAGTCGATGACCTGCAGGTCACGCGTCACGCCCGCGACCACGTGGGCATTGGTCATGATCCGCTCGCGGGCGTAGACGAAGCCGGTGCCCTCGATGTGCTTGTTGCAGCTTTCGGCGTTGCCCTGCACCTTGACGATGGCCCGCTGCGCGCGGCCCAGCTTGGCGCCCTGCAGGATGCTGCGCGGCGCCGGTTGCACGTCGACGAGCGTGCCCGCGCCGATGGCGTCGAAGACGGGCGGGAACTCCGAGCGGTCGATGAACTTCTTGAACGGCGTCTGCCAGTTGCGCGCCGCCTGCGGGACGGCCTCGTCGACCGTGGTGAGCAGCATGGAGTTCTTCACCTGCTCCACCAGCGGCGTGAACGACGTGGACACCACCAGCGAGCCGATCAGCCAGGCGATCACCAGCACCGACAGCGCGCTGGCGAACGTGCCGCCCACGGCGTCGGCGACCTTGGCCGGCTCCCAGGTGATGTGGCTGCGCACGACGGCGCCGATCGTCGAGGAGGCGAACTGGCCGATCGTCGCCGCCAGGAAGACGATCACGATGGCGAGCAGCGACTGCGGGGTGTCTCCGTCGACGACGGCCTTGGAGATGGGCGGCGCGATGAACACGCCGAGCACGGCCCCGCCCACGAACCCCACGAAGCTCATGACCCCGATGATGAACCCCTGCCGGTAACCCGAGATGCCGAAGGCGATCACGAGGCCGATCAGGATGAGGTCGAGCAGATCACCGCGCACGTCTCAAAGGTAACCAGGGATAGGGTCAAGTGTGCACGTCTTCGGCCAGGACGGCGTCACCCTGCTGGCTACCTTGGGCCGTATGCCGCCAGCCGAGGGATCAGCGCGCCGCCTCATCGAGGCGGCCCTGGCCGACACCGATCCCGACGGGCCGGTGCGGTGGCAGATGATCTCGCTGCTGCGCGAGCGTGGCGACCTGGAGACCTTCATCGAGGCGAGGCGGCTGTGCGCAGCCGACTCCGTCGAGGAACGCCTGCTGGGCGCCGACATCATGGGCATGCTGCGCGCCTTCGTGGACCGCTCGCTGCCCGTCCTGCGCTACCTCGCGGCCGGCGAGCACGACGCGATGGTGCTCTACTCGGTGCTCATCGCCTTCGGCCATCTCGGCGACCCGCGGGCGCTGCCGTCGGTGATCGACCTGGCCGCCCACGAGGACAGCCGGGTGAGGTACGGGGCGGCGTACGCGCTGCAGCACGTGCTCGGCGACCCGCCTGACCGGGCGGGGCTGGAGGCGCTGCGGCGGCTGGCCGCCGACAGCGACACCGACGTGGCCGACTGGGCCGCGCTGGGTCTGGCCCTGTCCACGGGCGGCCGCCTGGAGCCCAGCTAGCCGCGCGCCGCCAGGTCGAGAACGTCGGGCGGCATCTCCTGCACCCGGTCCTGGTCCCACGGCCGGTCGAGGCCGCCCTCGCTCAGCACCCGGTCGAGCAGCATCGCCGTGAACCCCCACACGAGCATCCCCCGCACCTGGAACGCGGGCCCGACGAAGCCGCCGGGATGGCGCAGCGTGAACCGGTTGGCCGGGTCGACCAGCTCGGAGACGGGCGCCCGTTCGACGGAGTCGACCTCGTCGGGCGAGGCGGCGTGGACGGCGCAGGGGGCGTGCCACCAGCCGATGACGGGGGTGACGCGGTTGTCGCTGTGGGAGACGTACAGCTCGGGCAGCGCGCTCAGCACGGTCACGCCGGCGGGGTCGAGGCCGGTCTCCTCGGCCGCCTCGCGCAGCGCCGCGCCGACCGGTCCGTCGTCGCCGGGGTCGACGCCGCCGCCGGGGAACGCGGGCTGGCCGGCGTGCCTGCGCCCGCGCGCGCTGCGCTGGATGAGCAGCACGTCGGGCCCGAGCGGCCCCTCTCCGAACAGCATCAGCACCGCCGCCTCCCGGCCGCGGCCGGTCGGCGGGCGCAGCACCGGGGGGACTGAGATGCGTGCGGCCTGCGCCGCGAGCCTGTCGAGCCAGTCGGGGACCACGATCATGCCATCTGCAACGCGCGGGCCCCGCCCCGGCTTCCCGGTCACGAGAACGGACCCGATCGCACCAGCTTGGCCGCCTCGGCCGGATCGGTGGGGCCGGTGCCGTAGGAGGGGCACAGGGCGGCGAGCGGGCAGGCGCCGCAGGCGGGCTTGCGCGCGATGCAGATGCGGCGGCCGTGCCAGATGACCCGGTGGGAGAAGACGGTCCACTCGCGCTTGGGGATCAGCTCGCCCACGAGGTGTTCGATCTTGACCGGGTCGGTCTCGTCGGTCCAGCCGAACCGTCGCACCAGGCGCTGGAAGTGGGTGTCGACGGTGAGCCCCGGCACGCCGAAGGCGTTGCCGAGCACGACGTTGGCGGTCTTGCGGCCCACGCCGGGCAGGGCGACCAGGTCCTTGAGCCTGCCGGGCACCTCTCCGCCGTGCCGCTCGGACACCGCCCGCGCCATGCCGATGATGCTGTTGGTCTTGGCCCGGAAGAAGCCGGTCGAGCGGATGATCTCCTCCATCTCGCGCGGGTCGGCGGCGGCGTAGTCGTCCACGGTGGGATACTTCGCAAACAGGACAGGAGTCACCATGTTGACCCGCTTGTCCGTGCACTGGGCCGAGAGGATGGTCGCGACGAGAAGTTCGAGAGGGGTACCGAAGTCGAGCTCGCAATGGGCGTCGGGATAGGTTTCGGCCAGGATGCGATTCATCCGGCGCGCGCGACGCACGAGGGCGAGCCTTGACTCTTGGGGCATTCCCCTAGCCTAAGTGCGCCGCCCGAAGTGCGGTGCGTCACAATGGCAGCAGAGGAGGCAGAGTGAACACCGACGATGTCCTGGGCAAGGCCCCCCTGTTCGCCGCGCTCGACCGCGAGAGCGCCGCGGCGCTGCGCACGAGCATCACGGAGGTGCAGCTGGCCAAGGGACAGACGCTCTTCCACGAGAACGAGACGGGCGACCGGCTCTACGTCGTGCTGGAAGGCAAGATCAAGCTTTCGCGCCAGTCCCCCGACGGCCGCGAGAACCTGCTCAGCGTCCTCGGCCCGAGTGAGATGTTCGGGGAGCTGTCGCTCTTCGACCCCCGGCCGCGCACGGCCAGCGCGACCGCGCTGACCGACGTCCGGCTGGCCGGGCTGGGGCACGACGACCTGCGTCCCTGGCTGACCGGCCGCCCCGAGGTGGCGCTGCACCTGCTGCGCGCGCTCGCCCAGCGGCTGCGCCGGACCAACGACGTGCTGGCCGACCTGGTCTTCACCGACGTCCCGGGCCGGGTCGCCAAGCAGCTGCTCGACCTGGCCGAGCGGTTCGGCACCAAGACCGAGGACGGCACGCGCGTCCACCACGACCTCACCCAGGAGGAGCTGGCGCAGCTCGTCGGCGCCTCCCGCGAGACGGTCAACAAGGCGCTGGCCGACTTCGCGCAGCGTGGCTGGCTGCGCATCGAGGCCAAGGCCGTGGTGATCCTCGACATGGACCGGCTCTACAACCGCTCCAGGTAGTCGAGCTGGGCCCGCACCGACATCTCGGCCGCGGGCCGGAGCGTCTCGTCCACGTCCGCGTACACGATCCGCACGATCTCCATGGGGGTGCGCGCGCCCTCCCGCAGGGCCGCCCTGATCTGGTCGAGCCGCTCGCGCCGGTGGGCGAGGTAGCCGTCGAGCGTGCCGATCGGGTCGGGCAGCACCGGCCCGTGGCCCGGCAACAGCGCCACGGCCGCCAGGCTCTCGGCCATGCTCCGCAGCCGGTCGAGACTGCGCAGGTAGTCGGCCAGGTGACCGTCGGGCGCGATCACCGTGGTGCCCCGGCCGAGCACGGTGTCTCCCGTCAGCATGGCGCGGTCGGCGGGCAGCCAGAAGCACAGCGAGTCGAACGAGTGCCCCGGCGTGGCGTGGACGTGGATCTCGATGCCGTCGACGGTCACCACGTCGCCGTCGCCCAGCCCCTCCGCGCCCAGCCGGTGACGCGGGTCGAGCGCCCGGACGGGCGCGCCGACCAGCTCGGCGAAGCGCCGGGCGCCGCCGCTGTGGTCGTGGTGGCCGTGGGTGAGCAGGATCTGGGTGACCCGCCGCCCGTCGAGGCGGCCGGCGAGCCTGCGCAGGTGGCGTTCGTCGTCGGGGCCGGGATCGACGACGACGGCGTCGTGGGTGCCGATGATCCAGGTGTTGGTGCCGTCGAGGGTCATCGGCGACGGGTTGGGGGCCAGGACGTTCTCGGCGTGCGCGGTGCGCGCGCCGTCGGGCCCGCCGCCGGCCGGGATCCGCAGGCCGCTCACGGGATCACCAGCCGCAGCTCGCCGGCGACCTCCACGACCGCGGGCATCGTCGCGACGATCTCCCGCCGGGCCGCGAGCACCGCGCCGACGTCGTCGTAGCCGGCCAGCTCGGCCAGCGTCCGGTAGGTGGGCGGCATGAGGAAGATCGAGCCCTCCCGGGCCAGCTCCAGCGCCTCGGCGGGCCGGCGCCAGACGACGTGGTCAGCCTCTCCGCCGACGTCACGGGTGCGCTGCCCCTCCGGCAGCACGGCGACGAAGAACCTCGTGTCGAAACGCCTCGTCTCGATCTCCGGGGTGATCCAGTGGGCCCACGGTTTGAGCAGGTCGGACCGGAGCACCAGCCCGCGCCGGGCCAGGAAGTCGGCGAAGGCCAGGCTGCGGTCGATGAGCGCGACCCGGTCGGCCTCCCAGTCGGCTCCGGTGGTGTCGGCGACGACCGAACCGGTGTCCGGCCCGGCGAGCAGCACCCCGCTCTCCTCGAACGTCTCCCGCACGGCCGCGCACACCAGCCCGCGGGCGACCGCCTCGCCGGCGCCGAGGACCTCGGCCCACTCCGCCGGCGACGGGCCGGCCCAGGCCACGGCCTGGTCGGCGTCGCGGGGGTCCACCGAGCCGCCGGGGAAGACGTACGCGCCCGCGGCGAAGGCCATGGTGGCGCTGCGCCGCAGCAGGTAGGCCTGCGTCCCGCCGGCCGGTCCCGCGCGCAGGATCACCACCGTGGCGGCGTCGCGCGCGGGCACCGGCTGAGCCCTGCCGTCGAGGACCCGCCTCGCGTGCTCCCCGAGCTCGCCCGGGAGCGGAAGACCAGTCACATGACCTCCGTCTGCGGATGGGAGCCGGTCAGGACCCGGCTGCGGTCGGGACCCGGCCGCCGGTCAGGACACCTCGACGATGAGCTCCACCTCGACCGGGGAGTCCAGCGGCAGGGCGGCCACGCCGACCGCGCTGCGCGCGTGCCTGCCCGCCTCGCCGAACACCTCGCCCAGCAGCTCGCTGGCGCCGTTGGCGACCTGCGGGTGCCCGGTGAAGTCGGGGGCGCTGGCGACGAACACGACGGCCTTGACGACCCGGACGACCCGCCCGAGGTCGCCGAGCTCCGACTTCAGCACCGCCAGCGCGTTCAGCGCGCAGATGCGGGCCATCTCCTTGCCCTCGTCGGCCGTCAGCTCCGCGCCGAGCTTGCCGGTGCGCGCCGGCTTGCCGTCCACCATGGGGACCTGGCCGGAGGTGTAGACGAGGTCGCCGGTGCGCACGGCCGGCACGTAGGCGGCCAGCGGCGGCACCACCTCGGGCAGGGTCAGGCCGAGGTCGGCGAGCTTCTGCTCGGGGGTCACTGCTTCTCCCTCTTGAAGTAGGCGACCAGCTGCTCGGGCGTGGCGCCCTGCAGGATCTGGACCAGCTCCCAGCCGTCGGCGCCGAAGTTGTCGAGAATCATCTTGGTGTTGTGGATCAACACCGGAGCCGTGAGGTACTCCCATTTCTTCATGGGGCTCAGCGTAGTGTGAGCAATGTCAAAGGGCAGGCGTCGGCCTGCCGCAAGTGACCGTTCGGTAGCCTCGAAAACGTGGAGTCTCGGGACACCGATTGGGACGGCGTGCGGTTGCACGTCGTCACCGGCAAGGGCGGCACCGGCAAGACCACGGTGGCCGCCGCGCTCGCCCTCGCGCTCGCCGCGGGCGGCCGCAAGGTGCTGCTGGTGGAGGTCGAGGGCAGGCAGGGCATCGCGCAGATCTTCGACCTGCCGCCCCTGCCGTACGAGGAGCGCAAGATCGCCGTGGCGCCGTCGGGGGGCGACGTCTACGCGCTGGCCGTCGATCCCGAGGAGGCCATGCTCGAGTACATGGAGATGTTCTACGGGATGCGCCGCGCCGGACGGGCGCTGACCAAGATGGGGGTCGTCGACTTCGCCACCACGGTCGCCCCCGGCTTCCGCGACGTGCTCGTCACGGGCAAGACGACCGAGGCCGTGCGCCGGCGCGGCAAGGACGGCAGGCGGGTCTACGACGCGGTCGTGCTCGACGCCCCGCCGACCGGCCGCATCACCCGCTTCCTCAACGTCACCCAGGAAGTGGCCGGCCTGGCCAAGGTCGGGCCGATCAAACACCATTCCGACCTGGTGAGCGGCGTGGTGAAGTCGCCGGAGACGGCGGTGCACTTCGTCACGGTGCTGGAGGAGATGCCGGTTCAGGAAACGATCGACGGCATCGCCGAATTGCGCGAGGCGGACCTGCCGCCCGGCGGCGTCTTCATCAACATGGTGCGCGAGTCGCAGCTCCCGCAGGCCGCTCTTGACTCCGCTGTCAAAGGCCGCTTCGACGTGGAGGAGCTGGCGCTCGGGCTGAAGGCGGCCGGGCTGGCCGACGGCGCCGACGCCGCCGCGGTGGCCGAGGCGCTGGCCGAGGAGGTCGTCGAGCACGCCCGCCGGACCGAGATCGAGCACGGCGAGCGCGAGGCGCTGGAGCAGGCGTCGCTGCCGCGCTACGAACTGCCGCTGCTGGCCGACGGCGTCGACCTGGCCGGCCTGTACGAGCTGGCCGAGAGCATCCGCACCCAGGGAGCAGCGTGAAAGAGCCCGCCCGCCTCGACCTCGACGCGATCATCGACGACAGGGGCACCCGGATCATCGTCTGCTGCGGCGCCGGCGGCGTGGGCAAGACCACGACGGCCGCCGCGCTCGGGCTGCGCGCCGCCGAACGCGGCAGGTGCGCGGTCGTGCTGACCGTGGACCCGGCCAGGCGGCTCGCGCAGTCGATGGGCCTGACGGAGCTGGACAACACGCCGCGCCTGGTCAGCTCGCACGAGAGCGGCGGACAGCTCTTCGCCATGATGCTCGACATGAAGCGCACGTTCGACGAGATCATCGAGGCGCACGCCGACCCCGAACGGGCCCGGCAGATCCTGTCGAACCCCTTCTACCAGTCGCTGTCGTCCAGCTTCGCCGGCACGCAGGAGTACATGGCCATGGAGAAGCTGGGCCAGCTCCGCCGCTCCGACGAGTGGGACCTCATCGTGGTCGACACGCCGCCGTCGCGGTCGGCGCTCGACTTCCTCGACGCGCCCGAACGGCTCGGCAGGTTTCTCGACGGCAAGTTCATCCGCCTGCTGACCGCTCCGGCCAAGGCGGGCGGGCGCAGCGCGTTCCGGCTGCTCAACGCCGGGTTCGGGCTGGTGGCGGGGGCGATGACGAAGCTGCTCGGCGCGCAGGTGCTCAAGGACCTGCAGACCTTCGTCTCCGCGCTGGACGCCGTCTTCGGCGGATTCAGGCAGCGCGCCGAGATGACGTACAAGCTGTTGCAGGCGCCCGGCACCGCGTTCGTCGTCGTGGCCGTGCCCGAACGCGACGCGATGCGCGAGGCGTCCTACTTCGTCGAGCGGCTGGCCGAGGAGCGGATGCCCCTCGCCGGCCTGGTGGTCAACCGGGTGCACGAGTCGCCCGCGCCGCGGCTGTCCGCGGCCCGGAGCGCCGCGGCGGCGGAGGACCTGGAGTCGCGGGGCGAGCACGAGCTGACCACTGCCGTGCTGCGGCTACACACCGGCAGGATGCAGCTCGCCGCTCGCGAGCACCGGGAGCAGGAGCACTTCGTCTCCGCGCACCCGACGGTCCCGGTCGTCCAGGTCCGCGCCATGTCCGAGGACGTCCACGACCTGACGGGTCTGCGCCGGATCGGGGAGCTCCTGGCGAGCGCATGAGTACGGCCGGCGTGGTACGCCGGCCGTACTCGCGGGCCGGTCAGCCCGCGATCAGCTCATTGGTGCGTTCGTACTCTTCCTTGGCGGACTCGAGCAGGTCGCGCCACGAGTCCACGTCCGGCCGCCGCCTCAGCAGCGCCCGGCGCTCGCGTTCGGTCATACCGCCCCACACCCCGAACTCGATGCGGTTGTCCAGCGCATCGGCGAGGCATTCGGTACGGACCGGGCATCCTCGGCAGATCAGCTTTGCCCTGTTCTGAGCGGCCCCCTGGACGAACAGTGCGTCTGGGTCCGCACCTCGACAGGCGGCACGGGAGGTCCAATCCGTGATCCACATTTTTCGACCCCACTCCCCTTAGGTGGTCAGTCGTCATTTGGGGCCGACGGGCGCGGGCGCCGAGCCTCCGTATTCAGTTGCCGCAGGGAGAACGTACGCAACGAGACGTTCGGGCCGACAGACCCCAGAGGACCAATTTCTCGCGCCAGTGTTGACCGGGAATGACTAGTCACCCCTACCAGTCAAGGCGAAATGGGGCCCGGTTACCGATAAGGCCACTCTTTCGACGTACCCTTGGTGCTGTGCAAGCTCAGGGTAAAGATCGTTCCTCTCCGTTCGTGAACGTCGTGCGCCTGATCGCCGCCGGAGCGGCGGCAGGCGTCCTCACGGCCGCCGTGGCGTTGCCCGCCGTCGGCGGCGCCGGCGTCGCCGCCAAGAGCGGGATGGAACAGCTCAATCTGAAGCCGGAGCCGCTCGACGAGCCGCCGCTCTCCGAGCGCACCCTGCTGCGCGACGCCAAGGGCAAGCAGATCGCGCGGTTCTACTACGAAAACCGCGAGTCCGTGGCGCTCGACAAGGTCGCGCCCATCATGCGCACGGCGCTGATCTCGATCGAGGACTTCCGCTTCTACGAGCACGGCCCGATCGACATCGAGGGCACGGCCCGCGCCCTGGTCAAGAACATGACCGCCGGCGGCGTGGCCCAGGGCGGCTCGTCGATCACGCAGCAGTACGTCAAGCAGGTGCTGATCAACGCCGCCGAGACCCCCGAGGAGGTGCAGGCGGCACAGGCGCCGACGGTGGCGCGCAAGCTCAAGGAGCTGCGCCACGCCATGGCGGTCGAGGACAAGTACTCCAAGGACCAGATCCTGGAGAAGTATCTCAACATCGCCTACTTCGGCGCCGGCGCCCACGGCATCCAGGCCGCGGCCAAGCGTTTCTTCGGCAAGCCCGCCGCCGAGCTCAACCTCGTGCAGGCCGCCACCCTCGCCGGAGCCGTCCAGAACCCCGACCGGACCGACCCCAACCGCGGCAGGAAGGCCCAGCAGGCCCTGGTCGAACGGCGCAACACCGTGCTCGACCGGATGGCCGAACTGGGCAAGATCACCCCGCAGGAGGCGGCCGAGGCCAAGACCAAGAAGCTCGGCTGGAAGGACACGGAGGTCCGCGGCGGCTGCGAGGAGAGCGACTACCCGTACTTCTGCCTCTACGTCCAGCACGAGATCCTCAACAACGAGAGCTTCGGCAAGACCCCGAAGGAACGGCAGAGGCTCCTGCAGCGCGGCGGCCTGGACATCAAGACCACGATCGACCCCAAGATGCAGGCGGCCGCCGAGAAGGCGATCAGGAAGTACGTCAGCACCAAGGACAAGCCCGTCGCCGCCCAGGCCATGGTCGTGCCGGGCACCGGCGAGATCAAGGCGATGGCCGCCTCCCGCGAGTTCGGCCGCAGCAAGAAGAAGAACGAGATGAGCTACAACATCGTCGCCGACGCCAAGCACGGCGGCGGCGTCGGTTTCCAGCAGGGCTCGACCGCCAAGGCCTACACCCTGGCCGCGGCGCTGGAGAACGGCTTCAAGCTGGGCGACGGCCTCTCGACCGGCTCCACCTACTACGCGCCCAGCTACAACGCCTTCCGCGACTGCAAGGGCAACCGGGTCGGTGACCCCAAGCACCCGGTGCGCAACTCCAGCGAGGGCGGCGGCGGCTTCAAGACGCTGCAGACGGGCACCTGGGGCTCGGTCAACACGTTCTTCATGAAGCTGGAGGAGCGCGTCGGGCTGTGCAAGGTCGTGGAGCTGACCAAGCGGCTCGGCGTCAAGCGGGCCGACGGCAAGCCGCTCGGCGAGTACGAGACGTTCACGCTCGGCATCAACGAGGTCGACCCGGTCACCGTGGCCAACTCCTACGCCGTCTTCGCCTCGCGCGGCCAGTACTGCAAGCCCATGGCGATCACCCAGTACACCGACCGCGACGGCAAGGCCAAGCAGTTCAAGCCCCAGTGCTCGAAGGCCATGGACCCCGAGGTGGCCGACGCGGTCAGCGCCATCCTGTCCGGCGTGTTCACCAAGGGCACGATGCGGGAGGTCGGCGGCATCGGCCGCGACGCCGCGGGCAAGACCGGCACCACCGACGACTACACGGCCGCCTGGTTCGCCGGCTACACGCCCAACCTGGCCAGCGCGGTCAGCCTGGGCGACCCGCGCGGCGCGTTCAGCCACAAGCTGATCGGCGTCACGATCGGCGGGCGCTACTACGGCTACGTGTACGGCGCGTCGATCTCCGGCCGCATCTGGAAGGACGCCATGCTGGGGGCGCTGAAGGGCGTCGAGGCGGCCGAGTTCACGCCGGTCGACCAGTCGCGGTTCGGCGGCTGCGGCTCGGGCTGCGCCCCCAAGCGCAAGCAGGAGGAGCCCAGGGGCGACGGTGAGCCGGAGATCGTGGACCAGCTCGACCAGTTCGACGACCAGTTCGACCGGCCGGAGGACGTCGAACGGCCGCGTGACGGTGGGCGTGACGGCGGGCGTGACGGTGGGCGTGACGGTGGGCGTGACGGTGGGCGTGACGGCGGGCGCGGTGCCGACCGGCCCGGCCAGGACAACCCGTGGGACCGCCGCGACTGACCCGTCGCGAGCCCTGACCGGCTCCCGCGGGTCGTGACCGGCTCACCGAGAGAGGCCTCCGCCACCGGCGGAGGCCTCCTGCGTTTCAGGCCCACCGGCGGTGGGCTCCACCGGCCCGGCGGCTACAGGCTCAGCCCGGAGAGGCTCACAGAGGCTCAGCCCGGGGAAGCTCAGCCCGGGGAAGCTCAGCCCGGAGAGGCTCAGCGCGGAGAGGCTCAGCCCGACAGGCGCGCACGGACGGCCGCCGCCACCCGGCCGCCCTCGGCCCGCCCGGCGACCTTCGGGTTGACCGCCTTCATCACCTGGCCCATCGCCTGCGGGCCCGAGGCGCCCGTCTCGGCGACGGCCTCGTCCACCAGCCTGCCCAGCTCCTCGTCCGAGAGCTGGGCCGGGAGGTACTCCTCCAGCACGGCCTGCTCGGCCAGCTCGGCCTCGGCCTGCTCGGTGCGGCCCGCGCCACGGAACGCCTCGGCGGCCTCGCGCCGCTTCTTGGCCTCCTTGGTCAGCACCTTGACGATCTCGTCGTCGGAGAGCTCCCTGGCCTCCTTGCCGGCGACCTCCTCGACGTTCACCGCCGCCAGGGCCATCCGAATCGTCCGCAGACGTAGCTCGTCGCGGCTCTTCAGCGAGGCCGTGAGGTCGGCCTTCAGCTTGTCCTTCAATGCGCTCATGCCGTCCATCTTGCCGTCTGGGCGGGCCGCCCGTGTCCACGGTCGGGCATCATGAGTACGTGAGGAAAGCCGTCGCAGTGCCACTGTCCATGCTGGGCCTGGGTCTCGCCGGGCTCGGTTACGCCTCGGTCGTCGAGCGCAACTGGTTCCGGCTGCGCCGGTTCGACGTGCCGGTCCTGCCGCGCGGCAGACGCCCCGTACGCATCCTCCACCTGTCCGACCTGCATCTGACACCGCGCCGCAGCATGCTGATCAACTGGGTGCGCTCGCTCGGCTCGCTGGAGCCCGACCTGGTCGTCAACACCGGCGACTCGATCGCCCACCCCGAGGCGGTCCCGGCGCTGCTGCACGCGCTGGAGCCGCTGCTGTCGCGCCCCGGCCTGTTCGTCTACGGCTCCAACGACCTCTACGCCCCCAAGCCGAAGAACCCCGTCCGCTACCTGTGGCGCACGTCCAAGAACGACCGGCGCCAGCACGTCCCCTCCCTGCCCTGGGAGGAGCTGGGCGCGGGCATGGCGGCCGAGGGGTGGCTCGACATGAACAACACCACGGCCCGGATCAAGGTCGGCGACCTCGACGTGGCGGTGGCGGGCATCCACGACTCCCACATCGACCGCGACCGCTACGACCTGGTGGCCGGCCCCGCTCCGGCCGAGGCCGACCTGCGGCTCGGGGTGATGCACTCGCCGGAGCCGCGCAACATGACCCGATTCGCGGCCGACGGCTACGAACTGCTGCTCGCCGGCCACACCCACGGCGGCCAGCTCTGCGTCCCCTTCTACGGCGCCCTGGTGACCAACTGCGGCATCGACCGGGCCCGCGTCAAGGGCCTGAGCCGCCACGACTCGGCCTGGCTGCACGTCTCCGCCGGCCTCGGCACCTCGCCGTACGCCCCGGCCCGCTTCGCCTGTTTCCCCGAAGCCTCACTGCTGACCCTCGTTCCGCGGCGCTGAGGGGTACGAGCACGCCCGAAGTCCGCTAGACTTTCCCAAGCACGAGCAAGACGGCGTGCACCGGGGTGTAGCGCAGCTTGGCAGCGCGCTTCGTTCGGGACGAAGAGGTCGTGGGTTCAAATCCCGCCACCCCGACACAGTTTGGCCAGGTAGAGGGCTTGATCCGCTCAGCGGGTCGGGCCCTTTTCCGTTTCTGGAAGTTGACGGGAGCCAATCGGGGAGCCATCTCACTCGGACTCAACCCGTCGGCTTGTCGCCGAAGATCGGGTTCATGGTGTGGGCGCCCTTGGTGATCACCGGCTTGAGCTGGTGCCGGTAGACCGCTTCCGTGACGCTGGTGCCCGCGTGCCCGACGAGATCGGCGATCGTCTCGATGGGTACGCCCTGGTCACTCACGATGGAGACAAACGAGTGACGCAGTTCGCGGGGCGTCCAGTCGGTTCCGATCCCACGTTCTTGGTGATCTGCCGGAACGCCCGTCGTGCGTTCGCCGCGTCCAGCGGGGTGCCGACGCTCGCGCAGAACACCAGGTTGTGATCTTGCCTTGCCTTGCCGACCTTGAGCATCTGGGCGGCTTGGCGTGCGTGGTGCTGCTTGAGGCTGTGAGCGGCGAGCATGGGCAGTTCCAGCGTGCGCCGTGACTTACGGGTCTTGGTGTCACCTCCTACTCGGTCGGCGCGCCACACGTAGATGGCGAACCTCTTGTGCTTGAATCACACCTCGGTCACCGGCTGCCACTTCTTGAGGCTCGGGATCCAGATGACGACGTGATCCCAGCGAAGCGTCCGGGCTTCCTCGGTGCGGACACCCGCGGTGAGGCCGATCACCACGTACGCGTGGAGTTCGGACGGCCCTGCGGCCTGAAGCACTGCTTCTGCCTGTTGTCGGGTGTAGCGGCCGCCAGGGGGACTGCGGCACCTGAGCTTTCTCCGTTCAGGTGCCGTCCTCGTTCGCCAGAGGCTCAATCGGCAGTGATCAAACTGTCGGCCCCGCGCGC
The DNA here is from genome assembly GCF_043204415.1 of Nonomuraea sp. NPDC047897. Taxonomy (NCBI): domain Bacteria; kingdom Bacillati; phylum Actinomycetota; class Actinomycetes; order Streptosporangiales; family Streptosporangiaceae; genus Nonomuraea; species Nonomuraea sp. NPDC047897. Next base: position 418,573 of record NZ_JBIDCC010000004.1, on the reverse strand, counting down.
GATGCTGTGAAGCAGCAACTGCCTTGATCTCATCGCAGCCTACGAGAGCGGGGACGATGCCCGGACGATTCACTCGCGGATTCGACGCCCAGAAGCCGCGCAACCCCGAGAAGGAACAGTTCACCCCCTACCGGAGCTACTCCGACGACCCAGACCTCTGCCCGCACAACTCGCTGCCCTCCATCGTCGAGGGCGAGCGCCGGCGCGGCGCTTGCTACCACGACAGCCCCGCCTGCGAAGTCCTCAAGGCCACGCTGGACCTGGCTGAGCTGTGCGGTCACCCGACAATCCCCACCCCGATTCCGGTCAGTTCAACACAGCGCTTCTCCCCGTGCCCCTGCTGCGTGGCAGAGGCCGTCCCAGTCTTCGGCTGGGAAGTCCGGACCAAGAACGGCTGGCGTCCGGGTGACCTGCTGGAGAGGTGGCAGCATCCGGCCGGCTCGTGGGCTGGAGTGATCTACGTCCTCGGCGATACACAGCCGTTCGCTGGCGTCTACTCGCTTGACGAAGTCCGCCGCCCAGCCAAGCCCAATGACACTGCCCGCTAGTCTCGACTGGACCGACTCCGCCTTTCTCTTGTCAAGAAGGTAGGCACCGGTCAGCAGCCGGCTCCTTCTGGGAGCCGGCTCCACCAGCCGGGATACCCAGTTGCAGGAGCCCCGGCAGCCCACCACACTCAGCCCCATAATGTGTCAACGTCGCGACCTCACCCAACCCGACACCTTCCTTGAGGATCACGACCTTGTCCTACGTCGTCCGCGCCTGCAGCGCCGCCGCTGAACCCTCGTGGTTCCGCTGCAGGGCCCTGTCCTTCCTGAGCACCGCCTATTTCGACGACGTCCGTACGGCCGAGCCGGACATCTCCAGGCTCGAACTCGTAGCTGACCACCACGGCCACATCATCGCCATCATGGACGTTGAGGTAGGCCACGACCTGGCCACCATTGACACAATCGCGGTCCACCCCGACCACCAGCGGCGCGGCCTCGGCCGGGCCATGCTGCACCTTCCCCACCCTCAGCACAGAGTTTTGTACCTGTTTGCTACCTCTGTCTATTCTGGTCTTTTCGCCCGCCTATAGGCCCACCCATGCGGGAGACGGGATAGTCGCCGTTCCAGGGATCGGGGCAGTCGTAGGAGTGAGGCTTGGGGATCACGCCCCACAGATAGGAAGCCCCGGTGACCACTTCCTTGGTCAGCCGAATCCCGGTCAGCTGTTCCGACAGAACGAACGAGGGGCCTTCTCCGGGGTAGGTCATCGGAGGATAGAGCGAGTCGATCAGGGTCAGCGTCTCTGCGAGCTCATCTGGCCACTCCTTCTGCTCCGGATACCCCTCCTGCGCTATGAAATAGAACCGGATCTCCCGGTTCTCGATCCAGAAAAAGTAATCGATGGCCTTGATCCCGAGGAGTGTTTGGGAGATCACCCGGGTGCCGTCGGACAGCGGCATGAGGATATCGGCTGTGTGGCCGAACCGTCCGTCACCGATGACGAACGTCCAGTCGCCGATCGTCGTTACACCGATACGCATGCCGGGTTCGCTGCGGATTCCGGAAGGTGGACCGTAATGATCACCCCGGACGAACGTCTCCGGCCGCCCACCGAGCCGGGTGATCAGCTGGGCTGGGGTGAGGCCGCGAACGTAGGTGAAGTCGAATCCGCCATCCTCATAGCTATCACAAATCCAGGACAGGTCGGCCATGAACGTGGTCATAGCCGACATCGTGGCAGAGCCCTCTGACACAGGCGTCCCGCCGACAATGACCCATGCGGACCGAGAACGCTACCCATCGTCAAGGGATGCTCGCAACAGAGTGAGAACCCGGCTGGCTTCGACGGTGACGTGGCCGCTCCCACCGGCCGGAGCTCAACTCCTGCCGGCCAGGCGCCGGCCGAGCGCGTGCGTCGGCCGTTCGATGAAGCGATAGGTGAGCCAGCTCACCGGCAGGACCACGAGCAGGACGGCCACGCTGGTGCCGATCTGGTGAGGCAGCGGCGACCAGCGGCGCTCGCCCAGCACCTGCATCATCACCAGGAGGATCGGCAGGTGCACGAGATAGAGCGAGTAGCTGATCCGCCCGAGCCAGGTGAGGGGAGGCGGCACGCGCCGGTCGCGCAGGGCCATGCCGGCGGCGAAGGTTGCGGCCGCGAGGACGATCGTGCTGATCCACACGGCGGGCTGCACCCACCACCAGCCCGCGCTGATCGCCCACACCGGAGCGAGCGCCACGAGCAGTCCGGTGAGAGCCACGGGCCACAAGGAGCCGGAGCCTCGCTCCCACCGGTGGATCGCGGTCCCGGCGAACATCACCGCCGACATCGCCAGCCCGAACCACGGCACCCGGCTGCTCAGGAAGAGCAACGCGAGCGCCATCACACCCAGCACGAAGCAGGCGAGCGTACGCGACCATCCCGCGAGCACGCAGGCCAGACCGGCGGCGAGCACCACGAGCGAGACCCACGCCGGCCACCCGCCCGACAGCGGCGCCGAGGACAGGGTGACGCCGGCGACGAGGGCGGCCAGGCCGAACAGCACCGCGATCAGGCCGCGGCCCGCCCGGACGCCGCCGGCGAACAGGGCGGCGACCATCAGGTAGAAGGTCATCTCGTACGACAGCGTCCACATGGTGTTGAGGACGCCGCCGACGCCGACCACGTCCAGCAGCATCGTGGCGTGCGCCGCCGCCGCGTACGGGTCCCGAGGCACCTCCTGACGTACGGGGATCCACCAGGACAAGGCCAGGACCAACGCCAGGACGGCGAGATAGAGCGGGTAGAGCCGGAAGAACCGGCCGATCCAGAACGCCCGCACGTCGCCGCCGCGCTCCAGCGAGGTGGGGATGATGTATCCGCTCACGAGGAAGAACACGAGCACGCCGGCCATGCCGAGGTTGACCTGCGTGGGCCTGAGCCAGGGCATGGCCCAGGTGAACAGGTGCTCGCCCACGACGGCGAGCGCGCCGACGCCGCGTAGCGCGTCCAGCCAGGCGAGCCTGCGGCTGCCCGGCAGGCTCGTCCCGGGCGCTGCGGTGTTGGCGAGCGACATGCGGCCAAACGTACCGAAGCGCCCAAAGGAACGCGCCGTTCATGCTCCTGCTGCCCCGTCCGGCCTCTGGCCGACGGTGGGAGGTGGTGCCTGGCCGGGACCATGGGCGGCCCGTGGTGCTGTGACCGGCGGCGCGCCGTCAGCCGTGGTCTTCGTCGCCCACCTGGCCGGGGCGTTCCTCGGCGCCGAGCCGTTCGACCAGGCCGTCCAGCAGTTTGCGGAGCAGGGCGGTCAGTTCCTCGCGTTCGCGCTCGCCGAGGTGGTCGACGAGGGAGTTCTCGTAGGTCAGCAGGGCGTCGACGGTGTCCTCGACGAGCCGGTGCCCGGCTTCGGACAGGGACACCGTTCGGGTGCGTCCGCGCGGCCCTCGCGTGGTGCTCACCAGCCCCGCCTGCTCGGCGCGGGCGACGCGCTGGCTGATGGCACCCGCCGTCACCAGGCACGACGCGCGCAGCTCGGCCGGCGTCATGGTGTACGGGCGGCCGTTGCGCCGCAGCGTGGACAGCAGGTCGAGGGTGGCGCCGTCGATGGCGAGCCGCGCCAGCGTGCGACGGCGTTCGTCGCCGAGCAGCTTGGCGGCCCGCCACACCCGCGTGATGATCCCGATCGACTCGGCGGGGGTGCCGGGGCGCTCGCGAGCCCAGGCCAGTTGGATCTCGTCAACGGCATCCGGTTTGCCATGGTTTGTCACAGTACCTAGTCTACGAAGAGATGTTGAGGCCTAAACAAGGAGGCAACATGACGCGCACGGCTGTGGTCACCGGCGGCGGAACCGGGATCGGACGGGCCACCGCGGCCGCCCTGGCCGCCGACGGCCTGGAGGTGGTCATCACCGGCCGCCGCAAGGACGTCCTGGACGCCGCGGCGGCCGATCTGGGACCGCAGGTCCGCGCCGTCCCGTTCGACGCCACGGACCCCGACGAGATCGAGGCCGCGCTGGCGAGTCTCCCCGAACGGGTCGACGTCCTGGTCAACAACGCGGGAGGCAACCCCGATCTCACCGGTCCCCCTCCCCAGACCCTGACCGGGGTCCGGGACGCGTGGCTGGCGAACCTGGAGGCCAACCTGGTCAGCGCCGTACTGGTGACGACGGCGCTCACGCCGCGGTTCGCCGACGGCGGACGGGTCATCACGCTCGGGTCGATCGCCGCCGCCACGGGCGCCGCGGGCTACGGCGCCGCCAAGGCGGGGGTCGTCGCGTGGAACGCCGAACTGGCGTTCCAGGTGGGCGGACGCGGCGTCACCGCCAACGTGGTGGCGCCCGGGCTGGTCGAGGAGACCGAGTTCTTCGGCGACGCGCTCACCTCGGAGCGCCGCGCCACGCTGATCAGCCAGACCGCCACGGGACGCGCCGGGCGGGTGACCGACGTCGCCGCCACCATCGCGTTCCTGGCCTCCCCCGAAGCCGGGCACATCACCGGCCAGGTCGTCCACGTCAACGGCGGCGCGCACCTGGGCGGCTGAGCACCGGTCAGGCGGTGCGCCGGATGAGGAGGACGTGGTCGGTGACCTCGGCGGTGCGCCCGCCCGGCCCGGTCGCGTTCCGGCGGGGCGTGTCGGCCCGCTCGACCGTCCAGGCCGCCGGGTCCAGGTCGATTCCCGTGGCGACCTCCCGTGGGCTCGGATACCGGACGCCGGGGTCCTGGTTCCACGACCACGGCGCGGTCGAGCCGTGGTCCACGACCAGCAGCCGCCCGCCCGGGCGCAGTGCGCGCGCGGCGGAGCGCAGGACGGCTGTCCTGTCCAGGTCGTGGGGGGTGTGCAGGTAGTGGGCGCAGATCAGGTCGAACATGCCCTGCGGGAAGGACTCGTGCAGGTCGTGGCGCACGGCGACGACGCGGTCGTCCAGGCCGCGTGACCGGGCGAGGGCGGCGAGCCGCCCGACCGCCACGGCCGAGATGTCGACGGCGGTGACGTGCCACCCCTGGCCGGCGAGCCACAGCGCGTCGCCGCCGTCGCCGCATCCGAGGTCCAACGCGTGGCCGGGCGGCAGGCTCGTCGTCGTCTCGGTGAGGCGCGCGTTCGGCTGCGGGTCGATGGTCGCCGGTCGGGCCGCGTAGACGTCGTCCCAGAACGTGACCGCATCAGTGGTGCTCATCGGGGCTCCTTCTGCCGGTGTGCGCCCAGTCTTGCCAGCGGCCGCACAATCTGGCACAGAATCTTGCTGTTCTGGCAAGATGGACGTGTGGATCGCGAAACGGACGACGTGCTCGACGCGGTGGGGCCACGACTTCGCGCGCTGCGCCGCGACCGCGGCATCACCCTCGCCGCGCTCGCGGCGACGACCGGCGTGTCGGAGAGCACCCTGTCCCGGCTGGAGAGCGGGCAGCGCCGGGCGACCCTGGAGCTGCTGCTGCCGCTGGCCCGCACCTACGACGTGCCGCTGGACGATCTCGTCGGAGCGCCGCGCACCGGCGACCCCCGCATACACCTCAAGCCGATCGAACGGTTCGGGATGACCTTCATACCCCTGTCCCGGCGGCCGGGCGGGGTGCACGCGTTCAAGATGATCATCCCCGCCCGGCCGCAACCGCTCGAACCGACCCCGCAGACGCACGAAGGCTTCGAATGGCTGTACGTGCTCAACGGCCGGTTGCGACTCGTACTCGGCGAGCGTGACCTGACGTTGCCGCCCGGTGAGGCGGCCGAGTTCGACACGTCCCTGCCGCACTGGCTGGGCAGCGCCGATGGCGGCGCGGTCGAGCTTCTCATCCTGTTCGGCCTGCAGGGGTTGCGTCTGCACGTACGCGCCGACCCTCGTCCGCCGCACGGCGGGAGTTGAGAGGCGGGTCGGGTTTTCCCGGGCCGGCGCTGGTCGCCGGTGTTCAGGCGGTGCGGGTGTCGTACTCCTCGCGGTTGGCGAGCACTTCGTTCATGTGCGTCTCGGCCCACTCCTTGACGCCGCGCATCAGGTGGTGGAGCGAGAGACCGAGGTCTGTCAGCTCGTAGCTGACGGTGACGGGCACGGTCGGCGTCACGGTGCGGGTGACCAGGCCGTCGCGTTCGAGGGAGCGCAGCGTCTGGGTGAGCATCTTCTGGCTGACCCCGGCCAGCCGGCGGGACAACTCGGAGTAGCGCATCGCCCGCGGCTCGACGGCGCTCTCGGCCCCGGAGGGATGCGGGCCGTCGCCGCCGAGGGCGGCCAGGATCAGCGCGATCCACTTGTCGGAGATCCGGGCGAGTAGCTGCCGGCTGGGGCAGCCCGCCAGGAACGCGTCGTAATCCGCCCGCGCCTGTGCCCGCTTCTGGGCCGCCGTCGTCGTCGGCATCGACCGCTCCTTCCTACCGAGAGGTTACCTACGCACTCCGAAGTGCCTACTTCCTGTTGGGGAGTTACCGGTCCCACAGTGGTGCAAGGCAACCGCCGAGCACAAGCCCCAAGGAGCGAAACCGTGAACGTCGCCACCTCCCGTCCCGCCACCTTCCGAACGGCCGTTGTCCGCACCCCGAGCGGGCCTGACTCGATCGAGGTCATCGAGGTTCCCGTCGTCGAGCCCGGGCCCGGCGAGGTCCGGGTCGGGATCGCCGCCGCACCGGTCAATCCCGTCGACCTCGGGGTCGCGGGCGGCTTCTTCCACGCCGCGGGGTTGATCGACCAGCCGGAGCGCACCGGCCTGGGCTGGGAGTTCGCCGGCACCGTCCTCGCCGCCGGCCCCGGCGTGCCCATGACGGTCGGCACCCGGGTTGCCGGCGTGGTGGTGGGCTTCGACCGCGACTTCGGCACCTACGCCGAGCAGCTCGTCGTGCCGGCCGCAGATCTCTCCGTCGTTCCTGACGGACTGGACCTGGCGGCGGCCTCGACGGTGCCGCTCAACGGGCTGGCCGCCGCCCAGTTGCTCGACCTGCTCGGCGATGCGCCGACCGGCGGCAACCGGCTCCTGGTGACGGGCGCGGCGGGCGCGGTCGGGGGCTACGTCGCCGCGCTCGCGCCCGACCGCGGCTGGCAGGTGACCGGCCTGGCCAGGGCCGAGGACGAGGAGTTCGTCCGCGGGCTCGGCGTCGGCTTCACCGCTCACGCCGAGCCGGGTTGGGACGCGGTCGCCGACTGTGCGGCACTGCAGGAGCGGGGTCTCGCCCTGGTACGCGACGGCGGCGCGTTCGTCGGCGTCCGGCCGAACGCCGTGCCGGCCGCTGAGCGGGGGATCACTGTGGCCGTCGTGGAGACCCACTCCGACGGCCCCCGGCTGAGCGGCTTGCTCGCCCGCGCCGCGTCTGGTGAACTGCCGGCCAGGGTGCACGCGGTCGTGCCGCTGGACCAGGTCGCCGACGCCCACCGGGCCATGGCCAAGGGCGGCGTGCGCGGTCGCTACGTGCTCAAGCCCTGACCCCGGCGACGGCGCGCCGCGCCGGTGACCTCCGGGCGGTGCCGGTGCCCTCCGGGCGGTGCCGGTGGCCTTGTGGGCGCCGGCCGTCGCCGTGGCCTCCTGCGGCTGTGCTGCCGGCGCGTCGGCCCTTGCCCGACTTCGGCGTATTGCGGACGCTTGCCCGTTGTTTGAGGCGGCTGAGGGGAAGTGCCCGGATATCCTCAAGGGGATGACTGTGAGGGTGCGCAACCACGTCAACGTCTCCGGACGACCGGGCGGCAGGCCGATGATGTTCGCCCACGGATTCGGTTGCGACCAGAACATGTGGCGCCTGGTCGCTCCGGCCTTCGAGGAGGACCATCAGGTCGTGCTCTTCGACTACGTCGGCGCGGGCCGCTCCGACCTGTCGGCCTACTCCCCCGAGCGCTACTCCCGGCTCGACGGCTACACGCAGGACGTCCTGGACATCTGCCACGAACTGGACCTCACCGACGTCGTCTTCGTCGGCCACTCCGTGAGCGCGCTGATCGGCGTGCTGGCCGCCAACGCCGAACCGGACAGGTTCGGCAAGCTGGTGCTCGTCGGGCCGTCACCGCGCTACATCGACGACGACGGCTACACGGGCGGATTCAGCGCCCAGGACATCGACGAACTGCTCGAATCCCTCGACAGCAACTACCTCGGCTGGTCCAGCGAGATGGCGCCGGCCATCATGGGCAACCCCGACCGGCCGGAGCTCGGCGAGGAGCTGACCAACAGCTTCTGCCGCACCGACCCACAGATCGCCCGACGGTTCGCCCAGGTGACGTTCCTGTCCGACAACCGGGCCGACCTGGCGAAATGCCAGACCCCCGCGCTGATCCTGCAGTGCGCGAACGATGTGATCGCGCCCGAGCCGGTCGGCCGCTACGTCCACGCGGCGATGCCCGGCAGCGAGCTGGTGATGATGCGCGCCACCGGCCACTGTCCCAACCTCAGCGCCCCCGAGGAGACGATCGCGGCGATCCGGGCGTTCCTGTGATCCCATGGACCTGACCGGCGAGTTCGAGGAGCTGTTCGAGGACGCGCCGTGCGGTTTCCTGGTCACCGGGTCCGACGGCACGCTGCGGCGGGCCAACCGCACCTTCTGCGAGCTGACCGGGCACCGTGCCGAAGACCTGGTCGGTCGCGTACGGGTCCAGGACCTGCTCGTCGTGGGTGACCGGATCTTCTACGAGACGCACTTCGCCCCGCTGCTCGCCCTGCAGTCCACCGCGCGGGAGATCGCGGTGGACTTCCGCCGCCCGGCCGGCGGCCGGCTGCCCGCGCTGCTGAACGCCGTGACGAAGGGCGACGCTGTGTGGATCTGCGTCTTCGCGGCGACGGACCGGCGCGGCTACGAACGCGAGCTGCTGCGGGCGCGGCAGGAGGCCGAGCAGTCGCGGCAGGAGGCCCACGAGCTGGCCCGGGTGCTGCAGACGAGCTTCGTCCCGCCCGCCATGCCCGACATCGCGGGCATCGACCTGGCCGGCGTCTACCGGCCCGCCGGACGCGGCGACGAGGTCGGCGGCGACTTCTACGACGTGTACGAGACGGCCGGCGGCTGGGCCGTGGTCCTCGGCGACGTGGAGGGCAAGGGCGTGCAGGCAGCCGTGGTGACGAGCCTGGCCCGCTACACCCTGCGCGCCGCCTCGGCGCGCGCGAACACCCCGTCGGCGCTGCTGGCCGTGCTGAACCAGGCCGTCATCGACCAGCGCTCCGAGCGCTTCCTCACGGCCGTCCAGGCGCAGGTGGCGATCTCCGCCGACGGCTGCCGGGTGACGCTCGCGCTGGGCGGCCACCCGCCGCCGGTGCACCTCACCCCCTCGGGCCCGCGCCGGATCGGCGTCCCCGGGACGCTGCTGGGCGTGCTGCCGAAGCCGCACCTGGTCGACGCCGCCGTGGACGTCCTGCCGGGCGAGGCGGTCGTCTTCTACACCGACGGCGTGATCGAGGCGCAGCGCGGCCGGGAGCTGTTCGGCGAGCGGCGGATGGAACGGGTGCTGCTCGCCGCCCGCGAGGAGAACGCGGCCGGCATCGCCGCGCGTCTCGTCGCGGAGGTCTCGGCCTTCCAGTCGGACGTCCTCAGCGACGACGTGGCCGTCGTCGTCGTCAAGGCCGGGCCGGCCGATGGGGCGTCACGTTCGCCCGAGCGCTCCGGAACCGCCACAATGGCGCGATGAGGGCAGCAGACAGTGTGGATTCGGACTGGGTCGCCAGGTTCGCCGACGACGTGATCGCCGACGCGGAACGCCGGGCTCCGGGCAAACCCATCGTCTGCGCGTCCGGGCTGAGCCCGTCCGGGCCGATCCACCTGGGCAACCTGCGCGAGGTGCTGACCCCGCACCTGGTGGCCGACGAGATCCGGCGGCGCGGCCTCGACTGCGTGCACCTGCTGTCGTGGGACGACTACGACCGGTTCCGCAAGGTGCCCGCCGGGGTGGACCCGTCGTGGGCGGAGCACATCGGCAAGCCGCTGACGTCCGTGCCCGCGCCGCCCGGCAGCGCCCATCGCACCTGGGCCGAGCACTTCAAGGCCCCGATGACCGCCGCGCTGCGGGAGCTGGGCGTCGCCTACCGCGCCATCAGCCAGACCGAGCAGTACACCTCCGGCGCCTACCGGCAGCAGATCCTGCTGGCCATGCGCGAACGCGAGCGGATCGACGCCGTCCTCGCGCAGTACCGCACCAAGCAGGCCGGCGACGCCCCGCAGGCGAAGCCGTACTTCCCCTACCGGCCCTACTGCGAGCTGTGCGAGCGCGACTCGACCACGGTCACCGCCTACGACGACGACACCACCGAGCTGGCCTACACCTGCGCCTGCGGCTTCGGCGAGACCGTGCGGCTGGCCGAGCACGACCGCGGCAAGCTGGTGTGGAAGGTCGACTGGCCGATGCGCTGGGCGTACGAGGGGGTGGTGTTCGAGCCGTCGGGCGTGGACCACCACTCGCCGGGCTCGGCGTGGGTGGTCGGCGAGCGGATCGTGCGCGAGGTGTTCGGCGGCGAGCAGCCGATCGGCCCCATGTACGCCTTCGTCGGCATCACCGGGATGGCCAAGATGAGCAGCTCCAAGGGCGACGTGCCGACCCCGGCCGACGCCCTGGAGATCATGGAGGCGCCGGTGCTGCGCTGGCTGTACGCCAGGCGCAAGCCGTCCCAGTCGTTCAAGGTGGCCTTCGACCAGGAGATCCACCGGCTCTACGACGAGTGGGACGCGCTGGGCCGCAAGGTCGCCGGGGGCACGGCCCAGCCGGCCGAGCTGGCCGCCTACGAGCGGGCGACCCGTACGGCCGACGGGCCGCTCGCCGGCACGGAGCGGGCGCTGCCGTACCGGACGCTGGCCTCGATCGTGGACGTCACGACCGGCGACGCCGAGCAGACGCTGCGCATCCTGGGCGATCTCGACGCGGTCGCCTCGCTGGAGGAGGCGCGGCCGAGGCTCGACCGTGCGCAGCGCTGGGTGGACACGCAGCTTCCCGCCGACCAGCGCACCCGCGTGCGCGATGCGCCCGACGACGAGCTGCTCGGCTCGCTCGGCGAGGACGAGCGCGAGGCGCTGCGGCTGCTGGCCGACGGCCTCGACGAGCACTGGTCGCTCGACGGCCTGACCACGCTGGTGTACGGGGTGCCGAAGCTGCGGGCCGGGCTGGCCGCCGACGCCCGGCCGACGCCCGAGGTGAAGGCGGCGCAGCGGGCCTTCTTCGCGCTGCTCTACCGGCTGCTCGTGGGGCGCGAGACCGGGCCGCGGCTGCCGACGCTGCTGCTGGCCGTCGGCGCCGACCGGGTGCGCAAGCTGGTGGGCCGGTAGGTCGTGCGCGCTGTCTTCCTCGTCACCGGGATCATGGCGGCGGGCAAGTCGACGGTCGCCCAGGCGCTGGCCGAGCGGCTGCCCCGGTCCGCGCACGTCCGGGGCGACGCGTTCCGCCGCATGATCGTCAACGGCGGCGCGGCCATGACGCCGGAGGGCGAGCAGGAGGCTCTCCGGCAGCTCCGGCTGCGCCATCGCATCGCGGCGATGACCGCCGACCTCTACTTCGCGGAGGGGTTCACCCCGGTCGTGCAGGACGTGGTGCTCGGCGCGGAGCTGGAGAGGTTCGCCGGGCTGGTCCGCAGCCGCCCGCTGCTGGTCGTCGTGCTCGCGCCGGACGCCGCCACGGTGGAGCGGCGCGAGCGGGAGCGGCCGAAGAGCGGCTACGGCGCCTGGACGGTGGCCGAGCTGGACCGGGCACTCAGGCGGAACACCCCGCGTCTCGGCCTCTGGCTCGACACGTCCGCGCAGACGCCCGCCGAGACGGTGGACGAGATCCTGGCCCGCGCCGACGAGGCGCGGGTGACGACCGGCTGACGGGCCCGGGGTCCGACGCCGTGAGCCTGCTCGGCCCGCGCGCGGCCGTGGAGCGGGTCACCGGCCGGCTGCCGCCGCTGCGCCAGGACCCCATATTCACCGCGCCGGGTCAAGGAGTCTTGCTCACGCCCGAAACCTTCGCTGACCAGGTGCTTCGGCCGGCCGGATATAGATCATCGATCTCTGCAAGACGAAGTCAAGTCAGTTGCAGGTGCGGCAGGTCATCTTCTGAGCATGAACATGGAGCCGTTCGCCGCCAGCGTCACTGTCGTCGTCCCCGCGATGAACGAAGCCGACAACCTGCCGCACGTCTTCGCCACGTTGCCCGCGTGGATCGACGAGGTCGTCCTCGTCGACGGCAACTCCACCGATGACACCGTGGCCGTCGCCCGCAGGCTGCGGCCCGACCTCCGGGTCGTCACGCAGACCGGGCGCGGCAAGGGCAACGCGCTGATCGAGGGTTTCGCCGCGGCCCGCGGCGACATCATCGTCATGATCGACGCCGACGGCTCCACCGACGGCCGGGAGATCCACTCCTTCGTCCGAGCCCTGCTGGAGGGCGCCGACTTCGCCAAGGGCTCCCGCTACGCCCCGGGCGGCGGCTCCGACGACATCAGCCGGGTGCGCTCCCTCGGCAACGTGGTCCTGACCGGGCTGACCAACCTGCTCTACGGCACCCGGTACACCGACCTGTGCTACGGCTACAACGCCTTCTGGGCCCGCCACCTCGACGCGATGGCGCTCGACTGCGACGGTTTCGAGATCGAGACGCTGATGAACGTCCGCGCCGCCCAGGCCGGGCTCGCCATCAGCGAGGTGCCCAGCCACGAGCGCACCCGCATCCACGGCGAGAGCAACCTGCACGCGGTGCGCGACGGCTGGCGGGTGCTGAAGACGATCTTCCGCGAGCGCTTCCGCGGAGCCGCCACCCCGCAGACGCAGGTGGCACTCGCCAAGTAGGGCGCCACCCGGCATCGTGCCCGGGCGGCCGTCGGTGACATCCTCAGGTCATGCGCTACATCGTGATCGGGGCCGGAGCGGTCGGCGGCACCATCGGGGCCCGCCTCTTCCAAGGGGGACACGAGGTGCTGCTGATCGCCCGCGGCGCCCACTACGAGGCGTTGCGGGCCGGCGGCCTCCGGCTCGTCACCCCGCACGCCACCGAGACCCTCCCCGTCCCCGTCGCCGACGGCCCCGTCACGCCCGGCGACGACGACGTGCTGATCCTGGCCACCAAGTCGCAGGACACGATCACGGCGCTCGATCCCTGGCCCGGCCACCTGCCCGTCGTGTGCGCGCAGAACGGCGTCGACAACGAACGGACCGCGCTGCGCAGGTTCGCCGAGGTGTACGGCATGTGCGTGTGGCTGCCCGCCCTGCACCTGGAGCCCGGCACGGTAGCCGCCTACGGCCATCCACACTCCGGGATGCTGCACGTCGGCCGCTATCCCCAGGGTGTGGACGACCGTGCCCGGCAGATTGCCGCCGACCTGACCAAGAGCGGGCTCGTCGCACCGGCCGTCCCCGACGTGATGCGGTGGAAGTACGGCAAGCTGCTCGGCAACCTCGGCAACGCGATCGAGGCGCTCTGCGAGCGCGCCCCCGGCTTCGAAACCCTCCACGAGCGGGCCAGGGCCGAGGGCACCGCCGTGCTGGAGGAGGCAGGCATCCCCTACTCGTCCCCGCAGGAGGAGCGCGACGCCCGGGGCCACCAGGTCGACGTCCTGCCGATCGACGGCGTCTCGCGCGGCGGCGGCTCGTCGTGGCAGAGCCTGGCCCGGGGCAGCGGCTCCATCGAGGCTGACTACCTCAACGGCGAGATCGTCCTGCTCGGCCGCGAGTACGGCATCCCCACCCCGGTGAACGAGGTGCTTCAGCGTGAGGCCGGCCGGTTCGCCCGCGAGAAGCTGCCGCCCGGGTCGATGCCGGTGGAGCGGCTGGCCACGCTGATCGACGAGCGGTCCGCGGCGCTGTCCCGCTGAGGCCGAGCGCACCGGCGGTGATCGCGGCGCCGGACAGCGGGCTCGGCCGGCGCGCGGCGCCGGGATGACCTGGAACCCCTACCGGATAGGCGTCGTGGCGGCATACCGGCCCGGAGCGTGGGCAGTGGAGTGACGCACTGACGACAAGGGGTGAGTTGGATGATCTTCTTAGGACTACTGCTGGTCCTGCTCGCCGGCGGAGCCATCGCCTGGGTCGCCGCCGAGGACAGCACCACGTACAACGTGTTCGGCTACCTGTTCACGCCCAACCACGTCGAGATGTTCGCGGCCGGCGCCGTCACGGCGGCGGTGCTGTTCGCCGGCATCGCCCTGATGGTCGCGGGCTCGCGCCACGCGGCCCGGCGACGCCGCCGGCTGCTCAGCGCCAAGGCCGAGGCGTCGCACAAGGTCGCCCGGCTGGAGGACGAGAAGCGCGAGCTGGAGCGCCGCCTCGAACGCGAGCGGGCCGCCGAGCAGCAGGCCCAGCAGCAGGCCGAGGAGCGCCGGCGGACCGCCGCCGAGGAGCGCGCCGAGCGTGAGCGCGCCTCACAGCGGACCACGGCCCCGCACGCCGTCCCCCGGCAGGCCACGGGCGACCGGCTGGTCTCCCGCGGCTCCGAGGACACCAGGCGGTAGCGGCGGCCCCATGCGGCGCAGGCCAGACCGACGCGGAACGATCCGGCGCGAGGGCGGCAGTCCCGGTCCTCGCGCCGGATCATGAAGTCCTGGACCCATGGGGTGTACTCTGCGAGGCGATCTCATCATGCCTCCGGAGGTCGCATGCCCCCCACACGTGGCCGTCCCATCGCGCTCAAGCTGCTGGTCCTGCTGCTCGTGCCGCTCACGTCCCTCGTCGGGCTGTGGGTGTTCGCCGCGAGCCTGACCGCGGGCGACGGCCTGCGCCTCCTCCAGATCAACGAGCTGGTACGCAACCTGTCCAACCCGGCCGAGCAGATGGACGTGCAGCTGCAGAGCGAGCGGCTGATCTCCGTCGAGTTCCTCACCAACGGCCGGGGCCGCGACCGGCTCACCACCCAGCGCGCGCTCACCGACCGGACCGTGGCCACGTTCCGGCAGCTCGCGGCCCAGCAGCGCGACGTGTCACCGCAGATGGCCGCCCAGCTCACCGCCCTGTACGGCAAGCTCGACGAGCTGCCCCGGATCCGCCGCGAGGTCGACGGGCCGAGCCCCGCCCCGCTTGAGGTGATCGACGGCTACAGCCAGATCGTGGACGCGACGTTCCGCATGCGCGACGCCATGGTGCTGGTGCCCGACACGTCCCTCTACCGCAAGGCGCGGGCCGTCACCATGCTCGGCGAGGCCAAGGACTTCCTGTCGCGCGAACGGGCCGTCATCACCGTCGTGCTGGCCAGGGGCCGGGCGACCGAGACCGAGCGTGAGGCGTTCATCGGCATGGTGGCCACCCGGCGGCTGCTCTACACGCAGGCGCTGCCGCACCTCGACGCCGGACTGCGGGCGCCGTACGAGCAGCTGGTCGGCTCGCCCGCCTACCGGGAGTTCCTGACCGTCGAGAACTCCCTGCGCGGCGAGGCGGTCCTCACCGGGCTGCCCGCCGCGGCGGCCACCTGGCCCGTCGACGCGGGCAACCTGTGGGCGGCGGTCGAACGCAACCAGTTCGAGGCGGTGCAGGCCGTCGTGCAGCGGGTGGACCCGGCCGCCGACAACATCCTCACCAAGATCGGCGTGGCGGGGGGCCTGGGCCTGGTCGCGGTGGTCGCCTCGGTGCTGCTGTCGCTGCGTTTCCGCCGCCGCCTGGGCGACGAGCTGGCCGGTCTGCGCGACGCCGCCACCGAACTCGCCGAGATGCGGCTGGCCGGCCTGGTCAGGCGGCTGCGCGCCGGCGGGCAGACTCCCTCGCCCGAAGAGGTGGCGCCGCTGGAGGTCAAGGCCGACACCACGGAGGTGCGCGACATCGTCGCGGCGTTCAACCACGTCCAGGCCACGGCGGTGGAGGCCGCGGTGGACCAGGCCCGGCTGCGCCACGGGGTCAGCCAGGTCTTCGTCAACCTGGCCAGGCGCAACCAGTCGCTGCTGCACCGCCAGCTCCTCCAGCTCGACGCCATGGAGCACAAGACGGAGGAGCCAGAGGTCCTGGAGGACCTGTTCCGGCTCGACCACCTCACGACCCGCATGCGCCGGCACGCCGAGAGCCTGCTCATCCTGTCGGACCAGGCGCCGGGACGAGGCTGGCGCAACCCCGTGCCCGTCCACGACGTGCTGCGCGCCGCCGTCGCGGAGGTCGAGGAGTATCAGCGGGTGGAGGTGCTGCAACCGCCGCCCGTCGCGGTGCTGGGCAGCGCCGTCACCGACGTGGCCCACCTGGTGGCCGAGCTGGTGGAGAACGCCACGCTGTTCTCGCCTCCGGAGACCCGGGTGGACCTGCGGACCACGAGCACCCGCGGCGGGATCATCGTCGAGGTGGAGGACCGCGGGCTCGGGCTGACGCGGGCCGAACTGGACGAGCTGAACGCGCGGCTGGCGGAGGCGCCGGAGTTCGACCTGGCGCGGAGCGACCGGCTCGGACTGTTCGTGGTGAGCAGGCTGGCAGCCCGGCACGGCATCAAGGTCAGGCTCGGGCCGTCGCCGTACGGGGGGCTTACGGCGAGCGTGGCGCTGCCGTCGTCGCTGCTGGCCGGCCGGCCGGCCGTCGCCGGTCGCTGACGCGCGGCCCGGCGGTCAGAGCGGCAGGAACGGTTCGGGGAAGTGGGCGGTGGCGAGGATCGCGCGCTCGGCCCGCAGCCCGGCGAGCACCTCGGCCCGGGTGGCGGCGGCGCGGTCCTGGTCGTCGTCGTAGACGTAGGGGATGGCCGGATCGGTCAGTTGCACCGGGTGGAGCACCAGGTCGCCGGTGATGGCCAGCTCGCCGACCCGGACGATCTGGTGGCCGGGGGTGTGGCCCGCCGTCAGGTGCACGCGCACGCCCGGCGCGACCTCCTGGTCGCCCTCGACCACCTGGAGCCGGTCCTTGATCGGGGTGACCACCCGGTCGAGCACCTCGCCGCGCACGGCGTCGAGGTCGGCCCGCTGCAGCACGTAGCGGGCGTTGCCGAACCTCGGCCCGCCGTCGGCGACCGCGCCGCCGGCGTGGTCACTGTGCAGGTGGGTGAGGATGACGACGTCCACGTCGTCGGGCGTGACACCGGCGGCGGCCAGCTCATCCTCCAGCGCGCCGGGCACCGGCGCCCAACTGGACGCCGGCGAGTCGGTGGCGCCGATGCCCGTGTCCACGAGCGTGACGCGGCCCGCCGGGTCACGGATGAGGTAGCAGTGGAAGTGCAGGATCCACGGCTCCTCGGCGAGCGCGGCTCCGGGGAACGTCTCGGCCATCGGGCGGCGGATCGCATGGCCCAGGGGGCCGACGGCGTCACAGAGGGGTGTCACCTCGGCGCCGGCGACGGTGCGTGGCGGGTGCGGCATCCGCCCAGCGTAGTCAGGCGGCGACGGGCGTGCGCGGCACGTACTCGTTCTCGAGGTCGGCGGCGTAGACGGCGCGACGGCAGTGGGAGCACCGGTACATGATCGGGCCCTCGTCGAGCTCGTGGTGGCAGCGCGGGCAGCGGGTGCTGGTGTTCATGGGAGTCCCCCTCGTGTACGTGCTTCCATGGAAGCCTCATCGCATTGCAGGAGCCCTGCATCACGCTTGACACGATGTCGCGACGTCGATGGGCGTTCCATGCCGTCGTCCGCACCCGGCGCGGGTGGTTCGACGGCCCCGGAGAAGAACATTGTTACGGCTGCGCAGGTCACTCCGCGCGTACGGCGCGCAGAACAGCCCTCGAATAGTCCAGGAGGGCTAGGCGGCCCATGGCACGCCCGGTGTGGTGGGCCTCCTCCGGTCACGGGCGCGGCCGTGGGCGGCGGAGAATGGGGGGATGCTCGCCGACATCGTCGAATACCTCGCCTGTCCCGTCTGCCACGAGCCGGTGGAACTCGGGGAAGGGGCCGTGCGGTGCGCTCGCGGCCACGTTTTCGACGTCGCCAGGCAGGGATATGTGAGCCTGCTCGTCGGGTCGCGCGCCCCGGGGACGGCCGACAGCGCGGAAATGGTCGCGGCCCGTGCCGGATTCTTGGCTGCCGGGCATTTCGCCCCGCTCAGTGCGGCCCTGTCCGAAAGCGTGGCGGCCCTCGTTCGCGGGGCGAACGAGATTCGTACGGAAAGCTTCGCCGAGCCGCCGGACGGCGGGGCGGCGAAGGCGTACGGTGGTCCCCGTCCATGTCACGGCACGGCGCCGGCGGGGCAGGTCGCCTCGGCCGCGTCACGGCCGGTCGTCGTGGACGCCGGGGCGGGCACCGGGCACTACCTGGCGGCGGTCCTCGACGTGGTGGACCGCGGCGTGGGCGTGGCGTTCGACGTCTCGAAGCACGCCGTGCGCCGGGCGGCCCGGGCGCATCCGCGAGCGGGCGCGTTCGTGGCCGACGTGTGGCGGCCGCTGCCGCTGCGCAGCGGGGTGGCCGACGTGGTGATGGACGTGTTCGCGCCGAGGAACGGTCCCGAGTTCCGGCGGGTGCTGCGGCCGGGAGGTGCGGTGGTGGTGGTCACTCCGGCGCCTGCGCATCTGAGCCCGTTGGTGCGGGAGCTGGGCCTGCTCTCGGTGGACGAGGCCAAGGATCGGCGGGTGGCGCGGAGCATGGAGGGGTTCGCCGAAACGGAACGCCGAACCATCGAATTCGACATGCAACTGTCGCGGCAGGACATCGCCGAGGTGGTCAGGATGGGGCCGAGTGCGTGGCACACTGAGGCAGCCGAACTTCAGGCACGAATCTCCGCATTTATGGGGCGGAGAGCGGAAAACCACGAAAAAGTAGCAACACAGGCTGCATTTCAGCTGTCCGTCTTCGAGACGACACCATGATCAAGGGCCGTCGCTTGACCGGCGAGTGGGGCTGGTGTTACTGATGAGGCGTTTAGTACGGAATTCCCCCACATACGTTGAGTATTTCCGCCACTCGATCGCAGGACTGCACGGCAACATGCGGCGGGAGGCGGGGAGGCGAGGGAGGGGGCGCGCCGGATGAAGGCCGAGGAACGCTGGCAGGCCAGGTTCCGCGCATCGCGCACGACGCTACCGGTCTGGGCGCGCCGGGCTCCGCACCGCTCGATCTACCGTTCCAACGCCACGGGCACCTGGGAGGTCTACGCCTGGGACCGTGCCACCGCCCACACCCGGCAGGTCACCGACCGGCCCCGAGGCACCGCGCATGCCGCCGTCGACCCCACCGGCCAGTGGGTCTACTGGTTCGCCGACACCGAGGGCGACGAGTTCGGCGTGTGGTGGCGGCAGCCGTTCACCGGCGGCCCCGACGAGCCGGTCGCCCCCGACCTGCCGCCCGGCCAGCCGGGCGGCATCGCGCTGGCCGCCACCGGCGTGGCAGCCATCAGCCTCGCCGCCGACGGCGCCTTCCGGACCCACCTCGTCCACCCCGGCGAGCCGTCCCGGCTGCTCCACGAGCACGCCGAAGCCGCCTGGGTGGCCGACATGTCACTCGACGGCCAGCTCATCGCCATCAACCACGGCGAGTACGGCGACTTCCGGCATCCCGCCCTGCGCGTGCTGCGTCCGTCCGGCCAGACCGTCGGCGAGCTGTACGACGGCGAGGGCAAAGGCGTGCTCGGGCTCAGGTTCGCCCCCGTGACCGGCGACCGGCGGCTGCTCGCCCTGCACGAACGCCGCCAACGCCAGGAACCGCTGGTGTGGGACCCCGTGACCGGCGAGCAGCGCGAGATCTGGCTGCGCGACTCCGGCGACCTCGCGGCCGAGTGGTACGACGACGGCCGCGGCCTGCTCATCGTGCGCGACACCCGCGCCCGCAGCCACCTGCACCGCTACGACCTCGCGGGCGGCGGGCTCACCCTCATCGACACCCCGCACGGCGTGATCGACGACGCCGCGCCACGGCCCGGCGGCCACGTCGAGTACTCCTGGTCCAGCGCCTCCCGGCCGCCCGTCATCCGGTCGAGCAACGGCCAGGTGGTGCTGAACGCGAGCGGCCCGCCGGCGCCGCCGAGCGTGCCCGCCGAGGACCTCGACGTGCCCGGCCCCGGCGGCCGCGTCCACGCGCTGGTCTCCCGGCCCGAGCACGGCGCACCTCCCCACCCCACCGTCTTCATGCTGCACGGCGGCCCGACGACGCACGACCGCGACGCCTTCTCGCCGGAGGTGGCCGCCTGGGTCGACTCCGGGTTCGCGGTGGTGCGGGTCAACTACCGGGGCTCGACCGGGTACGGCTCGGCCTGGCGCGACGCGCTGCACGGCGAGGTCGGCCACATCGAGTTGTCGGACGTCGCCGCCGTGCGCGACGCGGTGGTCCAGCGCGGCATCGCCGACCCGGCCAGGATCGTGCTGTCGGGCACCGCCTGGGGCGGCTACCTCACCCTGCTCGGGCTCGGCACCCAGCCGGGGCTCTGGGCGGCCGGCATCGCCGCCGTGCCCATCGCCTGCCACCAGACCTCGTACGAGGACGAGGCGGAGAGCCTGCGCGCCTACCATCGGGCGCTGCTCGGCGGCTCGCCCGACGAGCAGCCCGAGCGCTACGCCGCCAGCTCCCCCATCACCTACGTGGACCGGGTGGAGAGCCCGGTGCTGATCCTCGCGGGCGAGAACGACACTCGCTGCCCGCTGCGCCAGATCGAGAAGTACGTGGCCAAGCTGGCCGAGCACGGACGGGACCACCAGGTCCACACCTACGACGCCGCACGCGGGACGCTGGTGGTGGCCGAGCGGATCGCGCAGATGAGCCTGCAACTGGAGTTCGCCCGCAAACACGTCGGCTGACCCGGCCGCCGGCGGGCGGCCGTGCTACCCGCGGCCGTGCTACCCGCGGCCGTGCTACCCGCGGCCGTGCTACCCGCGGCCGTGCTCTCAGCGGGCGCGCAGCACGACGATGGCCATGTCGTCGGCGCTCGGCTCGACGGCGAAGTCGGCGACGCCGCGCCGGATGCGTTCGGCCACCGCGCGCGCCGACAGGCCCGCGCACTCGCCCAGCAGCCTGGCCAGGCCGCCCCCGTCATCGAGCAGGCGGTCGCCGTTGCGGCGCTCCGTCACGCCGTCGGTGACCGCCAGGAGCACGTCGCCGTGGTCGAGGTGCACGGTGTCGGCCTCGAACACCACCTCGGGGAACACGCCGAGCAGCGACTGCGGGGTGGTCACCGACTGGACCTCGCCGCCCGCCTTCAGCAGCAGCGCCTCGGGATGGCCGGCGGACACCATGCGGATCTCCAGCCCGGTCTCCACCGGCGTGATGTCGCCGTGCAGCAGCGTCAGGAACCTGGCGCGCTCGCCCTCCTCCAGGATCGCCTGGTTGAGCCGGCCGAGGACGGCGGCCACGCCGTAGCCCTCACGGGCGAGCAGCCGCAGGGTGTGGCGGGCCAGGCCCGTCACGGCCGCGGCCTCCGGGCCGGTGCCGCACACGTCGCCGATCGCGAACCGCCAGGAGTCGTCACCGGCCTTGAACAGGTCGTAGAAGTCGCCGCCGACCTCGTTGGCCTCGCCGGCGGGCTCGTAGACGACGCCGTAGTCGAGCCCGGGCACCTCGGGCTCGTTCGGCGGCAGGAGGCTGCGCTGCAGCGCGCGGTTGGCGGCGGCCTGCTGCGCGTAGAGGCGGGCGTTGTCCATGGCCAGCGCGGCACGCCGGCCGATGTCGTCGGCGAACTGGATGACCTCGTCGGGGAAGCGGTCGGCCCGGCCCAGGCACATCATGCCGAGGGCACGGCCGCGCGCGGTCAGCGGCACCGCGAGGACCTGGTGGTCGCCGGCGGTGATGGCGGAGGTGCCCTGCCCCCCGGCCGCGTTCACGTCCATCTCGGCGAGCTCCTGGCGCAGCCCGTCGATGCGGGCCTCGTCGGCGTGCCACAGGTAGGCCAGGCGCAGCGGCCCGGAGCCGCCGTCGGAGGTGTAGACGGCGCACCAGCCGCACAGCCGCGGCACCACGATCTGGGCGATGATGGCGGGCACCATGTCGGGGTTGAGGGTGCCGGCCAGCAGATCGCTCGCGTCGGCGAGGAATCCCAGCCAGTGGGGGCCTCGGGAGGTGTCGGCGAGCCATTCGGATGCGACATTGTCCGCTGAGCCGGGTAGCGTGAGTCGTGCCCAATGGACCCGGGAGTCACCGGCGAAGGTGATGCCCCACTCCTCGACCGCGACAGAGGGAGCCTTCGGATCGCCCTGGGGAATGTTCCGCTGCCTCAGCTCGACCTGCACGGCATCGCCGAAATGTTTCCACACGACCTCGAACGGCTCGTCGACCACCTGCTCGGTCAGGTCGCCGGCCACCTGCTCGGCGACGTGCGACACGCCGCCCACAGCCCACGCGGTCATCACCTCGCGGGTGAACCTCATGGCGGCCGGCACGCCGGACTCGCCGGGCGCGAACGTGGCCGCGAGCACGGCATGGGGAGAAGCAGTCATCCCACCGTGCCTACCACAATTCACGTTGACGTGGGGTAAATCCAAGGGCAGGACTGTGAGCTACCGAACGTGACAGACTTGAACCACTCGCCGCTGCGCGCCAGGAGTGAAGGAGGCCCTATGCCCACGGTCAAGACCGCCCCTGGACCTGATGAGAAGATCTACAGCGAGGCTGATCTGGCCCCGATCCTGGAGACTCTTTTCTCCTGGCGTGACGGCGACTTCCGGCGACGCGTGCCCCATGCCCCACCCGGTGCCCTGAGCGAGGTGCAGCTCCTGCTCAACGAGGTGGCCGACCGCCGCGAGCACTTGGCCAACGAGCTGACGCGGGTGCGCAAGGAGGTCGTCAAGGAGGGCCGGTTCGGCGAGCGGCTGACGCCGGGGCCCGGCGTCGGCGCCTGGGCGGAGAGCGTCGAGTCGGTCAACATGCTGATCGACTCCCTGGTGAGCCCCGTGAGCGGCGCCGCCGACGTGATCGACGCCGTGGCCAAGGGCGACCTGTCGCGGCGCATCGACCTCGACCGGTCCGCCCGCGGTGAGGTGCGCCGCCTGGGCAAGGCCATCAACGGCATGGTGGAGCAGCTCGCGCTGTTCAACTCCGAGGTGACCAGGGTGGCCCGCGAGGCGGGCACCGAGGGCCGGCTGGGCGGCAGCGCCAACCTGCGCGGCATGTCGGGGAGCTGGCGCGACCTCACCGAGGCCGTCAACACGATGTCGTCGCGGGTGGCGGCGCAGGTGCGCGACATCGCCGTGGTGACGACCGCCGTGGCCAAGGGTGACCTGAGCCGCAAGGTGACGGTCGACGCCGTGGGCGAGATGTTCGAGCTGAAGAACACCGTCAACACGATGGTGGACCAGCTCTCGGCGTTCGCCGAGGAGGTCACCCGCGTGGCCCGCGAGGTCGGCACCGAGGGCCAGCTCGGCGGCCAGGCCCAGGTGACGGGCGTGTCCGGGGTCTGGAAGGACCTCACCGACAACGTCAACTTCATGGCCAACAATCTCACCAGCCAGGTGCGCAGCATCGCGACCGTGGCGACGGCGGTGGCGCAGGGCAACCTGTCCAAGAAGATCACCGTGGATGCGCAGGGCGAGATCCTGCAGCTCAAGGACACCCTCAACACGATGGTGGACCAGCTCTCCTCGTTCGCCGACGAGGTGACCCGGGTGGCCCGCGAGGTCGGCACCGAGGGCAAGCTGGGCGGCCGGGCCGAGGTGAAGGGCGTGTCGGGCGTCTGGAAGGACCTCACCGACAACGTCAACTCGATGGCCAACAACCTCACCTACCAGGTGCGCAACATCGCCCAGGTGACCACGGCGGTGGCCAACGGCGACCTCACCCGCAAGATCGACGTCGATGCCCAGGGCGAGATCCTGGAGCTGAAGTCGACGATGAACACGATGGTCGACCAGCTCTCGTCGTTCGCCTCCGAGGTGACCCGGGTGGCCCGCGAGGTCGGCACCGAGGGGCAGCTCGGCGGCCAGGCCCAGGTGCGGGGCGTGTCGGGCGTCTGGAAGGACCTCACCGACAACGTCAACTCGATGGCCAACAACCTCACCTCCCAGGTGCGGCAGATCGCCGCAGTGTCCTCGGCGGTGGCGCAGGGCAACCTGTCCAAGAAGATCACCGTGGATGCGCAGGGCGAGATCCTGCAGCTCAAGGACACCCTCAACACGATGGTGGACCAGCTCTCCTCGTTCGCCGACGAGGTGACCCGGGTGGCCCGCGAGGTCGGCACGCAGGGGCAGCTCGGCGGCCAGGCCCGGGTGCAGGGCGTGTCGGGCGTCTGGAAGGACCTCACCGACAACGTCAACTTCATGGCCAACAACCTCACCTACCAGGTGCGCAACATCGCCGAGGTGACCACGGCGGTGGCCAACGGCGACCTCACCCGCAAGATCGACGTAGACGCCCAGGGCGAGATCCTCGCGCTCAAGACGACCATCAACCGGATGGTCGACCAGCTCTCGTCGTTCGCCTCCGAGGTGACCCGGGTGGCCCGCGAGGTCGGCTCGGAAGGCCGGCTGGGCGGGCAGGCCCGGGTCGAGGGCGTCGAGGGCACCTGGAAGCGGCTCACCGAGAGCGTGAACGAGCTGGCCGGCAACCTCACCACCCAGGTGCGCGCCATCGCGACCGTGACCAGCGCCGTGGCGCGGGGCGACCTGACCCGCTCGATCGCCGTCGAGGCGCAGGGCGAGCTGGCCGAGCTCAAGGACAACATCAACTCCATGGTGGCCAACCTGCGTGAGACCACGCAGGCCAACCAGGAGCAGGACTGGCTGAAGTCCAACCTCGCCCGCATCTCGCGGCTCATGCAGGGGCACCGCGACCTGCTGGAGGTGGCCAAGCTGACGATGAGCGAGCTGACGCCGCTGGTGTCGGCCCGCTACGGCGCCTTCTACAGCGTCGATCCCGAGGGCGACCACGAGCTGCTGCTGATCGGCGGCTACGGCGTGCGGCCCGACCGGGGGCCGCGCCAGCGCTTCGCGATCGGCGAGGGCATCGTCGGCCAGGCGGCGGCGGAGGGCCGGCACATCGTGCTCGACGACGTGCCGCCCGGCTACATCACCATCGACAGCGGGCTCAGCTCCTCGACGCCCGCGCAGATCGTGGTGCTGCCGATCCTGTTCGAGAACCGGGTGCTGGGCGTGCTGGAGCTGGCCTCGTTCACCCGGTTCGGGGAGGTGCACCTCGACTTCCTGACGCAGCTCGTCGAGACCATCGGCGTCACGATGAACTCCATCATCGCCAACTCCCGGACCGAGGACCTGCTGACCGAGTCGCAGCGGCTCACCCGCGAGTTGCAGGAGCGCTCCGACGAGTTGCAGCGCCAGCAGGAGGAGCTGCGCAGGTCCAACGCCGAGCTGGAGGACAAGGCGGCGCTGCTGGCCAAGCAGAACCGCGCGATCGAGATCCAGAACTTCCAGATCGAGCAGGCGCGCCGCACGCTGGAGGAGCGCGCCGAACAGCTCGCGGTGTCGTCGCGGTACAAGTCGGAGTTCCTGGCCAACATGTCGCACGAGCTGCGCACGCCGCTCAACAGCCTGCTCGTGCTGGCCAAGCTGCTGACCGAGAACGCCGAGGGCAACCTGACCTCGCAGCAGGTGGAGTTCGCCCGGACGATCCACGGCGCGGGCTCGGCGCTGCTCCAGCTCATCAACGACATGCTCGACCTGTCCAAGGTGGAGGCCGGTCGGATGGACATCCACCCGATCCAGGTCTCGCTGCCCAAGATGGTCGACCTGCTGGAGGCCGCTTTCGCGCCGCTGGCCGCGGACAAGGGGCTGGAGTTCACCGTGGAGGTCGCTGACGACGTGCCGCGGGAGCTGCGCGCCGACGAGCAGCGCCTGCAGCAGGTGCTGCGCAACCTGCTGTCCAACGCGGTGAAGTTCACCCCGAAGGGCGATGTCAGGCTGCGGGTCGCGCAGGCGCCGGCGGGGGTGGTCTACGACGACGACTCGCTGCGCGACGCGGCCGACCTGCTGGCGTTCCAGGTCATCGACACCGGCATCGGCATCGCGCCCGACAAGCGCGAGCTGATCTTCGAGGCGTTCCGGCAGGCCGACGGCACCACGAGCCGCAAGTACGGCGGCACGGGCCTGGGTCTGGCCATCTGCCGCGACATCGCCCGGCTGCTGGGCGGCGAGATCCACGTGGAGAGCGAGCTGGGCAAGGGCAGCACGTTCACCCTCTACCTGCCCGCCTCCTACACCGGTCCGCTGGCGGCGCCCGAGGAGGGCACCGCCACCCGCAGGCAGCTCATGACCTCGCAGGTGGAGGAGCCGGTTGCGCCGGAGCCGCCGATGCCGCCCATGCCGCTCGACCTGCCGATGCCCGAGCTGACCGAGTCGCCGGGCGAGGTGGCCCAGTGGCAGGGTGACGACCCGCTCAACGACGCCAAGATCCTCATCGTCGACGACGACATCCGCAACGTGTTCGCGCTGACCAGCGTGCTCGAACGGCACGGCGCGACGGTCGTCTACGCCGAGAACGGGCGCGAGGGGATCGAGCAGTTGGAGCGCAACGAGGACGTGGCGCTGGTGCTGATGGACATCATGATGCCGGAGATGGACGGATGGGCGACGACCTCGGCCATCCGGCGCATGCCGCAGTTCGCCGATCTGCCGATCATCGCGTTGACCGCTAAGGTCATGCGGGGAGATCGTGAGAAGAGCATCGCCTCGGGCGCGTCCGACTACGTGCCCAAGCCGGTCGACGTGGACCGGCTGCTCGAACGACTGCGTGGTTGGCTCAGCCGTGGTCGGGTGTCCACCACGGACTCAGCCGAAGGATCGTGATCGTGACGGATCGTGCCAAGATCCTCCTCGTCGATGACCGCGAGGAGAACTTGATAGCCCTGGAGGCCATCCTCAGCTCGCTCGACCTGGTGCCGGTGCGTGCCCGGTCGGGTGAGGAGGCGCTCAAGGCCCTGCTCAACACGGAGTTCGCGCTCATCCTGCTGGACGTCCGGATGCCCGGCATGGACGGGTTCGAGACGGCTGCCCACATCAAGCGGCGGGAGCGCACCCGCAACATCCCGATCATCTTCCTGACGGTGGTCGACAGCGCCCCCGACTACGCCTTCCGCAGCTACGCGGCGGGCGCCGTCGACTATCTCACCAAGCCGTTCGACCCGTGGGTGCTGCGGGCGAAGGTGTCGGTGTTCGCCGAGCTCTACAACATGAACAAGCGGCTTGCCGAGCAGGCCGCGATGCTGCGTGAGCGGGTGTCGGCCGAGCTGCCGCCCGGCGCGGGCGACCAGGCGTCGGTGCTGCCGGAGCTGTCGCGGCGGCTGACCGCGGTCGAGGAGGAGCTCCAGCGGGTACGCGAGCTGGCCCGCAAGTCGCAGGACCAGGCGCTGGCGTCGCCGCTGGCCGATCTGGCCGACCGGGTGGCGAGCCTGCGCGCCGGGTTCGACACGCTGACCTGACGTAAAACCGCAGACAACATCCCCCAATAGATCGATTTGTACGAATTTCGGGTCTCTAGAGTCATAGTGGTGCCGTGACAGAGGAGAACCGACGTGGTGCACGATCTTTCGTTCCTGCGTGAGCTCGTGGCGATGAAGGATGAGATGGGCGTCGTCTCGCTCTACGCCACCGCCGAGCCGGGAGGCGGCGCCCCGGCGCTGCTCGCGGAGCTGCGGGCCGTACGGGAGCGGGTCTCCGGGTGGCCCGAGCGCATCCGGCGCGCCACCGTGCTGGAGCATCTCGACGCGCTGGAGCCGGAGGTCGCCGGGCTCGCCGACCCGGCCGCGCCGGGGCTCGGGCGGGCGCTGTTCGCACCGGTGTGCACGGGCGAGATCCGCCGGGCCGCCCTGCAGGTGCCGGTCGGCACCAGCGCCGTGCTGGAGCCGACCCCGTACGTCCGGCCGATGCTCACGGCGATGGCCGCCAGCGCCCCCGCCGGCGTCGCGGTGGTACGGCGGGAGGGCGTGCGGCTCATCGACTACCGGTACGGGCTGGTCGAGGACATCCACCGGTCGGCGTTCGACCTCGACTGCGACGACGGGTGCGGCCCACGCGAGCCGCACCGGCTGGAGGAGTGCCTGACCCGCTGTCTCCACTCGGCCGCCCCCGAGATCAGCAACCGGGTCGGCGCGCTGCGCTGGAGCGACGTGCTGCTGGTCGGCGACCCGAAGCTGACCGGAGTCGTGGCGGAGGCGCTGCGCCCCCTGGACGCCGTCCAGATCGGTGTGACCGTCGAGATGGGGCTGCCGGCCGGCGAGGTGGTCGCCCGCGTCGCCGGCGAACTGGCCGGGGTGCGGGTGCGCCGGGACGCCGAGCTGGTCCGGCGGGTCGCCGACCTCGCGCTCGCGGGCGGGCGCGGCTCGCTCGGCCTGACCCGGACACTCGGGCTGCTCAACGAGGGGCGGGTGGACTGCCTGCTCCTCGACGAGAACGGGCGCTGGCGGGGCGGGCGGGGCCGCGACGGCTTCCTGTACCCGGCGGGTCTGGCGCCGCACGGCATGGAGACGGTGGAGGAGCCCGATCTGGGCGAGCGGATGATCGAGCGGGCGCTGGAGAGCCGCGCCGAGGTGATGATGGTGCACGGCGAGGCGGTGGGCGCGCTGGCCGCCCACGACGGCGTCGGCGCGTTGCTGCGCTGGTAGCCGCTCCCTCCGCCGGAGGGTTACTGCCTGGCCCGTTCCAGCGCGTCCCAGAAGCCGCGGCGCAGCGCGTGGCGCACCTCGTCGTGCAGCAGGAAGTCGATCGGCAGCGACGAGCCCTGGAGGAGCCGGGCTTCGAGATCGGACGGCATGCGCGGCTTCCGGGCGAGCACGGCCTCCAGCCAGAGGGCGGGGGCGTCGCGGGCGACGGATTCGCCGAAGTCGTGGCCTTCGCGGTGGGCGGCCTTGACGGCGTCGGCGAGCGTGGTGGCGCCGCTCGTCGCGGCCGGCGGGACGGGCGACGGCTGGGGACCGGTGTAGGCGCCGAGCTGCGCGGGCTGGTAGGTGCCGTTGGCCGACGGCATCGTGAACTGGCCGGTGGTCGGCGCCTGCGGCTGCTGCTGGATCGACCCGGTCGCCGGGGGCGACTCCTGCTGGTAGTAGCTGGGCAGCGCCGACGGGGAGGAGCCCGGCCCCTGGCCGGCGGGCGGCCGGCTGTCACCGGACGGGGCGGCGGGCGCGGCCGAGCCGTGCACGGGAGTGTGCGCCGACGAGCTGTGGCCCGAGGAGCTGTGACCGGACGGGCTGTGACCGGGCGGGCTGTGGCCGGACGGGCTGTGGCCGGACGGGCTGTGGGCGGGCGAATCATGCGCGGGCGAGCTGTGGCCGGGCGAGCTGTGGCCGGGCGAGCTGCCGGCGGGGAGGGAGCCGTGCGCCGGCGCGGAGGGCTCGTGCGCCGGAGAGCCGTGCGCGGCGGAGCGGGGCGGAGCGGCGTGGCTGCCGGTGCTCTGCGGGGGAGTCGGCAGCGAGGCGGGCAGCGAGCCGGGCGCCGACGACGTCGACGGGGGCGGCGGGGCGGGCGGCAGCGCGTGGGTGGCGGCGTGAGAGGCGGCGTGGGAGGCGGCATGGCCGTTGCTGAGCGGCTGGTGGTGGCCGTTGGACTCGCTGAAGCCGGTCACCAGGCTGACGTACGGTCGCAGGTGGGTCGCGCCGAGCTCGATGAGGTCGTCGCCCTCCTGCCGCAGGGTGCGCGAGACGGCCCAGCCGCCCTCGGTGGCGACATGCACCACGGTCACCCGGATGCCGAGGTCCTGCGCGTCGCAGACGACCTGGGTGAGGTCCTCGTCGCCGCTGACCACGACGGCGTCGCAGATGGCGTTGTTGCGGGCGAGCGTCATCAGGTCGCGGTGGACCTGGGCGTCGACGCCCTCCCGGCGGCCCGGCCGGATGCGGGAGAGGCGTAGCTTGAGCCCCGGGATGTCGGCCAGCGCGTCGTGCTCGGGCGTGCGGCGGCCCTCGACGGTCGCCTCGTACCAGTAGCACCGCAGCAGCGGCAGCCCGGTGCGCTCGCGCGACAGGCCGGTCATGAGCTGCAGCAGACCCGGGTAGTCCCAGGAGACGGCCTCGCGATGGCGGGTCCCATGCACGGCCATCGCGCCGTCGGCCAGCAGATAGCCAGCGTCCACGAACAGCGCGCAGCGATCCACTGAAACCGCCCCTTTCCTGGTGGTCCGACCTCACTGGCTCTGCACCGTCAGAGCCGGACGTGGCGGCCCTTTCTCAGGGTAGTGAAAGCAGGTGATCGCGCGAGGTTAATCCCGGCGATTCGCCCCCCGCCCGCGACGGGCCGGCTGATCCAGGGAGACCGTACCAGTTTGTCCAGAATGCGGTCAGTGGCGGACGCGCACGCCCGCGACCACCCCGAACAGCGGCGCATCCCGTTCGGCCGCGATCGGCGACACCGCCCCTCCTGCCGGGTACGGGTGGACTACGCGCGGGTGCCGGGCGGGCTCGCGGGGTCCGGCGTGGTCTGGAGCCGGTGGATCTCGGCGGCGGTGCTGCGCTCGGCCGTTCTCACGAAGCGGATGATGGTGTCGAGCTCCGCGTCGTCGAAGTCACCGAGGTCGTCGCGCGTCCGCGCGACCAGCCCCGCGTAGGCGGCGGTGACGCGGTCGAGGCCGTCGCGCGTGGGCTCGATGAGCACCCGCCGGCGGTCGTGCGGGTCGGCCACCCTCCGGACGCAGTCCGCGGCGACGAGCCGGTCGATCATGCGTGACGCCGATCCGGTGGTCAGTTTCACGTACTTGGCCAGGGCGCCCGGTGTCGCGGGGCCGTGGCGGCCCAGCACGTGCAGGCATTGCACGTCGGTCTCGGTGACACCCAGCCGCTCGGCGACCAGGCGGTTGAGCTGTACGACCAGGATCGCCCAGCCGGGCACCGCGTCATCGGTGACCTCGGCGAGGAGCCTCTCCCTGTCCGCGTCCGGCTTCGTCATCGCGACACCGCCTCCCTCCCATATTGCTGCATGACGCAGTAAATGTGTTGTAGAGTCTCTGCGTGACGCAGCTACTGTGCTGTGCAGTAAGAGTATGACATCGCCTCACCATCCCCGGGAGCGCAGCTCGACATGACCACGCCCACCCACCTCCAGGGCGGCACAGCGCCGCCCACCCCCCTGTCCGGGCGCACGGCCGCCGTCGTCCTGACCGCGATCCTCGCCGCATCGTTCATGGAGCTCCTCGACGCCACGATCGTCAGCGTGGCCGCGCCGGCCATCGCCCACGACCTGGGCGCCGGCGAAGCGGCGATCCAGTGGATGATGGCCGGCTACACCCTCGCCGTCGGAGCGGGCCTGATCACCGGTGGCCGTCTCGGCGACTCGTACGGGCGCCGCCGGGTGTTCCTGCTCGGCCTCGCGGCGTTCATGCTGGCGTCGGCCGGTTGCGGGCTGGCGCCGAACCCCGGCGCGCTGGTCGGCATGCGCGTCGTGCAAGGGCTGGCCGGCGGGCTGATGATCCCGCAGGTGTTCGGCATCATCCGCGCGTCGTTCGAGCCGGCCGCCCGCGCCAAGGCGCTGGGCGCCTACGGCGCCGTGCTCGGCATGGCCTCGGTGGCCGGACCGCTGCTCGGCGGGATCCTGGTCGAGACCGACCTGTTCGGTCTCGGCTGGCGGGCGATCTTCTGGGTCAACGTGCCGATCGCCCTCATCGCGTTGGCCGTGGGGGCCCGCGCCCTGCCCGAGTCCCACGCGCCGGGCCGCTCCCGGCTCGACCTGACGGGCGCGCTGCTCGCCGCCGTCGCCGCGGTGCTCCTGCTCCTGCCCCTGATGCAGGGACGCGAGTGGGGCTGGCCCTGGTGGGGCTTCGCCATCCTGGCGCTCTCGGTCCCCGTGGCGGCGCTGTTCCTCGCCCGGCAGAAGCGCCTGGCCGCCCACGGCGCGCAGCCCATCCTCGACCCGGCCCTGCTTCGCGTCCGAGCCTTCGCCGGCGGCCTGGCGGTCTCGCTGCTGTTCTTCGGGGCGATCGGCTCCTTCTTCCTCCTGCTCTCCCTCTACCTGCAGCTCGGGGCCGGGTACACCGCCCTCGACACCGGGCTGGTGATCCTGCCGTACGCCATCGGCTCGCTCGTCACCTCCGGGATCGGGGTCCAGTTCGCGCACCGTTTCGGCCGGGTACTGCTCGCCGGCGGCGCGCTGACCCTGGCCGTGTCCCAGGTCGTGCTGCTCCTCGTCCTCGGCGACGGGACCGAACCCGCCTACTGGAGCTTGGCCGCGCCGCTGTTCCTGGGCGGGCTCGGCCTGGGACTCACCGCCCCGTCCCTGATCAACGTGATCCTCGCCGGGGTGCCCGTCAGGGACGCTGGCGCCGCGGGCGGCGTCCTCACCACCGTCACCCAGATCGGCAACGCGCTCGGAGTCGCCGTCCTCGGCGTCGTGTTCTTCACCCGGCTCGACGACTCCCTCGCGGCCGGCGCCGCGAGCCTCCCCGCCCACGGCGACGCCCTCGCCGCGATCCTGCTCTGGCAGATCGTCTGCTACGTCGGCGCAGCGGCGCTCATGTTCCTGCTCCCCCCGCGCGCCGCCTCCCATGAGTGACACCCGCCTCGCCGCCCCGTTCCGGAGACCACCCGTCAGGAGACCGAGATGACCGACGCGCCCATCGCCACCACCGACCCGTTCGCCGTCACCGTCCGCGGGATCGGCGAGCCCCATCCCGCCCGTGCCGCCCTGCGCGCCGCCGGCCCCCTCGTCCGGGCCGAGGCCCCGGCCGGTGGCCCGGCGTGGATCGTCACCGATGACGCCCTGGCCAGGGAGGCCCTCGTACACCCCCACATCGTGAAGGACCCCGCCTACGCGCCGGCGCACTGGGACCGGCGGACCGCGGGCCTGGAGCCCACCGCCGCCGAGCAGCCGTCGCTGACCACCTTCGACGGCGCCCCGCACGCCCGGCTGCGCCGGGCGCACGCTCCGCTCTTCACCGCCCGCCGGATGCAGGACTACACCGGACGGATCACGGAGCTCGCCCGCGACCAGCTCGCGGACGTCGCCGCGACGGGCGGGGCGGTCGACCTGATGACCGACTTCACCACCCGGTTCCCGCTCACCGTGGTGTGCGACCTGCTCGGCGTGCCCCTCGACCGGATCGACCAGGCCATCGCGGCCTGCCGGGGCATGCACGGCACCGAGGCCGAGGTGGGGGCGGCGATGGCCGCCTTCGGGCAGTTGGCCGCCGCCGCGCTGGAGGAGGACCGGGACGGCCTGGCCGCCGAGCTGCGCGCCAGGGTCCCCGACGAGATCACCGAGACACAACTGCACTATCTGATCTTCACGCTGATCTACGCCGGGCAGCTCACCACCGACCCTTCGCTCGGCTTCCTCCTCGCCCATGTCCTCAACGCGCCCGCCTCGGCGGAGACCACGGCCGAGGAGGTCGTCCGGGAGACGCTGCGCCTGCACGCGCCGGCGCCCTTCACCCTCTGGCGGTTCACCGCCACCGAGCTCGATCTCGCCGGGGTCCGGCTGCCCGCCCGCTCCCCCCTGCTCATCGACATCCAGGGGATCAACACCGATCCGGGCCGGTCGATCGGGCCGGACCTCACCTTCGGCGCCGGCCCCCACTACTGCACCGGCGCGCACCTCGCCCAGCTCGAACTGCGCGCGATCGTCGAGGTTCTGCGGAGCGACTTCCCCGGCGCGCGCCTCGCGGTGCCGTTCGCCGAGCTCCGGCAGACCGACCTCGGCGGCATCCAGGGGAGCCGGCTGACCGCTCTCCCGGTGCGCCTGCGGGACTGAGGGTCCATAAGCTTGGGCGCATGACGGATCGCGACAACCTGCTGGCCGAGATCAAGAAGAAGGCCGTGGTGCACGGCAAGGTCGTGCTCTCCTCGGGACGGGAGGCGGACTTCTACCTCGACCTGCGCCGCATCACGCTCGACGGCGCCGCCGCGCCCCTGGTCGGCCGGGTCATGCTGGACCTGACCGAGGACCTCGCCTTCGACGCGGTGGGCGGGCTGACGCTGGGCGCCGACCCGGTGGCCGCCGCCATGCTGCACGCCGCCGCGGCGCGGGGGCGCGAGCTGGACGCGTTCGTGGTGCGCAAGGCGCAGAAGGCGCACGGGCTGCAGCGCAGGATCGAGGGTCCGGACGTCGCCGGGCGGCGCGTGCTCGTGGTGGAGGACACCTCCACGACCGGGTCGTCCCCACTGACCGCGGTGGAGGCGCTGCGTGAGGCGGGTGCGGAGGTCGTGGCGGTGGCCACGATCGTCGATCGGGGGGCGGCGGAGCGCATGGCCGGCGAGGGCCTCGACTACCGCAGCGCGTACACCCTGGCGGACCTCGGTCTGTGAGCGTCAGGGGCCGCGGACGGTGAACGCCTCGCGTTCGCCGGGGTCGCCCGGGGGGCGCGGCGTGCCGTTCTCGGTGACGCGGACCGTGGCGGCGTCGGCGAGCACCACGTCGAGCTCGGGCTCGAAGTAGCGGACCTCCTCGCCCCGGCCCATGTCGCGATGGTGCAGCACGTCTCCGCCCGGCACGCGGACCGTGACGAGCGGGCAGGTGTCGGCCACGCACTCGATGCGGACGGTCGGCACCTGCGCGCCGGCCGAGGGGGCCTGCGTGGCGGCGGCGGTCCGGGCTCCTGGCCGCTCCGGCGTGCCGGACGTCGTGAACAGCGCGCGCCCGCCGACGACCAGCAGCGTGACCACCACGGCGGCTGCCAGGACGGCGAGCGCGAGGCGGGCGAGGCCCATCGGATCTGACCTGTGGCGTCCCACACAGGGGAGGGTACCGCGCGCGCGGGCCCGCGCTAGGGGTTCTCGGGGCCCGCCGGGAGGCGGCCGTGCTCGCCGGTGGGCACCAGGACGGCCTTGGGCGCCCGGCGGCGCTTGACGACCTCGACGAAGATCGGGATGACCGAGACGATCACCACGAGGAGGACGCCGGGCAGGATGTACGCGTCGATGCGCCGGGGATCGACCCGGTTGCCGAGATAGTGGCCGAGCACGATCAGGCCCTCGGTCCAGACCACGCCGCCGACGACGTTCCACACGAGGAAGCGGCGGCTCGTCATCTCCAGCACGCCGGCCACCGGGTTCATGAACGTGCGGACGATCGGCACGAACCGGGCCAGCACCACCGCCTTGGCCGGGCCGAACCTCTCGAAGAACTCCTCCGCCCGGTCGACGTGCTCCCGCCTGAACAGCCGCGAGTCGGGCCTGTCGAACATCCGGCGCCCGAAGCGGGCTCCCAGGAAGTGGCCGAGCTGGGCGCCCGCGATCGCGCACAGCGGCGTGCCGAGCAGCAGCACCGGCAAGGAGAGCGGCTCGATGCCCATGCCGTACGCCACGGACGCCGAACTGAAGATCCCCGCGGCCACCAGAAGCGAGTCGCCCGGCAGGAAGAAGCCGAGGAGCAGACCCGTCTCGGCGAAGACGACGGCCAGGACGCCGACCGTCGCGAACGCGCCGAACAGGGTGAGCCACCACGTCGGGTCGAGGACATTCAGCAGCCAATCCACAGGCCGAGCCTACCCGTCACACAGCGTGACCAACGGTCAGCGCGCTGGTGGTCGTGGCGGGTGTCGGGGAGCACCCCGGCGGGCGTTGTGTCTACCACACGGGGTACCGGACGGGGATACTGGGCTGCGCGGAGCCTTACTTCACAGGGAGACGAATCATGCCGATAGCCACTCCAGAGGTTTACGCCGAGATGCTCGACCGGGCCAAGTCGGGCGGATTCGCCTACCCGGCCATCAACGTCACCTCCTCCCAGACCCTCAACGCGGCGCTGCGCGGCTTCGCCGAGGCCGAGAGCGACGGCATCGTCCAGGTGTCCACCGGTGGCGCGGAGTTCCTGTCGGGCGCCTCGGTCAAGGACATGGTGACCGGCGCCACGGCGCTGGCGGAGTACGCGCGCGTGGTGGCCGCCAAGTACCCGGTGACGGTGGCGCTGCACACCGACCACTGTCCGAAGGACAAGCTGGACGGCTTCATGCGGCCGCTCGTCGAGATCTCCCTCGAACGGGTGGCCAAGGGGCTCGACCCGCTGTTCCAGTCGCACATGTGGGACGGCTCGGCCGTACCCCTGGAGGAGAACCTGGAGATCGCCCAGGAGCTGCTCGACAAGTGCGCCCGCGCCCGGATCATCATGGAGATGGAGATCGGCGTGGTCGGCGGCGAGGAGGACGGCGTCGTCGGCGAGATCAACGAGAAGCTCTACACCACCACCGACGACGCGCTGGCCACGGCCGAGGCGGTGGGGCTCGGCGAGCGGGGCCGCTACCTGCTGGCGGCCACGTTCGGCAACGTGCACGGCGTCTACAAGCCCGGTCACGTCAAGCTGCGCCCGAGCGTGCTGAAGGAAATCCAGGAGGCGGTCGCCGCCAAGCACGGCCAGGACAAGCCGTTCGACCTGGTCTTCCACGGCGGGTCCGGCTCGACGCTGGAGGAGATCCACGAGGCGATCTCCTACGGCGTGGTCAAGATGAACATCGACACCGACACCCAGTACGCCTTCACCCGGCCGATCGCCGACCACATCTTCCGCAACTACGACGGTGTGCTGAAGGTCGACGGCGACGTCGGCAACAAGAAGACCTACGACCCCCGCTCGTACGGCAAGGCGGCGGAGGCCGGGATGGCGACCCGCGTACGGGAGGCGTGCGAGCACCTCAAGAGCGCCGGGACGAAGATCTCCTAGCCACGCTCGGGGCCCGGCGGGTATGACTTGTCCTATGGATAACCTTCTCGCCGGGCCGCCCCCGACGCACCTGCCGGATCTGCCCGAGGCCAGGGAGGCGCTCGAATCCGGCGCCAAGGCCTCCGACGTGGCCGCCCGCTTCCCCGCCTATCCGGCGGCGTGGGCGGCGCTCGCCGAGGAGTACTTCGCGCAGGGGCACGCGGTCACCTCCTACGCCTTCGCCCGCACCGGCTACCACCGCGGGCTCGACCAGCTACGCCGCAGCGGCTGGAAGGGGCACGGGCCGATCCCGTGGGCGCACGAGCCCAACCGCGGCTTCCTGCGCTGCCTTTACTCCCTGGCCAGGGCCGCCCAGGCCATCGGCGAGAAGGACGAGGCCGAGCGGTGCGTGCAGTTCCTCAAGGACAGCGACCAGGCCGCCTATGACGCGCTCGCGGGGGACTAGCCCTTGGGACAGATAGGCACAGTCGGGTAGTCTCTGCACGCAAGAGCCCCTGTCGCGCTTGCGCCAGGGGTTTACTTTTGTGCTCGGGAGACTAGAACCATGCCGGCTGTCGTTCTCGTGGGCGCCCAGTGGGGCGATGAGGGCAAGGGCAAGGCCACCGACCTGCTCGGTGGCGACGTCGACTACGTCGTCCGCTATCAGGGTGGCAACAACGCGGGCCACACCGTGGTCATCGGCGACCAGAAGTACGCGCTTCATCTGCTTCCCACGGGAATCCTGTCGCCCGACGTGGTGCCGGTGATCGGCAACGGCGTGGTGATCGACCCGCGTGTGCTGCTGGAGGAGATCGACGGGCTCGCCGCCCGCGGCATCTCCGCCGAACGGCTGCTGATCTCGGCCAACGCGCACCTGATCATGCCGCACCACCGGGCGCTGGACAAGGTCAGCGAGCGCTACCTCGGCAAGGCCAAGATCGGTACGACCGGCCGGGGCATCGGCCCGGCGTACGGCGACAAGATCTACCGGATGGGCGTGCGGGTCCAGGACCTGCTCGATCCGGGCATCCTGGCCAAGAAGATCGAGGTCGCGCTGACCGAGAAGAACCAGGTGCTGACCAAGGTCTACAACCGGCGCGGCATCGACGCCGACGCGGTCGTGGAGGAGTACCTGGGCTACGCCGAGCGGCTGCGCCCGCACATCGCCGACACGTCGCTGGTGCTGGGCAAGGCGCTGGACGAGGGCAAGTTCGTGCTGCTGGAGGGCGGTCAGGGCACGCTGCTGGACATCGACCACGGCACCTACCCGTTCGTCACCTCCTCCTCGCCGACGTCGGGCGGCGCCTGCGCCGGGTCCGGCATCCCGCCGACGCGGCTGTCGAAGGTGATCGGCATCGTGAAGGCGTACACGACCCGCGTCGGCTCGGGCCCGTTCCCGACGGAGCTGACCGACGACATGGGCGAGTGGCTGCGTCAGACGGGCGCCGAGTTCGGCACGACGACGGGCCGCAACCGCCGCACCGGCTGGTTCGACGCGGTCATCGCCCGGTACGCCACCCGGATCAACGGCGTCACCGACTACTTCCTGACCAAGCTGGACGTGCTGTCCGGGCTGGAGCGGATCCCGGTGTGCGTGGCGTACGAGGTGGACGGGGTGCGTCATGAGGAGATCCCGATGACGCAGACCGACTTCCACCACGCCAAGCCGGTCTACGAGGAGTTCCCGGGCTGGCAGGAGGACATCACGGGCGCCAAGACGTTCGACGACCTGCCGCCGAACGCGCAGGCGTACGTGCGGGCGCTGGAGGAGATGAGCGGGGCCCCGATCTCCGCCGTCGGCGTCGGCCCGGCCCGTGACGCCACGCTGGTGCTGCGGCCGCTGACCTGACGGCGGGGCCGTCATCAGGCGGTGCGGACGGCGGCCGTCATCGGGCGGTGCGGACGACGGTCGTCATCGGGCGGTGCGGACGGCGGCCGTCATCGGCGTGTGGACGCTCCATCCGAGCGTCTCGTAGAGCGAACGGCCGGCCTGGGTGGCCACCAGGACCCCGGTGCCGGCGCCGCTCGCGGCCGCGTGCGCGGCCAGCGCCTTCATGACGATGGTGCCCAGGCCGCGCCGCCGGTGGTGGTGGGCCGTCTCGACCTGGTCCACGACGGCCGTGGCGCCCGCGAGGGCGAGCTGGCCGCGGGCCGCCATCTCGCCGGCGTGCGTGAGGAGCCGGGCGACCGTGACGCCGGCGCGGGTGGTGACGGCCAGCGTGTAGCCGGGCGGCGCCGCCACCGGCGTCTCCTCCAGCTCGGCCGTCATCATGAACTCCGGCTCCCGCACGTCCCACGACGGCGGCAGCCAGCGCTGAACGGTTTCGGCCGGGGCGCACAGCTTGAGCCAGGTGGCGGGGGTGTCCACCACGGCCGTCAGGTGGCGCAGCGTGGCGGGGGTGGGCGCCGGGACGATGTGGCGGGCCAGGTGGCCGGGGAGGCCGACGTCGACGCGCAGGCCCCATGGCTCGCGCACCGGGCCCGGGGTGCCGCGGGAGATCACCCAGCCGTCCACCCATGCCCGCACGGTCTCGGGCCGGACGGTTCTGACTGCCTGCGTCATGGCGATCAGCGTAGGGCAGCGATATGACATTTATCCATGCAAGGGGTGTCTGTCCGGCAAAGCACGCCTCACCCCCCATGCTTCCCGATGCGGGACGCGCTGCCGCCACGTAGCGATCAGCAACCTCTCCGACGTACTACCACAAAACGGGCGCGGCGTGGCGGCCACCGCGGGGGGACGGGTGCCAGGGTAAGGTCCCGGTGTGCGCGCTGAGATACACGGTCATCGGGGAGCGAGGGGCCTGTGGCCCGAGAACACGCTGCCAGGTCTGATCCGCACGATGGAGCTCGGGGTGCACGCGCTCGAGCTGGACGTCGCGCTCACCGCCGACCGGC
Source organism: Nonomuraea sp. NPDC047897 (assembly GCF_043204415.1). Classification (NCBI taxonomy): domain Bacteria; kingdom Bacillati; phylum Actinomycetota; class Actinomycetes; order Streptosporangiales; family Streptosporangiaceae; genus Nonomuraea; species Nonomuraea sp. NPDC047897. Next base: position 379,492 of record NZ_JBIDCC010000004.1, on the reverse strand, counting down.
GGCTCGTGCTCACGCACGATCTCACGGTCTCGCCCGTGACGAGCGCCGACACGCGGCCGGTACGGCCGGACGACCCGAGCTTCCCCTACGTCGGCAAGCCCATCAACTCCCTCACGCTGGCGCAGTTGCGCACCCTCGACGTGGGGGTCCGGCTGCCGCGCCGGCCCGACGACCCCTTCGCCCCCACCCAGCTCCCGATTCCCGAGACCCGGATGCCGACGCTCGGCGCGGTGCTCGGGCTGGTCAACGCCTACGAAGCCGACGGCGTGCGGCTGCACGTGGAGCTCAAGTCCGACCCCACCAGGCCCGAGCTGACGACCGACCCCGAGCTGTTCACCCGCCTCGTGGTGGAGGAGCTCGAACGGCACGGCCGGCTGGACAACGCGGCGATCCTGAGCTTCGACTGGCGGGTCATCGGCCACGCGGCCGCCATGGCGCCAGGCACGCCCCGTTTCGCGCTGATCGAACTCGACACCCTGCACTGGCACGACGACCTGGGCGACGACATCCCGGCCGCGGCCCGCGCCGCCGGCGCCACCACCCTGTCCCCCGAGCACGTCATGGTGGACGAGCCCCTGATGGCCCGGGCGGCCGCGGCCGGCCTGGACGTGGCCGTGTGGACGGTCAACGACCCGGCGCTCGGCGCGCGCATGCTGGACCTCGGGGTGACGGGCATCGTCACCGACTACCCCGACCGCATGCGTGACCTGTGGCAGGACCGCGGTCTCCCCCTCCCGGCCCCCGTGCAGCCCCTCCGCCCGGTCACCGTCTGACACCCCCCGCGAAACGCGGCAAGGGCCCCGCCGGTCTGGCGGGGCCCTCGTCACGTGTGCGCACCGGTGTGCGTGTCGCCTCTCGGCGAGTGGCACAACGCGGCTCCAGCCGAACGGTATTCCGCGAAGGCGATAGGTGAGGCCCGGGGACACTGGGCACACCGGCCACGACTCATGCAACCACAGGTGGCCCGGGATTGTTCCCGCCCGCCACATCACACGGCCTTCACCCGGGCGCCACTCGACCAGGTGTCGTTTACTGAGGAGACGGCGGACATCGCGGCCCGCATGATCGCCGCGCTGCTGGCCAGCGACGAGGGTGCGCTCGCGGTCCTGCACACCCTGCCCGCGGTCTTTCCCTGGGTACGGCACCTCACCACGGAGGAGACGCGAGAGTTCGTACGGGAACTCGTCGACGCCACACGAGACGCGGTCGACCTTGACGTCCATCAGAGCCTCCCGAGGGGACCGGCGGCTTGAGCCGTCGGGGGAATCGGGAGCGGGAGGGCCGTCAAGGCCCGAGCGTGCCCTGACCTGTCAGATTCGGGCATCAGAGATGTCCGTTCATCGTGCGTTAGATACATGACACTGTGATAGTGATCGTGTGACTCGTCAGGTGCGCACCTCCCCCGGCGCGGCGTACGACCTCGGGTACCACGTCGTGTGGTGCCCGAAGTACCGCCGCCCGGTCCTCGGCGGGCGGGTGAAGACCCGCCTGGAGGAGCTGATCCGCGCCAAGGCCGACGAGCACGGCTGGGAGATCGTGGCCCTTGAGGTGATGCCCGACCACGTGCGTCTGTTCGTCAAGCCGCACCCGAAGAACTCCCCGTCATATGTGGCCAGCCAGTTCAAGGGGTTCACCTCCCACCACCTGCGCGCCGAGTTCGCGCACCTGCGCTCCCAGGTGCCCACGCTGTGGTCACGGTCCTACTTCGTCGCCACCGTCGGCACCGTGTCCGCCGAGACGGTGCGGCGGTACATCGAGACGCAGGATGAGCGGGCGCCCAAGGCGGGTGGCCGTGCGTAGGTCTTACAAGTTCCTCATGCGTCCGACCGCGCACCAGCAGGCCGCGCTCACCGCGTGCCTGGACGACCACCGCGCCCTGTACAACGCGGCGCTTGAGGAGCGGCGCGAGGCGTACAAGCGGTCCAAGGTGTCGATCCGGTACGGCGACCAGTCCGCCCAGCTCAAGGAGATCCGCGCCTACGACGCGGACCAGGCCCGTTGGTCGTTCTCGTCCCAGCAGGCCACGCTGCGCCGGTTGGACAAGGCGTTCCGCGCGTTCTTCGACCGCGTCAGGAAAGGCGCGACGCCCGGATACCCGCGCTTCAAGGGCCGGGGCTGGTTCGACACAGTCGAGTGGCCCAAGGACGGCGACGGCTGCCGGTGGGACTCCCAACCCGAGCATCCGGCCGCCACGTTCGTGCGCCTGCAGGGCGTCGGACACGTCCGCGTGCACCAGCACCGCCCGGTCAAGGGCCGGGTGAAGACGATCAGCGTCAAGCGTGAAGGGCGCCGCTGGTACGTCGTCCTGTCGTGCGACGACGTGCCCGCCGAACCCCTGCCCGTCACGGGTGCGGTCGCGGGGATCGACCTGGGTGTGGCGTCGCTGGTCACCACGAGCGACGGCGAGCATCTGGCCAACCCGCGTCACCTCGCCGCGACCGCCGATCGTCTCGCGACGGCGCAGCGCGACCTCGCCCGCAAGAAGCGGGGCTCCAAGCGTCGTCGCAAGGCGGTCGCCCGCGTCGCCGCGCTGCACGCCAAGGTCCGGCGGCAGCGCCTCGACCACGCGCACAAGGCCGCCTTGGCGCTGGTCCGTGGCTATGACGTGATCGTGCACGAGGACCTGCGGATCGCGAACATGACCCGCTCGGCGTCCGGCACGATCGACGCCCCCGGCCGTAACGTCGCGCAGAAAGCCGGTCTCAACCGTTCGATCTTGGACGCGGGTTGGGGGGTGTTCCTGACGATCCTCGCGCACAAGGCTGAAAGCGCCGGTCGAGAGCTGATCGCAGTCGATCCCCGCAACACCTCCTGCACGTGCTCGCGCTGCGGGCACTGCGCGAAGGAGAACCGTCTCACCCAGGCCGCGTTCGCCTGCACGGCGTGCGGGCACACCGCGCACGCCGACGTGAACGCGGCGACCAACATCCTGAGGGCAGGGCTTGCCCTTCGCCAGGCCGCCCAAGCGGCTTAGCGAGAAGCCGCTCCCTTCAGGGAGCGGAGGAGTCACGCCACGTTGCACCGGGTCATCGTCGAGTGGCGGGCCACCGCCCGCATCCTGGCCGACTCCACGTTGACCGAGCGGTGACCATGACGGCCGAGACCGCCTGGTAGCCCCAGACCTGCCCCGGGATGCCCGCGATTTCGCACGGCATCGGGTCCATCAGAACGCATTCTGAATTACGATGGCGATGTGAGCGCGACCCGTGCCGATGCCGTCACCTTCTCAGACCTGTCCCGAAACCCCAGAGCCGTGGCCGAACGCGCGGCACGCCTGGGCCGGGTACGGATAACGCACCGTGACGCCCCGGACTTCTACCTCACGGCGGCGGACCGCGAAGAACAACGTGAGGCCACGCTGTCCACGGCCACTAGGCTGCTCCTCGCGTTCCTCAAGCACGATCCCACCGCGCGAGCGCTGGTCATCGCCATGCCGGAGGTCTTCCCATGGGTGCGCCATCTCACCTCCGACGAGTTGCGCGCCTTCACCCTCGAACTGGTCGGAGCCCTCTCCGACGCCGCTGAACTCGATGTCGACGACAACGCCCAGGAGGTCATCGCGGGCTGGCGGGCGACCGCGCGCATCAAGGCCAGCCCCGCCGACTACGCCGCAGCTCGCAAGGGGACAAGCGGCGACTTCGGTCCGGTCCAGGTCTCCCCGTGAGCCCGAAGCGTGGGGACCGGGTCACGGTTCCACCACCCGACGACGAATGGGACGTACGGTTCGGCACGCCGTGACCTCGAACAGTGGGAGTTCGAGGTCACGAGTGGCGGACGGATTCGCTACGCCATCGATGACGCCACGCGCACCGTCTGGGTGATCTACGCCTCGCCCCGCCACCCGAAGGACACCGACTGACCTTTCAGAGCCAGCCGTTGCGGCGGAAGCCGCGGTGCAGGAGGAGGCAGGCGGTGACCATGACGGCCAGGACCGCCGGGTAGCCCCAGACCTGCTTGGTCTCGGGCATGAAGTCGAAGTTCATCCCGTAGATGCCGGCGATCATCGTGGGCACGGCCAGGATGGCGACCCAGGACGAGATCTTGCGCATGTCCTCGTTGGCCAGGGCGTTCGAGCGGGCCAGCGCGGCCTGGAGGATGGAGCTGCACAGCTCGTTCGACGACTCCACCTGCTCGCACACCCGGGAGAGGTGGTCGCCGACGTCGCGGAAGTACTCGCGCATGTCGGAGGGGATGACGCGGCGCTGGGGCAGCGCGGAGAGGGGGCTCTGGAGAGGAGTGACCGCCCGCTTCAGCTCCAGCATCTCGCGCTTGAGCTGGTAGATCCGGTTGATGTCGCGGGAGCTGACGTCGGCGAAGACGGTGGCCTCGACCTCTTCCAGCTCCAACTGCATGAGGTCGGCCACCTGGAGGTAGCGGTCGACGACGTGGTCGGCGATGGCGTGCAGCACGCCGGCGGCGCCGCGCCGCATCAGCTCCGGGCGGTCCTCCAGGCGCTCGCGCACCTCGGTGAGGGGGCAGTGCTCGCCGTGCCGCACGGTCACCACGAAGTCGGCGCCCAGGAACACCATGATCTCGCCGGTCGCGATGATCTCGCTGGAGGCGGTCAGCTCGTCGTGGTCGAGGTAGGCGATGGTCTTGAGGACCATGAACAGGGAGTCGCCGTAGCGCTCGACCTTGGGGCGCTGGTGGGCTTTGACGGCGTCCTCGACGGCCAGCGGGTGCAGGCCGAACACCTCGGCGAGCCATTCGACCTCGGGGGCCTCGGGCTCGTGCAGCCCGACCCAGAGGAAGGCGCTCGCGTCGTCGGACAGGGCGTTGTGCTCGCGGACGAGGCGCAGCGACTCGGGGATGCCGACGGGGTCGGTCTTCTTGCCGTCGATGTAGGCGCCGTACTCGACGATGGAAGCGGGCACGCGGACGACCGGCTCAGGCTTGGGGAGCTGACGGGCGGCGTGCAGCTGCACGGGGTGACGGTTGATGCGACGGAAAAGCGTGGACGAGCGCATGGCGGTCCCTTTCCGCCCGACCTGGCACGCTCCACGCGCGACGAAAGGTCACCTCAATCAACACAAAGGCGTGGAGGCACGATCAGGCTGCCGGATTGGAGTGGTCGGGGGTATGTGCGGCGTACGCGCGGGGGCACGTACTGCTGGGATCACCAGGTTTCATACCGGACCACCTCCAATCATCATGAGACGCCATACAGCCGCACCAACTTACCACAGGAACCTGAAGTCAACCTGGTAACACCGGACGGCCGGCCACCCACGGAGCCGCCGATCGGTGAGAGCTGCGAGAATAGGGCGCGTGCGCGTTCTAGTCATCGGATCCGGCGGGCGTGAGCACGCCCTGTGCCGTTCACTCAAGCTCGACCCGCAGGTTGGCGAGCTCCACTGTGCCCCCGGCAATCCGGGCATCGAGGAGATCGCGACCGTCCACGCGGTGACGCCCACCGACCCCGGACAGGTGGCCGGGCTGGCCACCCGGCTGAGGGCCGACCTGGTCGTCGTGGGGCCCGAGGCCCCGCTGGTCGCCGGGGTGGCCGACGCCGTGCGGGCCGCCGGGATCGCGTGCTTCGGCCCGTCGCGTGACGCGGCGATGATCGAGGGGTCCAAGGCGTTCGCCAAGGAGGTCATGGCGGCGGCCGGCGTGCCGACGGCTCGGGCCAGGACGTGCGTGACCGAGCAGGAGGCGGCCGCCGCGCTCGACGAGTTCGGCGCGCCGTACGTGGTCAAGGACGACGGGCTGGCCGCCGGCAAGGGCGTGGTGGTCACCGGCGACCGCGAGCGGGCGCTGGAGCACGCGCGGGCGTGCGAGCGGGTGGTGATCGAGGAGTTCCTCGACGGGCCGGAGGTGTCGCTGTTCGCGCTCTGCGACGGCACCACCGCGGTGGCGCTGCAGCCGGCGCAGGACTTCAAGCGCGCCTACGACGGCGACGAGGGCCCCAACACGGGCGGCATGGGCGCCTACACGCCGCTGCCGTGGGCTCCCGAGGAGCTGACCGAGCAGGTGATGCGCGAGGTCGTGCATCCGACGATCGGCGAGCTGGCCCGGCGCGGCACGCCCTACCAGGGCGTCCTCTACGTGGGCCTGGCGCTGACGGCCAAGGGGCCGAAGGTCGTCGAGTTCAACGCGCGTTTCGGCGACCCGGAGGCGCAGGTGCTGCTCGACCGGCTGGAGACGCCGCTGGGCGGGCTGCTGATGGCCTGCGCGACGGGCACGCTGGGCGAGCAGGCGCCGCCCGCGTTCCGCGCGGGGTCCGCGGTGATCGTGGTGGTCGCCGCCGAGAACTACCCCGAGGCGCCGGTCAAGGGCGATGCGATCAAGGGGCTGGAGCCGACCGGGCACGCGTACGTGATCCACGCCGGCACCCGGCGGGTGGACGGCGAGGTGGTCTCCGACGGCGGGCGGGTGCTCGGCGTGGTCGGCACCGGCGCCGACCAGGAGAGCGCGCGTCGCCACGCGTACGAGCTGGTGTCGCGGATCGAGCTGCGCGGCTCCTTCCACAGAACGGACATCGCACGATGAAGCACCTGCACTCCGGCAAGGTTCGCGACCTTTACGAGACCGATGACGGTCTGCTGCTGATGGTCGCCTCCGACCGGATCTCGGCGTTCGACCACGCGCTGGAGCCCGACATCCCCGACAAGGGCGCCATCCTGACGCAGCTTTCGCTGTGGTGGTTCGAGCGGCTGGCCGATGTGGTCCCCCATCACATCGCCGGTCCGGGGCCCGACGCGCGCAGCATGCTGTGCCGGCCGCTGCGGATGGTGCCGGTCGAGTGCGTGGCGCGCGGCTACCTGGCCGGCTCGGGGCTGGCCGACTACCGGCGCGACGGGATGGTGTCGGGCGTCCGGCTGCCGGAGGGCCTGGAGGACGGGTCCCGGCTGCCCGAGCCGATCTTCACGCCGTCGACGAAGGCGCCGGTGGGCGAGCACGACGAGCCGATCCCGTTCGAGCGGGTGGTGGCCGAGGTCGGCGAGGAGACCGCCGAGGAGCTGCGCCGCATCACGCTCGCCGTCTACACGCGCGGCGCGGAGATCGCCCGCGAGCGGGGCATCATCCTCGCCGACACCAAGGTCGAGCTGGGCTGGGACTCCGACGGTGTGCTGACGCTCGGCGACGAGGTGCTGACTTCCGACTCTTCGCGGTTCTGGCCGGCCGACGAGTGGCGGCCGGGACGCCAGCAGCCGTCCTTCGACAAGCAGTTTGTCCGGGACTGGCTAACCTCACCCGAATCCGGATGGGACAGATCCTCCGGAACTCCTCCGCCCCGGTTGCCGGACAAGGTGGTCGAGCAGACGCGGCAGCGCTACCTGGAGGCCTACGAACGGATCACGGGCACGTCCTTCAACGGATGATTCGGCCGGGGCAGGCGGTGCGAGCGGCTACTGTTGGCCCGGTCTGAAGGCCGACTGATACTTCCGAGGAGCCGCCCGAATGGTCCGTTACCGCGTGCGCGGTGGCAACGCCCTGCGTGGAACCGCCTTCATCCAGGGCGCGAAGAACGCCGTGCTGCCCATGATCGGCGCCGCGCTGCTCGTCCCGAAGGGGCGCACCGTGCTGCGGAACGTCCCGATCATCGAGGACGTCCGCCGCGCGGTCGAGCTGGCCGAGGCCGTGGGCGCGCACGTCGAGCTGCACGAGGCCGAGCGAACGCTGGTCATCGACGCCTCGCGGCTGCACAGCCCCGTGCTGCCGGCCGAGATCGCCCGGCGCTTCCGCGGCTCGGTGCTGTTCACGCCCGCGCTGCTGCACCGGCTCGGCGAGGCGATCGTCGAGGGCGTCGGCGGCTGCAACCTCGGCAGCCGCAACCTCGACTTCCACTATCTCGGGTACAAGCGGCTCGGCGCGGTCGTGGACGAGGGCGAGACCGTCATCCACGTCAAGGCGTCCGGCCTGACCGGCGCCACCCTCTACCTCGACACCCCCTCGCACACCGGCACCGAGAACCTCATCATGGCCGGCGCGCTGGCCCGCGGCACGACGGTGATCGAGAACGCCGCGCTGGAGCCCGAGGTCCTCGACGTCATCGACATGCTCACCAAGATGGGCGCGCGCATCAGCGGCGGCGGCACCGGGTTCATCACCGTGGAGGGCGTGGAGGAGCTGCACGCCGTCGAGCACACCGTGATGCCCGACCGGCTCGACGCGGGCGTCTTCGCGATGGCGGCGGCGATCACGCAGGGCGAGGTGAGCCTCGTCGGCACCGGCCTCGACCTCGGGGTCGTCCGCTACAAGCTGGAGCAGATGGGCGTCGACTTCGCCCGCCAGGGCGCCGTGCTGAACGTGCGCTGCGACCGCCCGCTGCGGCCCATCAACATCATCACCGACACCTACCCGGGCTTCGCCACCGACCTGCAGTCGCCGATGATGACGGTCGCGGCCCTGGCGGACGGACACAGCTACATCCACGAGCGCATCTTCGACGGCCGCTTCGCGCTGGCCGGCGAGCTGAACAAGATGGGCGCCGACGTGGCGGTGGAGGGCAGCCGGGCGATCGTGCGCGGCGCCACCCCGCTGACGGGCACGCGGGTGACGGCGCACGATCTGCGCTCGGGCATCGCATTGGTGCTCGCCGGACTCGCCGCGAAGGGCGAGACGGTCATCGAGTCGGGATACCTCATCGACCGCGGGCACGCGCATCTCGCCGAGCGAATGCGGGCTCTTGGAGCGGACATTACACGAGAGATTTCTGCGGGTTGAAAATCACCGGCAAATCCCCGCTGAGCTGCTCATACTCCTTCTAGCCCAGTCGGGACGGCCGACTTTCCGGAAAAGTCGGGCGTGACATTACGGCCCTCGCGAGCGATCGTTCCAAAAGAGAGCACTGCAACTTACGGCAGGATGGGACGAACATTGGTCGAGAGGGCCGAAGAATCAACACGAGTGTCACGCCCGAGCGCTATGACACCGGACCTCACTATCGGCGTGGTCGGACCCCACGATCTGGTCGAGCGCGTCATGTTGATGGGGCACGCCGCGGCGCCTCTGCCCTGTCGCCTTGTGGCGGCCGCCTACCGCGATGAGCAGGAGGCGCCCGACAAGGTGACGCGGCTCGGTCCCGGTGTCGACGCGTGCCTGTTCGCCAGCCCGGTCCCCTATGACCTGGCCCGGCGTTCCGGCGTGCTGACGATGCCCGCGACCTACGTGCAGCTCGGCGGCGCCGCCTTGGTCGCCGCGCTGGCGAAGGCCGCGCTGGATCCGCGCATCGACCCGCAACGGGTCAGCGTCGACGTGGTGTCCCGAGCCGACGTCGAGGAGGCGTACACCGACCTCGGCATCCCCGCCGGGGACGTGCACAGCCGCGACGAACCCGGAGCCACCGGGACGATCGCGGCCTACCACGAGCGGCTGGCCCGCCAGGGCGCGACCACGGGGGCGCTGACGTGCCTGCCCGCGGTCGCCGACCGCCTGCAGGCGGCGGGCGTGCCGGCCGTCCGGATCAGGCCGACCTCGGCGGCGGTGCGCACGGCGCTGCACACGGCCGCGCTGCTGGGGGCCCACCACCGGCTGGAGGAGTCACAGCTCACCGTGGTGCTGGTGGAGGTGCCGACGCTCCGCGAGCCGGTGCGCCGCGCCGCGCCGCGGTACTGGCGCGACGAGCTCCGGCTGTCGCTGCACCGGCTGCTCGTGCAGGAGGCGAACCGCATCAACGCGACCGTCTGGCCCATCGACGACCACAGCTACCTGGTGCTGGCCACCAGGGGCTCGGTCGCGGCGGCCACCGACGGTTTCAGGGTGCTGCCGTTCGCGTCCAGGATCCGCGAGGAGCTGGGACTGGCGGTCGAGGTGGGTGTGGGGATGGGGCGTACGACGCACGACGCGGAGGCGCACGCACGGGCCGCGCTGGCACGCACGCAGGCGGGCAAGCAGGCCCAGGGGTTCGCTGTGGACCGGGAGGGCCGAGCCCTCATTCCGGCCCCCAGGATGCCCCCTACGGGCGCGACGGCGCTCAAGCCCAAGGGCGTGGAGGTGCTGGCGCGGCTGGCGGCCAAGCTGGAGGGTGGGGACACGGTCGTCGACGCGGAGGGCGCGGGCAAGATGCTCGGGGTGACGCCGCGTACGGCCAGGCGGTTGCTGCGCACGTTGGTTGACGAGGGACTCGCGTGGCCGCTACCGCCGAACCGTACGCCGCAGCCGGGGCGGCCGCGGCAGCTCTACCGGCTCATCGTGGAGAAGCTCGGTCCGCGCTGACCGCCCCTTTGTACAGGTCCGCCGCCCTCCTTCCCCTTCCGCGGGCGGCGGGCCGTACAATTCCCCCGTTAGTGACCATTGTGACAAATGGGAGTTTGCGGCATTAAAGTCCCATTGGTGGGCGGGGGTTTTGTGGCCCGTCTTGCGGAGTTCTTGGTTGACCGTTCCGGATGCGGGTATGTATTCGACGCCCCCGATCGACGGGATTCGGACGGGGGCGCCAATTCCCTCCACCCTGGCGCGACGTCTCAGCACGCGCAGGCGGCACCCGTCGCCGGGGCCGTCAACGGGTCGACGGGGCGGCGTTCGACCCCCGAGGCCGTCTCGACCGGAAAGCCCTCCCTGGCCCAGTACTCGAAGCCGCCCAGCATCTCCTTGACCGGATGGCCCAGCCGGGCGAACTCCAGGGCGGCCCGCGTGGCGCCGTTGCACCCCGGCCCCCAGCAGTAGGTCACCACCGTGGCCCCCACGGGCACCACCGCCGCCGCCCGGGCGGCGATCTCGGCGGTGGGCAGGTGGACGGCGCCCCGGACATGGCCCTGCCGCCAGCTCTCCAGGCTGCGGGAGTCCACGACCACGAGGCCGGGCGCACCCGCGGCCAGGTCGGCGGCCACGTCCGAGACGTCGGTCTCGAAGGCGAGCCGGGCGGCGTAGTGGGCGATCGCGGCGGCGTTGCCGGCGGCGGGGACGGCGGTGACTGCGGACATGGTCTCCCCTGACGTCAGGTGTGGGATGCGCGGACAGGGGAAGCCTGGCAGGCCCGGCCCGGCCCCTGACAGTGGCGTGAAGGACTGTCGGCGCTAAGATCTCGCCACATCTGTGACCGATATCCGCGTGTCGCACCACGGGAACGACCGATAGTGTCATCAGTCATGCACCAAAACACTGCTGACCGCCCGTCGCCCCTCATGATGTGGGGCGCGCTGGCCGTCGTCTACGTGGTGTGGGGATCGACCTACCTCGGCATCGCGGTGGCCGTCGAGTCCATCCCGCCCCTCCTCAGCGGCGCCATGCGGTTCGTCGTGGCCGGGCTGCTGCTCGGCGGGTTCGTGCTGGCCCGTTCCGGCACCGCCGCGTTCCGGATGACCAGGAGGCAGTTCCTCGGAGCCACCGTGGTCGGGGTGCTGCTGCTCACGTTCGGCAACGGCATGGTCGCCGTGTCCGAGCAGTACATCTCCACCGGTCTCGCGGCGCTGCTCGTGGCCTCGGTCCCGCTGTGGCTGGTCGTCTTCCGGATCGCCGTGCGCGACCGGCCGAGGACACTCACGCTGGCGGGCGTGCTGGTCGGGTTCGCCGGGGTGGCAGCGCTGTCGCTGGGCGGAGCCCAGGCGGGCAGCACGTTCGGGATCGTGGTGATCCTGTTCGGGTCGCTGTCGTGGTCCGTCGGGTCGTTCCTGTCGAGCCGCATCGCCATGCCGGCCGACCCGTTCGCGGCCAGCGCGGTCGAGATGCTCGTCGGCGGGCTGGGCCTGACCCTGCTCGGCACGGCGGTGGGCGAACGGGTGGACCTCCAGGCGATCACCGGGGCGTCGTGGGCGGCGCTCGCCTACCTGGTGGTCGTCGGATCGCTCATCGGGTTCACGGCGTTCTCGTGGCTGCTCGGCCACGCCCCCATCTCGCTCGTCTCGACCTACGCCTACGTCAACCCGGTGGTGGCCGTCATCCTCGGCGCTCTCGTCCTGAACGAGCAGGTCACCGGGCAGATCCTGGTGGGCGGCCTGGTCATCCTCGCCGGTGTCGCCCTGGTCATCTCCACCGAACGCCGCGGCCGCCCGGACCCCGGCGACGGCCCGTCCCCCAGCGAGCCGCCCGTGGCGGCACGCCCCCACGTCACGCGCGAGTAGCGCCGCACACCGGCGCTCCCTACGGCGGCGAGGCTTGATAACCAAACAGGTCGTCCCGTAAGGTAATGCCCATGGCAACTGACCGGGCGGCAGGCCGTCCACGCGACCGACGCACCCACGAAGCCATCGTTCGCGCCACCGAAGAAATGATCATGCTGCACGGCTACGCCGGCACCTCGATCAACGCCGTCGCCTCCCGTGCCGGCGTCGGCAAGGACGCCATCTACCGGCGATGGCCCGGCAAGCCGGAGCTGGTCTACGAAGCCCTGTTCACCCAGGTCGACACCGGCCCCGTCCCCGACACCGGCACGCTGGCCGGGGACGTCGCCCAGCTCACCCAGGCGCTGGTCGAGGAGTTCGCCACACCCGCGGCCACGGCGGCGCTTCCCGGCCTGCTGGCCGACTTCGCCGCCGACCCCGCCCTGCGGACCCGTCTGCGGTCGTCCTTCCTGGCCCCGGCCCGGACCCGGATGGTCGAGATCTTCGACCGCGCCGCCGCACGCGGCGAGATCGCCGGCACCGCGCAGATCGACCTGATCCTCGACACGCTGGCCGGCGCGGTGTTCTTCCACGTGGGCCTGATGGGCGAGCCGCGCACCGCGGGACTGGCCGCCCAGCTCGCGGACATCGTCACCAACGGGATCGCGACCCGATGAACGGCCATCTCCTCGCCGCCGGCATCACGGCGGCCGTCGTCGCCGCGGTGCACCTCGTGGCCGGACACGTCGACCCGGTCCGGCCCCTGCTGGCCTCCGCCCTTCCTCAGGTGCCCAAACGCACCCTGCACGCGGTCTGGCACCTCGTCAGCGCCGACCTGGTCCTCGCCGCGGTCGCGCTGCTCTATCTGGCGCTGGTCCAGCCCCCGGGCACCCCACTGGCCGGGTTGCTGCTCGCCGTGCACTTCGCCGCCTACACCATGGTCTTCCTGGCCATCACGTCGACATTCGGCGGGGCGACACGCCTGCTGCGCCTTCCCCAGTGGCTGCTGCTGCTCCCCGTCGCCGTGCTCGCCTGGATCGGGTCGACCTGACGGTCGATCCTCAGGCAGCGCGCCCCGGGACCTACGCCAGGAAGTCCGCCGCGGCCTTGAGGAAGGCGTCGTTGGCCTCCGGGTCGCCGATGGACACCCGCGCGCCCTCACCGGCGAACGGCCGGACCGCCACGCCCTCCACCGCGCAGGCCGCCGCGAAGTCGAGCGTCCGGTCGCCGAGGCGGAGCCAGACGAAGTTGGCCTCGGTGGGCGGGACCGTCCAGCCCTGGGCGATGAGCGCCTCGCGCACCCGCGTGCGCTCCTTGACCACGCGGTCCACCCGCTCCAGCAACTCCTCCTCCGCACGCAGGGACGCGACGGCCGCGACCTGGGCGAGGTGGTTGACGGCGAACGGGATGATCGTCTTGCGGATGGCCGCCGCGACCGGCTCGTGCCCGATCAGGTAGCCGACCCGCAGCCCCGCCAGCCCGTACGCCTTGGAGAAGGTGCGCAGCACGCACACGTTCGGCCGGTCGCGGTAGAGGGTGAGCCCGTCGGGGACGTCCGCGTCGCGGACGTACTCGCGGTAGGCCTCGTCCAGCACCACCAGCACGTCGCCGGGCACCCTGTCGAGGAACGACTCCAGCTCCGCGCGGCGGACCGAGGTGCCGGTCGGGTTGTTGGGGTTGCACACGAACACCATGCGGGTCCGCTCGGTGATCGCCTCGGCCATCGCGTCGAGGTCGTGGTCCTCACCGGTGAGCGGCACCCGTACGGACGTCACCCCGGACAGGTCGGCCAGCAGCGGGTACGCCTCGAAGGAGCGCCAGGCGTAGACCACCTCCGCGCCCGGCTCCCCCACGGCCTCGAAGAGCTGCTGGGCCACGGTCACCGAGCCGGCGCCGAGCGCGACGTGCGAGGCGGGCACGCCGTAGCGCTCCGCGACGGCCTCGGTCAGCCCGAGCGCGCCGGGGTCGGGGTAGCGGTGGATCTGGCGGGCCCCCTCGGCGATCGCCTCGACCACCGACGGCAGCGGGTCGTAGGGCGACTCGTTGGAGCTGAGCTTGTAGGACCGGCCGTCGGCGGCCGCCACGGCCTTGCCGGGCTTGTAGGCCGGCATGGTGTCCAGGATCGTGCGGAAACGAGGCATGCCCACACTCTAGGAGCATCCCCCGCCCTTGCCGCCACCCCCATCCCCCGACTCCGCCGCAGCGCAGACGACGAGATCGCCTTGGACGAAGTGACGAGTCACGGCCGGACGAAATGACGAGTCGCGGACGGACGAAGTGACGAGTCACGGGCGGACGAAGCGACGATCGGAAAGGGGCATGCCCGCCTCACTCCTTGAGGGAGCGGAGCATGGGCGGGTGGAGGAGCTCGGCGGGGCCGCGGCGGTAGAGCTTGGCGGGGCGGCCGCCGTCTCGGGTGGTGGTGGCGCCCGTCTCCACCAGGAAACCCTCGGCCTTGGTGACCTTGCGGTGGAAGTTGCGCGGATCCAGCGCGCGATCCCAGACGATCTCGTACACGCGGCGCAGGTCGGCGACCGTGAACTCCGGGGGGCAGAAGGCGGCCCCCAGCGAGGTGTACTCCAGCTTGGCCCTGGCCCGTTCGATGCCGTCGAGCATGATGCGCCGGTGGTCGAAGGCCATGGCGGTGAGGTCGCCGGCCGGCTGCCAGCTCATGTGGGCCTGCTCCGAGGCGGGCAGGTCGGGGGCGAGGCCGAGGTAGGCGACGCTGACGACGCGCTGGCGGGGGTCGCGGTCGGGGTAGCCGTAGGTCTGGAGCTGCTCCAGGTGCACCGGCGCGCCGGGCAGGCCGGCCCGCTCGGCGAGGATGCGGTGCGCCGCGGCGGGCAGATCCTCGTCGAGCTTGACGAAGCCGCCGGGCAGCGACCAGCGGCGCAGGAACGGCGGGTTGTCGCGGCGCCAGACGAGCGCGCACAGGGCGTGGCAGCGGACGGTGAGCACGACCAGGTCGACACTGACCGGGACGCTCGGAAGCATGTCACGCACGTTACACGCCGCGGCCGCCGGCCGGGGCCGCCGTCGCACAGGGGACCCGCCCCATCGGCGCGCACGGGACCCGCCCGGTCAAGGCCGCCGGCGCGCACGGGAGCCGCCCCGCCGCGTTCCCGGGCCGGGCGGTCATGTGGCGAGCCGGACGCGGAGCGGCTCCGTGGTCTCCTTGCCGGAGGGGAGCCGGACGCCGATCCGCACCCACTCGCCCGCCGGCACCTGCCCCCAGTCGAACGGCACCCACGCCGTCTGCATGCCGTCGGGCAGCTCCTCCAGCGGGTCCTCGTCCAGCCAGCCCGTGGCGGCGACGGCCAGCTCCGTGGCGCCGCCCTGCCAGGTCACGGTGACGGTGCCGTCCTTGAGGTGGTAGCCGCGCACCTCGACGCCGTCCTGGGCGCCGCGTCCGCGCCGGATGGCGTCGACGGCGATGGGACGGTTCCAGTCCTTGGTGACCTCCTGCTGCAGCGACGGCGAGCCGCAGGTCATGAAGTCGCTCCACATGTACGAGACGATCTTGTGGACGTACCGGCCGGCCATGGTGACGGCCTGGTCGAGCCGCTTCTTGTCGGTCTTGCCGCGGGTGCCCTGGGCGGCGCACGGCTTGTCGCCGGACGGCTCGAACGACTCGACGTTCGCCCACAGCTCGACCTCGTGGCCGGCCTGCAGCATCTCCTCGCGGGCCTGCGCCATCTCGCGGTAGTAGTCGCGGGTGGAGCCGTGGTAGGCGGTGCCGTACGTGGTCTCGCCGACGACGGGGCGCAGGCGTTCGTCCACCTCGTCGCCGCGCTGGTCGGGCCAGAACAGGCCGACCTTGCCGGTGCCGCGGCTGTCCTGCGGCGCGATGATGCCGACGCCGGTCTTGACCAGCGCCTTGAAGCCCTCGGCGACCTGGGCGGGCGTCTGGCCGAACGGGACCCGTTTGCGCGCGTCGAGGTAGGGGCTGATCAGGATCGGCTTGCCGGGCAGCTCCTGCTCCACGATCCGGTGCTGCTCGGCGTACACCTGCAGGGTGGGGTTCCCGGCCAGGGAGGCGGCCATCTGCACCTCGAACGGCTGGTAGACCCCGCCGAGGGAGGTGCGGTCGGCGAAGCGCACGCCGTAGTCCTGCAGGATGCGGCGGGTCAGCGTGCGCAGCGTCTTCTCGTGCTCGGGATTGGCCCTGATGGGCGTCTTGGGGTCGCGCGGGGCGAGCGGGAGCGCGGGGAAGACCCGGATGCCGAACTGGTCGCCGAGGGCGAGCAGCTCGGTGAGGCTGTCCTCCGCCGCGCCCGCGATGACGATCAGGTCGTACGGCTTGGGCGTGCCGAGGTCGCAGCTCGACGGGTCGGAGCCGTCCATGGGCGTCAGCACCCGGTAGTAGACCCGCCTGCCGGCCGCGACCGAGCGTTCGATCTCGGCGCAGCGGAACAGGTCGCGGCCGAACGCCTGGTCGGTGCGGTAGACGTAGGTGCGGGCGATCCGGTTGTCCGGGTGGCCCCGCTTCAGGTCGCGCTCGGCCGCCTCGTGGCAGGACAGGCCGTCCTCCACGCAGTCCTTGTAGAGCGGGTCCCGGGTGCCGTCCTTGGCCAGGATGCGGCCGTCGTCGTCCACGGTGCGGTACTGCAGGCCGTAGCCGATCCGGATGACGGTGTCGCCGCCGACGCTGTGGATCTCCTGGAGCTGCTTGCGCCAGGTGCACCGGTTGGACTGCGGCGTGATCCAGTAGCCGGTGACGGCGTACGGGTACTTCTCGTCGGTCTCGTAGGTGCCGCAGTCGTCGGTGAACTCGGGGACCTGGGGGGTGGGCTCGGTGGCCGTGGGGCTGGGTGTGGCGGCCTTGCGGCTCACCGGCGCGGGCGGCGGATCGCCGGGCAGCACGATGAAGACGGCCGCCACGGCTGCCAGGACGGCCGCGGCGAGCAGCACGAAGAGCCAGCGCACGTTGGGGAACCTACCGCTCTCGGGATCTGCCGGACGTAAGCCGCTATCTCACGACTCCGGCCCACGCCTCCAGCTGGGTGACGAACCTTTTGGCCGAGTTCGGCCAGTGGTGGTTGGCGCGGGCCGCCGCGTACCCGCGGGCGCCCTGCGCGTGTCGCTCGCGTACGTCGTCGCGCAGGGTGAGCACGGCCTGCGCCACGGCCTTGGGGTCCTCCCAGGGCACCACGACGCCGCTGGAGTAGCGCTCGACCAGTTCGACGGCGCGGGGCGACGGCGTGGTGATCACGGGGATGCCGTGCGCCATGTACTCGACGATCTTGGTCGGCATCGAGTGGCGGTAGTTCGGCTCGTCGTGCAGCAGGGACAGGCCGGCCAGCGCCCCGTCGAGCCGCTTCAGCGCCTCGTCGTTCGGCATGAAGTCGCGCCACTCCAGCAGGCCCTCGGTGACGGCCTGGTTGAGCAGCGGGCGGCTCTGCGGGTCGGCGTAGCCGATCAGTTCCACCGCCACCCGGTACGGCTGGAGCAGCCGGGCCACCTCGATCGCCTCCATGACGCCGCGCGCCCGGGACAGCCAGCCGAGGTAGACCACCCGGTCGTCGCCGGGCGGGGTGACCGAGTCGGGGACCCAGGTCTCGTTCGGCACGATGAGGTGGGCGTGCTTGAACCTGCCGGCGTAGGCGGTCTCCGCCAGCAGCAGGTGCATCTTGCGCTCGGCGGTGCTCTCCAGCATCCGGGCGAGGAAGCGGACGGGCGGGCGCAGGAGCGAGGGCAGCCACGGCTTGAGCGACAGCGTCGCCGGGGTGTCCTCGTGGACGTCCCAGACCACGGGCGGGCTGTTGCGCACGCCCCACACGGCGAACAGCAGCTCCGGGTCGTGCACCAGCACGAGGTCCACCTTGCCGCGCATCTTCTTGAACAGCCTGCGGGCCGCCCAGACGGCCGCCACCCGCTTGCGCTGGGCGGCCCTGGGCAGGTCGACGCCGGTGACCCACGGGCGGGGCACCACGCCGTGGGCCGTGAAGGACGCCGCATACGTGACCTCATGACCGGCATCCACGAGGGCGCGGATCTGCCGGTGCAGGATCCTCGCGTCCTCGGGGTTATGCACCACCGTCATGACGAGCACGTGCACTGCGCGCAGCCCTCCGTCGCTACAGCCGCTCGATGCGTTCACCCTCGGCGAGCACGCCGCGGGTGTCGAGCACGAGCCTGGCCTTCGCCTCGACCATGTCGAGGTCGAACGCGGCGTGCTGCTGCAGCAGCAGCGTCACGTCGGCGCCGACCACGGCCTCGGCCAGGTCATCTTCACGTGGCACGGGTGTGCCGTCGACCGCCCACTCCTTGACGTACGGATCGGCGAACGACAGGTCCGCGCCCAGTTCCAGCAGCGCGCGCGCCACGGGGAGGGCCGGTGTCTCACGTTCGTCGGCGATGTCCGGTTTGTAGGTGACGCCGAGCATAACCACTTTGGCGCCGTTCACGGGCTTCTTATGCCGGTTCAGCAGCCGCTGGACGCGGGCCACCACGTAGGACGGCATCCGCTCGTTGATCTCCTGGGCCAGCTCCACGAACCGGAACGGGTAGCCGAGCTTGCGCACCGTGTACGACAGGTACGACGGGTCGACGGGGATGCAGTGCCCGCCGACGCCCGGACCGGGCAGGAACTTCTGGAAGCCGAACGGCTTGGTGGCCGCCGCCTCGATCGACTCCCACAGGTTGATCCCCAGCTCGTCGCAGAAGATCGCCATCTCGTTGACGAGCGCGATGTTGACGTGCCGGTAGGTGTTCTCCAGGAGCTTGGCCATCTCGGCCTCGCGGGTGCCGCTGACGGGCACGACCTGGTCGATGAACTGCCCGTAGAAGGCGGTCGCCCGGTCGCGGCAGGTCATGGTGTAGCCGCCGACGACCTTGGGCGTGTTGCGCAGGCCGAACTTGGGGTTGCCCGGGTCGATGCGCTCGGGCGAGAACGCGAGGTGGAAGTCCTCGCCGGCGGTCAGGCCGGAGGTCTCCAGCAGCGGGCGGGCCACCTCGTCGGTGGTGCCCGGCCAGGTGGTCGACTCCAGCACGACGAGCGTGCCCCTGGTGAGGTTGCGGGCGACGCTCTTGGTGGCGCCCTCGACCGCGGACAGGTCGGGGCGGTGGTCCTCGTCGAGCGGGGTGGGCACGCAGATGACGATCGTGTTGCTCCGGGACAGCACGGACTCGTCGAGCGTGGCGCTGAAGCCGCTGGCCAGCATGTGCTCGAGGTCGGCGTCGGACAGGTCATCGATGTAGGACTGCCCGGCGTTGAGCGCCTCGACCTTCGTGGGGTCCACGTCCACGCCGACGACCTTCAGCCCGGCGGCCACCGCCTCCTTGGCGAGCGGCATGCCGACGTAGCCCAGGCCGATGACAGCCAAGTCGATTGCTGTCACAGCTGTGCCTTTGGAACCGGGAAACAACACTTCATGGTCGCAAAGGTTATCTCAAGTCCACCAAGCTCATGCCTAATGCGCACGAACCCATCGCAACGGACAGACATCTTCATGGTCATCGTTCGGTAAGGCTCTGGTAGAGCGAACGGTAGGTCTGGGCGACGCGGCTCCAGGTGCGCTTGGCCGCGACCTCGGCCCGGCCCGCCTCCCCCATCTCGGCGCGCCTGGCGGGGTCGTCGCGCAGGCCGGCGATGGCCTTGGCGAGCTCCGCCGGGTCGCCCGGCGGCACCAGCAGGCCGGCGCCGTCGGAGCCGACGAGCTCCGACAGGGCGGGCAGGTCGCTCAGCACGACGGGCTTGCCGAGCGCCATCGCCTCGACCGGCTTGAGCGGCGTGACAAGCCGGCACACCCGCAGGTCCTCGCGGGGGCAGGCGAAGATGTCGATCGCCTCCTGCGCCTGCAGGGCCTCGTCGGGGCCGACCCGGCCCGGCAGGATCGCGCTGGTCAGCGACAGCTCCTCGACGAGCTCCAGCAGGTTGGCCCGCTCGTTGCCGTCGCCCACGATGAGCACCCGCACCGGCGCGCCCTGGTCGCGCAGCAGCGCCGCGGCCCGCAGCAGCGTCGCGAAGCCCTCGTAGGCCACGATGCTGGACACCGAGCCGACCACGATCTCGTCGTCGCCGATCCCCATGGCGTGCCGGAACGACGCGCCGTCGTAGCTGGCCGACAGCAGCGCGTCGTCCACCGCGTTCGGCGCCAGGAAGATCCGCTCGCGCGGCACGCCGCGCTCGACGATCTCCGCGGCCATCGTCTCGGCCAGCGTGACGACCGCGTCGGCCTCGCGCATCAGGAACGCCTCGCGCTCGCGCTGGAGCACGTGCCGCTCGCTGCCCACCCGGACGGGGTCGCGCGAGGCCCAGGTCTCCTCCAGGAAGCCGCGCACCTCGTAGACGTACGGGGTGCCGGTCCGGTCGCGCACGGCGTGGGCCACCGAGCCGTTGCGGTGGTCGGTGGCGGCGTGCAGCACCTGGGGCCGCAGCTCGGCGACCAGGTCGGTGACCGCGTCGGCGCCCTTGACCATGCGCCCGCGCATCTCGAACGGCATCTCGCCGAGGCCCTCGGGCAGCAGCCGGTGGTAGGGGATGCCGTCGATCTCCTCGTACGGCGAGACGTCCGCGAACCCCTGGAACAGCGGCCAGCCCCAGCTCGTCACCACGTGCGGGTCGAGCCCGGCGGCCTGTTGGGCGGTGACGATGCGGTGGGTGCGGACCGTGTAGCCGGCCTGCGTGTACGGCAGCGCGTTGGTGACGCAGTGCAGCACCCGGCCCGGGACCCGCTCGCCGACGGCCGTCCTCGGGCCGGGCGGGATCGGGTCGGGGCTGATCGCGGCCAGCTCACCCCGGTAGTAGGCGGCCCGGCGCTTGACGAACGGGTATTTGGTGTGGGCCTCCAGCACCTGGGCGGCCATGGTGACCCGGCCCTCGTTCCAGTGCGCCTTGGCCTCGTTCCACGGCGCCCTGATCACGCGCATGCCGAACTTGCGCACCGCGCGCCGGGCGCGCCGGGCGGCCGGCCAGGCGACCCGGCCGACGACCGGCCGCAGCCGTGGCGGCAGGGCTTCGGCGGCGGCCTGCGCGACCCGTACGGGATCGGACTTCACCTTGGTGTAGACGACCCGGGAGACGAGAACCGGGTGCTGGACGAAGCCCTTCAGCAGCCCGCCGACCCCCGCTCTGGCGGTCTTCGCGGACATCTGGGAGGAATGGGAGGAGTCTGGACGACTGGCGTCGTTTACCACGCGGTGACCGTACCATAGGCAGCGTTTTTCCCCTTCCGCTATGAAAGGCGAGGTCAATGAGGGAGAACCCCCTGGTCCTGCACGTTCTGGGCGCTCGTCCCAATTTCGTGAAAGCGGCCCCGGTGGTGCGAGCACTCGGCGAGCTCGGCATGCGGCAGGGCATCATCCACACCGGTCAGCACTACGACGCGCTGATGTCGGACGTGTTCTTCGCCGACCTCGGCCTGCCGGAGCCGGTGGCCAACCTCGGCGTCGGCTCGGGCACCCACGCCAGGCAGACCGCGGCCCTGCTCGTCGGCCTGGAGGAGGTCGTGCTGGAGCAGGACCCCGACCTGGTGGTCGTCTACGGCGACGTCAACTCCACGCTGGCCGCGATCCTCGTCTGCGCCAAGCTGGGCGTGCGCACCGCGCACGTGGAGGCGGGTCTGCGCTCGTTCGACCGGGGCATGCCCGAGGAGGTGAACCGCATCGTCACCGACTCGCTGTCCGACCTGCTGTTCGCCACCTCCCCCGACGCGCTGTCGCACCTGGCGGCCGAGGGTGTGCCCGCCGCCAAGGTGCACCTGGTGGGCAACCCGATGATCGACAGCCTGTTCGCGGCGCTGCCGTCGCTCGACCCGGCTCCCGTCGTGCGGCGGCTCGGCCTGCCGGAGCGCTACGCCGTGGCGACGCTGCACCGGCCGGCGAACGTCGACACCCCCGAGGCCGCGCGGGAGCTGGTCTCGGCGGTGCTGGAGGTCTCGCGGCAGGTCCCGCTCGTGGTGCCGATCCACCCGAGGGGGCGCACCCGCCTGGCGGAGGCCGGGCTGGTGGACGGCCCGTCGGTGAAGGTCGTCGACCCGCTGGGCTACGTCGACTTCCTGTCGCTCGTCCGGGGCGCGGCGCTGGTCGTCACCGACTCGGGCGGCGTCCAGGAGGAGACGACCATGCTGGGCGTGCCGTGTCTGACCGTGCGGCCCAACACCGAGCGGCCCGTCACGATCACGCACGGGACCAACCGCCTGGTCACCCCCGCCCTGCTGCCGGCCGCGGCGGGCAAGGCGCTGGCCGACGGCGCCGCGACGCCGTCGGGTGAGCTGCCGCCGCTGTGGGACGGCGCCGCCGGGCCCCGGATCGCCCGGGTGATCGCCGCCTGGCTGAAGGGGGACAACCTGTCGCCCGCGTCCCAGGGCACGCGTTCCGAATAACTCCCCCATGTCGTACGGCCTCCCCCGTAGCATGACAAACCTCCGCTAAGCGATAGGGCGCATCACCATGGCCGAAACCCCCGAAGAACCCACCTACCAGCGGCTCGGCCCGGTCAACTGGCTCCCCGAGGAGCGCAAGGTCGTCGAGCGGTACGAGGCGGAGCTCACGGAGCTGCGGCGGCGGCTGGAGATCGCCGAGGCCAAGGCCGCCTACGCCGCCTGGAAGCTGGCGGCCACCCAGGCCAAGCGGACCTTCAAGCTGGGCGAGGCCATCGGGACCAAGAAGCCCGGCAAGGTGCTGGAGGCCGTCCGGGCCAGGGAGCGGGCGCCCAAGCCGCCCCGGCCGGTCACCGAGGCCATCGAGGCGGCCAACAGCCGGCCGCCCCTGGTCGAGGTGCCCGCGGTGAAGTGGCCGGCCGGGCCGGTCAACCGGCCGGACCTGCGCGTCGCGGTGATCCTCGACGACTTCTCCCGGATGGCGTTCCGCTACGAGTGGGACCAGATCGAGTTCGGGCTCAAGGACTGGCCGGAGATCTTCGCCGAGAAGCGGCCCGACCTGCTGTTCTGCGAGTCGGCCTGGCACGGCAACCAGGGGCGCTGGCGCTACCAGATGACCGGCACGAACGCCCCCAAGGAGCCGCTGCGCGACCTGGTGGCCTGGTGCAGGGCCGAGGGCATCCCGACGGTCTTCTGGAACAAGGAGGACCCGCCCAACTTCGACTTCTTCATCGACACGGCCAAGCTGTTCGACTACGTCTTCACCTGTGACGGCGACATGCTGCCGAAGTACCGCGAGGTGCTCGGGCACGACCGGGTGGACGTGCTGCAGTTCGCCGCGCAGCCGCGCGTGCACAACCCGGTGCAGCGCAGGGAGGGGCGGCTGCACGACGTGGTGTTCGCGGGCATGTACTTCCGCGACAAGCACCCCGAGCGCCGCGAGCAGATGGAGGTCGTCCTCGACCCGGTCCGCGAGCTGGGCCTGCACATCTTCGCCCGCAACGGCGAGGTGGACGAGAAGTACGCCTGGCCGGAGAAGTACCGCCCGCACATCGTCGGCGAGCTGCCCTACGACCAGATGCTCGCCGCGTACCGGATGTACAAGGTCTTCCTCAACGTCAACTCGGTGCTCGACTCGCCGACCATGTGCGCGCGGCGCGTCTTCGAGCTGTCGGCCTGCTCGACCCCGGTCGTCTCCGGCTGGTCACGGGCGATCGAGGAGACGTTCGGCGAGCTGGTCCCCATCGCCCGCGAGCCGGTCGAGTCGTACAACCAGGTGCTGCATCTGATCAACAGCCCCGAGCTGCGGGCCAGGATGGGTCACCTGGCGATGCGCGAGGTGTTCGACAAGCACCTGTTCTCCCACCGGGTGGACCAGATCCTTCAGCTCCTCGGCCGGCCCGTGCGGCCGAGGTCGCGCTCGATCTCCGTGGTGCTGCCCACCAACCGGGCGTCCCAGATCGAGCACGCGATCTCCTCGGTCGCCAAGCAGATCCACCGGCCGCTGCAGCTCGTCATGGTGCTGCACGGTCTCGACATCGACCCGGTCGTGGTCGCCGACAAGGCGCGCATGGCAGGCATCACGGACGTCGTCGTGCTGCCGGTCGCGGCCGAGCTGTCGCTCGGCGCGTGCATGAACCTCGGCATCGCCGCCGCCGAGGGCGAGCTGATCGCCAAGATGGACGACGACAACCTCTACGGCGAGCACTACCTGTCGGACCTGGTCAGGTCCTTCGACTACACCGACGCCGAACTGGTCGGCAAGGGCGCCCACTACTCCTACTTCGAGGGCAGCAACACCACCATGCTCCGCCTGCCGGGCCTGGAGCACCGCTACTCGTTCCTCGTGCAGGGCGGCACCTTCCTCGGCACGGCCGGCATGTTCCGCTCGTACGGCTTCGCCGACATCACCCGCGGCGAGGACACCCATCTGGTCCGCCGGCTCAAGGAGGACGGCGTCAAGATCTACTCGGCGGACCGGTTCAACTTCGTCTACTGGCGCAGCGCCGATGCCAGCATGCACACCTGGCAGGCCGACCACATCAAGCTGACCCGCAACGCCCAGTTCTCGTTCGTGGGCCGGCCGGACGACCACGTGCTGATCTAGGCCCGGCCCTCCCGGCGCGCTAGCCGGCGGCCTGGGCGAGCTTGCGGTCGGCGAGGCGGCCCAGCTCGTACAGGCCGGACGGCTCGACCTCGCGGCCCACCACGAGCAGGCTCATGACGACGGGGCCGCGCCGCAGCACGACGGTGCCCACCTGGGTGTCGTCCGCGCCGCCCGAGGTGGTCGTGAGGTAGGCGCGCGACTCGTCGCCGCGCCTGGGCATGTCCAGCTCGCGGGTGCGGTAGGTCACCTTGACGCCGTCGACCCGCGCCTCGTAGGTGGCGCACTGCCGTGGCAGGGGCGGAGGGAAGGCGGGCGAGGGCAGCTCGACCAGCGCCTGGGTGATCGAGCCGGTGTCGGAGGCGTAGGCCACGACGGCGGCGGGCGCGCCGGCCAGCGTGGGCCGGGTGGCGTCGAGCTGGGCGGCGCCCGCGCACTCCGGGCGTTCCAGCTTGGCCCGTCTGGCGGCCTCCACGCCCTGCCTGGTCGCCGCCAGCGAGCCGAACGCGCCCGTCTCGGGGCCGTGGACCACCCGCATGCCTCCGGGGGCGGGCAGCAGGGCTGCGCGCAGCCGCCCGGCCGCCGCCTGCGCCGCCGCCGGACCCGCCGGGGTCACCGAGGTGGCCGGGGTCGCCGGGGCGGTCCGTGCCGCCGGTGTCGCCTCGCCGGAGGAGCAGCCCGCCAGCAGGGTCATGCCGGCGCATATTCCGGAGATGACCGCCGGGATGGATTTCCGATTTCGTTCGTACGGCATAGCGACGAACGCTAGAGGAACCGGCTGTCGGCGAGCCGGACAACGGCGCTATTCGCCGAATTCCGCGCTATCTCCTTCTTCTGGCCGTTGCGGGCGACAAGCGCTTCCTCGCTGGTCAGGGCCCACGGGCCGGATACGGCATTTCAGGCACCGCCCAAAAGGACATTCGCCGGAACAGGCCACGCAAAATGTTCGTCGAAGCACTGCGCGGCGTACCGTGACAATTGCCCACCGTGCCCAGGATCTCCGCATGGGCGACATCGACCCGCGCCACGCGCGCGATCTCGGGATGAGCCGGCCGATCTCGCGTCGCGACTTCTTCGACGGGGTCGCGGTGGCCGCGATCGGCACGGCCGGGGCCGGGACGGTCGGGGCGGTCGGCACCGGTCACCCGACCGCCGGGCGCACGTCCCCCGAGCCCGGTGGTCACCCGTCGTTCCCGCCGCGCCGCACCGGGCTGCGCGGCGACACCGCGGACTCGCTCGCCGTGCCGCACGCCCTGCGGGACGGGCGCTTCTGGGAGCACGCCGGCGACCCCGAGCCGACCGGCGAGAGCTACGACCTGGTCGTGGTGGGCGGCGGCGTCAGCGGGGTGAGCGCCGCCTACGAGTGGCTGCGCCACGAGCCGCAGGCCCGCGTGCTCATCCTCGACAACCACGACGAGTTGGGCGGCCAGGCGCGGCGCGCCGAGTTCCGGCCGGCCGGCCGCACGGGCGCGCTGATCGGCCGGGCCGGCGCGCGGGCGCTCGCGGCGCCCGCGATGTGGACGCCCGAGGGCAAGGACCTGCTGGCGCGGCTCGGCGTGACCGTGCGGAGGCTGCGCCGCCACGTGGACGAGGACCTGTACCCGGGCCTGGGGCTGCACGAGGGGGTGATGTGCGACCGGGAGACGTTCCCCGTCGAGGACCTGCACCGGCTGGTCCCCGGCGTGCCGCCCGAGCGCTGGGTGGGCCGGCTGCCGATCGCCGACGAGGCGCGGCGGGACCTGCTCGCCCTCGTCACGGACCCGCCCGACTGGTGGCCCGGCCTGCCGGCCGAGGAGAAGGAGGAGCGGCTGGCCGGCCTCACCTACTCGCGCTTCCTGCTCGACGTGTGCGGGGCGCACCCGGACGTGGAACGGTTCCACCGGACCCTGCCGAGCGCCCGGTGGGGCTACGACACGCGGGCCTTCGGCGCGATCGACGCCTGGGGCTGCGGCTATCCGGGATTCCAGGGGCTGGGGCTGGACCCCGGCAAGCCGTCGCGGTTCTGCTCGCCGACCGTGAAGAAGGAGTGGGGGGCAGGCGACGCCGACGTCCCCTGCCTGCCCGAGGGGCTGCAGGCGCTGGTGCGGATGATGGTGGGCCGGATGATCCCCGGCTTCGCCACGGCCACCACGATGGACGGCGTCACCACGGCCGGCTACGACTACGGGCGGCTGGACGTGCCGGGCAACCGGGTGCGGTTCCGGCTGTCGAGCCCCGTCGTGTCGGTACGCAACGACGGCGACCCCGGCAGCGCCACCTCGGCCACGGTCGGCTACTTCGACGGGCATCGTGTCCGCACGGTCACCGCCGGGGCCGTGGTCATGGCCTGCTGGTCCGTGGTGGTCCCGTACGTGGTCGACGCCCTCCCCGACGCGCAGCGGGCGGCGCTCGCGGAGGCGGTCAGGATCCCGCTGCTGGAGGCGACCGTGCAGGTGCGCGACTGGCGGGCCTGGCGTCGCGCCGGGGTACGCCGGGTGCGCTGGACCGGCGCCTACTGGTGCCTGACGGAGCTGGACCACCCGGTAGGCGCGCCGGACTACGACCACCCCCGCGGCCCCGGCGAGCCGGCCACCGTCCACCTGGTCGCCGCGCCGTGCCGGTCGGAGCTGGGTCCCGCCCGGGGTGCGGCCGCCGGGCGGCGGGCGCTGCTCAGGACCCCGTACGACCATCTGGAGTACACGATCCGCGACCAGCTCGCCCGGCTGCTCGGGCCGGCCGGTTTCGATCCGGCCGCCGACGTCGAGGCCGTGACCGTGCACCGGTGGGGGCACGGGTACGCGCCCGAGTACTGCCGGCCGTGGCACGACTTCTACCCCGACGGCCCGTTCCCGGCCGACACCGCCCGGCGGCGCTTCGGGCGCATCGCCGTCGCCGGCGCCGACTCGGCGCCGGCGGCCCGCGCCGACGCCGCCGTCACCGCCGCCTACCGGGCCGTGGCGGAGCTGCTGGGGTGAGGCCGCCCCGCCGTGCTCCCCGCTCCCGCCGGCGGCGGGGCGCCGCTCACGCCGCTGAGGCGCGGGTGCCGTCCACGGCGCAGGCGCTGGCCTGCCAGAGGCGCTCGGCCAGGTCCGGGTCCGACATGGTGGCGGGTACCTCGGCGGGCCGTTCCCCGTCGAAGTAGCGTCCGGCGTGCCGGGCCCCGTCCTCGTGCGTGGCCAGGTGCGTCAGCCGGCGCGCCCCGTGCTCCGGCGGCTTGGCGTAGCCGGGCACGAGGAGCATGAGGCGCATGAGCAGGGCGCCGGACGCGAACCCGGTCCTGATCACGCCGGGGTGGAAGCAGGTGGCGGCCAGGCCGCGGGCGGCCAGGGCGACGGTGAACAGGGCGTTGGCCTGCTTGGTGTCGCCGTACTGGAGCCAGCCGTTCCATCGGCGGCGTTCCCGCGACAGGTCGGTGACGTCGAGCCTGCCGGTGCGGCCCGCCCGCGAGGAGGTGGTCACGATCCTGTCGACGTGGTCGGCCAGCTCGCGCGTGAGCAGGAACGGGGCGAGATGGTTGACCTGGACCATCAGCTCGTGCCCGTCGGGGGTGGTCTGCCGCCTCGGGCTCATCACGCCGGCGTTGTTGACCAGCACCCCCACGCGCTCGTAGCGTTCGCGCACCTCGGATGCCAGCCTGCGCACGTCGTCCAGGGACGTGAAGTCGCAGGTCAGCACCTCGGCCTTGGCGCCCGGCAGGCCGCCGGCCACCTCCTTGAGCCGCCGCTCGTCCCGGCCGACCAGCACCACGCGGTGCCCGTGGCGCGAAAGCCCCGCCGCCGCGGCGGCGCCGATGCCGGAGCTGGCACCGGTAATCACACTAATCATCCCGTTCCTCCCACTGCGCCGGAACCTTAAACGGTGCTAGTCTCCTATGCGATCTTCCGGAGGTGTATTTACACAAAGGTGGAAATGCCCCTCGACTTCGAGGTTGGGACATGGGCTCGCGTAACCGGTCAATTCGGTTCAAGATCTTCTTATTGTTGCTGCTACCCCTCCTGTCTCTGAGTGCGCTCTGGGGGTTCGTGCTGAACCTCACCGTGGGCGACGGTCAGGCCCTGCTGCAGGCCGACAGCATCTACCGGACCGTCGGCGTCACCTCGACCGAGCTGGGACTCCAGCTTCAGGCAGAGCGTGCCCGGTCAGCGGTCGCCATCACCACGCGCCAGCTCACGGAAGATCTCGGCGCCCAGCGAACCCGCACCGACCAGGCCGTCGCCGCCTTCAAACGCGCCTCCGCCGAAGCGGGCAGCGCCGCCGACGGCACCCTGCGCGCCTCCGTCCGCGCGCTCGAACAAGAACTCGACCGGCTCGGCGCCGTCCGCTCCGACATCGACAACGGCCGCAGCAGCCGCCTGGCCGCCCTCAACGCCTACAACCGCGTGCTCGACGTCCTGTTCAGGGTCTACGACCAGATGGTGTCGCTCCCCGACCTGGCCATCTTCCAGCAGGCCACGGCCATGCAGGCCATGGGCAACGCCCGCGAGGTCATCGCCAGGGAGCACGCCCTCATCAGCGGCGCGCTCCTCGACCAGCAACTCACCGAGGCCGAGGCGGCCGCCTTCACCGAGTACGCCGCCACCCGCGCGTTCCTGCACACGCGCGGCACGGCCGGGCTCGACCTGGCGCTGCGCCGGCCGTACGAGAAGATCTTCGCCGGCTCCACCTTCCGCAGCTTCGGCCTGATGGAGGCGAGGATCGTCGCCACCGGCGCGCCGCCGCCCGACGCCGCCGCCTGGAACGCCGCCGCCGAGCAGGTCATGAAGCAGCTCGACCAGATCAACTTGTCCGCCACCCAGGAAGTGGCCGACCGCACCACCGACGCCGCCATCACGATCCTGGTGCGGATCGCCGTGGCCGGCGGCATCGGGCTGATCGCCGTGCTCGCCTCGATCATCATCTCCGTACGGTTCGGCCGCCGGCTCGGCGCCGAACTGGCCGGGCTGCGCTCCGTCGCCCTGGAGCTGTCCGAACGGCGGCTGCCCCTCCTCGTCGAGCGGCTGCGCCGCGGCGAGGACGTCAACGTCAAGAAGGAGCTCAAGCCGCTCAAGGTCAGCGGCTCGGCCGAGATCACCGACGTGGCCCGCGCGTTCGGCTCCGTGCAGCGCACCGCCGTCCAGGCCGCGGTGGGCCAGGCCGAGCTGCGCCGAGGCGTGGGCCAGGTGTTCGTCAACCTCGCCCGGCGCAAGCAGGGGCTGCTGCACCGCCAGCTCCAGCTCCTCGACCGCATGCAGCGCCGCACGCACGACCCCGACCGGCTGGAGGAGCTCTTCCGCCTCGACCACCTGACCACCCGCATGCGACGGCACGCGGAGAGCCTGATCATCCTGTCCGGCGCCGAGCCGGGACGGGCCTGGCGCAAGCCGGTGCCGGTGCTCGACATCGTCCGCGCCGCCATCGCCGAGGTGGAGGACTACACCCGGATCACCGTCGAGGCCGTGCCGCCCGGCGCGATCGACGGCACCGTCGCCGCCGACCTCACCCACCTCGTCGCCGAACTGGTCGAGAACGCCGCCATCTACTCCCCGCCCGACACCCCCGTGCAGGTCCGCGGCGACATGGTGAGCAACGGCTACGCCATCGAGGTGGAGGACCGGGGGCTCGGGCTGTCGGAGGCCGAGTACGGCACGTTCAACGCGATGCTCGCCAACCCGCCCGAGTTCGACCTGGCCGACAGCGACAGGCTCGGCCTGTTCGTGGTCGCCAGGCTCGCCCAGCGGCACGGCGTCAACGTGCTGCTGCGCCGCTCACCCTTCGGCGGCACCACGGCCATCGTCCTGGTGCCGCGTCGGCTCGTCACCGAGCAGCCGGCGCTCACCGCCGGCGACGCCACGCCGGCGCTGCCCAGCCGCACCCGTGCCGCGACCGGAGGCGGCCAGAGCGACGAGGACGCCGACCGCGGTGACGAGGCGGCCGCCGAGCCGGCCGCGCGCACCAGGAAGGAAGGTGACAGCGTGTCCCCGCTGCCCACCCGCACCCGGAAGAAGGCGCTCGCCGTGCTGAGCGGCGGGGTGAGCGGCGGGGTGAGCGGCGGCGGCACCCACGCCGGACTGCCCACCCGGGTACGGCAGGCGAACCTGGCACCCCAGCTCAGGGCGGAGCCGCCGCCCGAACCGGAGCCGGAGGAAAAGACCGAACGCTCTCCCGACGAGGTACGCGATCTGTTCTCCGCGTTCCAACGGGGAACCCAACGCGCCCGACAACAAGCACAAGAAGAGGGGGAGGCATGACCGTGCCGACGACCAACACCGGTGAGCTGAACTGGCTGCTCGACGACCTGACGACCAGGGTCGCGGCGGTGCGGCAGGCGGTGATCCTGTCGACCGACGGCCTCGCGGTCGGCTACTCGAAGGGCCTGAGCCGGGAGGACGCCGAACACCTGTCGGCCGTGGCCGCCGGCTTCCAGAGCCTGGCCCGCGGCACCGGACGCCACTTCGGCGGCGGTGACGTCCGGCAGACCATCGTCGAGATGGAGTCGGCGTTCCTGTTCGTGACCGCGGCGGGCCAGGGCACCTGCCTGGCCGTGCTCGCCGAGGCGAACGTCGACGTGGGCCACATCGCCTACGAGATGGCGATGCTCGTCAAGCGGGTCGGGCAGCACATCTCGACCAGTCCGCGAGCGGCCACGTCATGACGGAGACCCCGCAGTGGCTGGATGAGGAGGCGGGACCGGTCGTCCGGCCCTATGCTCTCATCCGCGGCCGTACGAGGTCTTCCGGCGACATGTTCGACCTCATCGCGACCGTACGCGTCGTCGATGAGCCGCCCGGCGACGCGCCGAGTGACCTGGGCCCCGAGCAGCAGACGATCCTGCGGATGGCGCGGAGCCCGATCTCGGTGGCCGACGTGGCCGCCGAGCTCGACCTGCCCATCGGCGTCGTTCGGGTGCTGCTGGGCGACATGCGTGACCACGGCCTGATCTCGGTGACGTCCCCCTCAGCGGCGAGGCCACGTCCGAGTTCGGGCATTCTCAAGGAAGTGATCAATGGACTCCGGGCTCTCTGAGGACCCCGTAGCGCTGAAGATTCTCATCGCCGGAGGCTTCGGCGTGGGCAAGACCACCCTGGTGGGATCGATCAGCGAGATCAAGCCGCTGCGCACCGAGGAGGTGCTCTCCGAACGCGGGATCGGCGTGGACGACATCGACGGCGTGGAAGCCAAGACCACCACGACCGTCGCCATGGACTTCGGCCGCATCACCATCCGGGAGGGGCTGGTCGTCTACCTGTTCGGCACACCCGGCCAGGAGCGGTTCTGGTTCATGTGGGACGAGCTGTCCCACGGCGCGCTCGGCGCCGTCGTGATCGCCGACACCCGCCGGCTGACCGACTGCTTCCCGTCGGTCGACTACTTCGAGCAGCGCGGCACGCCGTTCGTGGTGGCCGTCAACTGCTTCGACGGGGCCGACCGGCACAGCGTGGACGACGTGCGGATCGCCCTCGACCTGGACGACCACGTGCCGGTGATGCTGTGCGACGTGCGGCGGCGCACCTCGGCCAAGGAGGTCATGGTGACCCTGGTCGAGCACTCCCTGCGCACGCTGACCGCGGCGGGCTGAGCCGGCCGGGTTACAGGGCCTTGAGACCGTTGATCACTTCGCGGAGCAGGTCCTCGGCGGCCGCCGTGTTCTTGGGCATCGGCGGCCGTACCGTGACCAGCCCGTAGTGCAGCAGGTCGCCGAGGAGCACGCGCACCACGGCCACCGGCAGGTCCAGCTCGGCGGCCAGCTCCACCACCGGTCGCGACTGCCCGGTGACGCCGGCGAGCAACCGCCGGTGCTGGACGCTGAGCTCCGCCTTGGCCGGCACCGGCAGCCCGCTCCCGACGACGCTCGCCAGCAGGTCGATCGCGGACGTCGCGGAGGACCTGGTGCGGCCCCGTGCCACCGCGTACGGCCGCACCACAGGTCCGGCCTCCTCGTCGACCCACTCGTGCTCGCGGCTCACGATCGAGATCCCCCATCCTGGTCGCTGTCCTGACGCCCCCGTTGCCAGCCTGACTGAAGGGACGAGAGCAGCGCCCTGGCCTCCTCGGGCGAGCGCTCGTCCGGCGCAGCCGCCACCGGCGGCTGCCTGAGCTGCTGCGGCAGGTTGGCCTGCCGCTGGCGGCGGGGCAGCGCCGGATCCGGCTGCTGCGCCGTGCCCCGCTTGGTGGTGCGGACGCGGCGCGGCAGGCCGCCGGGGCCGGTCGGCTGCTCCACGCCGTTCGATCCGGCGCCGTGGCCGCCCGCGCCGCCGTTCGTGACCTGGTCGTGCGTGCCCGGCGGCTCGTTCCTGACGACCGAGACGGACACCGACTCCAGCTCCGGCATCTGCACGGGCATGGGCAGCATCTCGACGAGCGTCGGCGGCACCAGCACGATCGCGGTCGTCCCGCCATACGGCGACGGCTTCACCGTCACCGAGATGCCGTGCCGGGCCGCGAGCATGCCGACCACCGCGAAGCCGAGCTGCTCGGTCTGCGACGGGTCGAACTCGGGCGGGCTGGCCAGCCGCTCGTTGACCGCCTGGCGCATCTCGGACGGCATGCCGAGGCCCCGGTCCTCGACCTCGACGGCGAAGCCCCGGCCGACCAGCTCGCCGCGGACCGACACCTCGTTGCCCGGCGAGGAGAAGGCGGTGGCGTTCTCGATCAGCTCGGCGAACAGGTGCATGAGGTCCGCCACGGCGGTGCCGGCGAAGCCGTACTCGGGCATGGGGTAGACCCGCACCCGGGTGTACTCCTCGACCTGGGCGGCCGCGCCGTTCAGCACGTCCTCGACGGGGATGACGCCGCGCCAGCGGCGTCCGGCGGTGCCGCCCGACAGCAGCACCAGGCCCTCGGCGTGGCGGCGCATGCGCGTGGTGAGGTGGTCGAGCCTGAACAGGCGCTCCAGCGCCTCCGGCTCCTCGGTCTCGCGCTGCATGTCGTCGAGGAGCCTCAGCTGGCGCTGCAGCAGCGACTGGCTGCGCCTGGCCAGGTTGCGCAGCGCCTCGGAGACGCCCTCGCGCAGCCGGGCCTGCTCGACCGCCGCGTCCACGGCGGTGCGCTGCACGCTGTCGAACGCGGCCGCGAGATCGGCGATCTCGCTGGTGGC
Source organism: Nonomuraea sp. NPDC047897 (assembly GCF_043204415.1). Taxonomy (NCBI): domain Bacteria; kingdom Bacillati; phylum Actinomycetota; class Actinomycetes; order Streptosporangiales; family Streptosporangiaceae; genus Nonomuraea; species Nonomuraea sp. NPDC047897. Next base: position 346,033 of record NZ_JBIDCC010000004.1, on the reverse strand, counting down.
TTTGTCGGCCACCCTGATGGGCGGCGCCTCGGCCTCCACGTCGACCCGCTCACCTCTGCGGAGCCGTTCCACGACGCCCGGCAGCCGGATCTCGGCGAGGTCCAGCGCGCCGCGCCGCAGCGCGCCGAGGTCCAGGGCGACCTGCCTGCCGACCCGGATGGAGACGATGACGGAGAACACCACGGCGATCAGGCCGACGGCGCCCGCCACCGCGGCGCGCACGATGATCGCGATGCCCGCCGGCTCGATCCGGGCGAGCAGCTTGTCGCCGGTGCGCCAGACGACCTCGGTGTAGTCGGTCAGCACGGGGTCGGCCAGCTCACGCCACATCTGCATGTTGACGGGCTCGCCCGAGATGTACGACTGCATCGCGCGTTGCATGGTGGCGAAGCGGGTGGACGCCATGATCTTCTCGAACGGGGCCCGCATCTCGGCGTCCAGGTTGGCCATCGCCGTGGGGAACAGGTGCTCGCGCACGCCGTGGTAGTGGGCGAGCATGTGCACCTCCGCCATCGACAGCTTGCCGCCGGAGGCCACGATGAGGGCGTTCTCGCGGCTCATCATCTCGCGCACCTCGTCGGCGGCGATCAGGCCCTGGGACAGGCGGGCCAGCTCGACGTCGATGCTGAGGGTGAAGGTGGAGTACAGGATGTGCACCCGGTCGGAGATCGCCGAGTACTCGGTGACGAGGGCGGCGGCTGCCATCTTGCCGCCGTCCACCTGCCGTCTGATGTCGGGCAGCCGGTCGATCGCCTCGAACGCGTCGGCGAGCCTGCCGTTCATCTCCGGCGTCATGGCCGACCGGACGCCCTCGTCGCGGGCCGACTCGGCGAGCTTGGTGCGCACCCGGTCGGTCTTGGCGCGGGCCGCCGCCAGCGGTGCCGGGTCGCTGACGACCCCGCCCAGGCGTTCGGCCGAGGCCAGTCGCTCGGCCTGCAGGTTCCCGACGAGGCCGTCGGCGTAGTTGATCACGCCGGTCCAGATCGTCTGGGCCTTCAGCAGGTTGAAGGCGTCACCGAAGGTGCTGCTCGCGGCGAAGCCCCACAGGGCGACAAGGGAGACCAAAGGGATGACGAGCAGCGTCGCGATCTTGAATCTGATGGATCTGCCCGATGCCATTGGTACCTGCTCCCGGATAGAAGATCGCCGGAGAGAATAGCACCGAAACGGGCCCGTTTAAGATCAACTAGCGATAAATCTGTGATATGTCGGGAAATTGACGGCTTTCGTGGCGCGCGTGCGGGTCCACGCCAGCCGCGCCAGCCAGCAGGCCAGCACCCCCAGCACCGCCACCTCGGCACCCAGCAGCAGCCGCTCCACCAGCCCGATCAGCATCCGGTCCCCCGGCAGCGCCACGTACGTCATCGCCAGCACACCGAACCCCCCGGCCAGCGCCAGCCACTCCACCACCCGCGCGACCGGCTTCCAGTCCGCGTGCGCCGCCAGGCGCGGCACCAGCATCGCCGCCGCCACCGGCAGGCTCACGAACGCCGCCACCGACACGTACCGGTGCACCTGCGCCGTCAGGTCCAGGTCCGTGCCGAGCGGCGAGGTCGGGAGCACGGCCGCCACGACCAGCGCCCCCGACCAGACCATCAGCAACCGCTCGGGCAGCCCCCGCACCGGCGCCCCCGCCGCGCGCAGCCCCGCCAGCAACGCCAGCGACCCCAGCCCCATCACGGCCATCGCGACCTCCGTGACGCCCCCGCGGTCGGCCACGGCGTACTCGCTCACGGTCACGTTCAGCGGATCCAGGTACGGGTCCGGGCCCACCTGCCCGATCACCACGGCCACGACCGAGAAACCGATCGCGGCACACGCGATCCACGCCCACATGCCCGGCGACATCCGCGCCATCAATCCGCTCATGCCCTAACCCTCCCGCCTCACCCCCCTTCGCCACCATCGGGCCCAACCCCCACCCCACCCCTGACTCACCCCCTAGGGGTCGGACGCTCGGCGGCTTCGGACGGGGGGTGACCGGAGTCAGAGGGTCCGGTCGGGGATGTGGCGGCGCGGGCCGGGGACAAGGGGTCCGGTCGAGGATGTGGGGGCGCGGGCTGAGGTCAGGGGGTCCGGTCGAGGATGTGGGGGCGGGTGACGGCGTAGCGGGCGCGGATGGCGGGCACGGGGTCGGCCTCGTGGACGACCGGCTCCTGGACGGACCAGTGGACGTCGCCGTCGAGGAGCCAGGCGGCCTGGTAGGCGGCGCCGTCGGCCACGTACTCGCCCGGAGGCGGCACGAGGACGGGACGGGCGAAGACGGTGGGGGCGATCCGGCGGACCGCCTCCGAGCGGGCCCCTCCGCCGATCAGCAGCACCCGTTCGGGCGTCATGCCGAGCGCGTCGAGGGCGTCGGCGAGGCCGCAGAGCATGCCCTCGATCGAGGCGCGGGCGAGGTGGGCGGGGGTGGCGGTGGCCAGGGTGAGGCCGTGGACGGAGCCCGTGGCGGTGGGGCGGTTGGGGGTGCGCTCGCCTTCCAGGTAGGGGACGAGCGTGAGGCCGTCGGCACCCGGCGGCGCCTGGAGCGCCAGCTCGCCGAGGCGGTCGAGGTCGACGCCGGTCAGGCGCGCCGCCGCGTCCATGATCCGGGCGGCGTTGAGGGTGCACACCAGCGGCAGGAAGCGGCCGGTGGCGTCGGCGAACCCGGCCACGGCCCCGCTCGGGTCGGCGCTCGGCGCGTCGGAGACCGCGAAGACGGTGCCGGAGGTGCCGATGGACACCACGACGTCCCCGGGCCGGGCCCGCACTCCCAGCGCGGCGGCCATGTTGTCGCCGGTGCCGGGGGCGATCCGCATCGGGGCGTCACTCCCGGCGGGGGTCGCCGCGTCGGCGACCGGGCCGAGGACGCGGGGCAGCAGCGGCACCGCGCCGAAGGCGGACTTCAGCAGATCGGTGCGGTAGGCGCCGGTGGCCGGGGACCAGTAGCCGGTGCCCGAGGCGTCGCCCCGGTCGGTGGTGAGCAGGTCGAGCGGTGGCGGCGGCGCGTCGGCCCAGGACGCGAAGGGCGACGTCAGCGCGCCCGCCAGCCGCCAGGTGAGCCAGTCGTGCGGCAGGCAGACGGCGGCCGTGCGGCGGGCGTTGCCGGGCTCGTGCTCGGCCAGCCAGCGCAGCTTGGTGACGGTGAACGACGCGACGGGCACGCTGCCCACCGCCTCGGCCCAGGCGCCGGGCCCGCCCAGCTCGGCCACCAGGTCAGCGGCCGCGCCGGCCGAGCGCGTGTCGTTCCAGAGCAGCGCGTCACGCACCACATGGCCCGACTCGTCGAGGCAGACCATCCCGTGCTGCTGGCCGGCCACGCTGATGGCGGCGACGTCGTCGAGGCCGCCGGCCTCCTCGACGGCGCGCAGCAGCGCGGCCCACCAGTGGGAGGGGTGGACCTCGGTGCCGCCGGGGTGGGCGGCCCTGCCCTGCCGTACGAGCCGCCCGGTGGACGCCTCACGGATGACGACCTTGCAGCTCTGCGTCGAGGAGTCGACGCCCGCGACGAGTGTCATGCGGCCGCGCCCGGCAGACCGCCGTGGACGGGACGGTGAGTGTTAACGCTACCCATGCTCCGAATGCTGCACGAGCGGGCGGCCGGATCACAAGCCCGACGGATCGCGCCCCACGCTGATCTCCTCGGCGATGCGACGGATCTCCACCGCGTCGAGGCCCGGCGCCTTGGGCAGCCGGCGCCACAGCGCGTCCATCACCACGGGCACCGGCTGGCCTGCCAACTGCCCCGCGATCCCGTGGACCGCCCTGAAGAGCGCCTCGTCCGTGTCACGCATCCCGGCCCCCCGACTTATCAGACCTCGCTCCGACTACCCGCAGAACCGTACGCCGTGCCGCCGACAGTTTCCCGCTGGCCGTCCAGCGTGTTCCGCACGGCTCCGCAGATTTCGCTCAGGAAGCGGGCCGCTTGAGGGCCCGGTGGTTGTGCAGCAGCGCAACCTGGTGCGCGAGCGCGGACGCCAGAGACGGCACGTCCGGCCGCTCGACATGCTGCTCGACGCCGTCAGAGCGCATGATGGGTGTGACCTCACGCCGGAGCGTGGCGGTCCACGTGGCCCGCTCCGGGCTGTCGAGGATGCGGTGGATCTCCCACCCCGGATAGGTGGTGCGCAGGACGGCGAGCTGCTGCACCGCGCGGCACGCTTCCGTCCCGATGGGGAGGTGCTGCGGCGTTGTCACTGCGGCACCTGTAGGTTCTCCGCGATTCCCTCTTGCGTACGGAGCCGCGCGGCAGCTCGGTGGCGTCGTCGGCGTCGACGGTCTTCGCCAACCCGGCGGCAATCTCGGCGTTCGTCAGACGACGGCGGCGGGTCGCGTAGCAACAACCAGTGCTACTACTCCAGACAGTCCAGTCAGGGTAGGCGGCGCGCAGTCCCGCCATTAGGTTGGTGCCGACGCTGCTCATGCACGCAGCATCCACCCAGGTAGATGGACATCGCTCCGACACCCCTAGACATCTGCCGACATCTTCGAGTCAACTAGTTGCCAGATGATGTCCTAGGACAGGATGCCGCCATGGTGAACGAACGCCTGCGCCGGACGATGCTCCGTGCGGGTTGGACCCCCAGCAGTTAGCGGATGCCGCCGAAGTCAGCGTGAAGTCCGTTGAGCGCTGGTTACACGGTACGTCCGTGCCATACCCCAAGACCCGCTTCCGGGTGGCGGCCATCCTGGAAGAGGACGAGTCGTACCTATGGCCCGACTCCGTCGACCGGGCATCGCTCGTGGGCGCCGAGCTGATAGCCAGCTACCCGCGGCGCAACGACGTACCGCGTCACCTGTGGACTGAGATTCTGCGCAACGCCGAGCGCAACGTCGACCTGCTCGCGTTCGCCGGCCTCTTTCTGGCCGAAGAGCACCCGGACTGGATTCCGACGCTGGCGGCCAAGGCGGAAGCCGGCGTGCGGGTCCGGCTTCTGATCGGTGACCCGAAGGGCCAGCAGCTCGCATCACGCGACACGGAGCACCAGATCGGCGGAGGCGTCGCCGGCCGGGTCGCCGCAGTGCTCGCCTACTACGGACAGCGCATGCCTCCGGCCGCCCAGATCCGGCTACATTACACACCGCTGTACAACAGCATCTACAGGTTCGACGACGAGATGCTCGTCAATGTCCACGTGTACGGGATCCTCGCGGCGTTCACGCCCACCATCCACATTCGCCGCGTGGATGGGGCATGGTTCAACACCTACCTGGAGTCGTACGAGCGGGTATGGGCGTCAGCCCGACCGTGGGAGCGGGGAGCAGCAGTGTGACGAAGAAGACGAGACGTATCGACTACTGGCGCGACCCGGAGGCTCCGAAGCCGACCAGCCGCAAAGCGTCGGCGAGCGTGTTCGTCCAGGACGAGCGAGGCCGGGTGCTGATGCTTCGCCGTACGGACAACGACCTGTGGACCATCCCCACGGGCGGCGTGAGAAAGGGCGAAACAGTCGCCGAGGCCGGCGTGCGGGAATGCCGGGAAGAGACGGGCCTCGACATCGAGGTAACCGGGCTCGTCGGCGTGTTCTCCAGCCCTGACCACGTCATCGTGTACATGCACGGCAAGAAGGTGGACGAGGTACGGCAGCCAATCAACCTGTGCCTGCGAGGGCGCATCGTCGGCGGCGAGATCCAGCCGGAGCCCACCGAGGCGCAAGAGGTCCGGTGGGTGGAACCGGAGAAGCTCAGCGGCTACAACATCCATCCCGCGATTCGCCTTCGGATAGAGCACGGCCTGCATGGGACAGATCCGTACATCGGGTAGTGCCGCCAACACAGAAAGCACAACATCTGTAGTGCTCTCCTCCGCACGGCTGCGCGTGGGATGCGCGCGAGCGGCTTTTCGATCTTGAGTCGAGGGGGCCACGAGGGGGGCCACGGACCGTGACCCCCCGTCTGACCTGTAACTCCCTCCCCCAGCCCCCGCCCGTGGCCCGATCGAGGGGCCAGTTTATTTGAACTTTCATATACTTGGTGGTGCGTCCTGAGAGGGGAAGTCGCCATGCCGGTCCAGCGCCTCAACCACGCCGTCCTCTACGTCCGCGACGTGGAGCGCAGCGTCGCCTTCTACCGGGAGGCACTCGGCTTCGAGGTCGTCATGAGCCTGCCGGGCGCCGCCTTCTTGCAGGCCGCGGGCTCGTCCAACGACCACGACCTGGGCCTGTTCGAGATCGGCGCCGGAGCGGGCCCGTCGCCCGCCGGACGTACCTCGGTGGGCCTGTACCACCTCGCCTGGGAGGTCGACACGCTCGACGAGCTGGAGCGCGTCGCCGCCAGGCTGCGGGAGATGGGCTCGCTGGTCGGCGCGTCCGACCACTCCACCACCAAGGCGCTCTACGCGCGCGACCCGGACGGCCTGGAGTTCGAGGTGTCGTGGCTGGTGCCGGCCGCGCTGATCGACGAGCAGGTGCTCGCCGGCCGCACCAGCATCCGCCCGCTCGACCTCGCCGCCGACAAGCAGCGGTTCGGCGGCCGGACCCGCGGCGGCGTGGGCGTCTCGATCCCCGCCTAGCGCCCCGACCGGAAGCGTTCACCGCACCGGAGCTCGGGAGATCATCGACGCCGTCCTTCTCGGCTTTTCCGGCCGACTCGCTGGATGAAGGACGGACGGGCGCAGCCTGGTGTCGCGACCTGCTGTTGGTCAGAAGCGGAACATCTCGGCGAACCGGTCGAAAAGCGCGCGATCGCCTTCCACGCGCACGCTGCCGTCGGCGAGCACCTCGTCCGCGGTCCTGCCGCCGCTCATCAGGTCGCGGATCGGGTGACCGGCGAGCCGTTCGATGACGAGGTCGGGGGCGGGGTGCGGGCCGACGCCCGTCGTCAGTTCCCCGTCGGTGATCTGGAGGCGAAGCGTGAAGTCACCCATGCGGACCTCGTAGCCGACGGTGCCGCCCGGAGCCGCTTCGGGCCGATAGGAGGTGCGGAAGGACATGGCGACCGCCTCGGCGGTGACGACCTCGCCGGGGCGGGGTTCGGTCAGCGACCGAGCGCCCCAGCGACCCAGCGCGATCAACGCCGGTTCGAGATCGCGCCCGTAGTCGGTGAGCTCGTAGACGACCGCCCGTTCGGGGTGCGGGAGCGCGCGGCGGGTCGCCAGTCCTGCCTCTTCGAGGTGTTTGAGCCGAGCCGACAGGATGTTGGTCGGGATGGCGGGCAAGCCCTTGTGCAGGTCCGTGAAACGCTGAGGCCCGGCGAACAGGTTGCGGATGATCAGCATGCTCCACCGCTCGCCGACCATCTCCATCGCGCGGGCCAGGCCGCAGAACTGCCCGTATTCCCGAGACGCCATGATGCCGACTCTATCTCATGATTCAGTTGACAAACCATACTTGCAAAAGACAAGCTTGCCGCTCGCAAGGGTCCACAGAAGGGAGGAACGCATGTCGTTCCAGGCGTACCTCGACAACATCGAGGACAAGACCGGACTGACACCGCGTGAGTTCATCGCTCTGGCGAAGGAGCGCGGCTTCGACGACCCGTCCGTGAAGGCCGGAGTGATCATCGACTGGCTGAAGCAGGACTACGCCCTCGGACGCGGGCACGCGATGGCTCTGGTGCACGTGATCAAGAAGGGGCCGAGGATCGACGCCAGACACGTCGGCAGCTCCGGTTCCCACCGCGACGAATCCGACACGCTATGGCTGGACGGCAAGAACAACCGGCCTTGACGAGCCGAGCCGACCACCCGCCGCCAGGCGGCCGGGCTGGCGCTCGCACGACGCGCCCTCGGCCGCCCGGATCAGGCGGCACGAGCGTCCCGGACGGGCGGTGTGCCCGAGCGATTCCCGGGCCCGCTTCTGATCACCGTCCGGGAGCGGTTCGCGAGTTGCGCTGGCGCTGATTGAAGCGGCCGACCTTGGCGCGGTTGCCGCACACATCCATCCGGCACCAGCGGCGACTGCCGTTCTTGCTGGCGTCGAGGAACCACAGCACGCAGCGTGGATTGCCGCAGCGCCGCACCCGATCGGGGCGCTCGCCGAGCACGCGCGCCAGGTCGGCGGCCGCCGTCCAGGCCGCGTGCCAGGACGGATCGCCCAGGACCAGCACCTCGTACGGCCCGCCGTCGCCGACCTGAGGCCGCCGGCCGCCATGGGACAGCACGGCGTTGATCGGCGCCGAGCCACGCCCTTCGAGCAGGTCGCGCATGGCCGACCGCGCCCGCGTGAGCCGGTCGCGCACCCGCTCGGCATCATCGCCGCCCGGCAGCCCGTGATCGGCCAGCCAGGCCCGGACTCCCTCCGGCGTGTCGAACTGGTCGACCAGCGTCGCGTCCTCCACCCAGACGGTGTCCACCAGGTCCAACCCCACAGGCTCGCCAAGGAGCGGCCGGATCCTCAAACTAACCCCTTAAGCCGATTTGACCGGTTAACACCAGCCATGCTATCACTTAACCATCAAAACGGAGATAGGGAGTTAGTCATGACCATCAGGTACCGCACCGAGGTGATCGACGGGCTGGACGTCTTCTACCGGGAGGCGGGCGACCCCTCAGCGCCCACGCTCGTCCTCCTGCACGGCTTCCCCACCTCGTCGATCGTCTACCAGGAACTGATCGCCGAGCTGGCCGACGAGTTCCATCTGATCGCGCCCGACTACCCCGGCTACGGGCACAGCTCGGCCCCCTCCGCCCAGGACTGGGAGTACACCTTCGACCACCTCGCCGACGTGGTCGACCGGCTGCTCGACAGGATCGGCGTGACCCGCTACGCCGTCTACGTGCACGACTACGGCGCGCCCGTGGGCTTCCGCCTCGCACTGCGCCACCCCGAGCGGATCACCGGCATCGTCACCCAGAACGGCAACGCCTACGAGGAGGGCCTGACTCCGTTCTGGGAGCCGATCCGGGCCTACTGGGCCGAGCCGTCCGAGGAGAACGGGGACGCCCTGCGCACCCTCCTCACCCGCGCGGCGACGCACTGGCAGTACACCCACGGCGTGCCCGACCCGGGGCGGGTCAACCCCGACCTGGAGGTCTTCGACCAGGCGCTGCTCGACCGGCCCGGCAACCAGGAGATCCAGCTCGCCCTGTTCCTGGACTACGGCACCAACCCGCCGCGCTACCGGGAGTGGCAGGACTACCTGCGCTCCCACCAGCCGCCGCTGCTGGCCGCCTGGGGGCGCAACGACGAGATCTTCGGTCCCGACGGGGCGCGCGCCTTCGCCCGCGATCTCAAGGACGCGCGCATCCACCTCCTGGACGCCGGCCACTTCCCCCTGACGACCGAGCTGGCGCAGAGCTCCGCCCTGATCCGCGACTTCCTCCGCTCGCTGTGAAACCGCGGCGCGGCGGGCCCGGAGGTGCCGCCGCGGGCCCGGACGTGCGGGCCCGCGGTAGGGACAACCCCCCTCCGGGAGGCCCGCACGCGTGACTGTCCTGGAGGACGGCGCACGGCAGATTCATGGGCATGTCGAAACTCCTCCCCGCCCTCGTCGCCGGCAGCCTGATCCTCGCTCCGGCCGTCCCCGCCTTCGCCGACGCCTCGGCGCCCTCGGTCAAGTCGCGCCTCGATGTCCTCACGACGCGGGACGGCATGCCGGGCGCGCTGAGCCACGTACGCGCCTCCGACGGCAGGACCGTGACCGTGAAGTCGGGGACCGCCGAGCGCGGGACCGGCAGGCCCATGATCGGTCCGCGGGGGCGGCTCAGGATCGCGAGCATGACCAAGCCGATCATGGCGGCCACCGTGCTGCGTCTCGCCGAACGGGGTGAGATCGACCTGGACGCCCCCGTCGAGCGCTACCTGCCCGGCGTGGTGCGGGGCACCGGCGACGGCGCCGCCATCGACGGCAGGGACATCACCGTCAGGATGCTCCTCCGGCACACCAGCGGCCTGCCGGAGTTCGTCCATGCCGTCGATTGGACGAAGCCGCTCCCCGACTACCTGCGGATGGCGCTCTCGCTCAAACCGACGCAGCGGGGCACGTTCGCCTACTCCAGCACCAACTACCTGCTCGCCGGAATGGTCGTGAGCGCGGTCACGGGTAAGGACTTCCGGCAGGCCAGCAGGGACCTCGTCCTCAAGCCGTACGGCATGCACGACACGTACTGGCCGGCCAGGGCCGACCACGGCCTCCGCGGCCCCCACGCGCACGCCTACGGCGTGCACCCCGGCCGGCCGCAGGGCGGCGTGGTGGACCTGACCGACCAGTTGCCCACCTACGAGTTCGGCGCCAGCGGCGGCTTGGTGTCCACCCCGCAGGACCTCGACCGGTTCTGGCGCAGTGCGCCGCTGGGCGCGATGACGGGCAGGACCGTCCCCGTCGAACAGCCCGGCTGGCCCGCGGGCACGACCTACGGCCACGGCGTGGCCAGGACGAGGACGAGCTGCGGCCACGCCTTCTTCCACGGCGGCGACCTGCCGGGCACGTCCGTGATCAGCGGCCGTGACCGCGCGGGGCGCACGGCCACCGTCTACGTCACGAGCGTCGCGGGGACGGACAGGCAGCTCCGGCACCTGCTCGACGCCTTCGACGCCGCCCTGTGCTCCCGGTGACCCGCTGATGCGGCGGCGGCCCGCCGACGTCGGCGGGCCGCCGCGTGGCCGGGCACTCCGACGTCGGGGAACCACCGCGTGGCCGGGCACGCCGGCGCGGGCGGGCCGCCGCGTGGCCGGGGACGCCGGCGGAGGTACCGTGGGGGTGTCCGACTCCCGCGCTTTGGAGAACGGCCATGTCGCGCGACCCTGATCACGTGCTCGACGCCATCGACGGTGCCGTCGACGAATGGGAGACGTTGAGCGCCGACGCCATGCGGTGGGCGCCTCCGGAGAACAAACAGCCCGACCTGCTGGGCGAGGTGGGCGAGATCCTCGCCCCGCTCACGCACGCGGTCACCGAGGTGCTGCGCCCGCTGGGCGACGCCGTGACGCGCGTCCTCGACTTCCTTCTCGACGACGACGACGAACGCTGACGGCGCGGGGGCCGCCCGAGGCGGCATCCACTCGACACCATCGACTCGCTCCGTCGTCCTCAGTCGGCTTACGGCGCGCCCGGTAAGCTCGACGCGTGAGCTCCGAAACGGTCCGCACGCGCCTGCCCATCGCCGTGGAGTCGATCGAGCCGCGGCCGGTCCTCGACGCGCCGGCCGACCGGTCACACCAGTGTGTCCCGCTCCCGGAGCCGGTCTCCTGATCCCCGACGGGCCGGGCCCGGGCTCGGCGTCCCTCGGCACGCTGCTGCGTCACGTCCACGAGCTCATGGACGCCGCCATCGCCGACCTGTACACCGACCTCGGCCTGCCCGACTACCGGCCGCGTTTCTCGCCGGTCGTGCGTGCCCTGTCCGGCCGTGGCCCGATGGCCATCCGCGACCTGGCCGGCGCCATCGGCGTCACCCACTCGGCGGCGAGCCAGACTGTGCACCAGATGCGGCGGTCCGGGTTCGTCACGCTGGAGCGGGGCGCCGACGCCCGCCACCGCATCGTCCATCTCAGTGAGCGGGCCCGCGCGGCGCTGCCCGCCATCGAGACGGAGTGGGAGGCCACGGCCCGTGCGGTCGCCGCGCTGGAGGCGGAGCTGCCCATGCCGCTCACCGACGTGCTGGCCGCGACCGTGGAGGCGCTGCGCCGCCGGCCGTTCCGCGAGCGGATCACGAGCGCTACGCGGCAGGCAGGCCCAGGTGCCGGGCGATGGCGGCCGTCACCGGAGTGACCGTGGGCAGCGGCGGCCCGGCGTAGTGGCCGGGCTTGTGGGTGCGCAGCAGCAGTTCGCCGCTGCGTTCCCACTGGAACCCGGCGCGCTTCAGCAGCCGCGCGAAGACCTCGTCCGTCCGGCCCGGGTCGCGCGCGGCGAGCCGTTCGATCGGTACGGGCGAGACGGCGTCGCCGCGCAGGTAGGCCGTCAACAGGTCGCGGTGCTCGCGCCTGACGACCAGGCGCGGGTCGGCGAAGATCCGCTCCAGCCGGCCGAAGTCGGCGTAGTAGCCGAGCCCCCGCTGCTCGTCGAAGATCAGCGCGACGGTCTCGGCGTCGGCGAGGCGCTCGGGCAGGTCCGGCTCGGCGGGCGGCGGGCCGCCCAGCCGCGCCGCCTGGTGGCCGAGATAGCCGCGCATCATGGCGGCGACGTCCGCGCCGGGCAGCACGACGAGGTCGGCGCCGAAGTACTCGACGAAGCACCGCCGCTGCTCGCGCTGCGTCTGGCGGGCCTGGGCGAGCAGCACGGGGTTGCGCAGCACCCAGGCGGGGTTGGCGAGGGCCAGGTGCGCCGCGACGCCGGTCATCATGTCGCCGGCGGCGGCGTCGTGCACCGCCGGGGTGCCGCTGAACAGCCAGTCGCCGCCGAGCGGGATCAGCCGGCCGACCGCGTACACGCCGGTGGCCAGCCCGCCGAAGGCGTCCTCGCCGAGGTTGGAGAAGGCCCGGTAGACCAGCTCGTCCACGAGGTTGAACAGCAGCGCGGCGGCCCCGTCGACGGCCCGCACCTCGTAGACGCCCTCGACCACGGTCTTCCAGCTCGTCAGCAGCTCGACGTCGGCCCGGTCGAGGCCGGCCACCTCCGCGAGGAACCGGTCGATGACCGTGCCGCCGCCCGCCAGCTCGTGCTGGTGGGCGAAGAAGTCGATCGGCAGGAAGGCGGCGGCCTCGTCGTCGGGCGGCCCGTCGGCGTGGAACCGGTCGAGCACGGCGCCGAGCTCGCGGCCGAACCTGCCCGAGGTGGCGAAGTGGATCAGCTCGGCCTTCAGCTCCACGGCCCGCGCAAGCATGCTCATCGTCACTCCTTGTGTCCGGAGTGACACTAACCGCTCCGGCGGCGTTTCCGGGGCGACTTCCCCCAACTCGGCAAACCCCTGCTGCGCGCCGGGCCTACGCCCGCGGCCCGGAGGAGGGCTCCAGCTCGGAGTGGCGGCGGCTGTAGGCGAAGTAGATGACCAGCCCGAGCAGGAACCAGACGGCGAACCGCAGCCAGGTCTCCGGGGCCAGGAACGTGATCAGCCAGATGGAGAAGACCACGCCGATGGCCGGCACCACCGGCATCCCCGGGGTCCGGAACGTCCGGGGCAGCTCGGGGTGCCGGTAGCGGAGCACGATCACGGCCACGCAGACCACCACGAAGGCCAGCAGGATGCCGATGTTGGTCAGCTCCGCCGCCTCCCTGATGGGCAGGAAGCCCGCGATCACGGCCGAGCCGACGCCGACGATCCAGGTGACGCGGGTGGGCACCCGCCGTACGGGGTGCAGCTTGGCGAACCAGTGCGGCAGCAGCCCGTCGCGGCTCATCGAGAACCACACGCGGGTCACCCCCAGCATGAACGTGAACATCACGGTCAGGATGCCGACGATGGCCCCGACCGCGATCACGGTCGCCAGCCCGGACAGCCCCACGGAGGCGAACGCCGAGGAGAAGCCGCTCTCGGGGTCGATCTCGCGGTAGTTCTGCATGCCGGTGAGCACCAGCGTGGCGAGCACGTACAGGATCATGGAGATGACCAGCGAGTAGATGATCGCCCTGGGCATGTGCCGCTGGGCGTCCTTCGACTCCTCCGCCGCGGTGCTCATCGCGTCGTAGCCGAAGACGGCGAAGAACACGGTGGCCGCGCCGGTGATGGCCCCGCCGACGCCGAACGGGAAGAACGGCGAGTAGTTGGCGGTGTTGATGTAGAAGAAGCCGACGACGATCACCAGCAGCACCACGGCGACCTTGATGGCGACCACGAACGTCTCGAACCTGGCCGCGCTCTTGATGCCGAGGTTCAGCAGGTACGCGATGAGCAGGCAGAGGATCACCGCGAACAGGTCCACGACGCGGCCCTCGCCGGTGCCGGGCGCGCCGAGCATCCAGGCGGGCAACTCGATGCCGAGCTGCTGGACGAGGAAGCCGAAGTAGCCCGAGATGCCGATGGCGACGACGGCGACGATGGCGGTGTACTCCAGCAGCAGGTCCCAGCCGATGAACCAGCCCACGATCTCGCCCAGCACGGCGTAGCCGTAGGTGTAGGCGGAGCCGGCCTTCGGGATGAGCCCGGCGAACTCGGCGTAGGAGAACGCCGCGGCGGCGCTGGCCACGCCGGCGATGAGGAACGAGATGAGCACCGCCGGGCCAGCCGTCTCGTTGGCGACCGCCCCGGCGAGGGCGAAGATGCCCGCCCCGATGATGCCGCCGACGCCGATGGCGGTGAGCTGCCACAGGCCCAGCGTGCGGGAGAGCTCTCCCTCGTGTTCGGCGGCGATCCGCTCGACCGGTTTACGGCGGAAGACGCTCCGTGAAGTCACCATGACAGCCTCCTCGGGGGAGCCCTTTCCCGGCCGAGGCCCTCCTATGCCCGGTGTTCGCCCAGGTGAGGGCTATGGTTTGACGTGCAGGGCGAGCTGGATGCGGTCGCGCAGGCCGAGCTTGCGCAGCACGCTGGAGACATGGTTCTTGACCGTGCCCTCGGTGATGAACAGCCGGGCGGCGATCTCCCTGTTGGCGGCGCCGGCGGCGACCATCCTGGCCACCTCGATCTCGCGTGCCGACAGCAGCTCCTGGCCGCGGAAGGCGCCGGTGGCCGGCGGCCTGACGTGCCGCAGCTCGGCCACCAGGCGGGCGGCCACCGGGCTGCCCAGCACGGTCTCCCCCCGCGCCACCCGGTGGATGGCCGAGACGAGGTCCTCGGGCGCGCAGTCCTTCAGCAGGTAGCCGGTGGCGCCGCCGCGCAGGGCGCCGAAGATGTAGTCGTCCTCGTCGAACGTGCTCAGCACGATGGCGGCGACCTGCGGCTGCTCGGCGGCCAGCCGGGTGATCAGCTCCACGCCGTCCATCCCGGGCATCCGCATGTCGACCAGCACCACGTCGGGACGCGCCGCGGCCACCACGCGCAGCGCCTCGTGTCCGCCGGCCGCCTCGCCGGCCACCTCGATGCCGTCTTCCAGCTCCAGCAGCTTGCGCAGCCCCTGCCGCATCAGCGCCTGGTCGTCCACGAGGACCACCCGGACCGCGCCCGTGCGCTCTCCCCGGACCGCGCCCGTGCGCTCTCCCCGGCCCGCGCCCATGCCGCCGCCCGCGCCCATGCCGCCGCCCGCGCCCATGCCGCCGCGCGCGCTCACGCCGCCACCCGCGCTCACGCGCCGGCCCGCGCGAGCGGCAGCTCGGCCCGCAGTTCGAACCCGCCGCCCGCCCGGTTGCCGCCGGCCACGCTGCCGCCGAGCGCCCTGGCCCGCTCCGCCAGCGCGCCGAGGCCGAAACCGCCGCCGGACCGCTCGTCGCGGCCCCTGCCGTCGTCGCTCACCACGAGGACGACACTCGTCCGGCCGAAGACGAGCCGGCCGTGCACCCGCTCGGCCTCGGCGTGCCTGAGCGCGTTGGTGAGCCCTTCCTGCAGCACGCGGTACAGGACCAGTTCGGTGTCGGGGGCGAGCCGGCGTTCGTCGCCCTCCACCTGGAAGGTGACCGCGATGCCGGTGCCGTCGAAGGAGGCGGCCAGCCGTTCGAGGGCCGCGCTGCCGACACGGCCGTCGAGGGCGAGGGGGCGCAGCGCGCGCACCCAGCGGCGGGCGTCGGCGAGCGCCTCGACGGTCAGCTCCTTTGCCTGGCGCACCTCGTCCCAGACGGCCTCGGGACGCCGCTCGCGGAACCGCTCGGCGTTCTCCAGGTTCATCTTGATCAGGGTGAGGTGGTGGCCGACGGAGTCGTGCATCTCGGCGGCCATCCTGGCCCGTTCCTCGGCGACGGCCAGCTCCCTGATCCGTTCCAGCAGTCCCTGCGCCTCCTCGCGCCGGCGGCGCGCCTCCAGCGTGGACGAGGCCATGCCGAGCACGAAGGCGGCGAACACCGCCGTCCACCCGGTCTGGGCGAGTCCGTCGAGCACCGTCCCGCCGAACAGCAGCGGGACGCCCGCCCACATGCCGGTCGCGAGGCAGCACAGGATGATCGTCGCGGCCCGCATGCCGAACAGGAAGGCCAGGTTGGCCACCGCGATGAGGGTCAGCGGCAGGTGCGTGGACCGTGATCCGGTGACGCCCAGCAGGATCGTGGCCACCAGGAACAGCGGCCCCACCCAGCGGTGCGGGCGGGACCGGTCCCAGGGCAGGGCGAACCACAGCAGCGCGACGAGGACGAGGTTGACGCCGAACGCCGCGACCACGTACGGCGGGACGCCGTCGGCCGGCACCCCGGCGACCGGGACGCCGGCCAGGCGCATGGCCAGCGGGCCGGTGACCAGGACGGCCATCACGACCCAGAAGACGACGGTGAAGAGGAACGGCCGGTCCTCGTCGCGAAGCCACTCCACGCGCGGCCGGCCCGAACGCACCATGACTCCGACCCTAGAGCGGACAGGCGCCGGTGTGATCCCCCCACGGTCACCATGACCGTGGTCATGCCCTTCTCGTCCTCGCCCGCGCGCCGCCGGGGGGCGGGGAGATCGAACGGAGGAGCAGCGCCGCATCGCCACTCATTCCCGGGAAGCGGACCCGCGCTGTCAGCGCAAGGGGAGAGCCCGGACGCGGATGCCCGCGGGAGCGAACGCCGCGATCGCGCCCGTCCGAAGGTGCTGTTCGAGAACTTCGAGATTGGCCAAGATGATGGTGACCAGGTCGGGCGGACGAAGCTCTACCAGCTCTCGCACATCCGCAACAGCGAGTTGCATGATCGTGCTGTCGGACGCGCTCGTCGCCTGGAGATCGCGTACATGGACGGCGTCGTTGCCGGCCTTGGTCAGCAGCTCAGCGACGCGAGGCGAGAGGTTCTCATCGACCAGGAAGTTCACGCCGGCTCTCGGAGACGGTAGAAGTGGACATTCGTTGACGCCGCTGCGTACTCAAGCGCCTGTTTGATGTCCTCCCGCTCCAAGTCCGGGTAGTCCACGACAATCTCGTCGAAGGTCCAGCCGCCGGCCACAAGCCGTACCACCGTCTCCACCGTGATGCGCAGACCACGGATGGTGGGCTTCCCTTCGAGCTTGTCGGGGTCCAGGATGATCCGATCAAAGTTCATGCGTCTCCCTCCCTTCCTGATACTGCCAGGTAGAGCGCATGGGAGCGACCTGGATCCGCTGAAACGGAGCGGTGAACGAGTTTTCGACGCAGTGGTTCGTCGATCAACCTTGCTTCGAGGAGGAGCAGGGGCGCATCGCCACGAAGTCGTCGTAGTGGTCGCGGTAGGTCTGCGTGTACGTCAGCGGCGGGCACAGGGCCGCGCGGGCGCGCATCGCGGCGGCCTCCTCCCGGGTGACCTGACCGGCGGCGAGCTGGGCCAGCAGCCTGCCGCGGAAGGCCGCTAGGTATCCGGCGTGGCCGGTGAAGCCGAGCTGCCCGATGGTCCTGACCGCGTCGTAGCTCCCCACGAATCCGGTGACGTAGCGGGCCTCGCCCAGCTCGACGTACGGCGGGCGGGGCGCGGGTCGGCCGTGGGCGTGCACGGCGAGCGCGTTGCCGTTCGCGTCGCGGGCGATCACGCCGCCGGCCGCCTTCAGGTGGTAGGAGGCCGGGGGCGAGTCGCCGTGCCGCACCCAGCGGTCGGCCTGCAGGAAGTGGGCGCGCAGAGCGGGCTCCCAGCTCGCCGGGGTGGTGCGCGTCGCGAACGACGGGATCTCCAGGTGGTCGGGCACGTGCGGGCTGCCGGCGACGGCGTAGAAGCGGTAGCGGCCCGGGGCGACGCCGCGGTCGAGGAGGGTGGCCGAGTCCTCGGCCTCGGAGTTGACGATGACGAGCCGGCCGTCGAAGCGCCCGTCCAGCAGCGCGGGCTGCGGGTCCGCCCCCTCGGTGGTGAACGGCAGCGCCAGGTCGAACACGCCCCGGGCCCGGCCCGTCGTGACGAGGTCCAGCACGGGGACGGAGGAGTCGGAGAAGCCAGTGACGTACGTCCGGCCGGTCTCGCCGAGGACCTTGCGGGCGATCGGGTCGCGGGACAGCGCGCGACCGAACTCGGCGACGATCTCCGGGTCGGTGCGGCCGCCGCCCTCGGCCGTGCCGCCCTGGACGAAGGTGCCGGGGGCCTGGGGGTCGAGGATGCGCAGGTTCTGGCCGGGGCCGAAGTCGGCGGTGCTCCACCCGATCCCGGCGTGGGCGAAGCCGCGGCCGAAGAGCAGCCGCGGCCGCAGGTAGACGTCGCGGGCGCCCAGCCCGATGGCGAAGTGCGGCGGCTCGACCAGGACCGTCCCGTTGCCCTGCTCGGCGTCCAGCGGCGCGGTGATCTGGTACGGCACGCGGAACGCGCCGGTGGAGGTGCGGCCGGCGAACAGCCCGTCGTGGCGCAGGTAGGGCGTCCGGCCGTGCCACCCGGCCCAGGTGACGTTCCGCGGGATCAGCCTGCCCTGGGCGGCCGGGTCCGTCCGGGGGTGGTGGGCCGTGCCGCGGGCGGCGCCCGCCGGCAGGGTGGCCGCGACGACGAGGGCGAGGATGAGCGAGCGGCGCAGCCGGGATCGGTTGAGCATGCGTACGGGCCCCTTCGACCGTGGCCGCCCCGCACGGGCGACCTCATCGCGACGCTAGGCCGCAGGTCGGTGGCGGTCACGGGGGCACGCCCCGGCCCGTCGTCAACACCGGGCCAAGTTCGGGTCAGGTAGGGGCGAGGCTCTCGCGGGCCCTCCCGGGCCGGCCGCGCGCGTGCGTGGACGGCCGGCATCCGGGAGGCGCCGCGGGGTGCGGGCTCAGCCGCAGTTCTTGAACTTGCCGCGCCTGGCCTGGGCGATGACTCCGTTGACGCGCGTGTCGGTGGTGAGGCCCTCGAAGTCGACGCACTGACCCTTGCCGTAGCCGATGGCGGCGGCGTAGTAGCGGTACTTCTTCGCGGTCAGCGTGCCGGGGTCGCGGTAGGCGCCGCCACCCTGGACGTGGAGGATCGCCTGGGTGTAGGTGGGGGTGCCGGCGTAGGCGGTCTTGATGACCACGACGCAGTTCTTCTGCAGGCCGCCGTTCCACATCAGGTAGACGTGGCCGTACGTGGAGCCGCCGTTCTTCAGCGTCCGCCGGTTGTCGGACACGTGGGTCCAGCCGCCGCGCCCGGACTCCTTGGCACAGGCGCCTTCCGGGGTGTAGCCGGCGGCCACGGCGGGGGCGGGGTGGACGAGAATCGTGCCGGCTCCGAGGAGCGCGGCCACGGCGAGGGTCTTCGCGTGCTTGCGCAAGTGCGTTCCATCCTTCTCGGGGGTGGACCAGGCCGGCGGGCCTGACCGGAGGTCATGACAACGTGCGGGCATGGTCGCCAACCGTCGTCATGCTCTCATGGAAGAGATCCACAATTGCCTATTTAAGACGCCGAATTCCCTTATCGGGTTGTGTGGCGCTGATCACTCCGAGCGTGTGGATTCCTCCACAGAGGGCGGTTCCCCGGGCAGACCGAGCGTCCGATGGATCATCGTGTGCATGTGGGCGCGGAAGCGCGCCAGCGCGCGTGGATTCTCCGGCCCCTGGCGCTCGCCCGACTTGTCGTACACGCCGCTCTGCACGAAGCTGTGGATGCACCAGATCATCGAGATGACCGTGAAGTCCAGGTCGGCGTCCCCCACGTTGAGCGGCGCGATGGAGTCGATGACGGACTGCGCGAGCGGCTGGACGTACACCGGTTCCAGCCCCGACACGTCGCTGGCGTCGGAGAGCCAGCGGTGCATCCACAGCGCCGGGAACTCGGGATGCGCGGCGCAGAAGTCGATGTAGCGGTCGAGGAGCCGGTGCAGCGCCACCGCCTTCGCCTCGCCGGGAGCGGCCGTCAGCTCTCCCGCGGCGTCCTCCAACTCGTCGGCGAAGGCGCGGAACGCCCGGTCCATGACCGCCAGGTACAGCTCGCGCTTGCTGCCGACGTGGTAGCTGACCGTGGCGACGTTCAGGCCGACGGCCTCCGCGATCTGGCGCGTGGACGTGCCGTCGTAGCCGAGCGCGGCGAACAGCCTGGTGGCGACCTGGAGGATCATCTCCCGCTGGCCGCTCTCCCCTGATTTCACGCGGCCGACCCTAGGCCCGGGCGTGAGGTCGCTCAATCAGTTGATGGACAGGTTTGCGCCAAGTTCTGGCCAACCGCCCGCGCCGCGCGCCATCCACCGATCGGTGGATTTCCGGTTCAGCCGTCCACCCGCCGGAGTGCGGCCGGTAGGTCGATCCGCCGCGTGGCGCCGCGCCGGATGCTTGATCCATGGCAGTCATCGAAGTCAGCGGCCTGACGAAGAGGTACGCGGGACAGACGGTCCTGGACGGGGTGTCGTTCTCCGTGAAGGAGGGCGAGATCTTCGGCATCCTCGGCCCGAACGGCACCGGCAAGACCACGACCGTGGAGTGCGTGGAGGGCCTGCGGCGGCCCGACGGCGGGTCCGTCCGGGTCCTCGGGCTCGACCCCGCGAAGGACGGCCGCCGGCTGCGCGAGGTGATCGGGGTGCAGCTCCAGCACACGCAGCTCCCCGAGAACATCAAGGTCTGGGAGGCGCTCGACCTGTACGCCTCCTTCTACGCCCGCCCCCGCGACTGGCGTGACCTGCTGGAGCAGTGGGGCCTGGCCGACAAGCGCGACGCCCGCTTCGGCAAGCTGTCGGGCGGCCAGAAGCAGCGGCTGTTCATCGCCCTGGCGCTGGTCGGCGGCCCGAAGGTGGCCTTCCTCGACGAGCTGACGACCGGCCTCGACCCGCAGGCGCGCCGCGCCACCTGGGAGGTCATCAAGCAGGTGCGCGACAGCGGCGTCACCGTCGTCCTGGTCAGCCACTTCATGGACGAGGTGGAGGAGCTGTGCGACCGGGTCGCGGTGTTCGACCGCGGCACCGTCGTCGCCGTCGACACCCCGACCGGCCTGATCGACGGGGTGGACGCCGAGCACCAGATGCGCTTCACGCTCATGGCGGGCGACGCCGACCCGGCCGTCCTGCTGGGCGACCTGCCGGGCGTGTCCGGCGTGTCCCGCAGCGGCGACCAGGTGGTCGTCACCGGCCGGGGCGACTTCGCCACCGCCGTCACCGCCGCTCTGGCCCGCCACCAGCTTCTCGTCGCCGACCTGCGCATCGGCAGGCGGACGCTCGACGACGCCTTCATCGCCCTGACCGGCCGCCCCTTCGGAGACCACGCATGAGCGCCCTCGCCAAACTCACCACCGTCGAACTGAAGCTGCTGGCCCGCGAACCCGGCGCGATGTTCACCATCCTCATCCCGCTGTTCATCCTCGTGGTGTTCGGCAGCTCGATCACCCCCGGCGACACCGTGCTGCTGCCGATGTCGCTGGCCATCGCCGTGGGGCTGGTGGGGCTGTACCAGCTCCCCACCACCCTGGCGACCTACCGGGAGCGGGGCATCCTGCGCCGGCTGTCCACCACCCCGGTGCGGCCGGCGAGCCTGCTGACGGTGCAGCTCGCGTTGCAGCTCGTGCTCGCGCTGACCGCCTGCGGCCTGCTCGTGGCCGTCGCGGGCACCGTCCTGCGCGCCCACGTGCCGTCGGGCGTCCTGGCGCTCACGGTGGCGTTCCTGCTGGGCACGGCCGCGATGTTCGCCATCGGGCTGCTGATCGCGGCCCTGGCGCCGAACGGCCGGGCCGCCAACGGGATCGGCGTGCTGCTGTACTTCCCCATGGCCTACCTCGCCGGGCTCATCCAGCCGCCGCACCAGATGCCCACGGCGTTGCGGAACGTGGGGGAATACACTCCTCTGGGCGCCTTCCGGCGGGTGCTCGCGGAGGTCTGGGCGGGCGGGTTCCCCAGCCCCCTCATGATGGCCGTGCTGGCCGCGTACGCGCTGGTCGTCAGCCTGGCGGCGGCCAAGTTCTTCCGGTGGGAGTAGGGACGTGACGAGGACGGCGGCGGACACGCGGCTCGACCGGTGGGAGCGGCTCCTGGAGCGCCTGCTCGCGGCGGTGCCGTACCTGCTGCTGGTGGTGTCCACGGCGCTGTCCTGGCTGACCGGTGACACCGCGTGGCCGTACCGCCTGACCACGCTCGGCCTGGCGGCCCTCACCGCCGCCTGGATCGGGGTGATGGGCAGGACGCCCGGCGCCCGGCGGCACGTCTACGTCGCCGGGCTGGTGGTCCTGATCGCGGTGCTCAACACGCGGGGGATCTGGTTCGCCTCCTTCTTCGCCTTCACCGGCTACCTGCACTCCTGGTGGTACCTGCCGGGCAGGTGGCGGCTCGCCGGGGTGACCGCGACCGCCGCCGTGTGCATCCCGGGCTACACCGGCCGGCTGCCCGAGCCCACCCTCACGGGCATCCTGACCTACCTGTTCTTCGTCGCCGTGGTCGTCTCGCTCGTCTGCCTGTTCAGCTTCGTCGGCGACGTCACCACCGAGCGGAGCGCCGAGCGCAAGCTCATGGTGGCGCGGCTGGAGGAGACGCTGCGGGAGAACGCGGGCCTGCACACCCAGCTCCTCGTGCAGGCCCGCGAGGCCGGGGTGTTCGACGAGCGCCGGCGCATGGCCCGCGAGATCCACGACACCCTCGCCCAGGGGCTGGCGGGCATCATCGCCCAGCTCCAGGCCGCCACCCACGCCCACGAGGCCGGCGAGGAGCCGGCCGTCTGGCGGCGGCACCTCGACACGGCCACCCGCCTGGCCCGCG
Source organism: Nonomuraea sp. NPDC047897 (assembly GCF_043204415.1). Lineage (NCBI taxonomy): Bacteria > Bacillati > Actinomycetota > Actinomycetes > Streptosporangiales > Streptosporangiaceae > Nonomuraea > Nonomuraea sp. NPDC047897. The sequence goes on along the minus strand of NZ_JBIDCC010000004.1, from coordinate 323,620 downwards.
ACAGCCTGGCCGAGGCGCGCCGGTCGGTGCACGCCATGGAGCCGGGGCCGCTGCAGTCCGCCCCCCTGCCGGACGCGCTGGCGCGGGTCGCCGCCGAGTGGTCGGAGCTGCACGGCGTACGCGCCGACGTCACCGCGACGGGCCCGGTCCGTCCGCTGCACCCGGAGGTGGAGGGGACGCTGCTGCGCACCGCTCAGGAGGCGCTGGCCAACGTGGCCAAGCACGCCCGGGCCGGCCGGGTCGCCGTCACCCTGTCGTACATGGAGGACCTCGTCAGTCTGGACGTGCGCGACGACGGCGCCGGGTTCGACGCGGAGCGGGTCCGCGACGGCGGCGGGTACGGTCTGACCTCGATGCGCCAGCGGGTCAGCCGCCTGGCGGGCACCCTGGAGATCGAGAGCGAGCCCGGCTCCGGCACCGCGATCTCCGCGGCCGTCCCCGCGGTGCCCAGGGAACACGCGGAGGAGAGCTTCCTTGCCTGACACCCCCATCCGGCTGCTGATCGCCGACGACCATCCCATCGTCCGCGACGGCATCCGCGGCATGTTCACCGGCGACCCGCGCTTCGAGGTGGCCGGAGAGGCGGGCGACGGCGCGCAGGCCGTCGACCTCGCCCGCGCCCTCGACCCCGACGTCGTGCTCATGGACCTGCGGATGCCCCGCATGGACGGAGTGACAGCCATCAGGGAGCTGGCGCGGCTCGGTGTCCGGGCCCGGGTGCTGGTCCTCACCACGTACGACACCGACAGCGACGTGCTGCCCGCGATCGAGGCCGGAGCCACCGGCTACCTGCTGAAGGACGCCGCACGCGAGGACCTCACGCGCGGCGTCGAGGCGGCGGCGCGCGGCGAGGCCGTCCTGTCCCCGTCCGTCGCCACCCGCCTCATGGGTCAGGTGCGCGCACCCGCCGACCCGCTGAGCGGCCGGGAGCTGGAGATCCTGCGCCTGGTGGCCCAGGGCACCACCAACCGCGAGGCCGCGGCCCGGCTGTTCATCAGCGAGGCGACGGTCAAGACGCACCTGCTGCACGTCTACGCCAAGCTCGGCGTCAACGACCGGGCCGCCGCGGTCGCCGTGGCCTACCAGCGCGGCCTGCTCACCGGGGGGTGACCGCCCGTCGAGGACGGGCCCGGGCACGTCGGCGGCTCCGCCTTGCGCCCCTGCGGGCGCCGGGTTACGTTGATCCGGTCCAACGCGGGAGCCCGGTGTGACCGGGCTGAGAGGACGGCTACCCATCAGCCGCCGACCGCCAGAACCTGCTCCGGGTAATGCCGGCGAAGGGAGTTGCCGCGTGAGTGGCGCGCGTTTTTCCAAGGTCCACCTCGGCGAGCTGCGGGTGCCCGTGCGGGAGGTGCTGCTGTCCAACGGGGAGCGGATCAGCTTGTACGACACGTCCGGGCCGTACACCGACCCGGCGGCCGCCACCGACGTGACCGAGGGGCTGCCGGCCCGGCGCGAGGAGTGGATCCTCGCCCGGGGGGACGTGGCCGACTACGCGGGCCGGCCGGTGCGGCCGATCGACGACGGCCGCCCGAGCGGGGCCGGCCGGGCCGGACACGCCTGGCGCGGCGCGGCGCGGCGGCCGTTGCGGGCCACGGGGGCGCCCGTGACGCAGCTCGCCTACGCCCGGCGGGGGGAGATCACCCGCGAGATGGAGTTCGTCGCGATCCGGGAGGGCGTGACACCGGAGTTCGTCCGGGACGCGGTGGCCGCCGGCCGGGCGATCATCCCCGCGAACGTCAACCACCCGGAGAGCGAGCCGATGATCATCGGTCGCGACTTCCTCGTGAAGATCAACGCCAACATCGGCAACTCGGCCGTCACCTCCTCGATCGAGGAGGAGGTCGAGAAGATGACCTGGGCCACCCGGTGGGGCGCCGACACGATCATGGACCTGTCCACCGGTCGCGACATCCACACCACCCGCGAATGGATCATCCGCAACTCGCCCGTGCCCGTCGGCACCGTGCCGCTCTACCAGGCGCTGGAGAAGGTCGGCGGGGTGGCCGCCGACCTGTCGTGGGAGGTCTACCGCGACACGCTGATCGAGCAGTGCGAGCAGGGCGTCGACTACATGACCGTGCACGCCGGGGTGCGGCTGGCGTACGTGCCGCTGACCGCCCGCCGCAAGACGGGCATCGTGTCCCGGGGCGGCTCGATCATGGCCGCCTGGTGCCTGGCGCACCACCGCGAGAGCTTCCTGTACGAGCACTTCGCCGACATGTGCGAGATCTTCGCCGCGTACGACGTGGCGTTCTCACTGGGCGACGGCCTGCGGCCCGGCTCCATCGCCGACGCCAACGACGAGGCGCAGTTCGCCGAGCTGCGCACGCTGGGCGAGCTGACCGCGATCGCCCGCGAGCACGGCGTCCAGACGATGGTCGAGGGACCCGGCCACGTGCCCATGCACAAGATCAAGGAGAACGTCGACCTGCAGCGCGAGCTGTGCGACGACGCCCCCTTCTACACGCTCGGCCCGCTGGTGACCGACATCGCCCCCGGATACGACCACATCACCTCCGGCATCGGCGCCGCCATGATCGGCTGGTTCGGCACGGCCATGCTCTGCTACGTCACCCCGAAGGAGCACCTGGGCCTGCCCGACCGGGACGACGTCAAGACCGGCGTCATCACGTACAAGATCGCGGCGCACGCCGCCGACCTGGCCAAGGGCCACCCGCTCGCCCAGCGGTGGGACGACGCGCTGTCCGACGCCCGGTTCGAGTTCCGCTGGGAGGACCAGTTCGACCTGTCGCTCGACCCCGACACCGCCCGCTCCTTCCACGACGAGACGCTGCCCGCGGCCCCGGCGAAGACCGCCCACTTCTGCTCCATGTGCGGGCCCAAGTTCTGCTCCATGAAGATCAGCCACGACGTCCGCCGCTACGCCGACGAGCACGGCCTGTCCGACTCCGAGGCGCTCACGGCCGGCATGGCCGACATGTCGGCACGGTTCCGCGACCAGGGCGGCACGGTCTACCTCCCCCTCACCGACGCCTGAGAGGGACGCCCACCCCAGGCGTTTCGCCAGATCATTTCGCCTCGCTCGCTCGGCATTCGCGAACCGGTCCGGCCGGCACAGCAGCGGCCGGACCGGTTCATTACGCCCGGCGGCGGCGGGCCCGATACGCGCGTACCCCGCAAATACGGTTGCGCAGGTCGTCATGATGGTGACATGACGTGGACAGCACCCGACGTAGAGCGGGGACCTCGGACGGACATGGCCTGCGGCGAACGCGAGATGCTGGATAACTGGTTGAAGCTCCGCCGGGTGTTCCTGCTGCGCAAATGCGCCGGCCTCACCGCCGAGCAACTGAAAACCGCCTCCGTGGAGCCGTCCAACCTGACGCTGCTCGGCCTTCTGCGACACATGACTGAAGTCGAGCGCTGGTGGTTCCGGGAGAAGTTCCTGCACGAAGACTTGCCCGAGCTGCACATCACGGAGGAGTACGAAGACGGCGACTTCGACCTGGTGGCCGACGCCGACGCCGAAGCGGACTACGCCGCCTTCCTCGCGGAGACGGCTGCCTGCGACGCCGCGGTTGCGGATATCGACCTCGACGAGCTGGCCGACGACCCTGGGGCGCCGACCGGCAAGGTCAGCCTCCGCTGGATCTACATCCACCTCCTGGAGGAGTACGCGCAGCACACCGGGCACGCCGACCTGATCCGGGAGCGCATTGATGGGGCCACGGGAGCGTAACGGCCCTCCCGGCATCACCCGTATCCCTGTCCCGTCCTCAGCGACCAAATCCTTTGTCAGCAGGCTCTCAGACGATCCCCCGTGCCTACGCCGTCACCTGACGTAGGCACGGGGGCCGACCCGTCGGCCGCCTCGAAGGGTTGCCCACACGCTGTTCCGCCAAAGCTGATCATTTTCCGGCAGGTCCGGGCGCCTGCGACGGCCGCACACCGGGCGTCAAGGGCGAGTGTCACAGGTCCGTCGCGATGATCTGCTCGATGTTCCGCTCGGCGAGCGCGGTGATGGTGACGAACGGGTTCACGGTGGTGTTGCCCGGGATCAGCGCGCCGTCGATGACGTACAGGCCCGGGTAGCCGGCGAGACGGCCGTGGTTGTCGGTGGCCCTGCCGAGGACCGCGCCGCCGAGCGGGTGATAGGTGAGGTGGTCGCCCCAGACCTTGTACACGCCGAAGAGGTCGGTCCGGTAGATCGTCCCCTCCTTGGCGTTGATCTTGTCGAAGATGGTCCTGGCCATGTCGATGGACGGCTGCTTCCAGGCGGCCTGCCAGGTGAGCTCCACCCGGCCGGCCGCCGCGTTCCAGGTGAACTGGGCGCGGTGCGGATTCTTCGTGATCGACAGGTAGAACGAGGCGAACGTCTCGATCCCCGTGGGCAGCGGCGCGACCTCGGCGAACGCGCCACCGGCCGCCCAGTTGTCGATGCCGCAGCACGGGATGGCCGACTGGAGGCTGCCGGTCGGGTCCCACAGGTGGTTGGCGCGGCCGCACATGACGTTGCCGTTGTCGCCCCAGCCCTTGCCGACCTCGCTGTTCAGGTTCGGCAGCACGCCGGTGGCCTTCAGCCTGACCAGCAGCTTGCTGGTGCCGACGCTGCCCGCCGCGAAGAACACCCGGTCGGCGGTCACGGTCTTGGTCGCCGTGACGCCGCCGGTGTCGTCGAGCTGCTCGACGGTCACCGCGTACCCGCCGCCGGCCGGGGCGACCGAGGTGACCCGGTGCAGCGGCGAGACGGCGACCCGGCCGGTGGCCCGGGCGCGGGCCAGGTACGTCTGCTGCAGCGACTTCTTGCCGTGGTTGTTGCCGTAGAGGATCTCGCCGGCCAGCGCCGACCTTGGGACGGTCCCGGCCGCCTCCTGCTTCATGTAGTCCCAGTCGTACACGTCCGGCACGAAGACGAACGGGAAGCCCGACCGCTGGGCGTGCTTGCGGCCGACGCGGCCGTACTGGTAGCAGGCGGTCGTGTCGAACCAGGCCGGGTCGATGAGGCCGACGCCGAGGCCGACGTTGGCGCGCGGGTAGTAGACGTCGTACATCTCCGCGGCGTTCACCGTCGGCAGGATCGCGGCGAAGTTCTCACGCTTCGGGGTCACCGCCATGCCGCCGTTGACGAGCGAGCCGCCGCCGACGCCGCGCCCCTGGTAGACCGTGATGCCACCGAACTCCTCGGCGTCCAGGATGCCGGTGTAGCGGGGGATGTCACGGTCGATCGGGAAGCCGAGGAAGTAGTTGAGCGGCGCCTTGGTCCTGGTGCGCAGCCAGTACGACCGGTAGTCGGGTTCGCGGGTGTTGCAGAAGATCTTGCCGTCGGAGCCGGGAGTGTCCCAGGCCCTGCCCATCTCGATCATGTGCACGTTGACGCCCGCCTGGGCGAGGCGCAGGGCGGCGACGGACCCCCCGTACCCGGTGCCGATCACCAGGGCCGGCACGTGCGCCCCTGACGCGATCGACGCGGTACGGGCCTGGGCCGCGGGGGCGCGGCCGGCGAGGGCCGCGGCTCCGAGGAGGGAGCCGGTTCCGGCGATGAACCCACGGCGCGAGACTCCATGGGACCCGGCACGGACAGCGAAATTGTCACTCATGCGGCATTCCTCACGTGAGGAAGAGAACTGTCTGACGTTCGCTCGCGCCCTGGGTGAAGATGGTGTCCCGTCCGATCGCCTGCCGAGGCCGTCGCTAGGTCATGGCGAGCCCCCTCCCCCGCCGGCCGGCGTGGCGCCGCTGGGCAGCACGCACACCGTGTCGAGGCCCAGCACGTGGTTGAGCCGGCCGAACGCCAGCCAGGAGCCGATCGACATGCTCAGCTCGACGATCTCCACCTGGCTGTAGTGCGCGGTCATCCGGGCCCAGAACTCCTCGTCCAGCCCGTGGTGGTCGAGCGCGTACCGCTCGGCGTACTCGGCGGCCAGCCGGGTGCGCTCGTCGAAGGCGGCGGTGGTGCGCCACGCGCGCACCGCGTCGGCGAAGCCCTCCTCCACCTTCGTCCCGTCCCGTTCGGTACGCCAGTCGAGGCAGAACGCGCACCCGTTGATCTGCGCGATCCGCAGCCGCGCCGCCTCGAACTCGCGCAGCCCGAGGGTCGTGTGGGCGTACACCGCCAGCGAGAAGTTCGCGGCGGCGGCCCCGATGCCGGGGACCATCTCCCCCCACACGTACGCGATGGGGTCCTTGCCGCCTGGGATGTCGATCCTCACCGTCGCCTCCTTCCAAGCCGGCCGGTCGCGGGGCGGAGCGGGACGTCGAGCGCGTCGTACAGGCCCGGTTCGGCCGCCACCAGCCAGTCGATGGCGTTCACCAGTCGGCCGGCGGCGGTGGCGTTCCCGCCGGCGGAGCGGTTGCCGTCCTCGTCCGTCGCCTCGACCGTCACCTCGATCCGGGGCCGGCCCTCGACGATCACCCGGTGCGCCCCGTCCCCGCTGGGCGGTGCCGGCCAGTCCGGCGCGCACGAGGGGTGGATCCGGGTGACGTGTTCGATCACGATGAGCGGCTCACCGCCCACGACGCCCTGCACCTCGAACCGCACCGCCCCCTGGGTGCCCGCCGCGAACTCGCCCATCGCCGCGGTGCTCACACCGCGCTCCAGCGGGCGCCGGTCCACGCTCTCGCGGATCTCGTCCAGTTCGACGCCGAGGGCCCTGGCGATCAGCCGTACCTGTCCGCCCCACACCATGGCCGGGACCGTGGGCGCCAGCATCGGCGGCTCGTAGTCCATCGGTTGCCCCATGCCGACCAGGTAGCGGACCGAGTCCTCCTGGTCGTAGGTGGTGTAGTCGAAGATCTCCTGGCAGCGGACCGCGTCGATGGTGCCGCCGAGTCCGCTGACGAGTGCCGGCAGCACGTCGTTCCCCCAGCCGGGGTCCACGCCGGAGACGAACAGCGACCCGCCGCCCGCCGCCACGGCCTCCAGCACCTTCCGCCGAGTCTCGGGCGGGGCGTTGCGCTGGTCGTACAGCGCGTACAGCGACGGCGTGACGACCACGGCCCCCGCCCGGATCGCCCGGACGACGTCGGCGAGCGCGTCGTCGGGGCGGATGTCGCCGGACGCGGCGTAGACCACGGCGCGTGGGGCGGTGGCGAGCACGGCGTCCACCTCGTCGGTCGCCGCGACGCCCAGCTCGTGGTCGAGGCCGCCCAGCTCGCCCGCGTCCCGGCCGGCTTTAGCGGGGTCGTGGACCAGCACCCCGGTGAGTTTCAGCGCCGGATGGGCCGCCACGGCGCGGATGGCCGCTCGGCCCACGTTTCCGGTACCCCAGACGATCGTGGCCACCATGGCCGGAGCGTAGCAAGCGCTTGGTCGAGCGTATAGGCCCACTTTCGGACCGGCCACCCGGACGCGGGCTAGCCTGGAGGAGTGAGCACCTACGCGCTGGGACCCGAGTCCGGCCGGCTCCTCGTCAACACGACGCGCACCGGACTCGGCGCGAAAGCCGGCCACGACCTCACCATCGAGGTCACCCGATGGCACGGCGACGCCACCATCGACACCGCCGACCCGTCCCGCTCCCGGGTCACCGTCGAGATCGACGCCGCATCACTCGAAGTCCGGGAGGCGACCGGCGGCGTCAAACCCCTCACCGCCGCCGACCGCAGAGACATCGAGAAAGCCATCCGCGACAAGATCCTGCACACCGGGCGGCACCCCACGATCACCTTCCGGTCGACCCGAGTCGCCGGGACCGCGGAGTCGTTCCAGATCGAAGGCGACCTCACCATTGTCGGCGCCACCCGCCCCGTCACACTGCGCGGCTCGCTGGCCGAGGGCCGCGCCCACGGCTCGGCCACCGTCGTGCAGACCCGGTGGGGAATCCGCCCCTACTCGGCGTTGTTCGGCGCGCTCAAACTCAACGACGAAGTGGACGTCCACGTCGACCTCGGCCTCATGAATGACCGGTGACGTTCCCGGCCAAGCAGGCACGCCATTCCGCGGCTGAACCGGAAAAGGCGACGCCCGATTCTGTCGGTGCCGTGTCCTAGCGTTTCCACGCCGGCATCGAACCGGCGAGAGATGTCCTTTCCCTCGAATTCCGCGAGCCGACCGCCTGCGCGACTCGGCCTGATCGAGCGCGGGTCTCGACCGGACTACCGGCTGTGGCGCCTCAGCGCTCTGCGGATCAGCAGGAACGCCCCCAGGGCGATCAACATGATCCCCAACAGGACCAGGATCGCGCCGAGGGCGATCAGTACCGTCCCTAGAACGACGAGGATCGTCCCGAGGACGAGAAGAAAAATCGCGAGGACGGTCACGGCGGCCTCCTGTCACCCTCCCGCCCGACACCCTTCCCCCCTCCGGCGCGAACACTCCGCCCGGCACCTGGGAAGAACCGGCTTCTCAGCCCGCGGCGGACGACGGCCCGCGGTGCGGCCCGCACAGTCCCTCGTGAGTCGTCATCTGCTCCGCGGACGAGTCCTGACACCGTGGAAGAGCTGCTGCGCGTCCCCGCACAGGTCGCCCAGCCCGAGGCCGGCGCCCAGGTCACCCGTCAGCGCGGTCCTCGCCTCGGCGGCGGCGTGCTCAGCCGCGTGGATCGCCTCAAGCACCGCGTCGCCGAGCGTCACGCCGTCATGCCGCCGCATACTCAGCCGGCCGATGTCGACGGCGAGCAGATTTCCCGCGCCGTCCACGGTCGCCGTGATGCCGCCTTTGTCGGCCCGGCCGACGAACTCCCGCGTCATCAGCTGCTCGGCCGCTGCCGCGGCCTCGGCCTGCTTCGCCGACAACCGCTCCAGCCGCTCCAGTTGCTCGGTGATCCTCGCCAGCCGCTCCGGCTCATCCACGATCGGCCTCCCGCAGCATCGCGTCGAGGTAGCGCCCGAGCGGATTGTCGTCCGGGCCGGGTTGCGGCCGGCCGGCGTTCAGCCTGCCCAGGGAGTCGGCCACTCCCTCCGCGGCGGCCTCGCGGGCCGCTCTGACCGCGTCCAACACGGCCTGGCTCAACTCCGTGTGGTCGAGGTCGCGCATCGCCCGGGGGTCGATGCGCAGGTGGAGGAGCCGCGCCGAGCCCGACACCGTGGCCACCACCCGGCCGGCCCCGTCGGCACCGGTCACCCTGCGCCCCTCCGCCTCGCGCAGCTCGTCGGCGAACGCGTCGGTCAGACATCCGATCTCGCGGAACAGCGGCGCGAACCCCTCCTCCCCCTCGCCCGAGCCCGAAGCGTCAATGAGCGGCACGAGGCTCCCTGGTGACCGGCTTCCACAGGCCGGGGTCGCTGCCCGGCGGCTGCAGGTGCAACTTGTCGCCTCCCACGGCGAAGAGGCTGCGCAGCTCGAAGATCTTGTGGCCGAGGGCTTCCAGCTTGAGGTCGAGTGCTTTGATCTTGCCGATGAACTCCTGCATCAGGCTGGCGAGCAGGGAGAGGAACGCGATGCCAGCCACCCCCAGGGTGAGCTTCACCGCCGGGACCGCGCTGAACGGCAGGAGGGCGGTGAAGGCGGTGCCGGCCGACACCAGCAGTGTGACGAGCTTGACGTCGTAGTCGACGACGTCCCAGGCCAGGCTGGTGAGGGTGTTGCTCATCTCCGTGGCGACGCGGCCGAGCTCGTCGAACATGCCGATCAGCTCGAACCGGAGGTAACGCTGCACCGTCTCCGCCGCGTGCCCCACCCAATAGGGCGTGACCAGGCTGAAGAAGCTGATCCATACGTCCCAGGCACTGAGCTTGAGGCCGCTCAGCATCTCGTTCCACCTGCTCCGGGCGTCGAAGAACCTCCGCGGATCGGACACGTTCCCCAGGGCGGCGACGACCATCGTGGTGCCCGCGACGACCAGCCCGGAGGTGGCCAGTCCCGCATAGATCGGCCGGTTGTGGGCCTTGGCCAGGTTCAGCACTCGCCGGAAGAAGTCCGGATCGACCTTGACCTGGTTGAGCCTTGCCTGCTGAGCCGCGAGCCGCTCCATGCGGTTCTTGGCGGACCCGAGGGTGTGGCGGCTGCTGTGGTGCGGCCCGGACGAATGACGCGAGGAGTTCGGCATGGGCACCCTTTCACCGGTTGATCTGGTCGACGGCTGCTCCGGCGTCGTCCGCGGCGTCGCGATACTTGTTCGCCGCGCCGATGAGCTTGGGCGCGTCGTCAGTGAGCACGCGCTGGAGGGTTGTCGCGGCCGCGGTCCATTCCTCGACGTAGCCGTTGAGCCTGCCGAGGAAGGGGCTGATGATGCGAGGGGTGTCGAACCACCCCCAGTCGTCAACCACAGGCGTCTTGGCCGTGATCCGGTTCACGTTTTCCGCGGCCTCCAGCATCACGCCGGCGAATGCGACGATCTTGTCGGTCCGTGCTCCATAGCCGTCCTTCTCGTCCGGGGCGGGTGAAGCGGGCGGCGGGGCCGGAACATGGTCACCGGGACCCGGCTGAAGAGGACCCGGCGGACGGCCCAGTCTGTCCGTCGGCAGGCACGGACGGATGCGGCACGGCGGATCATGCGGGCAGGCCGACGGACTCCACGGACCGGGCGACGCGGAGTCGCCCGGTGAAGGCCGTCCCTCGGACGAGCCGGGGTATGTCGGGCTCGGGGCGTTGCCATCGGGCACTCGGTACGACCTTCCCTAACGGCTTCGATGCAGAGCCACCGATAACGGCCGAGTCCATAATCTAGTGGACGATCATCATCGGCGTCCACGGGCGTGCGCGAGCGGAGAACGCGAGCAGAGACCACGGTAGGGGGAGCCTTTCCGTTGCCTTGCAGTCGAGGTCGGCGGATACTGCGCCTGTGACGGCGACCGAACACCTGCTGCCACGCCCCCACCTCACCCGTTTCCTGGACCAGATCCTGCGGCACCGCCTCACCGTGGTGACGGCCGGACCGGGCGGCGGGAAGACGTCGGCCGTCCGCGCATGGGCGCGGGCGCGGCCGGATGTGCCGGTGACATGGGTTGCCCAGACCGACGACGCGACTCTGGTCGAAGAGGTCTGCCGGGGCTTGGCGGCGCCTGCGGCATGGACCCGATCGATGGGGCCCGCGGCGGACGACCCGGCCCGTACGGCTGCGCTCGCCGCCGAACTCGGTGCCGCGATACCACGCTCCACGGTTCTCGTGATCGACGAGGCGGAGCGGCTCACCCCGCATACGGCCGGCAGCCGCCTGCTCGAAGGGCTGTGCCGGCACGCGGGAGACAAGCTGCATCTGGTGCTGATCTCGCGTTCGGGGGCGCCCTTCCCGATTCAGCGGCTCTGCGGCCTGGGTCACGTGTTCCGGGTCTCGGCCGAACACCTGGCCTTCACGCCCGAGGAGACCGGATCGCTGGCCCGGCTCGTCCTGGAGGAGGACGCCGACGGGCCGGCGAGGGAGGTCCAGCAGCTCACCGCGGGCTGGCCGGTCGCCGTGCGGTTGGCACTGAGCCGGCTCCGCGGCCTGCCGGCCGAAGCCCGGTCGCGGCACCTCGCGGCGCCCACCGGGCCGCTCTTCGACTATCTGGTCGAAGAGGTGCTCAACGACGGTGATGCCCGAAGGGACGAGTTCCTCCGTACGGCCGCGGCCCTGCCCTGGTTCACCCCGGAGCTGTGCACGGCCATCGGCCTCGACGTCTCCCACCACGAGATCAACGCCCTGGCCGCCCAGCACGTCCTGATCACCGGGTGTGAGAACGGCTATGCCGTGACCACCCTGATCCGGGAATGCGTCGGAGGCGCCGACCGCGAGCGCGCGTCGCGGGCAGCCCGCTGGTACGAGGAACACGGGTTCATCAGGGAGGCCTTGGCCGTCTCCAGCGATCCCGTCCACCTCGTCGCACTGATCGAACGCTGGTGGGACACACTGCTGGCTGACGGCCGGTCCGTGGAGGTGGTGCGGGCCTGCCGCGCGGTTCCGGCGAAGCTGCGTACGCCCACCGTCGACCTGGCCGAAGGCCAGGCGCGGCAGGTTCAGGGCGACTGGGCGGGAGCGCTCGACTGTCTACGCCACGCCACGGCCACAGATCCCGCCGTGGCATGGCGGATCGGCATGATCCACTACCATCGCGGCGACTATCGGGCGGCGCTGGAGGCGTTCGAGCGCGGGGTGCTCGCCGAAGGCGTCTCCCCCCACGAGGCCATGCTGCTCGCCTGGACCGCCAGCGCCCGCTGGCTCGTCGGCGACCTCCCGGACGCGGTGCGGCTGGCAGAACGTGCTCTTTCCATCGCGACGGCCTGCGGTGATGAACGGTCGGCGGCGTGCGCGCACACCGCGCTGGCCATGGCCGCCCACGACGAGGGCGACCGAGCCGCGAGCGAACGACACAGCACGCTCGCGCTCGCCGCCGCGGAGAGCTCGGGTGATCTGCTGCTGGCCGTACGTGTCCTGGCCAACCGGGCTTCGCACCGTACCGAGGAGGCGCGCTACGCCGAGGCGCTGACCGACCTGGAGCTCGCGGTACGGCGGGCGGAGCTGGCAGGCGCGCCGGTCAACGCGGCGATCGCCCTGCACAACCGCGCGGAGGCACTCACCGGACTGGGCCGGCTGGACGAGGCCCTGGCCGACTTCGGAGAGGCGTGCGAGATCCTGGGCCGGGTGGGCAGCGACAAGCTCGGCCATCCCTTGGCCGGGCTCGGCAGGGTCTACCTGGAGCGCGGACACCTGTCGCGGGCCAGGACCAGCTACGAGAACGCGCTCAAGCACGCCGAACAGCTCCAGGACGTCCGGCTGGTCCAGTCCGCCCTGGCCGGGCTGGCTCGCATCCACGTCGCCGACGACCCCGAGCGGGCCGTCCGGCTCGCCGAACGCGCGGTGGCCGCTGGCAGCGGATCCAGCCAGGTCGGGGCGCTGCTGGCCGCCGGCTGGGTCTGGGCGGAAGCCGGCGATCGGGCCAAGGCGGCCACCTACGCGCGGTCCGCCCGGTCGGCCGCCGCGAACCGACGAGATCAGGCAGCCCTGGCCGAGGCGCTGGAACTGTCGGCCATCGCAGCCGCCGGTTCGCCCGAGGACCGCGAGGAGTTGCTCACGGCCGCAGGCGAGGTCTGGACGGAGATCGGCAGCCCCCTGGGCCTGGCCCGCAACCGCTTCGCCCGGGCGGCCTTCAGAAACCCCGAGCGTGACGGCGTCCGCGAGGCGGAGCGTGAGCTGCGCCGCGCGGGGATCCATGGTCCACCCGACTCCGGCGCGGGGCTCCTGCGGGCGGTCGCGCTCCTGGACCCCGGCGCGGTGCGCTTCTGCGTGCTCGGCGAGGTACGGCTGAGCCGCTACGGACGTTCCGTCCCCGCAGCCGAGTGGCCCTCACGCAAGGCTCGGGACCTGTTGACGTGGCTGGTCTGCCAGCGGGGGCGGCCCGTTGCCCGGGAGGCGGCGATGGAGGCCCTCTGGCCGGGCGAAGACCCCGCCCGATGCGCCAACCGGCTCTCGGTCGCCCTGTCGACCGTCCGCTCCGTCCTCGATCCGCAGCGGAAGTTCGGCGCCGGAGAGTTCGTTCGGGGGGATAAGTACACCATCCGGCTTGCCTGCCTTCGCGTGGACGTCGAGGAGTTCCTCGCTGCCGCCACCGAGGCGCTCGCCGCGCAGGACGAGGATCTCCTTGCCTTCGCCGAGGCGCGGTACACCGGCGACGTCTGCGCGGACTCCCCCTACTCGGCATGGCTGGAGCCGTTGCGGGAGGAGGCGCGGGCCGTCCACCAGGCGCTGCTGCGGTCACTGGCGTCCCGTGCACAGCAGGTGTCAGACCACGACAGGGCGGTCCGCCATCTCCTGCGGCTGCTCGAAGGCGACGCCTATGACGAGGAGGCGCACCTGGACCTGGTCCGGACCCTGTCCATGGCTCGCCGTCACGGGGAAGCCCGCAGACGGTACCGCGTGTACGTCGAGGCGATGGGCGAGCTGGGTGTCGAACCGGCCCCCCTGCCCGTGGTCGACAGCCGGTCGACCATGTCGGCTCGCGTCTAGGCCGGCTCGCGTCTAGGCCGTGGCGCCGGCCAGCAGGAACACCCTCGGGAATCCACGCCTCAGATCCTGATCGCCGGGAAACACCAGCCGGGCGGTCTCGACGACGCCCCGCTCCCGGAGCATGCCGGAGATCATGTCCGTCGACCATCGGTAGGCCGGCGCGACGGCGTGGTCGTACGCCTCGGCCGGCTGCGCCGGATCGTCAGTCGCCGAGAAGGAGAGCAGCACGTGCCCGCCGGGCGCGAGCACGCGAGCGAACTCGTCGAACACCTCGGGCACCCGCTCGGGCGGGGTGTGGATGATCGAGTGGTGGCTGAAGACGCCACCGACACCGTCGTCCTCCACGTCCAGCGCGAACATGGAGCCGACCTCGAACCGGATGCCGGGATGCTCCTGACGGGCCTGTTCGATCATCCCCGGCGCCAGGTCGATCCCGAACACGGGGAGTCCCCGTGCGTGGAGGTAGGCCGTGTAGTGTCCCGGCCCACACCCGAGATCAGCGATGGGGCCGGCGCCCGTCGCCTCCACCAGGTCGGCGAAGGTGTCGATGAGGGCCCGGTCCAGCGGCTGGTCCACCAGGTACTCGCGGAAGAGCTCGCTGTACTCGGCCGCCCTGGCGTCGTAGGCGCTGCGCGTCGCTTCGAGGAAACCGGCTTCGGTCATGGTCGATCAACGTACCCGACTCCTGGCCCCACCCATCATCGACGCTTTCGCGACTCCCACCATAATGAAACTCAGCCTCACAATATAGTTTGATTCTTTTGAGTCTCTGTCTCTCATGCGACCAAGGTGCGTCCGATGTAGGGTGGTGGTCATGGCAGCCCCGACCCCGACCGGCGACGGCTCACTGCCGCTGCGCGAGCGCAAGAAGCTGCGCACCCGCCGGGCCCTGGCCGACGTCGCGCTGCGCATGTTCACCGAAAAGGGCTTCGACGCGACCACGGTGGACGAGCTGGTCGACGCGGTGGAGGTCTCGAAGAGCACCTTCTTCCGCACCTTCGCCACCAAGGAGGCGGTGGCGATCGAGGCCGAGGTCGAGCTGTGGTCGGCCTACGTGGCCGCGCTGGAGGCGCACACGCTGTCCGGCCTCGTCCTGGTCGAGCTGCGAGACACCCTGTGCCGCGTCGTCACCGAACTCGGACCCGAGTGGGGGGAGCGCTACGTCGCCACCCGCCGCCTGGTGCTGACCGCGCCGTCTCTGCTGGCCTACACGGCACACCACCGCGCCGGGGTCGTGCAGCGGATCAACGAGCAGTTGACCGCCGAACTCGGGCTGCCGTCCGACGACCTCAGGCTCCAGGCCCTGGCGGAGCTCGCCATCACCGGCTGGAGCATCGCCGCCCGTGCCTGGGTCCACACCGGTGGTGGCAGCCTCCAGCTCCTGCTCACCCGCGTCGAACGCGCCTTCGAGGCCATCACCGCCGGCCTGGACCTGTCAGCCGACGCATGACGGCCGTATCGGCGCCGCGCGACCCCGACCACCCGGCGGCCCGGCGGGGGTCACGATCGAAGTGGACCGGCAGCCGTAGCGAGCCGCCCGTCAGGACAGGTCTTCCTCGGCCAGCACCGCCGTCACCCGGCCGATCCCGGGAAAGTCCGCCATGATGCTGTCGCCCGGCGCGACCGCGATGGCCCTGGTGACGGAGCCGGACAGCACGACCTGACCTGGCTCCAGCGACACCCCCAGCGCACCGATGGCGTTCGCCAGCCAGGCCAGAGCGTTGAACGGTGTCCCGAGAACCGCGGCTCCCGTGCCGGTTTCGGTGACCTTTCCGTTCCTGAGCAGCGCGCAGTTCGCGGATCGCAGGTCGACGTCGGCTGGATCGATCGGCGTGCTTCCGAGGATCGCCGCCCCGGACGACGCGTTGTCAGCGATCGTGTCGACGATCGAGATGTTCCAGTCCTGAATCCGCGAGTCGACGATTTCAAGGGCCGGCAGCAGGTATCGCACCGACCTGCGGGCGTCGTCGACCGTCGCGCCGGGTCCCCGGAGAGGGGCGCCCAGGATGAAGGCGATCTCCGGCTCTATCCGGGGCTGGATGAGCCCGCGGGTGGAGATCGGTCGGTGCTCGGGGCGGAACATGCTTGCGGTCAGATGGCCGTAGTCCGGCTCGTGAACACCCATCTGCCGCTGGATCGCGGCTGACACCAGGCCGATCTTGTGGCCGCGTACCTGGTCTCCGGCCTCGGTCCAGAACCGCACCTGCTCCTGCTGGATCCGGTAGGCGTCGGGGATCGTCGCGCCGGGGTAGGTGGTGCTCAGGGGAGGAATCGGCGTTCCCGACCGGTAGGCGTCGAGCAACGCGGCCGCCGCCTCTCGAACCTCGGAATGCCTCATCACTCACACACTTCGCACTCGGCTCGTAAGCTCCGCCGCCACTTCGATGATCATGTCCTCCTGGCCGCCGATGACGTCGCGTCGGCCCAGTTCCACGAGGAGCTCGCGCACCGGGATGCCGTACCTGTCGGCGGCGCGCTTCGCCGGGTGGAAGAAGGTGGAGTAGAGACCGGCGTAACCGAGCAGGAGCGCGGTCTCGTCGACGACCTGCGGTTCGGTCATCAACGGCGCGATGAGGTGTTCGGCGACCTCGATCAGTGCGAAGAGGTCGACTCCCGGGTGGTGACCGGCACGTTCCAGCGCCGCCGCCAGAGCCTCCGTCTGGGCGTTGCCGGCGCTGGCCCCCAGACCTCGGAGCGAACCGTCGATGTAGGTCGCGCCGTTCTCGACCGCGGCGAGCGCGTTGCCGACAGCCACGCCCAGGTTGTTGTGGGCGTGGAACCCGATGTCGGCGTGGACCGCGTCCCGCAGCGCGGCGACACGGGCTGCGGCGGAACCGGGGACGAGCGCCCCGGCGGAGTCGACCACGTAGATCACCTGCGCGCCGTAGGAGTCCAGTTTGGCTGCCTGCTCGGCAAGTGCGGCGGGTTCGAGCTTGTGGCTCATCATCAGGAAGCTCATCACGCGCATGCCGTGGTCACGGGCGTGGCGGATGGGCTGCTCGGCGCAGTCGGCCTCGGTGCAGTGCGTGGCGACCCGCACCGTGGTGGCACCCGCGTCGCGGACGGCGTCGAGGGCTGCGAGCGTCGAGATCCCCGGCACGTACAACACGGCGATGTCAGCTCTGTCCACCGCGGCGACGGCGGCCTGTACGTACTCGACGTCCGTCGCGGCGGCGAACCCGTACTGGACCGAGGAGGCACCGATGCCGATGCCATGGGCGACCTCGATGACCCGGACACCCGCCCGGTCGAGGCCGCTGGCCACCGCGCCCACCTGTGCCGGTGTGAACTTGTGCGAGACGCTGCTCATGCCGTCGCGCAGGCTCGTGTCGACCAGAGTGATCACCGGGCGGCTCCATGGGTCTTCTCCGCGATCCGTTCGGCGACGGCGACCGCGGCGGCGGTGATGATGTCGAGATTGCCCGCGTACGCGGGCAGGAAATCGCCGGCGCCCTGCACCCGCACCATGACGGTGACCAGGTCGCCGTCGACCTCCATGAATCGCAGTTGGTAACCGGGTACGTAGCGCTGGACTTCGGCGACCATGTCTCGCACGGCGTGCTCGATCCGGTCAGCGTCTCTCCGGCGAACCCTCGCGTACACGGTGTCGCGCATGGCCATGGGCGGCTCGGCCGGATTGATCAGTGAGAAGGCCTTGGCCTCGTCTACTCGGGCGACGGCTCTCAGGGCCTGTGCGGTCTTCTCGCTGAACTCGCTGAGATTCCAGCGGGTGCCCGGACCGGCGCCGGCGCTCGCGATGGTGGCGACGATCTCGCCATACGAGACGTCGGCGACCTGGTCGATCGCGTACAGGAGGGGGATGGTGGCTTGTCCCGCGCAGCTGACCATGTTGAGGTTGGGCGCCTGCAGATGATCGTCGAGGTTGACAGCGGGTACGACCCAGGGGCCGACCGACGCGGGTGTCAGATCGATCGCGGTGATCCCCGCGGCTGCGTAGCGTGGCGCGGCCGCGGCGTGCACCTTCGCCGAGGTCGCCTCGAACACCAGCGGGGGTCGGTCCGATCGGCTGAGCAGCCAGTCGACGCCCTCCGCGGAAACCTCGACGCCGAGGTCCTTCGCCCGCCTCAGACCTTCGCTGTCGGGGTCGATGCCGACCATGAAACGCGGATCGACGAGTTCGGATCGGCGCAACTTGTAGAGCAGATCCGTTCCGATGTTGCCTGAACCGACGATCGCCGCCGGGACTTTCACGGGCATGGGGGCGCGCTCCTTGTGACTGAGAATGTTGCCGTCCCCGCAGACCGACGGCGGGGGATCCAGGGGATTCGCGGGCTCAGCCGCTGACCGGCCGGCGAATCTCGACCAGAAGTTCCAGTTCGACGGGTGAGTTCAGCGGCAGCGCCGACACCCCGACCGCCGAGCGCGCATGCCGTCCAGCTTCGCCGAAGATTTCGCAGAGCAGGGCCGATGCCCCGTCGCCGACCTGGGGGAGGCTGGTGAAGTCGGCTGTCGACGCGACGAACACCAACGCCTTGACCACGCGAGCCACCGCCGCCAGATCGCCGATCTCCGCCTTCAGCGCCGCCAGGGCGTTCAGCGCGCACTGGCGCGCGCAGTCGTACGCGAGTTCCACGCCGACCGTGTCACCGAGCCGGCCGGCCGCGATCAGCCGCCCCTCCCGCAGTGGCACCTGGCCCGAGACGTGGACGTGGTCACCGCTGCGTACGGCGGGCACGTAGGTCGCGACCGGGGGGACGACCTCCGGCAACGTCAGCCCGAGCTCCTTGAGGCGCCGTTCGGGATGGGGCATCGTCCGCTCCGTTCGGCGAGGTCCCGGGCTCATCGGGGGCCGCCGCGCCAATCAGGCATCGCCCGCTCGCCGACGGCGACGTCGTAGGCCGCGCGGGCCAGCAGCCGGGTCGAGTCCAACGTCGGCAGGCAGGAGACCTCAGGTGTGATCAGCAACGGGATCTCGGTGCAGACGAGCGCGACCGCGTCACAGCCCCGGTCGGCCAGCCGTTCGATGACGCGGAGATACTCCTGGCGTGAGGAAGCGCTGATCACTCCGTTCACCAGTTCCTTGAAGATGACCTCGTTGACGAGGTCGCGGTCGTCGGCGTCCGGCAGTTCCGCGGCGATCCCACGGGCGGCAAGCGCCCGCGGGTACAGCGGGCCGTCCATCGTGTACCTGGTGCCCAGCACGCCGACCCGGGTGTGTCCCTCGGCCGCGGCCTGGTCCGCGACGACCTCGGCGATGTGGAGACCCGGCAGCGGGAGGTCCGGCCCCGGCGCCTCAAGAGCCATATGGGCGGTGTTGTCCGGGCAGACGAAGAAGTCGGCGCCGGCCCGGGCCAGCCGCTGCGTGCTGGTGGCCAGAGTGGCCCGGACGGTCGCGTGATCTCCACTCTCCCAGGCGGGCATGCTGTATCCGAAGGCGATGTAGTCCAGGGTGACGTCGGGATGCTCGTTGCGACCGGTCCGTCGGAATCCCTCCTCGCAGAAGGTGAGGAAGCACAGGGCAGCCCCTCCCGTGCTGTGAGCGAGAACTCCAAGGTGTTTCACGACAACTCCGGCATTTCAGAAAAAGCAGGGCGCCTTCATTGTTGCCAAAGTATCCCCGCCTGCCTACTTCGAGGCATCGATGGATATAGCATCCATGCCGTGGAGGCATGGCTGGAGCTGCGGTTGCTGGGGTACATAGTCGCGATCGCCGAAGAGGGATCCATCAGCGGAGCCGCGCGCCGCCTACGGCTGACCCAGCCCACCCTGAGCCGGCAGCTCCGTGAACTGGAACGCCGCTTGGGGTCCGAGCTGTTCGCCCGCGCCGGCAGCGGCCTCGTACCCACCGCAGCCGGCGAGGCGCTGCTCCGACGGGCCGTCCACATGCTGGCCGATGCCGAAGCCGCTCTGAACGACGTACGGCTGGCCGCCGAGGGCAAGACCGGTCGCGTGACGGTCGGGTTCGCCGGGTCGGCCATCAACGGCGCGCTGGGAGACGCCCTCGGCCGACTGCGAGCAGAGCTCCCCGACGTCCACCTCTCCTTGGTGGAGCTGTTCGACGACGCCGAGATGTCGGCCGGCATCATGGACGGAAGCCTCGATGTGGCAGTGCAGCGGCTGCCGGTCCGCGACGCCCGTCTCGCCACCCGAGTCTGGGCGCGCGAACCGTTGACCCTCTTCCTGCCGGCCAGGCACCCCCTCTCCACGACCCGCGAGCCGGCACCGGTCTCCGTACTCGGCGAGATCCCCCTGGTGCTGTGGCCACGCGAATCCGCGCCCCATGCGCACGACGAGATCACCTCGTTGTGCCATCACGCCGGGATCGTGCCGCGCGTCGCCGCACGGGGCCGGACCGTCCAGACGATCCTCGCACTGGTCAGCGCCGGTTTCGGCGCGACCGTGATGGCCGACTCCTATCGAGTGCTGCACCGGGAGGGCGTGGCATCTCGACGGCTTGCGGGTACCTCCACCGCCTTGCACCTGGTCTGGCGCGCCGGGGACACGGACCCGCTCCTCACCCGTTTCATGACCGCCCTGAACACCGCGAAGCCCCGGCCTCGCATTGAGAGAACCGGGACTCACGCACCGGACGACGAGCGTTCATGACCTCTTCGTCCCTCCACCTCGCGGCCTGCACCGGGGCCGTCGCAGCGTAAGACGCGTCGCTGTCAGTGTTTCCTTGGGTAGCTTGGCGGCCAGCCGCCAGGCACCGTTGTGCGAGCTCCTGTTCACCCAGGCCGGGATTAGGCTCACGTGATTCCATCCCTGCGGGTTCAGGACCTCCAGCGCAACGAACCCCTTACGCCAGGCGTGGTCATCGGCCGAACCCTGCCAGCGCTCCGCCACCTCCCGGGCACGCGTCTCGAACCCATCCCGCGACGCGCCATACGACCCGCCGGGCGAGGCCACATGGTCCCCGCCGCAGGAGGACAGGAGAAGCACCAAAGACAGGCAGGCGATCATTCTTCGTATGAGGCCTCCTCCGTCCTATGATCAGCCAACGTCCGACGCCTCCGCCCGGCTTTCCGGGTTCTCGCGATCTCCCCTGGGGACGTACTCGACACAGCCTGCTCATCGGATGGTGGACGGCGGCCGAGGTGAGCGCCACGGGTCGGGACGTTGCTGTCAGCGCTGCTGTCACCGTTCTGCCGGAGCCTGCTCTGCCGGAGCCTGCCGAGGACGTTCCAGGCTGTAGGACCATGTCCCCATGTCCGTAACCAGGTTCGCCGGCGTGGCCGAGGACGAAGATCGTGGTGTCACTCCCAGGACGGGGCTGTACGAGTTCTGGACCGCGGAGGGTGCCCACGTCTACCTCCACGACACCGACTTCAGGGGCCTGACCTATCAGCCCGGCAGGCCGCCGGTGCTGAAGCTGGAGTTCCGGTACGACCCACAGTGGACTCCGCCCGAGCTGGCCGGGACGCCGGTCGTGGACTTCCGGTTCGAGGAGGTCCGCCTCGTCGAGTGGTACGAGAACCGGGAGGGACAAGACTGCGTGTCCACCCACCCGGACGCTCCGCCCGGCCAGGTCGGCTGCTTCGATTGGGACGGCAGCGATCTGTTCACGCTGGATACCTTCACGATGCGTCTGACCTTCCGTGCACCGCGAGCGAAGGTGACGGTGCACGCGAAGTAGAACGAGGAACCCATACAGCAAACCGCCGGACCTCTGCTCTACCGTGTGCGGTCACCGTATCTTTCGATGATCGAGCTGAGAGAGCGTGAGGCTGACGGCATCTCCTGCCCCAGTGGATCCGGTGAGGTGACGCCAGTGTGTACGGATCGTATCCAGTCGTCGTCGACCACAGCCTGGCATATCGCTTCGGCGGTGATGAGCGTGGCGAGACCATAATTGTTCTTCCAGGTCTCCCGACCCGCTGGGCCGGCGGCTATCCATTGCTCGACGCTGGCGAGATCAGGATCTGGATACCAGCTCCATTCCATCATGTCGAATTTGACCACCAGGCCGATTTCCGTGCGATAAGAGACCACGGCTGGGGCGTCATCGATCCATGTAGCGCTCAGGCAGGGGCCGTACTGCGCCAGAATGGGAAGAGCTCCCTCGGTGACAGAATCGACGCGGTAGTCCATGATGACGGTGCCATTGCCGAGGCGCCCGATGAGCATGTCGATGTCGTCTGCGGTGAAGCGTGCCGGTTGAGTGCTCTCGGGTGAGATGTTGTACGCAGCCAGGACGTCGTCAATCTTGGTGGCGGAACACCACGTCAAGTCGACGACCAGCTGGGTTCGCCGGCGAAACCACTCGCTGTAGGTTGAGTCGATCACGGACGTGTCCTCTCAGCTGACACCGCCATGGGCCACGCTCAATGATCTTTGCGCATCCGCGTGCCGTCCGGCGCGGGCCCGCGATCAGCCACTGCTCGGTGAGCCAGGGTGAGGAACGAACCCTGGATCGTCGATCGCCCCCGACCACGGACACAGATCAGCCATGCTGTGGCGATCGTGAGGGCTGCATCTGTGCGGCGGCGCGGCAACGCCCGCTGATGGGTTCGGTTGGTACGGCGCGGCGGGCCGGGGGTGCGGCGCGCCGCCGCCCTGATCCTTATAGGAACTATTCGGCAGTGTGGGCGCTGTGCTGGGCGTTCTTCTGTGCCTCGGCGATGAGTTCGACGAGGTCGGCGACGAGTTTGGGGCTCGCGGCGATGGTGGCTCCGGCGTTCATGGTGTGCGGGCTGCCGTCCAGGTCGACAACTACTGCTCCGGCTTCGCGGGCGATGATGATGCCGGCGGCGGTGTCCCACGGGTTGTTGCTGAACATCACGAGCGCGTCGGTCTTGCCGTCGGCGACCCATGCCAGGTCGATGGCAGCCGATCCGAACATGCGGACGCGTTGCACTCGGGCGGCGAGTTCGTGCGTGAGGGCGAGTCTGGGCCGGTTGCGTTCCTGGGCACCGGTGCCGACGGCGTAGTCGCCGATGGAGACGATGGCGGCGTCCAGATCGCGGATGTGGCTGGCGTTGATCTCGGTGCCGTTGGCTCGGGCGCCTGCGCCCTCGGCGGCGGTGTAGCGGTTGTCGAGGAACGGCAGGTCGATGACTCCCAGCGTGGGGATGTTCTTGTCGATGAGGCCGAGGGAGACTGCGCACAGTGGGATGCCGTGCAGGAAGTTGGCGGTGCCGTCGACCGGGTCGAGTGCCCACATGAGTCCACTGCCGGCGTGGGTGAGGCCTTCCTCCTCGCCGAGGAATGCGATCTCAGGTGTCTCACGGGCGAGGAAGTCGCGGACGGCCTGTTCGACGGCGTAGTCCACTTCGGTGACCATGTCACGGTCGCCTTTGGCGGTGACGACGCCGGGTGCCTTGGTGCGGATGATGTCGGCGGCGATGCTGGCGGCGTGTTCAGCGATGGGCAGGAAGGTCCGGATGTCGATGGTCATACGGGTTTGCTCCGCTCCCAAATCGAGGTGCACACCTGGCCGAATACCCGCTGGCTCTTCAGCGGGAGCCACACGGCCGAGGCCCGGTGCGTCCAACACCGAACCCCGGCCTACGACCCGGCAACCTGACTACAGCAGGAGCCAGGCCATGAGCCCAAACCTTTCCACACCCACGATCGTCGGGGAAGCGAATCCCGCCGACCGAGGCCCGCTGGAGCGCATCCGACGCCCCTTCACCAACCTTTCCGTCACCCCCGACGGGGTACCGCGCCGGTAGCGGAACGGCCCGCAGGCTGGCGCGGGCCGAGCCGGAGACCGGGTCATCCTCGGCTGCGCGGTGGTCGTCCTGCTGGCTGTCGCGGCTGCTGCGGCCTACGTCTCGTACCACCACTTCTACGGCCTGGCCACAAGAAGGGCGGCTCCCGCGGTGGCCGCCCAATCAGCCATGATTCAAATCTCTACAAGCAGCGCAACACGGCGGAACGCTGCATTGATCGGATCAAGGAGTGGTGAGGACTGGCCTTCCGCTTCGACAAGACCCCCCGATAGCTACCTCGCCGGCCTTCATCTACGCGGAGCCATCTTGTGGATCCGAAGCCTTCAACCCATCTGAACATCCGAAGTCCCATGCAGGCCCGAGGTGTGCATCCAACCGATCAGTTCATCGGCCAGGCGTACTCGAACTCGGGCAGCTCGAAACCCTGCTGGAAACGGCATATCCGCTCGTCCGTGCGGCGTGCGCCGTGTCGTTCGTAAAAGGCGATGGCGCGCGTGTTCGCATAGAGTACCTCAAGATAGACCTGCCTGCCGGGGTGCTCGTCCGCCGCCCACGCCAGCCCCCGCCGTAGCAGTTGCGTTCCAATGCCTGAGCCTATGCTCACCGGCCGTACGTGGAGGTTGTCAAGCAGGATCCGCTCATCGGGAGCCGGAAACAGGTAGACAAAGCCAAGCAGCTCTCCATCGTCGTGAGCGACGAACAGCCCTGAACCCTGCGCAGGCGAAGCCAGCCGTTCCCGCCACAGCGTGAGCCGGTCATCGGTCAGAGGCCCGTTCAGGAAGCTGTCGGGCATGATCCCCGCATACGCCGAACGCCAACTGTCTACGTGCAGAGCAACGATAGGGACAACATCGTCAATTTGGCCGTTTCTAATCTTCATGGCGCAGAGCATCCCATAGGGGAACGAGCTGGGAGGCGGGAGGCTCTGATCCAGCGATGACCCACCAAGCTGAACAATCAGCGCTGACAACCTCATGATTCAAACCTCATACAGGTCCTAGCAGCCGCCCCGCCTGCTCGACGCCCTGGAGCCCGTTCAGGGGCGTTCGCATGGGGCCGCTGGAACGTTAGACCGCATGTCAGGAGAAGGCTTCACCGCTAGCAAGGGCGCTAGAGCTCACAGCTGCACTCGCTAGAGATTGGTCCGCCGACGGTAAACCGGCGCGCAGGACGCGGGCGGCCAGCTCCAGCGCGGCACGCGGCGGTCGTCGAGTACCGGAGACGATCTCCATGATCGTGGTGCGGGCAGTGGCGTTGAAGGCGATGGTCTCGGCCGATTGGGACAGCGACGGCGTAGATGGCGACGTTGGCCATGCCGAACATGGTCAGCGGGTGATGGTGTTCGGCTCCGAGTGCGGTGGTCCCCTGGTGGGCGAGGGTCCAGCTGTGCCAGGCGTCGGCGGGGCGGTGCAGCCGAGCCAGGGCGATGGCATCGAACAGGTTGAGTGCCCCCAAGCGGACAGTGCCGCAGGGTTGGTCGGCACGATGTGGCGGAGGTGGCCGGTGGCGTCGTGAGCGATGGCGTGGGCCTCTTCGGCATCGGAGCGGCCGAGCGCGGCCATGGTGGAGGTCCAGGCAGAGACCGCGATCAGGATGGGATCGCCGGTCTCTTCGGCGGCGACCATCGCGCGATCGGCGGCGCGAGCGGCCAGGTCCGGCTCGCCGACGCAATACAGGATGCGCTGGGCCGGGCAGATGATCTTTTGGCAGGCTCCCTGTCCGAGCGCACGCGGAACCGTCCTGTGGACGCTTGCCTGGGCTCCCACCACGGCGGCCACATGACTGATGGCCCATTACCTCGATCTCGTGAAGCAGCCGCAGCCGCTTCATGAACTCGTCCTGCTCACCGTTGGTGACGGAGGCGACGAGCGATGACCGCGACCATGTGACTTGTGCCCGGCCTGCGACCGGCCGGCCCGGCAGCCGAGCAGCTTCAGACCCAGCTCCAGGCAGCGCACCGGATCGCTTCCGAGGTCCGTCACGGCGACGGCGTCGCGCTGGTGCTGATCTCGGCCGGCCTGGGCGTCTGGACGGACGGGGACACCTGGTGGTGGTGGACCGGCCACACGACCGGGCGAGGCCGGTGGATCTACAACCATTCCTCCACAGCGAACGTGGCGACCGCCGCTCGTCGTATCGCTCTCCGTTACGCGGAGTTGCATGGCGGCGAGCAGTCTGTGCTCAAGGAACGGCTCGGTTGAGCACCCCGACATGCGCGGCGGCGCTGGCCGGGCGAAGCTCGACGACTGCCACGGCCAGCCTGTGCCCCCGTCTCAAGCTCGGTGCCTGGGCAGGATCTTCGCTCTGTCCAGGCACCGAAATCCAACCGAGATCTCCCGGTCGTCTGCCCTACGGCCGTACCGCCTGAGGGCCGCACCTGCCACCCTCTTCATGCCAGGTGGCGGAACTCTGCCTCCGGTTCCGGCCACGCCTCCGAGGCCGCCGCGCAGAGACCCCCCGCGCACGCGGTCGGTCACATAAGCCCAGAGCCCACATTCAGCTGATCTTGGAGCGAGTTCTCCCTGGTGGCCCAGCAAGACGGCGTCACCGTGGTCGTCATGGCGTTCGAGATCGCGGGCGGCCGGATCACTCGCATCCAGGCCGTTCGCAACCCGGAGAGGCTTCGGCCCTGGACCACAGCCTACCAGGCTTGATCATCAAAGGCACAAGAACCGTGTGCTAACAGGTAAAAGGGCGCGGTGCCGGGGCGCGTCTGGGGGCCATAGTGCGGAGATGGGGCGCCCTCTCCGACAGGCGGAGAACTGGTCTCGGCCCCTGCCCAGGAGGGTTCAATTGAACATCCCGGCATCACGCACCCGAGCGGCGACCGCGTCGCTCATCGTCGCACTGGTCACCGGCTTCGTGACGACGGCCACCCCGGCGTCGGCGAACGTCCCCGGTCGAGTGGCGGTCAGCGGCACCAGTGAGAGCAACTCCAACGACAAGGGCGCCGAGGTCACCTGCCCCGACGCCAAGCGCGTGATCGGCACCGGAGCCGAAATCATCGGAGACGTGCCCGGAGGCGTGGGCGGTGACGTCATCATCGACGAGGTGATCCCGACCGGCACCACCGTCAGCGCGTACGGCGTCGAAACCCTGTCCGGAACGAGCGCCCCGTGGAGGATCCGCGTGTGGGCCGTGTGCGGGTATCCGCGCGGGATCACCACGATCCGCTTCGTGACCACCACCTCACATCCGAATCCCAAGGAGCTGGAACTCGACTGCCGGGACGGCGAATGGCTGCTCGGCTCCGGGTATCAGTTGGAGGGCGCGCGCGGCAACGTGAGCGTCACGGACTTGGTCCCCTCGCTGCACTCCGTCTCGGTGCACACCAAGGAGAACCACCGAGGCTACGACGGCAACTACTACCTCCGGGCCTTCGCGATCTGCGCCGAGGAACAACCGGCGGGTCTCCAGGTCGTCGAGGATGAAACCGCAGAGAACTCGGACAACAAGGGCACACTCGTGACCTGCCCCGAAGGAAAGCAGGCGCTCAGCGCCGGATTCTCCATCCCCGGCGCCGCCGGTGAGACCGCCCTCATCAACTTCATCCCCACCACCCGCGCGGTTTCAGCCACCGCGAACGAGCTGAGCTCCACCACCAGGAAGTGGAGCGTCATCGCCTACGCGACCTGCGCGACCGAGTGAACATGGGGCACTCTCCCGAGCGGGAGGTGCCCCACGGCTTTGACCAAGTGATGCTGTAGCGCAGCAGCAGATGACAGCGGTAGCGATAGCCGGGCACTATTAGCCCTTTCCGGCTTACTGCTCGGCAACACCGAGCCGCCTGAGCCGCCCATCCCGCAGACGATCCGTCAGCTCCAGGAGGCATCACGCGTTCCTACAGTCGACCCCTAGAAACGACTCAGGGAGTCCCTTGCGATCAAGGAACTCCCTGGTCAAGCTGTGCGCGGCCGAGAGGACTCGAACCCCTAACCTTCTGAGGGTGTGTTCAGTAAACCGTACAGTCCCTCCTGGGAGGCCTTTCGTGGTGAGTCTCGCGGATTCACCACTCGGGGAGCTCCTGTGCGTCGGGATAGAGCATGATGATCTTCTCTAATAGCTCAGGGCTGTCGGTCTGCACATCCCAGTGGCCGCTGTCGAACGCTCGGATCTTCACCTCCGGCGCCGACGGGCTGTCGCCGTGGCCGACAAGCTCTCCGTCGATGAGCTGGCACTCCACGCTGAACAGTTCGATGAGACGGCCCGTGGTCACCAGTGAGTCCGCCGTGGCCTCAGTGATCGCTTCAAGCTCGGGCGAGACGAGCCAGTCGATGGTCAACCGCCAGCGGTGGCCGTCGATCAGGGTACCCAGAGAGGTGAGAACCTCCGCCAGGCCGACATAGCGGCCCCCTCGCCAGGCTTTGAACGAGAGGATGCGGGTCCCGATCACATTCTTCCTCTCCTCCACGACGGATGCCTCTCACGCGGAGCATGCCCAAGGCACTCGATCAGTGGCGGATGGCAGACGCCGTTGCTGTAAATCGCTGCTGCACGGATACGAGAAAGGCCCTCCGGGGTCATCCCGAAGGGCCTTTGATCTGCTGTGCGGCCGGAGGTACTCGAAACCCCAACCTTCTGATCCGTAGTCAGATGCTCTATCCATTGAGCTACGGCCGCTCGCTGCGTAAGCAAGCATAGCGGGTCTTCGGGAGTGACTCGAACCAGAGATGGCGATCAGGACCGTGCCGTGTCCGTCTTGCTGGGCCAGAGGGTGTAGCTCACCGGCCAGATCAAAGCGATCAGAGGGACTTTCAGCAGGCCGGACATGAAAGCGAACAGGGGCTCCGTGCGGGTGGGGTCGTTCACGAGCCAGGCGAGGGCGAAGACGATGGCCCAGGTGAGGGCGTAGGCGAGGGCGATGCGTAGCCAGAAGGCCCATTCGTGGCGGGCCCGTGCCGCGGCGCCGGCGGGGGGCTTGGGGGGTGGTGGGCCACCGGCGAAGCGGTGGCGGAACTTGGCGTCTGCCCAGCGGATGGTGCGGTGGCCGAAGACGATGCTGTAGGCGAGGTAGGCGGCGGCGAGGCCGTGCCGGAGGTCGGCGGTGGCGCCGCCGCGCATGTCGATCACCGCGGCGGCCAGGAGGATCACGTCGAGCAGCGGGACGCCGAGGAGGAGGATCGTGCTCAGCGTGCGGAGGTGCCACAGGTAGCGGGAGGCGAAGCCCAGCGCCAGGAGGGCCCAGAAGCCGATCTCGCAGCCGATCAGGATGGCGACAATCACCTGTTCATCGTCTCCGGGCGGGACGGCCCGGACATCACCGGTGGAAACGATCCTGTGGATACATCGAAGGGTGTATCCACAGGCGGTCGGGTGGAGGAGGGCAGGGCACGCGGGCGATGGTGGGATGGGGGTATGAGACGCGCGGCGCACTGGGCGGGGCTGTCCTTCGCGGTGGGGCTCCTCCTGATCGTGGGAGGGGCCTATACGCGGCGTGGCGTGCCCGAGTGGGTGCTGGTGGTGCCGCTGGCCCTCACCTGCGCGGGGGTTCTGGCGCGGTATCGGGCGCCGCTGGTGTCGCTGGGGCTCGGCGTGGTGGGCATGTCGATGGATCTGGTGGTGGGGCCGTCGTTGCCGACCGTGCTGGTGTTCACGGACAACGTGTACGCGGCGGCGCTGTACGGGCCGGCCAAGTTCTCGCGGTGGTTGCTGGGGGCGGCCAGCGTGCTGGCGGTGGTGGCCGGGGCGGTGGCGGGGTCGCTGGCCAAGGACTGGAAGGTGCTGCCGATCTTCGGCGTTCAGGCGGCGCTGGTGCTGGTGACACCGGTGACGACGGCGATGGTGCTACGGCAGCAACGCGATCAGGCTGCGGCCGAACGGGCGCGGGCGGAGCAGGTGGCGCGCCTGGCGGAGCTCGACCGGGAGGCGGCCATCGCGGCCGAGCGGCGGCGGATGGCGCGCGAGCTGCACGACATGATCGCCAATCACTTCAGTGCCATCGCCATCCAGTCGACTGCGGCGCTCTCCCGTAAGGACCTCGACGGGCGGACGGTCCGGCGGGTCATGGAGTCCGTACGGGAGAACAGCGTGCAGGGGATGGCCGAGATGCGGTCGATGATCGGGCTGCTGCGCCAGGAGGGTGACGAGACCGCTGAAGCCATGCGGCGGCGGCTGGCCGATGCGGAGGGCCTGGTCGAACGGTCCCACGAGGCGGGGCTGGTGACCGCGATGCACGTCGAGGGGGACGTTCGGGAGTTACCGGCCTCGGTCGACCTGGCGGGGTATCGCATCCTGCAGGAGGCGCTGACCAACGCGCTGAAGCATGGGGGTCAGGCGGTGAGCGTCGTCATCGCGTACGAGCCGGAGCGGGTGACGGTGACCGTCGACAATCCGGTCAACGGGCGTCGGGCTTCGCTGGACGGGGCGGGTGCCGGGGTGATCGGGATGCGGGAACGGGCCGCGTTGGTGGGCGGGTCGTTCGAGGCGGGGCCGACGGGGGTCGAGGGGTGGCGGGTGAAGGTCGTGCTGCCCACGGGTGGCAGGGCGGGGTTCCCGGGTGGTGGGAGGGAGTGATCGAGGGTCAGGAGCGGTGATCGAGGGTCGGGAGCGGCGATCGAGGGTCGGGAGCGGCGATTGGGCCGGGCAGGCGTGATCGGGGGTTGGAAGGGGCCTTCGGGCAGGTTGGAGGCAGGGTGATGATTCGGGTGCTGGTCGCTGACGATCACGCGGCGGTGCGGGCGGGGATCGTGTTGATCCTGGACGGGGCCGACGACATCGAGGTGGTCGGCGAGGCCGCCGACGGGGAGCAGGCGGTGACGCTGGCTCGGGAGACGCGGCCGGACGTGGTGCTGATGGATGTTCGGATGCCGCGGCTGGACGGGATCGCCGCGACGCGTGAGCTGGCCGGGGTGGCCGATGTGCTGATTCTGACGACGTTCGACGTGGACGAGTACGTGTTCGGGGCGTTGCGGGCCGGGGCCGCCGGGTTCCTGTTGAAGAACACCGATGCCGACGCGCTGGTGGAGGCGGTGCGGGTCGTCGCCAGAGGGGACGGGTTGATCTCTCCCGCAGTGACGCGGCGGTTGATCTCAGCGTTCGCCGAGCAGCCGTTGCGGCGGGATTCGCCCGGCGCGGGGGCGGCCGGGTTGACTCCGCGCGAGCGGGAGGTGCTGGCCTGTATCGGGCGAGGGCTGTCGAACGCGGAGATCGCCAAGGAGCTCGACATGGCGGAGGCGACTACCAAGACGCACGTGAGCCGGGTGCTGAACAAGCTGGGGCTGAAGAGCCGGGTGCAGGCGGCGATCTACTACTCGGACTACTGCTCGGCGGAGGAGGTGTAGCGCGTGCGTGGCTGAGGGTGGACGTCGTCCGGTGACCGTCGGGTCGTCTCCGGTGTGGGGCTGGAGGTGGCCGGGCGCCGCTGCCGTCTGGACTCGTGCGGCTGGTCGTGGAGGTGTCGGGGCTCGCGGTGGGAGTTCCGGGGTGGACGAATCGGTACATACAAAAGCGGTCCGTAGCCCTACGCTTGCTGGGGATTGGGGGGTTCGGGTGATGAACACACCACCGCCGGAGTCACCGGAAGGTAGGGGCGGGGCCGCGGGACAGGGTTGGGTGCCACCAGTGAACAACGGGGCGCAGGGGCCCGGACCGCAGGGGCCCGGACCGCAGGGGCCCGGACCGCAGGGGCCCGGACCGCAGGGGCCCGGTGGATCGCCGCCTTCGGCAGGAGCCTCGCACCCCGGCGGTGCACCGCCTCCTGTCGGACCGCCGATCGCCGGTGGGCCGCCTCCCCCCTCCGGGCCTCCTTATGACGGTCCGCCGCCGGGCGGGGTGTACGGGGGGTGGCAGCCGCCTCCCCCGCCCCCGACGTCCGGCGGGTCCGTCGGTCTGGTGGTGGCGTTCGCGCTCGTCGGCATCACCGTGTACAGCATCATCAACGCCGTCGGCGCTTTCCTCGTGTTCGTCGCCGCCATGAGCGGCAGCAACGACGGCAGCTTCAGCACCTGGATCGTGGCGGCCGGGGCCGTGCTGCTGGCGCTGGTCGGGCTGGGGGCCGGGGCCGGGTTGCTGTTCGTGCGGCGGCCGTGGGCGACCGGCTCGGGGCTCGGCCTGATGCTGGGCTGGGCGTTGTGGTCCATCGTGACGGCTGGGCTCTGCACGGGCCTCAATCCGGCGCTGTACGGCTGACATGCCGCTGCACGAGATCTTCGTCGGCCTCGGGGTGTTCGTGGCGGCTGTCGTCTTCGCCCGGGAGGCGCGGCGGCGCGGGGCGCTGAACGAGCAGTCGCTGGTCGCGGTCACCGGGGCGCTGGTGGGCGGGGCGATCGGGATGCGGCTGGCCGGCTGGCTGGAGACGCTGGAGCTGTCGCAGCTGTGGCTGTACGGCTCGCGGAGCATCCTGGGCGGCCTGACCGGGGCGTACGTCGGCGTGCTGGTGGCCAAGCGGGTCATCGGCTACCGGGAGCGGACGGGCGATCTGTTCGCGCCGGCGGTGGCGCTGGGGATGGCGGTCGGGCGGATCGGGTGTCTCCTGACGGAGGCGCCGGGCCGGCCGACGGACCTGCCGTGGGGCGTGTACGCGCCCGTGACGACGCCCGAGTGCCCGGGCTGCCTGGCCGGGCAGGCCATGCATCCGTCGTTCGGCTACGAGATCGTGTTCCACCTGGTGGCGTTCGGTGTCTTGGTGTGGGCGCGCGGGCGGCTGACGCGGCCGGGTGAGCTGTTCACGCTCTATCTGGCGGGTTACGCGGTGTTCCGGTTCGTGGTGGAGTTCGTGCGGGCGAACGAGACGGTGTGGCTGGATCTGACGCGGCCGCAGTGGTTCCTGATCCCGGGGATGCTGCTGCTCGGGATCAGGGTCGCGTACGGGTGGCGGCGTGGTTACTACGATGCCCTGGTCGGGCGGAAGGTCGCGGTATGAGTACGGGAATGGGACTGAGGGGGGACCGCGTCCTCAGGTACGTCAACGCGTTCTGCCCGCGCTGCCACGGTCGTGACCTGGACCAGGTGGAGCGGTTGAGCGGCTACCTGGCCGTTCGCGACGGCCGGGTGTGGCTGGAGCGCGGGTGCCGCGAGCACGGGCTGGTCCGTACCCTGTACGACGAGGACCCGGACATCCTCGCGTACCTCGAGGAATGGACCGCTCCCACGAAGCAGCACGTCCCGGACGTTGCCGGCAACTTCGCGCCGGTGCCCGGCGCGTACCTTCGGGGGCTCCCCGAGATGCAGACGCAGCACACCTGCATCCTGCTGGAGGACATCGTCGAGGCGTGCAACCTGCGCTGCCCGACCTGCTTCGCCGGCAGCTCGCCGGATCTGAGCGGCGTGGTGCCGGTCGCCGAGGTGCTCGCGAACGTCGACCAGCGGCTGGCCCGCGAGAACGGCAAGCTGGACGTGCTCATGCTGAGCGGCGGCGAGCCGACCCTGCACCCGGAGCTCCCGCTGCTGCTGCGCGAGCTGGTCCAGCGGCCGGTGACGCGCATCCTCGTCAACACGAACGGCGTGCTCGTCGCCCGCGACGACGACCTGCTCGACCTGCTCACCGAGCACCGCGAGCGGGTCGAGGTCTACCTGCAGTACGACGGCGGCTCGGCGGAGGCGTCCCGGCACCACCGCGGGGGCGACCTGCGGCGGCTCAAGGCGCAGGCCGTACGGCGGCTGTCCGAGCGGGAGATCTTCACCACGCTGGTGATGACGGCGGCGCTCGGCGTCAACGACGGTGAGCTCGGCGACGTCGTACGGCTGGCCCTCGACACGCCGTACGTGGGCGGCGTGTCGCTGCAGCCGCAGTTCGGCTCCGGCCGGAGCGGCGCGCTCGACCCGATGGACCGGCTCACCCACACGGGGGTGCTCCGGCGACTCGGGCCGCAGACCGACGGCCTGGTGACCTGGCGCGACCTGACCGCGCTGCCGTGCTCACACCCGCACTGCTGCTCGGTCGGCTACCTCATCCGGGACGACGCGCGGCAGTGGCGTTCGCTGGTCGCGCTGATGGGCCACGACCGGCTCAAGGCGAACCTCGGCCTGGTCTCCAACCGCATCGCCGACAGCGAGATCCCGCGCGAGCTGCGGCTGGCCGTCCAGGAGTCGCTGCTGGGGCTGCTGTCGGAGCAGTCGTCCCTGTCGCACCCGCAGATCGGCGACCTGTGGCGGGACATCTGCGAGAACTGCGACCTCGGCGTGTCCACCCTGCTCACGCTGGCGTCGTCGGCGTTGCCGGGCCGGCGTCGCAAGCTGCGCCGGATGCTCGGCGAGCGGGTGGTGCGGATCACGGTCAAGCCGTTCATGGACATCTCGACGATGATCGAGGAGCGGCTGACGCAGTGCTGCGTGCACGTGGGGACGCGCGCCGATCAGGACCAGTGCGCGCCGTTCTGCGCGGTGCAGGCCTGGCCACAGCTCGCCGCGCAGCGGTTGTCGGCGGTGGCCTCCCAGCCGCGGGTGCGGGTGCCGCTGGAGGTCCTGTCGTGAGCGCGCCGCTGGAGGTCCTGTCGTGAGCGCGCCGCTGGAGGTCCTGTCGTGAGCGCGCCGCTGGAGGTCCTGTCGTGAGCGCGCCGCGGCAGGCCGGGCCGTACGATCCGCTGCGGTTGTGCGTGTACGCGACCGTGGCGCTGCTGGCCTGGTTGCTGGGGCCGTGGGCGGTGCTGGGGTTCGCGGTGTTGGGGTTCGCGGGCTACTGGAAGGCGCGGCGGGCCGGGCTGTCCCGGAGCAAGTGCCTGCTCCGGGACACCCGGCTGGTGCTCGCCTACCTGGGGTTGCTGGGCGTGGTGGCCCTGGCGGCGATCGTCAGTCCCCTGCTGTGACGGCCGCCAGGTTGAGCACGGTCAGCTCCTTGCCGCCGCCCCGCTCCTTGGTGGTGCACGATCGGGACCCGCTCCTGGTCTTGCACACGTCGACGTGCCTCACGTCCTCGTCCCAGTAGACGATCGTGGTGGGTGAGGAGGAGATGCCCCGGCCGAAGCCGCCTCCTCCGCCGTCGGACGGCATCCTGCTGATGCCGCCCGTCAACCCGGTGACCGGGTCGTAGGTGGCCACGCGCGGGACGTACTCCTTGGCCGGGTTGCCACGCTGGTACGCGATGAGCAGCGCGAAGCGGTCACCGAGGAGCTCGCTCATGCCGTGCAGGCGGACTGCCGCCGGCAGGTCCCTGCGGTCGGATCCGTCGTGCCGCTGGACGATCGTCCGATTGTCGTCGTCGGCGCCGTAGCACCAGACCGGACCGCATGCCAGGAACGTGACTCCCGCGGGCGCCGGCACCGTGACCGTCTGCCCTGTCTCCAGGTTGACCACCCGGTCCTGCGTCTTCCTGCCGCTCTCGCCGCCCGTCGCGTAGCCGGCCGCCAACGGCCAGGACATGAGATGGAGCCCGTCGGCGACGCGTTCCGGGGCGCCGCCGGTCAGCGGCATGCGGTAGACGCCGCCCTGCTCGACGGACCAGACGACCGAGTCGCCGGTGACGCCGATGCGATCCACCTCCGACATGGGGCCCGTCACCTCCCCCACGCGCTTCGCCGTGCCGCCCGCCCTGGGCATGATCCAGAAATCTGCCCATTTGTCGGGGGTGTTGGGCGTCGTGCCGTACCAGGCGATGTGCTGCTCCCCGACCTCGAAGTCCTGGACGAAGTAGCCCTTCACACCCTCGGGGGCGGGCACGTCGCCGAGCACGCGCGCGCTCCTGGCTGCCGAGTCGTACACCTCCAGCCGGCCCGCCTTCTCGAACGACGACTCGGCGCTGACCAGCACCTCGGTAGGACTCAGGCCGGTCACCGGGCGGTACTTCCAGCCGTCGGCGGCCTTGGCCGGCATCGTGACCACCGCCCCGGGCCACACCTCGGCCGCCGGCCGGATCTTCTGCTCCGCCACCGCCTCCTGCACGGTCGGCGTGGCCGGGACGGCGGTGACGGTGACGGCCGGTCGTACCTGTTCGCCCCCGCGGGACAGGACGGCCGCCGTACCACCCGCGACGACCACCACAGCGGCGGCCGCCAGCACCATCTGGATCCGTTGCCGGACGCGGCGTACCCGCCGGCGGGCGGCCACCGCGCTCGCCAGGCCGTCGGAACCGGCATGGCCGGCGGCCGTGCGCAGGGTCCGGATCAGGTCCTCTTCGCTTCTCATCGCGCCTCCTGCAGCACTCTTGCGATCCGGAGCTTGTCCAGGGCACGGGCGGCCTGACTGCGCACGGTTCCGCGGGAGACGCCCAGCACCTCGGCGATCCTGTCGTCGGGGAGGTCCTCGTAGTAGCGCAGCACGAGGACGGCCCGCTGCCGAGGGGGCAACTGCCGCAGCTCGGCCCACAGGTCGGCGTCGTCGTAGCGGTCGAACCTGCCGTTCTCGGGCACCGCGGCCACCAGGTCCTCCCGGTGGCGGCGACGCCAGGCGTTGATGTGCAGCCGGACCATGGTCGTGCGGACGTAGCCCTCGGGGTCGTCCTTCCTGCGGACGCGCGGCCAGGCGTCGCCCAGCCGCGCCAGCGCCTCCTGGACGAGGTCGGCGGCGTCCTCCATGTTGCCGGAGAGCACGTAGCCGTACCGCAGGAGAGCCTCGCCCCTGGCCCGGACGAACTCATCGAAATCAGCCGTGTGGTCCACGAATCCAAGGACCGGCGAGCCGGTGCTTCTGTTGCACGCGGCGGCGAGAATGCCGCTATTGGGCGGGAACGTACAGGCTGAGCGTCTCGGCGACGCAGACGGGCCGCCGCTCGCCCTCGACCTCGACCGTCACCTTGAGGTTGGACAGGTAGCCGGCGGGCGTGCCCTTGACGTCGGTCAGCTCGGCGGAGGCCCGCACGCGCGCGCCCACCGGGACCGGCTTGGGGAAACGGACCTTGTTGAGGCCGAAGTTGACGCCCATCGCGATGCCGTCGACGCGCAGGAGCTCCATCATGAACGACGGCAGCAGCGACAGGCTCAGGTAGCCGTGCGCGATCGTGCCGCCGAAGGGGCCCTCCTTGGCGCGTTCGACGTCCACGTGGATCCACTGGTGGTCGTCGGTGGCGTCGGCGAAGAGGTTGACCTGCTCCTGGGTGATCGTGCGCCACTCGGTGGGGCCGAACGTCTCGCCGACGGCCGCCTTGAGCTCCTGTACGTTCGCGAAGGTCCGCATGAGGCGAAACGCTATTGGGCGGGTGGTACGGCTGCCAAGTTGAGCACCCGCCGCGTGACCACGTCGAGCCCGTCGGCCGGCCGCCCGGCTGTCACCGAGCTCCTGCGGCGCCTACCGCATCAGGTCGCCGCGTTGCGAAGATCTTTACCTGAAAACATCGCATGCGTGTTCGAGTCCGCGCTACAGTTCTCGCTAGCGACTCGAACACGGGTTCGGCCTGGTGAGAGGGGGTGTGTCCGATGACCGTGCTGGCGGACGCCCCTGCCCGGACACGCCGTAGCGCATTCTGCCCGAATCTACGACGGCCGCTATATCCGGCAATAAAGTCCGAGAGCGTGGACCCTGTGCGCAATCCCTACGCCCCCGGAGCCGGACAACGCCCACCGGAGCTGGCCGGGCGCGACCGCGAGCTCCAGCAGTTCGAGGTCGTGCTGGAGCGGGTGGCCCGCGGCCGTCCCGAGCGCAGCATGGTCGTCACCGGCCTGCGCGGCGTCGGCAAGACCGTCCTGCTCAACACCTTCAAGTCCATGGCGATGCAGCGGCTGTGGGGCACGGGCAAGATCGAGGCCCGGCCCGACCAGTCGATCCGCCGTCCCGTCTCCGCCGCCCTGCACATGGCGATCCGCGAGCTGGCCCCGCGCCATCGGGCGCCGGAGCGCATCGAGGAGTTCCTCGCGGTGCTCAAGGCGTTCGCGATGCGCGATCCGGCGGCGGCCAAGGGCACCTCGCACTGGTCGCCCGGCATCGAGGTGCCGGCCGCCCGGGGCCGCGCCGACTCGGGCGACCTGGAGATCGACCTGACCGAGCTGTTCGTCGACGCGGCGAGCGTGGCCACCGACCTGGGGGTGGGCATCGCGCTGTTCATCGACGAGATGCAGGACGTACAGGCCGCCGACGTCTCGGCGCTCTGCGCCGCGTGTCATGAGCTGTCGCAGTCGGGCGGGCCGCTGATCGTGGTCGGGGCCGGGCTGCCGCACCTGCCCAGCGTGCTGTCGGCCAGCAAGAGCTACTCCGAGCGCCTGTTCCGCTACGCGCGCATCGACAAGCTCGACCGGGAGGCGGCCGACCTGGCGCTGATCCTGCCGGCGCGCGAGGAGCGGGTGGAGTTCACGCAGGACGCCCTCGACGCGCTCTACGAGGCGGCCGACGGCTATCCCTACTTCGTCCAGGCCTACGGGAAGGTGGCGTGGGATCTGGCGCCGCGCAGCCCGATCACGGTCGATGACGTCAAGGTGTCGGCGCCGGAGGCCGAGGAGGAGCTGGCGGTGGGCTTCTTCGGCAGCCGCTACGAGCGGGCGACGCCGGCCGAGCGCGACTACATGCACGCCATGGCGCAGATCGGCGACGAGCCGGTCGCCACCTCCGACGTGGCCGAGGCCCTCGGCCGCAAGCCGTCCAGCCTGTCGCCGGCCCGCGACAGCCTGATCAAGAAGGGGCTGATCTACAGCGCCGAGCGCGGCCAGATCGCGTTCACCGTGCCGCATTTCGGGAGGTTCCTCCGTGCCCAACCGATCTAGCCGGCACTCCTAGTCCTCTATTGGGCTGTCTAGTGGGGAAGCTAGATAGCCCAATAGAGTTATATCTCGCTGCCCGTCGAGGGAAATCTACGGCTGTCTAGCGTCAGGCCGAGACCGGCGTATACGACGGCAGAGATCCCGTGTCCTCCGCGCTGACCACGGCGGCCCGCACGACCGGCCGGCGCCCGCTGAGGTAGACGGCGAAGACCACGTCGCCGTCGTCCTTGCTCGCGAAGGCGTAGAAGCGCCAGCACAGCTCCCGCCAGGTGTCGTACGGCTCGGGCGAGGCCAGGAGGTCCTCATGGGTTCGCCACGGCCCGCTGCCCCGCAGCCGGGCCAGCGTGACGCTCTGGTCGGGCGCCCGCCGCTGCTCGCACGGCGCGCGATAGCGCACCCGGTCGACCAGTTCCTCCAGCTCGGGTGACAGCACCAGGAGCAGCGCCACGCCGGCCGCCGTCCACCACGACGGCTGGACGAACGTCATCCAGCCGGGCACGTCGGCCCACACCGTCATCACCGCCATGCCGGTCAGCGCGACGGTCCTGCCGACCGACCGCACGCCGACAGGGGCCGAGCTGACGTCGCCGAAGCAGCCGCACCCGGCGTCCGGCCGCCGCCTGCGCAACTCCAGCAGCACGTACGTGGACAGCGCGAAGAACATGACGGTCGCCCAGCGGAAGACCGGGACGGTGGACAGCAGGAGGCCGGCGGCGAGCACCAGCTCCCCCACCGCGCACGCCACCAGCGCCGGGGCCTGCAGCCGCCCCGGCACCAGCACGGCGGGCCCCAGCCTCGACAGCGCGCCAGGCTCGCCACCCGAACGCACGGTGGCCAGCTTGGCCACCGTGCCGAGCACGAGCAGCACGACGAGAACCGGTAACTGCGAGGCCGGCACGAGCGTCACCCCCATCCGATCTGGGCGTTGAAGCATCCCTTGACCAGGTCGCCGCCGAGCTCGACGTACGACGACGGTGACAGCTCCGCGATCCGGCCGCGCGGCGACGTGCCGCACTCCACGCAACGATCGCAGAACCGTCCGGCCACGCACCCGCACGCGACGACCGGCACGTTCACCGAGCGTTCGGCGCAGACGTTCTTGACCTGGACCAGCGAGCCGACCGCCAGGTACGGCAGGCCCGCGCACGACACCTCCGCGTCGGGGCAGCCGGCGTCGGACCGCTCGACCATGGGGTAGGCCAGGCCGCGCTCGCCGTCGTCGAACGCGTCGGACCAGGTGGCGGTGCCGGACAGGCGCGGCTGCACCCCGCCGTACGCGGGCGGCGGCGCGGGCACGGCGCGCGCGGTGTAGGGGGGCTGGGAGGTGGCCGGCAGCAACGCCAGGCAGACACCGTCGCTCCGGACGCCGATCGCGTCGAAGAGGTAGCCGGGCTCCAGCTTGGGGTGGCGGACCTGGACGCGGCCGGTGGCCCGGTAGGGGATGACGATCGTCCGGTGGCCGCGGTGCGGGCCGCAGGACAGCTCGACCGTCAGGTCCCTGCGCCCTTCGATGGACAGGATCGTGCCGGTGATGCGGGTGGTGTCGGCCCACACGCGCTCGACGACCTTGCCCGCGCGCACGGTCCGCATCATGACCCTGGCGCCGATCGGGACGTCGGCCGGTGCGGTGTCGCCGCCGTGCCACGCGGTGGCCCAGGGGGCGATGACCAGCCGTTCCTCCCTGCCCTCGGGCGTCTCGATGATGACCAGGTGCGGGCTGATGTCGACGACCTCACCCGCGACCGCGCGTAACGGGTCCTCGGCCGACGGCTCGGGGCCGGGGACGCCGGCCTCCCGGCCCAGCACCGCGGCCGCGAGCACACGGCGGCGTTCAACGTTCGGATAGCCCATCCGCCCTCCCTTGTCGCGTCTCCAGCGTCACACGGCCGGCCTGACCGCGCTCGGGCCAGGGCTCATAGGGAGCAAAATACGCATCCCAAGGAAAGGACATGACATCCGGCGTCGTACAAACCGCCACCGACCTGGACGGATCTTTGTCGTCGGCGGGCCGAATCCTTGATTCCGGTTCAGCCCCAACAGGGGGTTCGGCTGCGATTCTGGCGACGATGCAGATCACCACGGAGGAAGAGGAGTTCCGCGAGTACGTCGTGACCCGCGGTCCCGCGCTGCTGCGCGCCGCCCACCAGCTCACCGGACATCCCCTGGACGCCGAGGACCTGCTGCAGAACGCCCTGACCAGGACGTACCTGGCATGGGACCGCATCGCCGACCGCAGGGCGCTCGACGGCTACGTCCGGCGGGCGATGGTGAACATCAACATCTCGCAGTGGCGGCGGCGCAAGCTGGAGGAGTATCCGTCCGACGAACTGCCGGAGGTGCCCTGCGAGCCGTCGGAGACGTACGGCGAGGTGCACGAGCGGCTCGAACGGGCGCTCAGCAGGCTGCCCGAGCGCATGCGGGCGGCGGTCGTGCTGCGCTACTACGAGGACATGACCGAGCCCGAGGTCGCGAGCACGCTCGGGATCAGCGTCGGCACGGTCAAGAGCACGGTGTCGCGGGCCATGGCCAAGCTCAGGTCCGAGCTGGGGATCCCCGCTCCGCCCCAGCCGTAGCGCAGGGCCGTACGACGTCCCTGATCGTGCGCAGGGCCGCGAGGAAGGCTTCGAGCTGATCCTCGGCCAGGAGGCCGGTGAAGCAGCTGTCGATGTCGGCGAGGTGGAGGGGCAGCACGGACTCCAGGCGTTCGCGGCCGGCGTCGGTGAGGGCCGCGTAGGAGGTGCGACGGTCGGTGGCGCAGGCCACGCGGGTGACCAGGCCCTCGCGTTCGAGGCGGTCCACGACGCGCGTCACGCCGCTGGTGGACAGCCCGGTCTGCGCGGCCAGATCGGTCATGCGCAGCCGTTCGCCGGGGGAACGGCCCAGCCGGACGAGCGTCTCGAAGTCGATTTCGGACAACCCGGCGGCGCTGAACACCGGTTGCATCCTGGCCGCCAGTCCCGCGTGGACCTCGGACAACAGGCCCATGGCCGTCAACCGGTGGTCTTCGATCGGTTTCACGTTCACACTCTACCGGACGATAGTTGACGTGAGGAATATTCCTCCTGTAGATGTCTGTTGTAGCAACTATCCGCACAACAAGCATCTAGGGAGCACCTCATGAGCACCCGCACCTGGGAAGGCCTCACCGTCCCCACCGCCGGCACCTACACCATCGACGCGGCCCACAGCCGCATCGGTTTCATGGTCAAGCACATGATGGTGAGCAAGGTCCGCGGGCACTTCTCCGACTACAGCGGCACGATCACGATCGCCGAGAACCCGCTCGAGTCGGCCGCCCAGCTCACGATCAAGACGGCCAGCATCGACACCGGCGTCGCCGACCGCGACGGCCACCTGCGCAGCGACGACTTCCTGGCCGTCGAGAAGTTCCCGGAGATCACCTTCCAGAG
Source organism: Nonomuraea sp. NPDC047897 (assembly GCF_043204415.1). Lineage (NCBI taxonomy): Bacteria > Bacillati > Actinomycetota > Actinomycetes > Streptosporangiales > Streptosporangiaceae > Nonomuraea > Nonomuraea sp. NPDC047897. The sequence goes on along the minus strand of NZ_JBIDCC010000004.1, from coordinate 282,194 downwards.
CACGCGCGTGACCCGCCAGTCGGACGACGAGTTCACCGTCGCCGGCGACCTCACGATCCGCGACGTCACCAAGGAAGTCGAGCTCACCGTCGAGTACGGCGGCGCCGGCACCAACCCGTGGGGCCAGGCCGTATGGGGCTTCTCCATCCACACCGAACTGGACCGCGAGGAGTTCGGCCTGACCTGGAACCAGACCCTGGAGACCGGCGGCGTGCTGGTGGGCAAGAAGGTCAAGATCGAGATCGAGGGCGAGGCCAACCCCGCCGCCTGACGACTTCGAAAGCCCGTTCTGGAACAGGGCGGGCTTCGTCCACAGGAGGTTGCCCACAGGCGGTGGACAACCTCCATCAGGGCTCGCGGGCGCATCCGCTTTGCCGCCTCGCCAGAAGGCCGGTACGCTGTCCTGAGCCACATGGCTTCCAGGAGGATTCGCCTAGTCAGGTCTATGGCGCCGCACTGCTAATGCGGTTTGGTGGCAACACCATCCGGGGTTCAAATCCCCGATCCTCCGCAGGTAGAAGGCCCTCGCCCCGGTAACGGGGAGAGGGCCTTTGATCTTTTCGGGGCATCGTAGTTGCAGTGCTAGTTGCAACGCCTGCGCTGTGGCCAGAACGCTCGCCGAGCCGCGCAGAGTCGTGGGGCCACGGAAATGCGGTAGCCCAGGATGTCTGAACTGGGCGATGCTGTCCCCGTGTCGTCGTTGCTGACCGCCGTGGAGTATGAACGTACGGCTGCCATGTTGCGAGGCAGGCGTATCCACAGGGTCGTCTACTACCCCTTGATGTGCGGGGATGACGGGCGCGACGTCGAGGAGTGGGACTTCGGGACGTGGCACCAACCCACCATGGGGGTGGAGTTGTTCACCGACGACGGCGCTTGTTTCTCGGCTGTGTGGGGCAGCAGCTTCGACCACTACGGGCTGGAAGTCTTCCCTGAGCCGATGACCGCCCACCTGCGGATGATCGGGGAACCCGGCGGGTCGGCGGAGGTGGACGTGACCGATCACCCGCGCTGGTCGAGCCTGGTCGGCCAGAAACTCACCTGCGTCGATATCGCCTGGTCCCAAGCTCCCGAGGGTTCCATCCGGGTTCCCGACGCGATCAGGTTGTGCTCGCGGGAGAAAGCCGTGTGGATAGCCGCGGGGAGTCCGGCGGAATGGCCGCCGACCGGCGGCTACCACCTGGGCACCGACGACGTCATGGTCGTCTTCACCGTCGAACTCGCGGCCAGGGTCGGCCTTGCCGCAGACGGCTAACCGGCGAGAGCTGCCTGGCACCATCTCGGGTGATCCTTCCGGTCACATCATTGGGGATTCCCCCAGAGAGCCGAGGCGAGCCGCTCCCCCGCGTCGCGCATCAGCGGTGTGGATACGTGGGTGTAGCGCTCGGTGGTCGTTACTCTCGTGTGGCCGAGCACCTGCTGTACGACGCGGATGTTCACACCCTGCTCGATGAGGAGCGTCGCGGCGGTGTGGCGGGCGTCGTGGACGCGGACGTCCCGGACGCCGGCCTGCTTGAGGATGGCCTTCCAGAGCTTCCAATCCTCGGTTCGCTCGATGGGAGTGCCGTGCTTGGTAGCGAACACCAAGTCGTGGTGCTGCCAGTGCTCCCCCGCTTTCTCGCGCTCGGAGTCCTGGATCTCGCGGTGTGCCTTGAGTTGGGCGAGGAGTTCGGGCGGGCACTGGAGCGTGAGCTTGCTCTTGCCCTTGCGCTGACGGAAGACCAGGCCACCGCCGGTTCGCTTGGAGCACTTGTCCGCATGGCCTGTGCAGTCCTTCAGGCAGGGCCGTTTGTAGCAGACGTGGCCGGACTGGACGCAGTTCGGTTTGCAAGTCGGTCGGTGGCCGTGGATCTTGCACTTCTTGTGGCATGGCCGGCGGTGCCACTTCTCGCCGCAGGCGTGCGGGTCGTCGCAGCCGTGCCGCCACTCTTGGCGTTGCACCTGGAACCAGGCGCGGATCTCGCCGGTGTCCATGTCGATGTACGACCAACGGAGCCCGAGTGCCTCGCCCTGGCGGATGCCGAGCGCGAGTGCGACCGACCAGCGGGCGCCGTTCCTCTTGGTTCTGGCCACGTCGAGGATGCGGCGAGCCTCCTGCCGCGTCAGTGGCTCGATCTCGGTTTCCGCGGCCGTGGGTGCTTCGACGAGCGTGGCCACGTTCCGTGCGACCTTGTCTCGTCGGACCGCCACCTTCAGGGCCCGGGAGAGGATCCGATGCACCTTGAGGACCGTGCTTGTGGACAGGCCCTTGTCGAGCATGGTCGTGTACGCCGTGTCGAGGTGCTCGGGGGCGAGCCGGTTCAGCCGGTGCCGGCCGAGGAGCGGGATGATCCAGTGGCGGGTCTTGGAGCGGTAGTCCGCCAGCGTGCGCGGAGCCATCTTGCCCGAGGCAACGAGTCGTTCACAGATCACGTCGAGGTACTCGGTCATCCACTCGGCGACTGTAGGGACACGGCCCGGCTTGGTGACCTGACCTGTCTCGCGGTTGCCCTCCAGCTCAGCGACCTTGCGGGTTACCTCGGCCTCCGTCTTGGCCATCCGGTGACGACGGTCAGGCGATCCATCGGGCTTGATGCCGATGGTGACCCAGCCGTGCCAGTAGCCGTCAGTGCCGAGGTAGATGGACGAGCGCCCGTTCGGCTTCTTCGCCATCACGCCGCGTCCTCCTCACGCACGAGACCTGCCTTCAGCTCCAGGGAGCGAGCGAACTCGATCAGCGCCCAACGAGGAACCAGGCGGTACCCGTCATCCTTGATGGACTTGAGCTCACCGCTCTTGATCAGTCGAAAGACAGCCGTCCGACTCATCCCGAGCATCACGGCCGCGTCCTTCGGTCGGTAGAACAGAGGCTCCATCTACGCTGCCTCCTCTCGCATTGCCGATGGATCTAGGCCGTCTGCTTGGACTTGGAGTCGGGCCATGTGGGTTCGCCATCGTTGGCGTTCGGCGACCGAGCGGAGAAGGCGCATGGCGAGCGGTGGCACGTTGGCGTCGCCGGCCGGGACGGGCTTCCAGACGTAGCGGTGGGGGTCGGTCGGTTCGCCGGGTTGGCCGAGGGCTTCCAGGACCCAGGTGCGGCGGTCTTGGCGGTGTTCGGCGAGGGTCTTGTTGGACCACTTGCGGGAGACCAGGACTCGGCGTCCGGCGTAGCCGAGGTGGTCGGGCTTGTGGGCCTTGCTCCGGCACGCTCCCGGCGTCATCCCCGGCTTGGCGTCCTTGGGTTGTACGCCGTAGCGCAGCCAGTTCGGGCACCTCGGAGAGCAGGGTTCGAACCGCAGGGCCTCGACCATCCGGGCGGCGTGCTCCCGCTGGGCCGGGTTGTCGGTGTCGAGGCTGTCGCCGAGGCTCTTGGTGAGGTACTTGGACAGGTAGCGGATGCACTGGTCGGCGTCCGGGGTGCCGGCGAGTACCCCTTTGACGTCGATCTGGTCGCCGAAGCGGATCACATGCAGCGGCTTGGCGTCTTCGTCGGCGTCGAGCTGGTCGAGCGCTTCGTCCCAGGTGGGCAGGACCTCGCCGGTGTGGGGGTCGAGGTAGCCGGCCTCGTCCTGCCAGACGGGCAGGTGGTCACCGTCGAAACGCACCTCGTCGGCCGGTGGCCACCACACCTGGTGGTAGGTCGCGGCGGCGATCTGCCTGACCTCCGCCCTGGGCAGGGTGCCGCGGATGGCCATGTGCAGGTGCGGCGCGAGCCGCTTCTGTGGCTCCACGGTGGCGAAGTACTGCACGTCATAGCCCGAGACCCGGCGCAGGTTCTGCACGAACCGGTCCACGAGCTTGGAGAAGTGCAGCGCGTCCCGAGCCGCCCGCGCGTAGTCGTAGCTCTCCGGATCGACCGGCACGCCGTCGCGCACCTTGCCGTAGGAGGGCAGGGTGAGCGTGACAAAGAGGGAGGGCCGGTAGACCTTGCCGTCCGAGCTGGTGAACGTCCGCCCGAGCGTGGTCGGCGCCATCCGGCGCTTGGGCAGGTTCGGCGCGTCCTGCCGTCGCCTGGTCGAGCGGCTGCGCTTGGGGACACTGCGGCCGAGGACGTTGCCGCGCATGCCCGCCTCGTTGATCTCGGCGTCAACGCCCTCGATGGCGGCGTCCCAGTCGGAGGTGTCCTCGCCGAGGGCGGCGGCTTGGTCGCGGCAGGCTTGGAGGTCGGCGCGGAACTCGACCAGCCACCGCTGTTCGTCGGTCGGATCGTCCGGGGTGATGGCCGGCTCCTGGTCGAGGTGCCAGCCCTCGCGGCACTGTGCTCGCCGGAGCTGCCGGTTGCGCTTGGCGCACGACGGGCACTTGGCCTCCAGCGTGGCCCCGCACGGGACGTCAACGATCTCCCAGCGGCCGGTGTGGATGTCGAGCCGCTTGAGCGGGACCGGCCGGATGCACACGCCGTACTGCTTGGCGACCTCCACGGCCACCTCACGAGCCAGCGGCATGGCCTGCCGGACGGCGCGAGGCAGGTCAGTCATGGATCATCCCCTCGTCCTCGGTCAGGTCGGCGCAGAGCCGGAACAGGCCGTTGTACGGGTGCTTGAGCGTCCGGGGGTGGAGCAGGGCGAAGGCACGCAGCCGGGGAAGGCCGCGACGGGTGAGCAGGACCATGAGCGGCCGGCCCGAGACGAGTTCGAGTTCTTCGGCCGTTCCGTGGAAGCAGACCTTCATCAGGCAGCGTCCTTTCCGGCGGCAAAGGTGGCGGCCATGTCGCGGATGTCGGTGTCGGAGACGTAGGCGGCGCGGACCCGGATCGGGTCGGGCGAGGTCTCCAGCCGGACGTAGCCGACGCCGGCACCGCGCTCGGGGACGGGTGAGATGTGGTCGGCCAGGGCTCCTCGGTCGCGGGCGCCGTCGCCGAGGACCATGTCCACCTGTTCGGACTCGTCCAGCCGGAGCGCGATCTTGTCGGGGAACAGGTTGCGGATGTTCATGACCTCCTTGCGCGGGTCCTGGAGGGCGGCCATGACGCCGATGCCGACCGCGCGTCCTTGGGTGGTGAGCGTGGCCAGTGCGGCGGAGATGCGCTGCTTGAGCTGCCGGTCTGCCTGGTAGGCGGTCAGGAACGCCACCTCGTCAACCACGACCAGGACGAACGGGTCCTCTACCGTCGGCGTATGGGACCGCTGGAGGCCAGCAAAGCGGGCCGCCCGGGTCTGCATCACGTTGACGGCCTGGTCGAGCAGGTCGGCGCACTGCTCCGGCGTGGCCGCGTACCGGTCGCCGAACAACGCGCGCCCGTACGACAGCTCCATCAGCTTGGGATCCAGCGCCCAGATCTCCACCAGGCCCGCCCGCACGGCCGGGAGGAGGGCGCGGATCGTGGACCAGATGATCGAGCCCTTGCCGGCCCCGGTGGCGCCCGCCACCAGGACGTGAGTGCCATGCACCTTGAGCAGCCACGGCCGCCCGTCCTCCTGCTTGCCCACCTCGACAGGCCCCACGGTCGGCGCGTCTGGCAGTGGCAGAGCCGCCAAGGGGACGCCCAGTGGGTCGGTGCGCGGAAAGGTGAGTTGCAGACGACCGCCCCGCGTGACCGCCACCCGGCAGGAGGCCGCGCCGAAGCCCTGGGCCAGGTGGTCGAGGCGGTCGGCCCAGTCCTTGACCGACTGGCCCTTGAGCATGCGCACGGTCACCAGGTCGGCCCACGCCGTACAGGTGACCTTGCCGAGGCGTGGCAGGTAGTCGCGCCCCCACAGGTGCCGTCCGAGCCCGGACACGATCACGACGGCTTGCCAGTGCCGCTGGTAGATCCAGACGAGTCGCCACCAGGCAAGTAGTCGCAGGCCGATCATGCGGGTGAAGCTCGCTCGGTCGGTGACGGCCCACGCCAGGAGTCCGGTCGGGACAGGCGCGAGGAGCATGAGCGAGGTTTGCCAGTCGTACGCCAGCGTGAGCGCGCCGGGCGTGAACGTGATGAGGAGGGCGACAGGGTGCCGCCACACCAGCCGGACGCATCCGACGAGGACGCGCCAGGCGAAGATGATCAGGGTCAGGATGGCGGGAGTCTGGACGACGGCCGGGCGGAAGACGATGGCCGTGTCGGGCGTGGTGGTGACGAGGTTGCGCGCCTCGTCACCAGGCAGCCGCTTGAACATAAGCTTGGAACCTCTCGTGATGTGGAAGTCGTGGGAGAACCGAGGGGCCGCCGGAAGTTGCCGCTTCCAGCGGCCCCGCCTTACGTGTCAGGCCGCCGTCTGGTCGGTGGCCTTGCCGGTGGCCGGCTGCTGGTTGTGCAGGCGCTCGCAGTCGGCCAGGTAGCGAGCGGCGGCGGCGTAGATGTCACGCGCGAGGGTCAGGTCGGCGTCGGTGACCGGCCCGCCGCCCGTGGTGGAGATGGAGACGTTCGCCTCCGGGGTGCTGAACGCCAGGTACGGGCGGCGCTCGTCGATCACGCGGGCGCGGACGTGCACCTCGTTGGTGTGGAAGGAGACCATGAGGCGCGACCGGTGGTCGGCGTGCGGCATCGACAGCGTGACGTAGGTGTACGGTTCGAGCCTCACGCCGCCGCCTCCTTGCCGGCCGGGGCCTGCTTGGCGCGCGGCGGGCGCATCCCCGTCGCCCGGAGCGAGTAGGCCAGGCGCCCGGTCTGGCCGACGTACGGCGTGACGGTCATCCCGACGAACTCGACGGGAGTGATCGGCAGGCCGGGCACGGCCGGCGGCAGTGGCGGTTCGGTCGAGGACAGGATCTTGACCGCGACCGTCTTCTGGGACGCCTTCACGGTCGGGTCGGCGTCCATGACGGGGACCTGCCAGACCGGCTCGCCGGTCGTCTTGTCCTTGGCGTAGACGGTTCGGCCGTTGGTGGAGGCGTCGAAGTCCTTGACCTGTTCGACCTGTCCCACCAGGTAGCAGCCGTGCGGGAAGACCTGGTCGAAGCTGATCGGGATGGGTCCCTGGATTGCCATGTGGTTCCTCTCAGTAGCGGCGGAGAGCTCTTCGTTCGCTCGTCCACTTGTCCGCATGAGTTGAGAGTAGGCTCTGACCACTCGTCCGCACAAGTGGTTGAGCCGGAGTGGCGCGGTAAGAGTTACCTGACCTTGTAGACATCCTCAAGTTCGTGCAGGCTGCCCGGCAGCGCCAGGGCCATGGCCAGCAGCACGGAACCAGCAGGGTCGTGCACGGTCGCCGTCACTGCGAGCACCGGGTTGGAGGAGCCCAACAACTCCGCTTCGTCCTTGGTGGGCTTACGAGCCGACAGCCGTTCCGTGATGCGGTCGAACCGCACATGCTTGACCGCCTGGAGATGCCGCCGGATCCCGCCGCGCAGCGGTTCGTCCTTCTCCAGGTCGGTGCCCACGGCGATCTCCAGCGGGATCCACACCGTCTCCACGGCCGAGACGACGTCCGCATGCCGCGCCACCCGCTTACGCATGATCACCGGCGTCCGCTCGGCGATGCCGAGCAGCTTCGCGACATGCCGAGGCGCCGCAACGCGCGCCACCTCAACGAGACTGTCTGCCGTCTCACCTTGCTCAGCGGCGGTCAAGCCGGGCCGCACCGTCTCGGAGTCACTGTCCGGCCGGCCTTTCACGAACGACCCGCGCCCGTGCTCCCGCTCGATCCATCCCTGCATGGCCAGCGTCTGAAGCGCGCGTACCACGGTGGTACGCCCAACCCCGAGCTCGCGCACGAGCTGCGTCTCGGACGGCAGCATGTCGCCGGGCGCGTACTCGCCCGACTCGATACGCTCCTGAATAGCCCTCATGACCTGGGCATATTTCGGCGGGGCGAAGTCCATGCTCATGTTGGCCGTCCGTTCACTCTTGCGCTTGTCCGCATAAGCACAGTACCGGCTGAGCCAAGACTTGTCAGGCCAGGATTATGAGTCCATCCGGCGCGCCAGCAGGCGAGCGCACTCCTGGCAGGAACTCGACAACGTGGGCACGAACGGCATATGCCAGTCAAAGATCAGCACGAGCCGGATCTCCTCGCCGCACATCGCCTTTGACGCCCCGAGCACGACCGCATGTTGCACGCGCGGGTATTGACGCCGCACATTCCCCACGCCGCAGACCACCCGAAGCCGGACCATTATTCGGCCTCGTCCACGAGATCGGAGATCATCGGCGATAGCGGGTGCGCCTTTCGAAGATCCGCATAGTGCATAGAGATACGGCGAGCGGCTCGTACCGGATCAATCGCCGGATGCCACGCATAGATCACGCGGCGACGCTCCGCGTTCCAGCCGGTTCGCCACCAGAAGCACTGGCCGTCGCACCACACCACGAGGCCGACCCAAACCGACACGAGCGCCAGGCCGTGTCCGTGGTGGATATCGGCCGTGACGCCGTTCCGCTCCAGAGCCTGCCGAAGCAGTTCGGCGGAATGACGCGGATCGATCGTGATCAGAGCCGGGGCGCTCATTCGGCCACCCGCTCGAACCGCACCGAGCCGGCCGGGTCGAGGTACGCCCGGAAGACCTCGCGACGCGACGCCTCGTCCGCCACCGCCCCGAGACCGTAGACGCTGAGGGTGATCCGCCCACGGACCGGCGCCCCCGCCGGCATGCCCCGCATCGCCTTACGCAGCTCGTCCATAGCCGTGGCCTGGAACGGACTCGACCCGCACGCCGCCAGCTCGTCAGCGGCGCCGGCCCCGACGCGCACCTCCCAATCGAACACCTCGCCCGCCGGAGGAGCCAGCTCGGCGCTGTCGCAGTGATCGCACTCAGCCTGAGCGGAGGAGACCACGCCCAGCATGGACGCCGCCACATTCCCGCGCCGAGTGACGATCTTCCATCCCCGTCCATCGCACTCTGTGCACCTGACTGGAGTTGTCATGCGCCAGAGCATGAACGGCCAGACCGTTTATACATATCCCACGGTGATATGCAGCGGTGGCATATAGAGTGCGCGGCACAGCAATGCACCACCTCGGAGCCGACTTCCGGAGGTTTCGCATGCGCCCGAGCGCTTTCGACCCGATCGAGATACCAGACGTCATCTGGGATCGCGACGAAAGCCGGGAAATCCTGAAGAAACGCGACGTCGCCGGACTATTCCGACTCGCGGTCAAATACGCCGGAGCCAGCCAGAATCGCATCGCAACGGCAACCGGCCTCTCGCAACCACGCGTCAACAAGATCCTCAACGGCGCCGCCGGCCCCATTCAAGAACTGGCCGTCTTCGAACGCATCGCCATCGGCCTCGACCTGCCCGACCACGCCCGCATGCTGCTCGGCCTCGCCCCACTCGACACCGCGTCCCCCACGGGCGATGTGGACGACGAGCATCAGGAGCAGACCGACGAACTCACCGCTCGACTGGACGCCGCCGCAGCCATAGACGACACCATGGTCATGATCCTGCGGACCGACACCAACAACCTGCGCCTCCAGGACCGCCGACTCGGCAGCGTCGCCATCGCCGACAAGATGCGCGCCCAGATGGCCCAGATCGAACGAGCCCACCGCCACGCCGTACGGCCACGCATCCGCGCACAGCTCGCCCACCTACTTGCCGAAACAGCATCACTCGCCGGCTGGCAGGCCATCAACACCGTCGCCCTCAACGACGCATGGAACCACTACGAACGCGCCAAGGCCGCCGCCCGCGAAGCCGACGACCCTGCCGTCCTCGCCTACGTCGCCGGCGAACAGGCGTATGTCCTCATGGACCTGGGCCGCCCCGCCGAAGCCGCGGAACTCCTCCAGTACATCCACACCACCCACCGCGACCGCGTCCCCGCTCGTCTCAGGACATGGCTTGCCTCTGCCGAAGCAGAAGCCGCAGCCGTACTCGGCGACGAGGCCGCCTGCCGTCGAGCACTCGACCAGGCCGCCGCCGTGTTGCCGGAAGGCGACGCCGACCCGGACATGCCCTACCTGTCCATCAACGTCCACCACTTCGCCCGCTGGCGCGGAAGCTGCCTCCTCCGCTTCGGCGACCCCAGCACCGTCGAAGACCTCCGCTCCGCACTTGCCGGAATGGACGGCACCTACAACCGCGCCGAAGCAGGCGTCCGCTGCGACCTCGGACACGCCCTCCTCGCGGCCGGCGAACCGGACGCCGCCCAACCCCACATCCACCGCGCCAAGCAGCTCGCCACCATGACCGGCTCACGCCGCCAACGGCGCCGCATTGAGGAACTGTCGAGAGCGGTCAACCGCGCCCTTGGCCGTTGAGCCGCTGCTGAGCCTGAAGCAACCCGATCAACGTGCCCGACGTCCAGATGTCACCACGGGCAATCATGCCGGGGATCTCCCCCATGGGAACCCACTCGATCCGGTCGGCCTCCACCTCGCCCTCCGGCTTGCCGACCAGCTCGGCCCCGCGGCAAAGGAACAGGAGGTGCTCGGAGTCGACCATGCCGGCCATCGGCTGATAGCTCACCAGGTGCTCGATCTGCTTGGGCCGGTACCCGGTCTCCTCTTCGACCTCGCGGACTGCCGTAGTCATGGGATCCTCGCCGGCCTCGATCAGGCCACCGGGCAGCTCCCAGCCCCAGCGATCGAACACGAAGCGATGCCGCCACATCAGTAGCACCCGATCCTGCTCGTCCACGACGACGGCGATGGCGGCCCGGTCCAGGTGCACCACATGATGCTCGAACCGCTCCCCGCCAGGGATCTCCACATCGGCCATACCCAACCGGACCCACCGGTTGTCGTAGATCAGCCGTTCCCCGTGCACCACCCAGCGCGTCAGCTCAGCGTCATCAGCCACACCGCGAAGCTACCGGCCTACATCCCGGCCGTACAGCCACTTCCCAGTGACAGCGGAGATCGTTGCCGAATAGTCCTTATGAAGATCAAGCGGCGGCGCGGCCCTGCGCTCGGCCGCACGCTGCGCGTGCGGCCTGGGGGCCGTTCTCGCGCACGGCCGTGCTCGGGCCGCATCTCATTGATCACAGAAAGCTATGGCTGCCAAGGCGCACGTCCGGGACGAGCGATTTTGTCGGGGCTGAAGAGAGCAGCGGTCCACCACAAGCTCGCGACGTTACACACCAGCTGAATATTCGGCTCGTTCTCCGAAACGAGGCGGAGTGCAGCGAGCCGAGCATCTCTAGGGCGTCTGCCCTGACCGCCAACGCCGTGAACAAGATGCCTCAACTCCTGGACGTGCCGGGCAGCTTCCTCCAACGTTTGACCCGGGAACCCAGATACTAACTGCGCCTCGTAGTTACCAATAATTCCAGCGGCCCAGGATCTGTGCGCTGGTATATCGAGTTCCGGCAAAACGTGATCACGTATACGGGCGGGTGACAGTAGTTCCCAGAGCGGAACTCCTCCCTGAGTACCTCCTTCCCAAATTCCTTGTAAGGTGCCAAGCGCACGGAAGGCCGACCAGATAGCCTCAGGCTTTCCCCATTCAGAGCCCATACTATTGATGGCATCGATACCGAACCGCATATTCGCCCACGCAATGGTTTGCTCGTCGCAGTCCAGCAATCCATTAGTTAGAAATTCGGTCGGGTCCGTGAACTTAGACAAGAGGCGATTAGCGCCAGACACCGAACGCTCCAGTATGGCGGCGGCGTGCCCTGGAGGGAATGTTTTGATGCCGGTCTTGTAAATCCCTTTGCCACGGCCCGAAAGAGAGGGACGTCCCATGCCAACGGGCCACCCGCCCATAGACGGCGTTCGCACATATCCGCTCCCGTGCGGCAATACAGCCACTTCAGAACCAATCCGAGTCATCAGGACAGCGGCCAATGGTTGAAATCTTGCCGTCAGCGGGGCGCACAGCAAGGAACCTTGAGCTGCCTCTAGGAGGCCAGTTACCAACATGTTGTCGCGACGAGCACTGCCTAGAGGCATCTGCGCGGCTGGTATCTCGTTGATGAGATGACCTATGATGCGCCAAACAAATTGGCGCAACATGAATGCCCTGGTTGCCCCCAGGCGGTAAAAACGAAACTTTGGCTGCGCCTCACATAGATCACGAACCGCTTTAGCAGGATTCCCCTCCTGAAGAAAGGCTATTTGCAGGGACATCCAATAATCAATATTTTGTATATTGAATCCGGGAACCTTTGCTGCCTCCTCGATCGCATATTGGAGGCCTGGGCCAGGAAAGGTATCTTTCTTGAGTTTGCGATCGATATCCGCCCTAAGGGCGCCAGCAGAGTTTTGCAGGGGAGTTGCGTAGACAAGGGGTCCTGGATCGCGTGAACATGTCAGCACATGGCTGCCACGAATTCGAAACTGGAAGCCCGCATCTGCTAGCAGACTTCTCATCTCGGCTTGCAGACGGCCTTGTACGGCACGCCATGCCGAAGGGGTGACTTGCGGAGGTAGGGGCGCCCACTTGCTCACGTCCATAGTGTTGCATACCGTTGACCCTGAGTGCCGGAGTTATCCTCCGGAGGGGCATCCGGTGACTGCAGGATGATCGTAGATACCGAACCATCCTCAGTCAATGGCGAGGGCGATAGCCAGTCCTGAGCTTCGTGTCTCACTCGTGACGGGTCGTGGGTTGCACGGCCCTTCAGCGATTGTCGTGCGGATTTTGCGACCCTGAAGGAACTCCACTAATGCTCGGGCAGGCGACGTGTTGCTCGTATAAAGCTATCGAGTACGTTGCTGTCCAAAGCGTTTGCTAGAACTCTGGCAGCGTTTTCCAGCTGAGAAAAGTGCATAGGATCCCAAGCGGAAAGCCGCCTTGTGGCCCTATCGAGGGTTGAGACAACATCCGGATCGAGAGCGTGTCGCCCTTGAGTATAGACCTCGGTGAGCTCGTCGATAAGGCTGCGAAGGGCCATTGCAGCTCCTTGATCCGATTTTTCGAGCCGCGTGAGTGCTGCTATAAGTTTTTCGTCGCGGGCCTTCATTCCGTCTGCAACTATTTTCCTCAAGCCGCTAGGAGTCACTTCTCGAAGGCGCTTTAGTGCTTCGCTGGGGCTTGCCTCGCGCTGCGCCTTCCATCTATGAAGTTTCTCAACCGAGTAGTCTTGTGGTCGCTCTTTATCTATCCGAAGGTGGTGTGGTTCACAGAGCATGATTAGGTTACGGATGTCTCTGCGCTGATCGTCGGTCATATCCGAGTCATACCTCGGGCCATTCGGATATGCGGCCCTAATATGGCTTATAAAACCGATCACGTAGTACTTTCCATCCATTTCGCGCAGAATGGGTTCGGGGCACCCAGGGTAGTAGCACAAGCCACCGCTAAGGTGGGCTAGCGCAGATTTGGTTCCTTGGGTGTAGTCACGAGGACCCGGCATGTGCTCCTCCTATATCGGCTGACGAAAGCGTAAGCGCGACAGCCGGCGGAGTCCTCGTCCAGGTAATAGGAACCTGACTGGTATGCCACATCATTCAGTCGCCGAGGCTGGTTCACATATCGGCCAAACAGGCTTGAATCATCCAAACACACCCAATCTCTGTGCCTGGCCCCTGCAGGCCGGCCCCGGCAGTCTTGCCCCTTGGAACGGGGTCCTCACCAAGGATGCCTCCGGCGGGGGCCTCAGGCTCCGAGACGATCTCGACAAGCCCAACGCAGTCAGTGGCTGAGGCGGGCCGGCTCTTCCCGTCGCCGTCGCCCCAGGACAAGCCGAGCAGACCAAGGGCTGGAGGCGAAGGTCGTTCTTCCAGCGGGGAGCTCCACCTTCACCTCCAGCCCTTGGCCCGCTCCCCTGACGGGTGGGACGACGGCGACGGGAAGATCCGGCGGGAGGGGTGCGTGCGTCCGCACGGCGAACAACCCGTGATCATCGTGCCAGATGCCACGGGAACACAGGGGGAATCGCGGGCACACACGGGCGATCAACGAGAGAGTCCCCTCACCGCGTTCCGCTGGTGAAGGGCTTCTTTCTGCTGGTGTGGCACCGTTCGTTTGCCCCTATAAGCAGCTAAGACGGAGACGGAGACCGATTGCGCCCCTGGTGGAAATCCCAGGGTGTCTACGGAACCGCCTAGCGGTGTAATGACGAATGCGGAAGATCGCTCCCAGAATCAGGGAGCTAATCACCCAATTCTCTACTGATCGTCATAGCGGTGAGTCACCATGAACGTCGTACCGTCGAGCGCCTCCCCGAGGGGAGTTACCGCCCAATCAGCCAGTTGCTGGGCTCGCCCCTGGCTAAGATTCAGCACTTCTATGAGTTCGGAGGCGGTAGGTGGGGTTGCTCGAACACAGCGAAGGACTGGCTCTCCGGTTGCGGAACTGTCCTCGTCCTCTGGGTCATCAGGCATCCATTGCGCGATCTCCAACTGCCACGCGTCATCATTATCGCTGGGCATAGGAGCCAGGATGCTGAGGAAGTAACGGTCTGGTTCGTCTCCTGGCTCATACTCAATGAACAGTGAGCTGTCGATGATCAGGTTCGCCTCCCCGTTGTTGCATCGAGCACAGGCGTCGTAGAGAAGTCGTAGATCATCGACTGCCTGTCCAAGGCGCTTGAGGGAAGCGCCGTGTTCGAGGCGGTCCAAGCGGGAGCGTTCGCCTTCCAGGCAGTAGGGATCGCCAAAGTAGACGTTCCCGCGCTGGCTATCGAAAGTGACGAACGGATTGTCGAACTCGCACATGCGCGCGTCTTCCGTCTCCTCGGGGTCGAGGTCCTCTGAAGCCCTGATCAGCGCGTACCCCTCCGTTTCGATCTCGGCTTTAACTGCCGTCCGTACGGGTGCGGGCACCGAAGACATCGCAGCGTCAAGATCGATCAGCGCCTGGTGAAGCAGCAGCTTCACGTACTCGTACCAGAGGCTGTGGGCGCCCTTCAGTAAATTCTCTCGCGCGCCCTGGTCGACGAGCGCGGCAAGGTGGTCGGCAGGGTAGCGCGCCACACGCGCTCCGCGCTCGTCCCACACAGCGATAGGGACGGTGGCATAGGCGGAGATCCTGTTGAGTGCACTCACCAGAGGTATAGCAAGCGCAGTGTTCTCCACGCTCGTCACCGTCACCGACTGGATGCCGGCCGGCGCACGATAGGTGGCCAGGATCTGCACCTTTCCGCGATTCGCGTGCTGAGAGTAGATAGTCATAGGGATGCGTCCTTTCAGCCGAAAGGACGCATCGGGTCCGATCGACTCGAGGAGAAGAGGATGCGGCGCCTGGTCGCGCATGACAAACCAGCACCATCAAGGATGTCGGCGGTGGCTCAGACCCAATTCCGCGCTCCATGCCTGCCCTAAAGATACGCCGCCTTGACTGCCAGGACAACCTGGCTGAGTAACCTGGCCCCACGACGACGAAGCCGTGACATCCGCGAGGCTCAGTGCTAGCACCGTGGTTTGGATCGTGCATAGCGACAGTGGCGCCTTTCATCACCCGGCAGCCAAATCCGTCTGTGGCTGGGCATCGGCCTGCGGCCGGCCCCGGATGCCAGCGGTCACCAGCCGCATGAGCGGCATGGCTCAGCACGTTGTACCCATGTGGGGAGGCGTGGCGCCTACCGAAGATCGTCCCAGTATCGCCGTGCCCGTCGCGTGCCCGATGAGGCGGGAAAGGAGGAGAGACAGCTTGCTCTTGGGCCAAGCAGCCTCACCCAAAAAGCTCATAATGAGACATGCAATGATTGTGTACGTCCGATCGGGAGCCTAACTACAGGAGATCATGATCCGGATGGCCAGAGGGGGCACAGCTTAACTATGGAGCTCCAGGACTCTCCACTCCTGAAGGCCGCCCATCTTTGTCTCGCCGGCGCCTCCGGTGAAGAGGCCGCCATCAGCGCAACTCGTGTCATGGAGTACGTGAAAGGCGGCGACTGGGAGACGGCTCTTCTCCTACTGGAGGATCTCGGAGATGCGCATCCACAGTCGCCCGAGTTCTGGGAGCTCCTGGCTGACGCCGCCCGCCTGCTGTGGCTCAAGGAGGATGCCCACTGGTATGCGTGGCGGGGCAGCGAGGCCCGCGTCGGCGCCTTCCGGGCTGGACTTCACCTTCTGCCAGCCGAGGACGGAGGCCGTTCGATGCCACTACTCCCTCGCGGAAGGCTTGAATTTCTCTGGGACATCGGCCATCGCACGTCTGAAGGCGCCCTCTCTGTTAGCTTTGCCTTCCTCTGGATCGAAAGGCGTGATCCCTTGCAGACGGGTGGAAGCGCTCCGGTGAGACTGCTTCCTCTGACCCCCGAGCACTGGAGGCATCTACAGCCCGGCGATTCGATCACGATGCATGAGGCACGGCCACCCGTCGGCACTGCACTGATCACCGAGGTCATTCCGCCGGTGGCGCCTTCCACCTAGTTGCAGTTCTAGTTGCAATCCAGCATCGTCCCGTGCCGTTCCAGGCAGGCCAGCCGTGCTTATTGGTCCACGTCGAACTGAGCGGGACGGGCGACATCCGAGCTGCTAATGCGGTTTGGTGGCAACACCATCCGGGGTTCAAATCCCCGATCCTCCGCCAGGCTGGAAGGCCCTTCCCCGTAGTAGGGGGAAGGGCCTTTTTGATGTCCGAGGACTGCGAGTTGCAGTTCGGGTTGCAGTTGCGTGCCAGACGGAGCCCCAGAGCGCCGAGTCCAGGCGGTCGCTGGCGTCCCCATCCGAAGGGTGGCGACGTGCGTGTACCGCTAGGTGGTGGTCACGCGCGTGTGGCCGAGGATCTCCTGGACGATCGACTGCGGATCCCTCGTCGACCTGGTCGACAGCGTCGCGGACCTGGACCACGTACTGCGCCGGCGATACCGCCGCGGACACCATCAATGGCAGTGCCTCCGGCTCCGGGATGACCGCGCGGGACGGAGGACCGTAGGTGGTTGAGGTGGAAGCCTGATCATCCCTCCCACCATCCACCCGGGACAGTTCCGCTGCCTCCCGGGGCGCTCACAGGAGCCGGTGATTATTGGCGTAGACGGCGGCCTGGGTCCGGTCGCGCAGGCCCAGCCGGCCGAGGATCCGCGAGATGTGGTTCTTCACCGTGCCCTCGCTGAGGTACATGCGCGCCGCGATCTCCCTGTTGGTCGATCCGGCCGCGATGAGCCTCAGTACCTCGATCTCGCGGGGCGTCAGGACCGACGCCGGTGACGGCCCGGCGTCGCGGCCGGGTTCCGGCTCGGACCGCAGGGCGGCGGCCAGGCGCAGGGTGACCGAGGAGTCGAGCTGGGCGACGCCGGCGGACGCCAGCCGCACGGCCTCGGCGAGCCGGGCGGCGGGGAGGTTCTTCAGCAGGTAGCCGGCCGCGCCAGATCGCAGCGCCTCGACGACGTACTCGTCGTTGTCGAAGGTCGTCAGCATCACCACACGGCAGGCGGGGGCCCGGCGGCGCAGGACCGACACCGCCTCGACGCCGCTCATCCGCGGCATGCGGACGTCCATGAGGACCACGTCCGGCTCCAGCGAGAGCGCGGCCTCCACGGCCTCCTGGCCGTCCGCGGCCGTGCCTACGACGATGATGCCGGGCTGGATGCCGAGCAGCGAGGCGATGCCCTCGCGGACCAGTTCCTGGTCGTCGACGACCAGCACCCGCACGTGCTGCTCGCCGGGTCCGACCGGGCCGGTGGGATCCGCGGGGGAGAGCGTCATCGTCCCACCGCCGACCGGCGCGGCACGGTCACGGTGACGGTGGTGCCGCGCCCCGCCTCGCTCGTGACGACGACGGCTCCGCCGGCGAGACGCACTCGCTCCCGCATTCCGCGCAGGCCGACCCCCCCGTTCCTCCCAGGGGCCGGGGGAAGGCCCGTGCCGTCGTCCGTCACAACGAGCCGTGCCTCCACGTCCCCGCAGCTCGCCGAGACCGTGACCCGGCCGGCGGCGGCATGCCTGAGCGCGTTGGTCAGCGCCTCCTGCGCGACACGGTACAGCGCCCTCAGTACTGCGGCGTCGTAGCCCGACTCGTCGCCGGCCGTCTCCAGGGTCACGCGCGGGCGAGCGCCGTCCAGGCGCCGTACGAGCTCGGCGAGCGCCTCCCACAGGCGGAACGGGCCCGCCTCCCCACGCAGCGCGCGCACCGAGTGACGGACCTCCTCCAGGGCCCGCGCGGCCGACGTCCGCGCGTCGGCCAGCGCGCGCTCGGCGGTGGGCCTGTCGCGGTCGAGGAACGCCTCCGCCTTCTCCATCTGCACCGCGGCGGCGGTGAGGTGATGCCCCAGACTGTCGTGGATCTCGCGCGCCACCCGGTTGCGCTCCTCGGCCGCCGTGAGCTCGGCGACGCGCTCGGCGTACCTGCTGAGCCGCGTGTGGGACTCCTCCACCTCGCCCAGCGCGTGCTCCAGCCGCGTACGCGACTCCTGCTCGCCGACGGCCACGGCGGCCATGGAGACGGCGAGGACCAGGCCCAGGACGAACATGAGCAGGTCGGAGACGTAGGCCGCGTTCACGTGCCAGCCGGGGGCCGCGATCGAGAACCACGCGACCAGCAGGCCCAGGCATACGGCGGCCAGCGCGACCGCGACCCGGCGGCCGAAGGCGAAGTACGCGGTGAACGGGAGCAGGACGAACAGCACCCGGGACAGGCCGGCCGGGTCGGCGGCCGTGACCACGAGGAACAGGGCCAGCCGGACTCCCGCCAGGGCGGCGGCGGGGCCCTTGGGCGTCCACAGGCGGTAGCGCCGCCGCTCCAGCACG
Organism: Nonomuraea sp. NPDC047897; assembly: GCF_043204415.1. Lineage (NCBI taxonomy): Bacteria > Bacillati > Actinomycetota > Actinomycetes > Streptosporangiales > Streptosporangiaceae > Nonomuraea > Nonomuraea sp. NPDC047897. Next base: position 263,768 of record NZ_JBIDCC010000004.1, on the reverse strand, counting down.
TCCAGGCCGGACAGCGCCGCCAGGCCGGCGACGAAGACGGCCACTCCGGAGGGTGGTGGAGGGACGGCGCCGACGGCGTGGTAGTACAGCCCGCCCGCCAGCACCGCGGCGTAGAGCAACGGCGCGACCCAGGGCACCGGACGCCCGGACGCGCGTGACGGGGGACCGCCGGCCGGGACGAGCGCGGTCGGTGACGGAGCCATCCCAAACCCTCCCTACCGGTGCGGCGGCGCGCCGCCTCCTGGCCGCACGTTCGCCACGGCCGTGCTGCCATCGTCGGGGACCGGCTCGCGCGACCTTGACGAGGGGAACCGGAGCCGCTCCCGCACGGCGGCGGGTCCCCGTCCGTCCGGCAGGAGCGTCCGCCGTCAGGCTACGCCCCGCTTCCCCCCGGGGGCGATCGTCGCGGGCCGGTTCTGGCCGGACGGCACATGCCGACCGGCACGGTCCGCTCCGGATCCGGCGGCTTCGCCTGGTGTACGCGTCGTGACCTCCGGACGCAAGCCGGGACGACCGGCATCTGCACCCGCCCGGCCCTGGGCTCCTACGGTCGTCACGTCTGCTGCCGACGGCAAGGAGCCGCTACCGATGATGTCCATCCGGCTGTCGCGCTTCGGCGCGATCTGCGCGATCCTGTTGGGCCTGTCGATCGGGGTCCCGGGACTGGTCGAGGCGTTCACCGGCGAGACCGCCGTGACAAGCTTCGTCCTCGGAATCGGCACCGCGCTGGGAACACCGGCGGTGACGGTCCTCTACCTTCACCACGCTGCGGCCGGCGGGCGCTTCGGGCTCGTCGCGTACGCGGTGAACGTCATCGGGCTCAGCCTGTTCGCCGGTGTCGCGTTCACCCTGAACCTCGTGCTGTTCTACCTGGAGCCCGCGATCGTGCAGCGGGTGCTCCAGGGGCCGACCAGGGTGGCGTTCCTCGCCGCGACCGCGGTGTTCGTGGCCGGCACGGTGTTGTTCGCCGTCTCGATGGCGCGCTCGCGGATCTTTCCCCGGCTCGCCGTGTACGGGTACGGTGTGGCGCTGCCGCTGCTGGCGCTGCTCGCCTCGCTGCCCGACACCCCACTCACCAGCGCCGTCCACGTGGTGGCGGGCGCGTCGCTGATCTGGCTCGCGCTGCCGGTCGCGGAAATGCGATGGCCCCAGGACGCCTGAACGGGGCGATTACAGGCGATCGGCTGCTCTACTGCTGGCGCTCCATGTGACTGCCCAGCGGCGGGTGCAAGACGGGCCGGAGGCACGTCGGATCCCCTACGCTGCAGCCGTGGCTTCCCGCGAATCTCCGCTTCACGAGGCTGCCCGGCTCTGTCTGCCAGGTATCCATCCTGAGGAGAGCACCGTCAGCGATGCCCAGGTTCTGGAGTGCCTGGGAGACGAGGATTGGGAGACGGACTTCGTCCTTCTCGAGGAACTCGGCGATGCTCGCCCGCAGCCGCCCGAGTTCTGGGGCCTTCTGGCCCGCGCCGCGCGGCTGGTCTGGCTCCGTGAGGATGCCGACTGGTACGAGTGGCGACATAGCCAAGCGGTGAGGTCATGACCCAACCCGGGTGCGATCTTCGACCGCCGGGTTTACGCTCCGGAGCGTCCGCCTACACCGAATCGTGGCCCGGTCGAGGGTGGGCCGCCCAGGGGTCTGCTGTTGCCGCAACACGCCAGCAACACGAGGAGCCGCGATGGATCACGGCACGTCAGCGCGCATGTTCGGTCTCGTGCTCGCCCACCTGCGCCACGCTGCGGGACTGAGTCAGCGGGAGCTGGGCAAACGAGCCCACTACGACTACACCCGCATCTCACGCTGCGAGAACGGCGAGGTCCTGCCGCCGCTCGAACAGGCCGAAGCGCTCGGCCGGGCACTGGGCGTCGGCGGTCTGCTCGCCGAGTTACGCCGTACCGCCACCACCGGCCAGGCCCTGCCGGTGGTGGCGAAAGTCCCTGGCAGCGATGACGGCGAAGCGGTCATGCTGGACATGCTCACCACCGACGGAAGGAGCGTCCGCGTGATCCTCTCCAGGCGCCAGTTCGCGCAGTTGCTGGCTGGCGGAGCGCTCAGCTCGATCCTGCCCGGCATCGGCGATGCCGATCACTACGAGCGCGTCACCCAGGCGATCGGCCAGCCCGGCCGGGTCGACGACCAGGTGCTCGGCTACTTCCGCCGCGTCCTGGCCGAGCACTACACCGCCGACAAGATGCTCGGCCCTCGCGGACTGCTGCGCCCGGTGCTCGCGCAGGTTCAGGTCCTCGACGAGCTGCGCCGCGGCTCCACGGCAGCCTACGCCGACCCGCTGCTCCAGGTCTTGTCCCAGTACGCCGAGATGGCCGGCTGGCTGCACCAGGACCTCGGCCAACTGGATTCGGCGATGGCGTGGACGCGGCGCGCTGCGGAGTGGGCGCAGTGCGCCGGCGACGCGCAGATGGCTGCCTACATGCTGGTGCGCCAGTCCAACATCGCCATGCTCGCCGACGACTACACGGGCGTCGTCCAGCTGGCCGCCGCCGCCCGCCGCAACCCGGCCGGGCTGGAGTCGAAGCTCACCGCGCTGGCCGCCCAGCAGCAGGCGCGCGGCCTGGCCATGCTCGGCGAGCACGACGAATGCTTCGCCCTCCTCGACGAGGCAGCCGAGACGCTGCGCGGCCACCCGCACGTCACCCACCCAGCTGTGCCCGTCTACCTGCACCACTACGACCTCGACATGCTGCGGGAGCAGTCCGCCGTCTGCTACCGGGCCGCGGGCCGCCCGGGCGCGGCGGCGGCCATCTTGGAAGACCAGATCGGCAAGCTGCCTACCGGCGTGGCACGGGATCGCGGCCACCTGACGGCCAAGCTCGCCGTCGCGGTGGCCCAAGCAGAACAGGACCCGGCCCGCGCCGCGCATCTCGGCCACGAGGCGCTCACCGTGGCCTCGCAAACCGGGTCTGCACGGATCCGGCGGGAACTGAGCTGCCTGGACGCAGAGCTGCGGCAGCGGTGGCCGGGCCACGCCGACGCGGTTGCCTTCCACGACGCTCTCACCGCTGTCTGACCGCTGTCCAGCCGTCCGGTGGCGCGGGCTCTGCGCCGACAGACGATGGTGGAGCTGGCCGGCCCGCACGGCGGCGTCGTCACCGTCGAGATCGACGAGGACCTGGCCGAGCGTGCGACCGCGGGTGGCCAGGAGGGCGACCTGTCCGTGGAGGAGGTTGAGCGACATCCACTTTCAATCCGCCGCTTCGAGGTGTGGTCACCTTCCCTCTGCCAGCCGCTGCCGGGCCTGCTCCCACGGCCGCATCTCGCCGTCTTCGTCGGCGTCTTCCTCGTACCAGCCCGTTCCCGACAGCCAGGTCTCCAGCCAATCAGTCAGACGCTCCGCGTCGACGTACCACGCGCGATGCCAGTCGCCGCTGACCCCGTTCGGCTCGAAGAGCAGTACGGTGCCCTCGGGCCTGCGGCAGTCCACTGCGGCGTACATGCCGCACCCCCAGTCCAGGATGGGCAGCACGTCCGCCGGCCAGTGCGCGTCACCGCCGGACTCCGAGCCGTTCCGCTCCTCCTGGTAGTCGCTCATGGCGGTACGTCCTTCACCCCGCAGCGGCAGGAGCTGGTGGTCGGGCCCGAAACCGCCGTTGGCCACCTCGCGGTAGAGCCGCACGAGCACGGGAGGAAGCCGGAAGCCCAAGATGCGCTCCACCTGCGCCACCTCCTCCGCCGTCGCGGGGGGAGGCAGGTGCTCCATGGTCACGCTCGCCTTGGCGGACACCCGTCGAAGGAGATCGTCGATGTCTGTCACGGCGATGATCCTGCCATCTGCTCACGACAGAAAGGCGATATCGCTGCGGCCGTTCCTGGCTGCAGTTCTAGTTGCAATCCAGTGCCGTCTTATAAGGCCCTCGCCCCGGTCACGGGGAGAGGGCCTTCGATCTTTTCGTAGCCCTTTTCACGTCACACGACCGGGATTTGATACCACGCACTTCCAGGGCCGCGATAAGGTCCCTCCTCCCACCACCGCGCAGGAGGCCGTCCATGCCCGAGAAGACCGTGCGCGACAAAGTCGTCTGCTACATCGTCCGAGACGGATACCTCCTCGTCTCCGGCACCTGGACTACAGCTACGAGGAAGTCGGCATTCAGGTGCCCGCGGGCACCGTCCAGGCTGGAGAAGACCCCGCCTGCGCAGCCGTCCGAGAAGCGCGCGAGGAAACCGGGCTCAGCGCATTGACCGTCATTCGCAAGCTCGGCGTCGCCGACTACGACATCACCCCCTACCGGCCGGAGGTCCAACGTCGGCACTTCTTCCGTCTTGAGCTCCATCAAGCGACGCCCGAACGATGGACAAGCCAAGAGAATCACCACGGAAACGCTGAGCCCATCCGATTCGAGTGTTTCTGGATACCCCTCGCCCACGGCCACGTCCTGCAATCCGGTCAAGGTGCGCTCCTCGCACGCCTCCTCGACGGATAGTCACCTCCGGCCGGATCGCGCCCGCTGCCCGGGGTGATCGGCCGGGAGGTGAGCCGGTCCTTGCCTGGGGAGAGTGCGTGTGCCATACGCGGAGCACCGGTGATCGCGCCAGATCCGTGCGGCGTGGTCGCCTCAAGCGCCCGTCATGTCAGTCGCATGCCCTAGCGTGTCCACCTGCCCAAAAGACGGCCATATCGCCATGAATCTCGGACAGGAGCGCTTACGTGGGTGTCTGCTATGAGTACTACCGCGCCGCGGACCGTGCTGCGGCGACCGTCCAACCTGAGCATTCCCGCGAGATCGCCGATGCCACGCGCGGAGTTCCGGAGTTCGATGTGGTGGTGACCAAATGGATCGACCCCGAAGTGGCCCTGGGACAGCTCGTCGCGTTCGCCGGCCAAGTCGACTATTCCCTGGGGCTGGTCGAGACGGTGGTGCTCTATCCACCTCCAGAGGGTGCGCCACGAAGTGACGAAGAGTGGGATGCCCTGCCCGAAGACTCCCCATACCTGGAAGGGCCCTGCATCATGGAACTGCCGGTGAAGGCTCGTGACATGCTCGCCGGTGTGGACGACGCCCGCCTGCCGATGCTGGCGGAGCGGTGGGCCGCCATCGAGGAGTTCTCCCGCTTCACCTTTGATGACGACGGGTACATGCTGTCACTCACTCAGGAGTTTGTCGGTCTGGCACGTCGGGCGAGAGAAGACGATCAGCTGCTCTACTGCTGGTGCTCCCTGTGACTGCCCGGCGGCAAGTCGGCCGCCCGAGGTCCGGGGAGACGGCGTTCGCCCGGACCGAAGCGTTCATGGGCCGTCGGTACTCGCGCCGGTCCTCGTCGTGGCCGCGTGCTGCGCCTCGTGCCCGTCGGTCTACGGAATTCCGGCAAGCAGGCGGATCGACCCACCGCAGGCGAGCACGGCGACGGTGAGCAGCAGGAACTGCAGGGCCAGCCGCTTGCCGAACCGGCCCCACCGGCCAACGGCACACGCGGCAACTGCCACCGCCGCGATCAGGGGAACCAGCGTCGACACCGCCCACAGGACGAGCCACGCCACCTCCTGCCGGCCGCGAACGCTGTCGTCGACTCCGACCTGCGCACCGGCGACGAAGCCGAGAAACGCGGCGACCAGCAGCCCGAGCGCGCCCACCGCCCCCACCACAACCAGCGCGACGCGCTGACGAGGGAGCATCAGGAGGACCAGCAGAAGATGGCGTCGTCCATGGACAGACAGTGTGGCCCCGCTGCACCGAGATCGACAATCCGCGGGCGGGTGAAGGCGTTCGTCGCGCTGTGCGCCGTCTACGTCGTGACGGCGGCGCCCGCATTCCTGCCGGGCGGGTGGCGGGTGATCGTGCAGCCGGCTGCGCACGATCGGGTGGAGGTCTACTACCAGCCCGCGTCCGCCGATCTGCTCAGGTCGTCCGAGGGCATCGGGCCGTTCCTCCGCGCGTGGGAAGCCGCGCAGCGGCGAGCCGAAACCCATCCGCATGATCTCGCGCCGCCTTACGTCCTGCACAAGCCTTACCGGCTCGTCGCCCCTTACGTCACCGCCCGAGGGCGCGCGCTGGCGGCTTCGCCGATCTCCGGAACGCACTGGTCGGGCCGGCGACACGTCTCGTACCGGATCGTGCCCCGGGTACGGCCCGCGGAGAACAGCCACGCCGAGCTGAAGGCGCTGATGGAGGAGGAGCCGGGCCCCATCGCCGAACCGGCGGTATCGGCCATGGGCATCCGCCCGGAGCTCAACCGGGTCGTCCTCCGGGCCGACACCTTCGACCAGGAGTTGCGCCGCAGGCTGGCCACGAGATACGGCAGGCTCGTCACTCTCGAATGGGACCCCGCCGGCTACACCATCCGTACGATCGACTTGAGACGGCGATGATCATCTGTTGGTGATCGCGGCCTCTTCTGTTCCCCCGCGCAGGGGAGACGGCTCGCTCCTGGAGGGGAGCCGGTCCGGTCCGGGACTCAGCATGATCGTGTCCATGGACACCGCCGCGTCTCCCGTCGCTCCTGCCGTGCCCGCGCCTCGCTGGGCGCGGTGGGTGGCGCACCTCATCACGCTCGCCGTCCTGCCCTCCTGTCTGTGGCGGCTCGGCATGGCCATGGGGTTCCCTCTCGGCTACACCACGGAGGGTTTCGCCGTCATCCGGCCGCCGGGGGTGTGGGGGCCGCTCTGGCTGGTGCTGCTCAGCGTGGCCACCGAGGGGGCCGCGCTGCTCTCGTTCGTACTGGTGGGGAGGTGGGGTGAGGTCGTCCCTCGGTGGATCCCGCTCGTCGGCGGCAGCCGCGTGCCCCGGTTCGCCGTCCTGGTGCCCGCCTGGGTGGGGGTCGTGGTGCTCGCGGGGCTCTGGACCCCGTTCGTCTTCTGGTGGCGGTTTCCCGATCCCGGCATGACGGAAGCCGGGCACATGATGGTCGGCTTTCTCTACCTGCCCCTGGTCGTCTGGGCCCCGCTCCTCGCCGCCCTGGTGTTGTCGTACCAGCGCCGCACTGCGCGGGGTGGGGCGCGGGTCTGACGGCGCGGGTGTCGCGGGTCGCGCTTCCGGACCATGCCGGCCATCGGTACGGCCACGATCTGTTACCCGCGCTGGTGGGGCCGGGGACCTACGGCGAGCCGGGAGGGCGGGGCCTGTCGGTCATGTCACGAAGGCCAGGTGCGGGAGCTGGCGCCGGACGACGTCGATGTCCGGCCTGAACTGCGACGGGGTGAACGGGGATCCGGGGGCGGTGACCAGGGCGACGAACTGCGGCTCGTCCAGGTCGAGCAGGCCGTCGCGGCTGCCGCCCAGGGTTCGGAGATACCACGGGAGGACCTGTTCGCGCAGCCAGGTCGAGCGGCAGACCCGCTCGTTGTTGATGGGGAAGATGGTGGGCCGGGTGAAGGTCTCCTTGACGGTGCGTGCGACGTCGTAGACGGCGGTGTGGCCGTGTTCGGTCCTGCGCGGCTCGTGCCGGGCGAGGAACCTGTCGACCAGTTGGTGGAACAGGCCGTTGAAGCCGTACTGGAACGCCTGGACGTCCGGGTCCGGTGACCGGTGGAAGTGCTCGGCCAGCGCCCGGCACTCGCGTGACCACGGCTCGGCCTGCAGCGAGAAGCCCAGCACGGCGTCGACGGGCGGCGGGACGAGGCGGGGGTGGACGTTGAGCCCGGTCACGGCCATGAGGAGGTCTTCGACGATCCCCGTCAGCGCGTCGGCGAGGAGGACCACCTCGCCCTCCGGCGTGAGGCCGTGCGGGTCCTTGCGGTGCAGGCGTTCGAGGTCGACGATGTCGCGCGACGCCACGTCCAGGCCCTTGAAGTAGGCGGAGACGTTTGCCGCCTGGTCGAAGTTGCCTCGTTCGCTGTTGTGCGCGAACGGCCATCGGTTGAGGTCGTGGATCCAGGCCAGCCGGCCGGCCCGGTCGGGGTCGACGCCGTAGGAGTCCTTGGCCAGCAGCGCGGTCACCGACGCCACCCGCTGCACGTGCCACAGCCGGGCGAACACCGCGGCGCGCGGGTCGCATTCCGCGCCGTAGGTGGTGGCGAAACCGGTGATGTGCCGCAATCTGGATATTCGCCGGTGCAGGCCGCCGTGCAGGTCGAGGGGAATCTCGGTCCCGTCAAGGTCGGTTTTCATCGCGTTTTACTTCCCTTCACCAGGGACCGGGCCAGGCCTTCTGGGGAATGACCGAGCGAAAGGACACTGAATGATAGCCGTTGGCGGCGTGCAGGATCGTGTTGTAATCGAACTCGGACACGTCGGCGTCTACATGAAACCTTCCCGTTTCTCCGTCATACGCAACCAGCCCGGGGTCGAGTTCAAGGAATTCGCACAGCCGGGAGTGCCAGGGGGAAGGGTCGGGGGTCGTGCCCGGGCGGCCGCATCTGCCGCGTTGCCGGGCGGGGCACGAACACGGCAGGCATCGGCTCTGGCGCATGCCGGAACGCCAGGTGCCCAGATATTCCCTGACTTTTCGGTTGAGCGCTATCGCACATGAACTATGTCGATATAGCGGATATTGCAGGCCTCTGGCGATCGTGGCGACCTGCCGCCACGCGGCGCGGTCGAAGGACTCCCCCAGCCCGTCGGCTTCCTCGCTGCGGGAGGGGACGAGGGCGGCCAGCCGGGGATCGTCCGCCGGCACGCCCGGGCCGTTCTTGAGCCCGACGACGACGGAACAGCTCATGCCCGACTCCTTCAGGCGGCTCACGACCAGCTCCTTGTCCTGGAGGGTGACCGCGAGCTCGCGCACGAACGGGCGCCAGAAGTGCACCGCCGCCTGCTTCCCCGCGGCCGTGACGGCGCCGGCGTTGCGCAGCGTCGTCTCGAAGTCCGCCACGCGACCGGACTCCAGCGCCATGCCCGCGTCCCTGGCGAACGACTGGCTGAAGAACCAGATGATGGGCCAGTCGAAGGAGTCGAGAATCCGGACGAGTTCTTCCGGCACGCCGCCCTTGGTGATGAGCACAATGGGGCGGATATTCGGCAGGACGTCGATGACGTGCTCGACATAAACCGCCAACGCCATTCTGTTGCGAGGGGTCATGAGCATGTCGGTGTAGTTTCTGATGCACAGCGGGGTCCCGTCCGTACGGGGCTCGACGAGGACGGCCCGCCGGCCGAAAAGATAATCCCGCAGCGTCTTCGCCGCCTGTTTGGGCGACGCCCTTTCCTGCGGCCGGGTTCCGCGCAGGCCCAGGGTGCCCAGATAGCAGTACGCGCAACTGGCCGGGCAGCCGATGACGGGGTCGAGGCTGATCCAGGTGTCGTGCTCCGCCACCAGGGCGACCTGTCTAGGCGTCGTCATCCCTGCTCCGGTTCCACAGTTTGAGGAAATGCTGCCGGAGGGCTGTCATGTCCGGGTCGCGGGCAACCTGGCTTTCGAGGTCGTCGGAATTCCGCCAGTAGAAGTCGAAGGTCTCTTCAAGAAGCGTGCGCGCGTGCAGCCCGCCGGTGTCGAATTGCAGCTCGAACGAGTCGAAGAGCACCTGCTGGCGGCGGACCCGCCTGGCCCGGAAGTACGGCTCGAAGAACAGCGCGCCCTCCGCGAGCAGGATGGTGGCGATCAGGCCGAACCTGGCCAGCCGGAGCTCGATGAGCGACCCGAACTGCTCGCGCAGCATCCGGTAGCCCTCCAGGCTGTCGTCGCACTTGCGCTGGAGGTCGCCGTAAATGCTGTACGCGTTGCCGGGCCGCGCTTCGTAGCTTTCGGACATGCCGTAGTACTCGGGCAGAGCCGGGTTGCAGACGACGACCTGGAGGCTGCTGCCCGCCGCCAGGACCTCGTGCACCTCGGGGTTGAACGTGCCCCGCGGCGACAGGTAGGACTGACCGGTCTCGGCCAGGAGGCGTACCGTCGAGGTCCTGGCCGCCGTCTCGCGCAGCGCCGCCTTCTTGGCGTCGTTGCGCTTCCTGTTGACCGCCCGCTCGGAGCCCCTGGTCGGCACGTACGCCGCCCGGCAGTGCAGCGCCGCCGCCAGGATCTGGGGCGCGGTCGAGATCCAGGCGGAGCCGAGGTCCGCCCCGGACAGGTTCCGGCGCAGGGCGCAGATGGTGTAGACGAGCGAGGCGGGATCGACGCCGACGTCGCCCACGGTCGCGCTGGCGATCCAGCGGGTGCGCTTCAGGCATTCGGCGAGCAGGAACCAGCGGTACATCATCAGCGCGCCCGGCCGGGTCATCGCCGGAAGCGCCTGGTAGACGGCCTGCCGCCAGAGCTTGACGCACCGTATCTGCCGGTGGTCGGCGAGGCGACTGGCGCCGAACTCGAGCTCGTCGCGCAGAAGGTGCCCGACGGCGTCGGCGAGCCGGCCGCGGTCCAGGTTGCCGTTGTCCTCGCCCGCCGGCGTGGTCCGGAACAGCAGGTCGATCTCGAACCGGGCGAGGTCCTCGAAGACGTGTCCGGGCCGGCCGTTGCCGAAGTCGATCAGGTCGATCTGGGCGTGCACGGAGTCGATGAGGATGTTGGCGAACCTGGCGTCGCCGTGCAGGGTGCGCCGGTCGGGGACCGGCGCCACGCGGATCGACTCCGTCGTGCTCTCCCACCAGAGCCGGAAGTCCACCAGCTCGGGCAGATCAGGGCAGAACGCGGCGGCGGTGTTGAGCGTCGCCAGGATGCCCTGGTCCCACGCCAGCCGTGGCAACGCCTCCACCAGAGGCTGGGACGCCGGTCCGGGGAGTCCGGCGCGTTCCTCCGTGAGGATTTTGGCCACCTTGCGCAGGCATTCTCTGATGGTCATCTCCGACGGCGCCTGGTCGCGGTTCGCACTCCATACGTAATTCTGCAGAAACCCCTCGAAATCGCTGTAATGCTCGATCTCCTCGAAGGTCCGGCCGCCCACATAGCGGTAGGCGATGGCGGACCAGAGCGCGGTCATGTCGTCGAGTTCGATGTCGATCGGGCCGTGGATCTCGCTCAGTCCGTGTGCCTGGAGAGCCGGATCCACGGCGGCGAACTCGCGACGGTAGGCGTGTTCGGCCCGGATCTCCTCGGCGGGGCCGGCTTTGAGGACGATCGGGTCGAGCCTGTCGAACCAGACCAGCGCCACCAGCGAGCCGCTGTATCCGCCGGTGAGCAGCCGGATCACGGGGCGGCCGGCGAGATCGTCCGGAACGTGCTCAAGGAGAACGGCGGTGAGCCGCCTGATGTCGCTGTTGGAGACCCGGGAGTGACGGCCGATGATCCTCAACGTTCCCCCCAGCGTAAAAGGCCCTTCAGGCGTGTCCGTAATGGAGGAATTGCTCGGCGCCCCGCGGCGATGTTACGTCGGATTCATTAAGCACGCCAGCCACATTGTCGAATATGCCGCACTGCGGCTATACGGCCCGTTTCTCCTGGATATCGACGCGCCGATGTCCGAAAATGATGGGTCACGCGCTTTTATGAGGCGGAGCGCTGCGGCTTTTACGGTGCTGCCATATGATTTGCCATGGCTTGCGGGGGTTGGGGGCGTTCCTGGCGCGGGCGGTTCGCTGAACTGTCCGGGTTCGTGGCTCTAGGCTGTGCGCTGTGACTTCCGGACGTATCGTCATCGACGACCGTTTCGAGCTGATGGAGCGGTTGGGCAGCGGCGGCATGGGCACGGTGTGGCGTGCCTACGACCTGGCCCTGCACCGCGAGGTGGCCCTGAAGGAGGTCCGTCCGTCCAACTCCCCGGACGACGATCCCGGCAGGGCGCGGATGATGCGCGAACGCGTGCTGCGCGAGGCGCGCGCCCTCGCCAGGCTGGATCACCCGAACGTGGTGACGATCCACCACATCGTGGACACTCCCGCGATGGCGCACCCGTGGATCGTCATGGAGCTGGTGCGCGGCCAGTCGCTGCAGGACCGGCTCGCCCAGGGGCCGCTGGCGCCGGGCGAGGCGGCGCTGCTGGGGCGCGGCATCCTCGCCGCCCTGCGCACCGCACACGGGGCGGGCATCCTGCACCGTGACGTGAAGCCGGCGAACGTCCTGCTGCGCGCCGACGGCAGCCCCGTCCTCACCGACTTCGGGATCGCCGCCATGCAGGACGCTCCCGGACTCACCTCCAACGGCGACGTGGTCGGCTCCCCCGAGTACATCGCGCCGGAACGGCTGCGCGGCCAGGAAGGCAACCCCGCCTCCGACCTTTGGTCGCTGGGCATGCTGCTGTACGTGGCGGTGGAGGCCCGGCACCCCATGCGCCGCGACACCCCCATCGCCACGCTCGCGGCCGTGCTGAACGGCCAGATCCCGCCGCCCGTGCGGTCGGGGCCGTTGACGCCCGTCCTGCACGCCCTGCTGCGGCCCGACCCGGCCGCGCGCCCATCCGCCGCCGACCTGGACCGGATGCTGGCACAGGCCGCCGAACAGGCGTCCGTGCCGCCCGCCCGGCCGCCGGGGCAACCCATGCGGCCGCAGGGACCGTTCCACGGGCCGGGCCAGTACGGGGTGCCCGGCTCACCGACGCAGCCGCCGTTCCCGAGACCCGACAAGCACCCGGGCCACCACCCTGGCCACCACCCGACCGGCCCGACGGCCCTGTCCCGGCGCGGCCGCGGGGCCCGCGCGCTGACGATCGCCGCAGTGGTGGCGGTGGCGGGCGTCGTCACCACGGCGCTCGTGGTGGTCCCCCAGTTACTGGAGCGCACCCCCACGGACACCCACCGCCCGAGCGTCAACGCGGATCCCGGCACGACGACTCCTCGCACGACTCCCGGCACGGCCTCGCCCGAGCCGAGCGCCGAGGAGACCACGGACGAGCCCGCCCCCGAGAACCTGCTCACCCCCGCCGGCATGCGCCACGTCGTCGCGGCGCTGAAGAAGGCGTCGGGCGGCGACCGGTTCTTCGAGATGACGGTGTATCCCGAGCACGCCTCGGCCGAGATCCCCGTCAAGGGCAAGCCGAAGCTGTACGACCGCTACTCCTACCGGAACGGCCAGGTCACCCGCGACACGGGAAGCACCGTGAGCTTCGGCGACAAGGCGGCCGCCTTCGACGTGTTCGACTGGTCCGTGCTGCCGAAGGTGCAGCGGGCGGCGGAGCAGCGGCTCAACATCGACAAGCCGACCTCGCGTTACGTGATCGTGCAGAGCGCCTGGACGTTCGCCGACGACCGGCCGACCATCCTCTACTACCTCAGCGACGAGTACGGCGGCGCGTACCTCGCCGCCGACCGCGGGGGCAAGGTGGTCAGCGTGTACGCGCGGGAGGACTGACCCCCCTAGGCTCTTCAAGATCGTTGGACTGAGGGGAGCCTTGATGAGACGGTGGGCGATCCGGGGGCTGGTGGTGCTCCTGGTGGTGGCGCTCGGCGCCGCCGGCCTGTACAAGCTGGTCAACGCGCGGACGTTCCAGCTCGCGGGGGAGCTGACCGCGCGGGTGAAGACCGGCGAGAAGGTCGTCGCCCTGACCTTCGACGACGGGCCGGACGAGCACGCCGGCGAGCTCGTCGACCTGCTCGCGGCCGAGCGCGTGCGGGCGACGTTCTTCGTCGTCGGGTCGCAACTGGCGGCCCACCCCGGGACGGCGGAGGCCCTGGTGGCGGCGGGCCACCAGTTGGGCAACCACACCTTCACGCACCGCAGGATGGTGTTCGTCTCCCCCGGCACGGTCGCCGCCGAGATCGAGCGGACCGACGCGCTCATCCGCCGGGCGGGGCAGCGGGGTGACATCCCGTTCCGGCCGCCGACCGGCAAGAAGCTCCTCTCGCTGCCCCTCTACCTCTCCGAGCACCGGCGGCACACCGTGATGTGGGACGTCGAGCCGGACTCCGGCCGCTCCCCGGCACCCGCCGAGATCGCCGCCATGGTGCGCGAGCAGGTCCGGCCCGGGTCCATCGTCCTGCTGCACCCCTGGTACTCCAGCGGACGCGACACCCGCGCGTCGCTCAGGGCCACCATCGCGGGGCTGCGCGCCGACGGCTACCGCTTCGTCACGGTCGCCGAACTCCTGGCGCTGCGGGATCAGCCCACCAGCAAGGTGGCGATCGCCGGGCCGAAGGCGGCGCCGAGCAGGTAGGCGAGGTTGAACAGGCCCATCGCCGCCGGCCGTGCGTCGTCCGGCACCGCGGCCCCGGCGCGCGTCGCGAACGCCCCCTGTCCCGAGGAGGCGGCGACCGAGGTGAACGCCTGGGCGACGAGCAGCACCGCCGGGACGGCGCTCAGGCCGGCCAGCGCGACCCCGGCCCCGCCCAGCGCCGGGAACCCGACGACCAGGAACCGGAACGGCGCCCGCGCGGTCGCCGCGATCACCAGGTAGGAGGTCAGCCCCCCGAACAGCATCGGCCAGGTGATGGCCAGGCCCACCTGCCCGCTGCTCCAGCCCGCGTCCCCGACGAGCAGCGGCGGCAGCGCGTACATCATCCCGAAGTTGGCCACCGCCAGCAGGAACGCCGTCCCCGCCGAGGCGAGGAACACGGGGGCCCGCACCACCGCGGCCGGCACGAACCCGTCCAGCCTGGCCCGCAGCCACAGCCCGAACGCCACCCCGGCGACCACGGCGGCGACGACCGCCACCTGCCAGGCGTGCGGCACGAAGACCAGCGCGGTGACCAGCGCCGTCAGCAGCACCGCGCCCGGCAGGTCGAACCGGGCGCCCGACAGCGCCGTGACCGGCCGCCGGCGCAGCACGGCCGGCAGCGCGAGCAGGCTCAGCGCCGGCAGCGCCAGCGCGCCCCGCCAGCCCAGCAGGCCCGCGACGAGGTCACCGACCAGCGGCGCGGTGGAGCCGACCGTGGCCAACGAGGCGGTGACGAGCCCCATCGCCCGGGCCGAGCCCGTCAGGCTCATCGCGATCGTGGTGAACCCGGCGGTGCCGACCCCCTGCAGGGCGCTGCCTGCCACCAGCGCCGGCAGCGTCGGCGCGGCCACCGTGAGGACCGCGCCGAGCAGCACCAGCGTGGCTGAGACGGCCAGCGCCGTACGGGCGCCGCGGCGGCTCTGCAGGCCGGCCATCAGCGGGGTGCCGACCGCGATGGCCCAGCCGAACGCCGTGACGATCCACGTCGCCGTGGCCGTCGGCAGCCCGAGGTCGCGGGCGACGGCGGGCAGGACCAGCGCCGGCCCGGCGATGCCGAACGACAGCGGCCCGGCCAGCAGCGCGAGCCACGCGGCCGGCACCCCGCCGCCGGACGCAGCCGCCTCGCGGGCGTGGGCCCGCCCCTGCTCCGGGGGGACGGCGCGGGTTCCGCCGGCCATCAGAGGTCACCCGCCGTCAGCGTGGGGTAGTCGGTGTAGCCGCGGTGGTCGCCGCCGTAGAAGGTGGCGGGGTCGGCCTGCGTGTACGGGCCGCCGGCGGCGATCCGGGCGGGCAGGTCGGGGTTGGCCAGCCACAGCCGCGCGAACGCCACGGCGTCGGCGAGGCCGGAACGCAGCGCCTCGACCCCGTCCTCGGGGGTCGCGGGACCGTCGCCGCTCCACGGGTGCGGGTTGAGGATCAGCGTGCCCGGCCATTCGGCGCGCAGCAGCTTGGTGATGTCGCGCGTGTCGTTCTCCGAGACGTGCAGGTACGCCAGGCCCAGCGGGGCGAGCGCGCGGGCCAGCTCGGTGTAGAGGATCTCGCTGTCGCTCTCGGCCATGCCGTTGTAGGTGATGCCGGGCGACAGGCGCATCCCGGTGCGGGCCGGGCCTATCGCGTCGGCGACCGCCTGGGCCACCTCGACGGCGAACCTGATGCGCCGCTCCACGGAGCCGCCGTAGGCGTCGGTGCGCCGGTTGGTGTTGTCCGACAGGAACTGGTGGATCAGGTAGCCGCTCGCGCCGTGCAGCTCGACGCCGTCGAACCCGGCGTCCATCGCGAGCCGTGCCGCCTGCGCGAAGTCCTCGACGGCGCGGGCGATGTCCACCATCGTCATCTCGCGCGGGGTGGGGTGGTCCAGCATGCCGTCGGCGGTGTAGAGCTGCTCCCCGGAGGGGATCGGCGACGGCGCGATCGGCAGCTCGCCACCCGGGTAGAGCACGGGGTGGCCGATCCGGCCGGAGTGCATGAGCTGGACGAAGATCCGCCCGCCGCGGCGGTGCACCTCGTCGGTGACCCGCCGCCAGGCCGCCGCCTGCTCCCGGGTGTGCAGGCCGGGGGTGTCGATGTAGCCCTGCCCGAGCGCGCAGGGCTGGGTGCCCTCCACGATGATCAGTCCGGCCGCGGCGCGCTGGCCGTAGTACTCGGCGGTCAGCTCGCCGGCCAGACCGCCCCGGCACCGGCTGCGGGTCATCGGCGCCATGACGAGACGGTTGGGCAGATCCAGGTCACCCACGGTCACGGGCTCGAACAGCTCTCTCACGTCGGTCTCCTCGCTTGCAGGGTTGTCTGCGCTGGTCCGACGGTATGAAGGAGGAATTACGCAGCGAATCGGTATGGTTTCCGTACTTACGTACGGGCGTTGCGGCATAGGTAGTTACGGAGCGGGGGCGCTGGTGCTGTACGGCAGGGCGGGTGAGCAGACGGCGATCCGGGACCTGGTCGATGCTGCGCGCGCCGGCCGCAGCGGCGGCCTGGTCCTGCGCGGCGAGCCCGGCATCGGCAAGTCGGCGCTGCTGGCGTGGGCCGCCGGGCACGCGCAGGACGCCGGCCTGCGGACGTTGCGGGTCACCGGCATCGAGGCGGAGGCCGACCTGGCGTTCGGCGGGCTGGTGCAGCTCATCTGGCCGGTGCAGGAGCGGCTCGACGCGCTGCCCGGCCCGCAGGCCGACACGCTGCGCGCGGTGCTCGGCTCCGGGGAGCGGGCCGGACGCGACCGGTTCCTGTCGGGGCTGGCGGTGCTGACGCTGCTGGCGGAGGTGGCCGACGACGGCCCGCTGCTCTGCCTGGTGGACGACGCGCAGTGGCTGGACCAGGCGAGCGCCGACGCGTTGCTGTTCGCCGCGCGGCGGCTGACCGCCGAGGGGGTGGCGATGCTGTTCGCCACGCGGGAGGAGGGCTTCGCCGCGGCCGGGCTGCCGGAGCTGCGGCCTTCGCGGCTGTCGCCGGAGGACGCGGCGCTGCTGCTGGAGCAGCGGGGACTCGCCCCCGCCTCGCCGGAACAGGTGATCGAGCGGTCGGCGGGCAACCCGCTGGCGCTGATCGAGTTCGCCGCGGCGCAGCGCCGCTACCACTCCACAGCGGGGCCCATGCCGGTGCCGGACCAGGTGCTCGCCTCCTTCCGGACACGGATCGGGCAGTTGCCCGAGAGGACCCGGCTGATGATGGTGACGGTCGCCGCCGAGGGGCGCGGCCACCTGACGACGCTGCTGGGCGCCGCCACCGCGCTGGGAGTGGGGCTGGACGACCTGGAGGAGGCCGAGAAGGCCGGGCTGGTCGAGGTGGGCGGGAACGTCGTCGCGTTCCGGCACCCGCTGGTCGGCACCGCCGCCTACCAGGCGGCGCCGCTGGCGCGGCGGGTCGCCGTGCACCAGGCGCTGGCCGATGCGGCCACCGACGACACCTGCCGGGCCCGGCATCTCGCCGCCGCGACCACATCGGTCGACGAGGGCATCGCCGCGGAGATCGTCCGGGCCGCCGAACGGGACCGGGCCCGTGCCGCGTACGCGGCCGCCGCCGGGCTGTACGAGCAGGCCGCGAACGTCACGCCCGACGTGCGCGTCCGGGCGTACCGGCTGGGCGAGGCGGCGTCGCTCGCGCTGTCGGCGGGGCTGGCGGCGCAGGCGGCCGAGCTGGCCGGACGGGCCGAGCAACTGGTGGACGACCCGGAGTCGGCGGCCCGGCTTGCACCGGTGCGGGCCGCGGTGGAGTTCGAGCTGGGCGAGCGGCGGGTCGCGGCCCGGCTGCTGGTCGACCGGTCGGCGGACGCGGAGCCGGACGCGGCGGCGGCGATGCTGCGCACCAGCGCCGGGTACGCGTGGTTCAGCGGTGACCGGGAGGCGATCCGGGACGCGGCCGAGCGGCTGCGGGCGCTGGGACGGCCCGACCCGATGGTGCTGGGGATGGCGTACCTGGTGGCCGAGGACTACGCGCGGGGGCTGCCGTTGCTGGCGGAGTTCGTGGCGGGCGCGCGCCGGGCGGCGCCCGACCTGCTGACCGGCTCGACGGAGCACGACGAGGACGCGGCCCTGGCGTGGGGCGCCTACTGCGCGATGATCCTCGGCGCCGACGCCGACGCCGCGGAGCTGGCCGAGGCGCAGGTGGCGCACGGCCGCAGGCACGGCCTCGTCGGCGCGCTGCCGCAGGCGCTGCAGGACCTGGCCGGGGTGCAGGTGCAGGCGGGGCTGCACCGGGACGCCGAGGCGTCCGTGGCGGAGGCGCTGCGCATCATCCGTGACACCGGGCTGGATCAGCGGATGGCGCGGCTCAACTCGGTGCTGGCCCGGGTCGCCGCCATCGAGGGCGACGAGGAGCGCTGCGCGCGGCTGGCGGCCGACGAGCCGGACACCAGCGGCATGGCAGGACTGGCGGCGCTCAGCCTGCTCGACCTGGGGCTGGGCCGTTACGAGCCGGCGCTGGAGCGCCTGGAGGCGGCGGGCCGGGGGCCGGTGCGGTACGCAACGGGGCTGCTGGCGGCCGCCGCCGACCAGGTGGAGGCGGCGGTGCGGCTGGGCCGGCCGGACCGGGCCGAGGAGCCGCTGCGCAGGTTGGAGGCGTGGGTGCGGGCGGGCGGGCAGCCGTGGGCGCGGGCGCTCGCCGCGCGCGGCCGGGCGCTGCTGACCGACGACGAGGACGACTACCTGCGCGCTCTGCGGGCGCACGAGGACGCCGGCCGGCCGTTCGAGCGGGCCCGCACCGAGCTGCTGTACGGCGAGTGGCTGCGCCGCGCCCGGCGCCGCAGCGACGCGCGGGTGCCGCTGCGCTCGGCGCTGAAGACCTTCGACCGGCTGCGTGCGGCGCCCTGGCTGGACCGTGCCCGGACCGAGCTGAAGGCGACCGGGGAGTCGCTCGTCCCGGCCGAGCCGACGGCCGCCAACCCGCTGGACCGGCTCACCAGCCAGGAGCTGCAGGTCGTCCGGCTGGCGGCCGGCGGCGACACCAGCCGGGAGATCGCCGCGCAGTTGTTCCTCAGCCCGCGCACCGTCGAACACCACCTCTACCGGGCCTTCCGCAAGCTCGGCATCCGGTCCCGCCGCGACCTGCCGCGCCTCGACCTCGACCTCGCCTGACACGACCGCGCCTGACGCACGCTCGCCTGCCAGGACCCCGCCTGACGCGACCCCCGCCTGACGCACGCTCGCCTGGCGGGGCCCGCGTGCCCGGTCAGGCGGGGTCGCGGGCCTCGATCGCGTGCAGGACGGCCACCATGTCGGACCCGCCGTGACCGAGCGCGACGGTCTCGCCGAACAGGGCGTGGCAGACGTCCAGCAGGGGCGACGCCACCTGTGACGCCCGGGCCGCCTCGGCGATCAGGCGGTTGTTCTTCAGCACGTCGAGGGCCGCGGCCTGGACGGAGAAGTCGCGGTCGAGCAGCTTGGGCGCCTTCATCCGGGAGACGCCGCTGGCCATCGGGCCGGCGTCGAGGACGTCGAGGAACAGCCGCCGGTCCAGCCCGTGCCGGTCGGCGAGGTGGAAGGCCTCGGTCAGGCCGGTGACCAGGGTGATGAGGAACAGGTTGACCGAGAGCTTCATGAGGATCGCGTTCGGCACCGGCCCGCAGGCGAACATCTCGTGGCACATCGGCCCGAGCAGCGGCCGTACCTCCGCCACGGCGGCGGCGTCCCCGGCCAGCATCGCCACCAGCCGGCCGGCCTCGGCGGGGGCGCGGGACCCCGACACGGGGGCCTCGACGAACCGGCCGCCGACCGCCCGGACGTCGGCGTCGAGCCCGCGCGAGTAGCCGGGCGACGTCGTGCCCATGTGCACGACGGTGCGCCCCGCGACGTTCGCGGCGAACTCGGGGGTGCCGCGGCCGAGGACGGAGTCGACCGCCGCGTCGTCGGCCAGCATGACGATCACGACTCCGGTCCGCCGGAAGACCTCTGCGGGGTCGGCCGCCACGGTGGCGCCGGCCGCGCGCAGGGGTTCGCAGCGCTCGGCGGTGCGGTTCCACACGACGAGCGGCGTCCCGGCCCGGGCCAGGTTGAGCGCCATGGGCTGCCCCATGACGCCGAGGCCGACGAAACCCACATCCATGGCCACCTCCAGTTCCTGCTATGACAGTTGTCATGATAGATCGGAACTATGACGAGCGTCATGATGGCCGTACCGGAACGGGCGGGCGGAGGGTGAGATGACGAGCTCCGACCGGGGACCCCGGGAACGGATGGTCTTCAGCGCCGCCCAGCTCATCCGGCGTGACGGGGTCGCGGCGACCGGCGTGCGGGACGTGGTGGCGCACGCGCAGGCGCCACGAGGGTCCGTCCAGCACTACTTCCCCGGCGGCAAGGAGCAGCTCGTCAACGAGGCCGTGGAGTGGGCCGGCCGCTACGCGGCCCGGCGCGTCGGCCGCTTCCTGGCCGCCATGGCCGAGCCGTCGCCGAG
Organism: Nonomuraea sp. NPDC047897; assembly: GCF_043204415.1. NCBI lineage: Bacteria > Bacillati > Actinomycetota > Actinomycetes > Streptosporangiales > Streptosporangiaceae > Nonomuraea > Nonomuraea sp. NPDC047897. Next base: position 243,480 of record NZ_JBIDCC010000004.1, on the reverse strand, counting down.
CCGGCTGTTCGCCGCCATGGCGGGCCAGTGGATCGACGAGTTCGACCGGACCGGCTTCGCGGCGGGAGGCTGCCCGGTCGCCGCGGCGACGGTGGACCGCGCCCACTCCAGCCCCTCGACCCGGGCCGCCACCGCGGCCGCCTTCGCCCGGTGGACCGGCCCGGTCGCCGCGGCGCTGGCGGGCATGGGGGTGCCGGCCGACCGGACCGGGTCGCTGGCCACACTCATGATCAGCTCACTGGAGGGCGCCATCCTGATCGCCCGCGCCGAACGTGACGTCCGCGCCCTGACGACCGTGGTCCGGGAACTCGGCCCCTTCCTGGACGCCTGCGTCACCCACCCGTAGCCGCCGCGGCCCGGTCACCGCAGCCCGGCCACGGCAGCCCCTCGGCCGGCTCCCGCTCGTCACCCGTGCCCGCCGGGCCGGTAGTGACCGGCCGGCTGCCGGGTGACGACGTTGATGCGGTTGGCGGCGTTGATGAAGGCGATCAGGCACACCAGGGCGACGAGCTGGTCCTCGTCGTAGTGCTCGGCGGCTGCCGCCCAGGCCTCGTCCGTGACGCCACCGGCGGCATCCGCGATGCGGGTGCCCTGCTCCGCGAGCTCCAGGGCGGCACGCTCCGCGTCGGTGAACACCGTGGCCTCCCGCCAGGCCGCGACCAGGTTGACGCGGACGGCGCTCTCCCCGGCGTGCGCGGCGTCCTTGGCGTGCATGTCGACGCAGAACCCGCAGCCGTTGATCTGGCTGGCGCGCAGCGTCACCAGGTGCTGCGTCGCGACCGGCAGCGTCGACTCCGTGACCGCCTTGCCCGCCGCGGCGAGGTACTTGAAGATCTTGCCTGCGAACGGGTTGCCGAACAGGTCCACACGAGCATCCATCGCGCACTCCTTGTTGTCGTGGCTGGTCGACCATGAGATGCCGGCGACCCGATCCTCGTGACAGCACCGCCTGTATGACCTGCGTCACAGTCGCGCCTCCCGGCTCCCCGCACGGCCGTCCTCGTGCCGTCCTCGTGGTGTCGTGGTGTCACAGAACGGCGGGGTCCGGCGTCTTGTGGGTGACACTCAGTCGGGAGCCGGCAGGCAGGAGTCATCCATGGCGGACGTTGCGAACCACGGTGCGAACCACGGTGCGAGTGACGGTGCGGGCGAGCGGGAGAGCGGCCACTTGGACCTCGCCACCGAGGCGTTCGTCGCGCACCGCAACCTGCTCTTCACCGTGGCCTACGAGATGCTCGGCTCGGCCGCCGACGCCGAGGACGTCCTGCAGGAGACCTGGCTGCGGTGGGCGGGCGTCGACCTCGACACGGTGCTGGACCAGCGCGCGTACCTGATCACCATCACCACTCGGCAGGCGCTCACGCGGCTGCGCACGCTCGGCCGGCGCAAGGAGTCCTACGTCGGGCCGTGGCTGCCCGAGCCGCTGCTGACCACGCCGGACGTGGCCGAGGACGTCGAACTGGCCGAGAGCGTCTCGATGGCGATGCTGCTGGTGCTGGAGACGCTGCAGCCGACCGAGCGGGCCGTGTTCGTGCTGCGCGAGGTGTTCGCCCTGGCCTACGACGAGATCGCCGAAGCCGTCGGCAAGAGCCCGGCCACGGTCCGCCAGATCGCCCACCGGGCGCGGGCCCACGTCACCGCGCGGCGCCCGCGCGGGATCGTCTCCCCGGACGAGACCCGAGGGGCGTTCGAGGCGTTCCAACGGGCGGTCGAAACGGGCGACCTGCAGAGCCTGATCGACATCCTCGCCCCCGGTGTCGTCGTCCTGACTGACGGGGGCGGGATCAAGCAGGCCCTGCTGCGGCCCGTCGTAGGGGCCGACAGGGTGGCTCGCGTGTTCGCCGCCGGCCTCCACACGGCCGGTGCCGCCATGTCGTTCGAGCGGGTGCAGGTCAACGGCGGTCCGGCGCTGCTCGTCCGACTCGACGGGGAGATCGACGGCGTCATGGCGGTGCGGATCGAGGACGGCCTGGTCGCCGGGCTCTACTACGTACGCAACCCCGAGAAGCTGACGCGGGTGGCACAGGAGACCACCATGAGCCGCTGAGTCCCATGCAGGCGGGGCCTCCGGCGCGCGCTGAGCCGCTACTCGTAGTGATACCTGGCCTGCATAATGACGAGCTCGCCCCTGTCGACCAGATACACCAGGCGGTGCTCGTCGGTGATGCGGCGTGACCATACGCCCGCCAGTGCGTACTTGAGCGGCTCCGGCTTGCCGATGCCCTCGTAGGGATCGCGCAGGGCGTCCTCGATGAGCCGGTTGATGCGCTTGAGGAGCTGACGATCGACTGTCGGCCAGTGGACGTAGTCCGCCCAGCCCTGGCTGGTGAAGGCGACCTTCACTCGTCATCCAGCAGTTCGTGACGCTCGTGACGCCCGTCGACCGCCTCCCGGTGGGACTCGATCAACCGGCGCGCGTTGGCAGGCGAGCGAAGCAAGTAGGCCGTCTCCTGGAGGGCTTCGTACTCCTCGGCGGCCACCAGATAGGCGCTGCCGCTCCTGGAGACGATCTCCACTGCGGTGCGGTCGTTGTTGACCTCTTCGATGAGCGGGAACAGACGACGGCGCGCCTCGCTCGCGGTGATGGACACAACCCCACCTCCAGAGTGGTACAGCTTCACGGTACCACTCGAAGGGCCGTTCAGCATTCGATGACGTTGACGGCGAGGCCGCCGCGTGAGGTCTCCTTGTACTTGTCGAGCATGTCGCGGCCGGTGTCGCGCATGGTCTTGATGGCCTTGTCCAGGGACACGAAGTGGCGGCCGTCGCCGCGCAGCGCGATGCGGGCCGCGGTGATCGCCTTGATGGAGGCCACCGCGTTGCGCTCGATGCACGGGATCTGCACCAGCCCGCCGACCGGGTCGCAGGTCAACCCCAGATTGTGCTCGATGCCGATCTCCGCGGCGTTCTCCACCTGCTCCGCGGTGCCGCCCAGCACCTCGGTCAACCCGGCCGCGGCCATCGAACACGCCGAACCGACCTCACCCTGACAACCCACCTCGGCCCCGGAGATCGACGCGTTCTCCTTGAACAGCACCCCGACCGCCGCCGCCGTCAGCATGAAGCGGATCACGCCCTCGTCATCGGCCCCCGGCACGAACCGCGCGTAGTACGTCAGCACCGCCGGGATGATCCCCGCCGCGCCGTTCGTCGGGGCGGTGACGATCCGCCCCCCGGCCGCGTTCTCCTCGTTGACCGCCAGGGCGAACAGCGACACCCAGTCCATCGCCTGCAAAGGGTCCGTGCCGGAGGTCTCGCTCTGCAACCGGCGATGCAACTGGTTGGCCCGCCGCCGCACCTTCAGCCCACCCGGCAGCACACCCTCCTTGGCGATGCCCCGCCGCACGCACTCGGACATCACCCGCCACAGGGTGAGGATCCCGGCGCGGATCTCGGCCTCGCTACGGCCGAACGCCTTCTCGTTCTCCAGCATCAGGCCGGAGATCGACAAGCCCGTGGCCGAACACTGCTTGAGCAGCTCCTCGGCCGTCGTGAACGGATACGGCAACACCGTGTCGTCAGGCTTGATGCGGTCGGCCCCGGTGGCGTTCTCGTCCACCACGAAGCCGCCGCCGACGGAGTAGTACACCTTCTCCCGCACCACCGTGCCGTCGCCGGAACGGGCGGTGAAGCGCATGCCGTTGGGGTGACCGGGCAGCGAGATCTTCCGCTCGAAGACCAGGTCCTGCCCGACGACGAACGGGATCTCCCGCAGCCCGAACAACAGCAGCGTGCCGGAGGCGCGCATCCCGGCCAGCCGCTCCTCGACGCCGTCCACGTCCACGAGTTCGGGCTTGTCGCCCGACAGGCCCAGCAGGACGGCCTTGTCGCTGCCGTGCCCCTTGCCGGTCAACCCCAGCGACCCGTACAGGATCGCCTCCACCCGCGCCACCCGCTCCAGCAGGCCGTCCTCGTGCAGGCCACGCGCGAACCGGTGCGCCGCGGCCATCGGCCCGCCCGTGTGCGAGCTGGACGGCCCAATCCCGATCTTGAAAAGGTCGAAGACGCCGATGCTCATCGCAGGTGTTCCACCGCCGCGTCGAGCAGCCACTCCGCCAGGTACGCCGCGAACGACGACCTGACCAGCACGTGGAAACCGTCCGGCCGCGGCAGCAGGACCACCTGGGCGCGCGCCAGCGTCGTCTGCGCGCACCGGCCGGGCCCGAACACGCTCGGGTGCAGGTCGAGCGCGCAGCCGTGGGCCAGCAGGTCACCCGCGCGCGGCCCGCCCACCAGCAGGGTCGTGCGCTGGGCCGACACGTCCACGACCGAGCCGGGCCGGTCGCCGAGGGCCTTGGCCAGCAGCTCGTGCCGGTGACCCGGCGGAGCGATCACCAGCCACTCGTCCGGGCCGAGCCAGGCCACGGTGACGTCCCCGGCGGTCACGGCGGTGCACGGCTCGACGGGAAGCGGCGCCCCCAGCACGTCGCCCAGGTCGCGGGCGGCCGGGCCGGCCGGGTCCACCCGGAGGTTCACCTGGGTGCGGAACGGCAGCTCCGCCAGCCGCAGCGGCCCGCCCTCCGACGCGGCGGCGAACCGGCCGGCGAAGGCGGCGGCCGGGCTCCTGCGTTCAGCCATCACGGCGCGCTCCTTCCGGGTCGTACAGGACGTGCGAGGTGACGGTGACCGGCGCGAGCGTGCCGCCGACCGGCGCGTACAGCCGCTCGCCGATCCGGCCGTGGCCGCCCTTGACCAGGGCCAGCGCGAACGTGCGGCCCAGGGCGGCGCTGCGGTAGCTGGAGGTGACGTGGCCGAGCGTCGGCACGGGAGGCTCCGGCAGGACGTCCGCGGCCACCAGGTGGACGCCCTCGGGCAGCAGCAGGCCGGGGTCGTCGGGCAGCAGGCCGACGAGCTGTTTGCGGTCCGGCCGCGAGGTGTCGGCCCGCGCGTGGGAGCGCTTGCCGACGAAGTCGGGCTTCTTCTTCGACACCACCCACGCCATGCCGAGGTCCTGCGGGGTGACCGTGCCGTCGGTGTCCTGGCCGACGATCGGGTAGCCCTTCTCGGCGCGCAGCACGTGCATGGTCTCGGTGCCGTACGGGGTGACGGCGCCGGTGTCCATGATCGCCGTCCACAGGCGCAGGCCGTCCCACGACGTGACGTTGATCTCGTACGCCAGCTCGCCGGAGAAGCTGATCCGGCACACCCGCGCCGGGATCCCGGCCACCTCGGCCTCCCGCCACGTCATGAACGGGAAGTCGTCGGCCCGCACGGCCAGGCCGGGGGCGAGCCCGGCGAGCACGTCGCGCGAGCGGGGGCCGACCAGGGCGACCGTGGCCCACTGCTCGGTGACCGAGGTGCAGTGCACCCGCAGCGACGGCCACTCGGTCTGCAGCCACTCCTCCATCCAGTCGAGCACGGCGGCGGCGTTACCGGTCGTGGTGGTGACGAGGAAGTGGTCGTCGGCCAGCCGGACGACGGTGCCGTCGTCGAACACCATCCCGTCGGGGCGGCACATCACGCCGTAGCGGATCGTGCCGACCTTGAGCGTGCTCATCAGGTTGGTGTAGAGCCGGTCGAGGAACTCGCCCGCGTCGGCCCCGATGACGTCGATCTTGCCGAGGGTGGAGGCGTCCATCGCGGCCACGCCCTCGCGGGCCGCACGGCACTCGCGCAGCACGGCGGTCTCCATGTCCTCGCCCGGGCGCGGGTAGTACCAGGGGCGCTTCCACTGGCCGACGTTCTCGAACAGCGCGCCGGCCGCGACGTGCCACTCGTGCAGCGCCGTGACCCGGACCGGGTCGTGCAGCGCGCCGCGGTCGCGGCCGGCCAGCGCGGCGAAGCCGACCGGCAGGTACGGCGCGCGGAACGTGGTGACGCCCAGCTCGGCCACCGGCACGCCCAGCGCCTCGGCGACGACCGCGGAGGCGAGCAGGCCGGAGGTCTTGCCCTGGTCGTGGGCCGTGCCCGCGGTGGTGTAGCGCTTGACGTGCTCGACGGAGCGCAGGCCGGCGGTGACGGCCCGGTGCAGGTCGGCCACGGTCACGTCGCGTTGCAGGTCCACGAAGTGAGCCGTGTGATCGGCCGCGGGCACCACCCAGTACGGCTCCCCCGTGGGCTCCGGCTCTGGCGCCGCCTCGGGCACCCGGGCCGCCCCGGAGGTGGCTCGGGTGCCGGCGCCGGTGCCGTCCGCCAGACAGCCGGCCAGGGTGAACACGCCCCTGGCCGCGCCCGCCACCTCGACGGCCTGCCGGCAGGCGTCCGGGACGAGCGTGCCGAGCGCGTCGTCGTGGCGCAGCGTCCCGCCCGCCTGGCTGAACAGGTGCAGGACGGGGTTCCAGCCGCCCGACACGAGCAGCAGGTCGGCGTCGAACGAGCGCCCGCCCGCGCCCGCTGCCGGCACGTCGTCGCGGGCGGCGACCGCCACCGAGGAGACCTCGCCGTCGCCGTTCGCGCCCGTCACCACGTGGCCGGCCAGCAGCGCGATGCCGCGCTCGCGGGCCCGTTCGGCCCAGTCCGCGCCGGGCGCGGGCCGCACGTCCACGATGGCGGCCACGTCCACGCCCGCCTCCGCGAGGTCGAGGGCGGCGGCGTAGGCGGAGTCGTGCGCGGTGAACACCACGGTGCGCCGGCCGGGCAGCACGCCGTACCGGTGGGCGTAGGCGCGGGCGGAGCCGGCCAGCATGACGCCGGGCAGGTCGTTGCCCGCGAACGCGATCGGCCGCTCGTGCGCGCCGGTGGCGAGCACCACGCGCCGCGCCCGGATGCGCCACACGCGCTCGCGGGACACGTGCGCGGGCGCCGCCGCGCCGAGGTGGTTGGTGCGCCGCTCGACGGCGATCAGGTAGTTGTCGTCGTAGCAGCCGAAGACGGTGGTGCGCGGCAGCACGGTGACGTCGGGCAGCTCCGCCAGCTCGGCGACGGTGGCGGCGGCCCACGCGGCGCCGGGCAGGCCGGCCACGCTCTCTCCGGTGCCGAGCAGGCTGCCGCCCGGCTCGGGCCGCTCGTCGGCGAGGATCACGCGCGCCCCGCCGGCCGCCGCCGCGCGGGCGGCGGCCAGCCCGGCCGGTCCCGCGCCGACCACGAGCACGTCGCAGTGGGCGTGGACGGCGTCGTAGCGGGCCGGGTCCGGTTCGGCGGCCAGCCGGCCCCGGCCGGCGACGCTGGTGGCGGCGAGCCCGTCGTACAGCTCGACGGTGGTGGCGAGCAGCATCGGCTCGGGGAACGGCGCCTCGATCTGGACGACCGCGCTGGGCTCCTCGCTCCCGGCGGAGAACACGCCGCGCGGGCGGCCGAGCTTCACGCTGGTGGCGACCCGGTGGACGCCGGCCGCGAGCAGGGCGGAGGCGAGGGTGTCGCCGGGGTGGCCGGTGTACTCCTGCCCGTCGAAGGTGAAGCGCAGGGTCCGCGACCGGTCGATCCGGCCGCCGCTCGCGCGCCTCACGAGGTCACCGGCCGGGGCTCGCCCACCCGGTAGACGGCGTGGATCTCGTTGGTCGCGGTGTCGCGCACGGCGTTGAACCAGCGGCGGCAGCCCGCGGAGTGGCTCCAGCGCTCGGCGAAGGCGTCTTTGGGGTTGTCGCGGAAGAACAGGTAGCGGGCCCACTCCTCGTCGGAGAGCGCGGCCGGGTCGTCGGGGTAGGCGACGTGGGCCTGCCCGCCGTAGTGGAACTCGGCCTCCTCGCGTGGGCCGCACCAGGGGCATGGGATCAGCAGCATGTGACGTCCTCAGTGCGCGACCGCGGCGGCGCCGTGCTCGTCGACGAGCGCCCCGGTGACGAATCGGTCAAGGGAGAAGGGGGCGTTGAGCGGGTGCGGCGCGTCGTTCGCCACCGTGTGGGCGAAGCACCAGCCCACGCCGGGCGTGGCCTTGAAGCCGCCGGTGCCCCACCCGCAGTTGAGGTAGAGGCCGTCCACGGGGCTCAGCCCGACGATGGGCGAAGCGTCCGGTGAGACGTCCACGACGCCGCCCCAGGTGCGCAGCACGTGCGCGCGGGCGAAGATCGGGAACAGCTCCAGCGCCGCCGCCATCTGCCGCTCGATGATGTGGAACGCGCCCCGCTGCCGGTAGGAGTTGGCCGCGTCGATGCCCGCCCCCATCACGAGTTCGCCCTTGTGGGCCTGGCTGACGTACACGTGGACGGCGTTGGACATGACGACCGTCGGGTGGACGGGTTCCAGCAGCTCGGAGACGAGCGCCTGCAGCGGGTGGCTCTGCAGCGGCAGGTCGATGCCGGCGGTCGCGGCGACGACGGACGTGTGGCCGGCGGCGCACAGCGCCACCCGGCCCGCCGCGATCGTGCCGCGCGTCGTCTCGACGCCGGTGACCCGGCCGCCGCTCACCCGCAGCCCGGTGACCTCGCAGTTCTCGACGAACTCGACGCCGAGCGCCGCCGCGGCCCGGGCGTAGCCCCAGGCGACGTGGTCGTGCTTGGCGATGCCCGCGCGCGGCTGGAAGGTGGCGCCGAGCACCGGGTAGCGGACGTCGGGCGAGACGTCCACGATCGGGCAGACCTCCTGGACCTGCCGGGGGTCCAGCCACTCGGCGTCCACGCCGTTGAGCCGGTTGGCCTCGACGCGGCGGACGCCGTCGCGGACGTCCTGGAGGCTGTGGGCGAGGTTGAGCACGCCGCGCTGGCTGAACAGCAGCGGGTAGTCCAGCTCCGCCTCCAGCCCCTCCCAGAGTTTGAGCGCGTGTTCGTAGATGCCGGCGCTCTCGTCCCACAGATAGTTGGAGCGGATGATGGTGGTGTTGCGCGCCATGTTGCCGCCGGCCAGCCAGCCGCGCTCCAGGACGGCGACGTTCGTGATGCCGTGGTTCCTGGCCAGGTAGTAGGCGGTGGCCAGGCCGTGGCCGCCGCCGCCGACGATGACCACGTCGTAGGAGCGTTTCGGCTCGGCGGCGGTCCACAGCCGGTCGGGGTGCTCGGGCAGGTCCGCGCCGGGCGGGCGGGGCGTCATCGGAGCCCGCCGTACAGGGGGTGCTTGCCGGCGAGGGCCTCGACCCGGCCGCGCAGGAACGTCAGGTCGGCCCCGGCGGTGAGGGCGGCGGCGATGACGTCGGCGACCTCGCGGAAGTCACCGGCGGCGAAGCCGCGCGTGGCCAGCGCGGGCGTGCCGATGCGCAGCCCGGAGGTGACCATCGGCGGGCGCGGGTCGAAGGGCACGGCGTTGCGGTTGACCGTGATGCCGGCGGTGTGCAGCCGGTCCTCGGCCTGCTTGCCGTCCAGCTCGGACTCGCGCAGGTCCACCAGGACGAGGTGCACGTCGGTGCCGCCGGTGAGCACCCTGACGCCGGCGGCGACGGCGTCGGCGGCGAGCAGCCGGTCGGCGAGGATGCGCGCGCCCTCCAGCGTGCGCCGCTGCCGGTCGCGGAACGCCTCCCCGGCCGCCACCTTGAACGCCACGGCCTTGGCGGCGATGACGTGCTCCAGCGGCCCGCCCTGCTGGCCGGGGAACACCGCCGAGTTGATCTTCTTGGCGAGGTCGGCTGTGGACAGCACGACGCCGCCGCGCGGCCCGCCGAGGGTCTTGTGCGTGGTGGTGGTGACCACATGGGCGTGCGGCACGGGCGAGGGGTGCAGGCCCGCCGCGACGAGCCCGGCGAAGTGCGCCATGTCCACCATGAGGTAGGCGCCCACCTCGTCGGCGATCCGGCGGAAGGCGGCGAAGTCGAGCTGCCGGGGGTACGCGGACCAGCCGGCGATGATCAGCTTGGGCCGGTGCTCGCGGGCCAGCCGCTCGACCTCGTCCATGTCCACCAGGTGGTCGCTCGCGCGGACGTGGTAGGAGACGACGTCGTAGAGGCGTCCGGAGAAGTTGATGCGCATGCCGTGGGTGAGGTGGCCGCCGTGGGCCAGGTCGAGCCCGAGGATCGTGTCGCCCGGCTCCAGCAGGGCGGCCATGGCGGCGGCGTTGGCCTGGGCGCCCGAGTGCGGCTGCACGTTGGCGGCCTCGGCGCCGAACAGCGCCCTGACCCGGTCGACGGCGAGCTGCTCGACCACGTCGACGTGCTCGCAGCCGCCGTAGTAGCGCCGGCCGGGGTAGCCTTCGGCGTACTTGTTGGTCAGGACGGAGCCCTGGGCGGCCATGACGGCCAGCGGGGCGAAGTTCTCGGAGGCGATCATCTCCAGTGTGGAGCGCTGCCTGGCCAGCTCCGCGCCGATCGCCGCGTGCACCTCGGGGTCCAGCGCTTCGAGCGGGGTGTCGATCATGTGCGTCCTTTCCTAACCGCGCAGCCGGGTCATCGCCGGGTCGAACAGGGGCTCCTCGGCCACCACGGCCTCGACCCGCCGGTCGAAGTAGCCGAGGTGGAGCCTTCGGCCCGGGGTGGCGAGCGAGGCGGGCAGCCACGCGTAGGCGATGGCCCGGCCGATCGTGTGGCCGTAGGCGGCGCTGGTGACGTAGCCGACGGGCCGGTCGCCGTCGTACACGGGCTCCCTGCCCATGACGACCTCGTCGGTGAGCAGGCAGGCGAGCCTGCGGGTGACCGACTCCTTGCGGGCGAGCAGCGCCTCGCGGCCGATGAAGTCGCCCTTGTCGAGCTTGACGGCGAAGCCCAGCCCGGCCTCGTAGGGGTCGTGCTCGAAGGTCATGTCGGTGCCGAAGGAGCGGTAGCCCTTCTCCAGGCGCAGGCTGGTGAAGGCGCCCCGGCCGGCGGCGATGACGCCGTGGTCGCGGCCCGCCTCCCAGAGCGTGTCCCACAGTTTCAGGCCGAGGTCGGCGGTGGTGTAGATCTCCCAGCCCAGCTCGCCGACGTAGGAGAGGCGGAGCATGGTGACGGGCACGTTGCCGATGTGGGTGCGGGTGCCGCGGAAGTAGCGCAGCGCCCTGAGGTCGGCGCGGGTGAGCGGCTGGACGAGGTCGCGCGCCTTCGGGCCCCACACGCCGACGCAGCAGGTGCCGGGGGTGAGGTCGCGGACGAACACGTCGGCGGGCCGGTGCCGCTCGAACCAGTCGAGGTCGAGGTTGCCGTTCGCGCCGACCTGGAACTCCTGGGGGCCAAGCCGGGCCACGGTGACGTCGCTGCGGATGCCGCCGTCCACGTCGAGCAGCAGGCAGTACGTCACGGAGCCGACGGCCTTGTCCACGTCGCCGGTGGTGAGCCGTTGCAGGAAGGCGACGGCTCCCGGGCCGCCGACCTCCAGCCGCTTGAGCGCGGTCATGTCGTACAGGGCGACGTTCTCGCGGGTGGCCTGGGCCTCGGCGGCGACGATCGGCGACCAGTGGCGGGCCGCCCAGTCGCCCGGCGTGGGGATGTCGCGGCCGGCCACCAGGGGGGCGTTGGCCTCGTACCACTGCGGGCGTTCCCAGCCGGACGCTTCCAGGAACGTCGCGCCGAGCTCCCGCTGCCGGACGTGGAAGGGGCTGGTGCGCAGCGGGCGCGGCTCCTCCATCGGCTGGAGCGGGTGGATGATGTCGTAGACCTCGACGTAGTTCTGGCAGCCGCGGGCCCGCACGTAGTCGGGGGCGATCTGGTGCGGCTCGAACCGGTTGACGTCGCACTCGTGCAGGTCGAAGGAGCCGCAGTGGCCGTCCACGAGCCATTCGGCCATGGCCCGGCCGACTCCGGCGGAGTGGGTGACCCAGACGGCCTCGGCGACCCAGAAGCCGGCGACGTCGCGCGACTCGCCCAGCAGCGGCAGGTGGTCGGTGGTGAAGGAGAACAGCCCGTTGATGCCCTCCTCGACCTTGGCCGAGCGGGTGGACGGCAGCAGCCGTCGCGTCTCGGTCCAGGCGTCGGCGAAGTCGTCGGGGGTGAAGGTGAGCACCGAGGGCATCACCTCGGCCTCGTCCACGGACAGGATGTCGTCGGCGCTGACGGGCATGGGGCGGTGGCCGTAGTAGCCGATGCCGAGGGTGTCGAAGCGCTCGCGGTAGTAGAGGTCGGCGTCCTGGTGGCGCAGGATCGGCCGGGACGCCTCGACGGTCTGCCCGGCCAGGTCGGGCACCTGGCCGGTCCAGGCGAGCTGGTGGGCGAGCGGGACGAGCGGCAGTTCCATGCCGACCATGCGGGCGACCTTGGGCCCCCAGATGCCGGCGCAGCAGACGACGATGTCGGCGGGGAGCTCGCCGTGGTCGGTGACGACCGTCTTGACCCGGCCGCCCTCGGTGGTGATGTCGAGCACCTCGTGCCTGGGCAGCACCCGGACGCCGCGGGAGCGGGCGCGGGCGAGCTGGGCGTCCACGGCCTTGACTGCCTTGGCCAGGCCGTCGGTGGGGATGTGCAGGCCGCCGAGCACCGTGCCGGGGTCGAGCAGCGAGTGGCGGGCGACGCTCTCCTCCGGCGAGAGCAGGTGGGTCTCGATCCCCCAGGAGGCCGCCCAGCCGTGGCGGCGATGCAGCTCGGCGAGCCGTTCGGGGGTGGTGGCCACTTCGAGCCCGCCCACCTGGTGGAAGCTGTCCAGTTCGACGAACTTCTCGACGGTGTAGCGGGCCATCTCTGTCATCGTCTTGGAGCCGTTGATCTGGAAGACCAGACCGGGGGCGTGGGAGGAGGAGCCGCCGGTGGCGGGTACGTCTCCCTGGTCGACGACGGTGACGTCGGTCCAGCCGCGGGCGGACAGCTCGTCGGCGAGAGCCGCGCCGACCACTCCGGCGCCGATGATGACGACGCTAGGGCCCGTCATAGCCACCTCCGTTGTTGCGAAATATGCAACCAAACGCGCTTTTCGCAACAAGCGTCGCTTGCTCCGTTCCGGGTGTCAAGGGGGTGTTCTGCCGGATTCCATACGGTTTGCACGGCTCACCGGGAACGGTCCAACAACACGCGCGCGCCCGGCCCGGTCGCAGCTCACGTCGACCGGGCCGGGCGCGGCGCATCCTCATCCGGCGGGCAGCCAGCCCTTCACCTTGTCCGGGTTGTCGGCCACCCACTTCGCGGCCGCCTCCTCCGGCTTCATCTTGTCCTCGGCGATGTACTTGGCCACCAGGTTCTGGTCCTCGTTCGTCCACGTGAAGTTCTTGACCAGCGTGTACGCGGGGCTGCCCGAGTCGGCGAACTTCTTGCTGACGATCTTGTCCAGCTCGTACGGCGGGTAGTCGCAGGCCACCTTCTCCGCGTCGGCGTCGCAGCCCTCGGTCCAGGCCGGCAGGTTCACCTTGACCAGCCGCAGCTCCGACAGGAACCACTGCGGCTCGTAGAAGTAGCCGAGCACCGGTTTCTGCAGCTTCTCCGACTGGCGGAAGGCCGAGATGAGCGCCGTCTCACTGCCGGCGTAGACGACCTTGTAGTCCAGCTTCAGGTTCTTGACCAGGGCCCCGTCGTTGGTGACGAACGACGGGTCGCCGTCGAGGAGCTGCCCCTTGCCGCCGGACTCGGACGTCTTGAACAGGGAGGCGTACTTGTTGAGGTTCTTCCAGTCGGTGATGTCCGGGTACTTCTGCGCCAGCCACGGGGCCACGTACCAGCCGATGACGCCCTTGTTGCCGGTCGGCCCGGCGTTCACCGCGACCTTCTGCTCGTCGATGTACTTCTTCTTCAGGTCGTCGTGGGCCCAGTTCTCCACGATCGCGTCGACCTCGCCGGTGGCGAACCCCTGCCAGGCCACCTCCTCCTTCAGGTCCTTCTTGACCACCTTGCAGCCGAGCTGCTTCTCGGCCACGTGCGCGATGACGGCGGCGTTGGCCTCGTAACCCACCCACGGGTTGATCGCGAGGTTGACGGTGCCGCAACCCCCCGGCCCGCTCGCCGCGCTGCTCGCGCCGGACTGCACCTCGCCCACCTTCGCCCCGCCGCACGCGGTGAGCAGGAGGCCGGCGCCCGTCGCGAGCGCGGCCGCCCGGACCTTTCCGCTCCTGGTAACTGCCACCTGGTCCTCCTGGTTCTCACCGGCCGCCGGCCGGTGTCCGTCATCTGTCATGGGACCCGCCCTGGGATCCGCCCTGGGACCCGCCGTGGAGCGCACCGTGCGCGGCGGCGTCGGCCCGCTCGGTGGCGGCCCTCATGACGCGGTCGAGCACGATGCCGAGCACGACGATGGCCAGCCCGGCGGCCAGCCCCTTGCCGCGCAGCTGGTGCTGGGAGAAGCCGGCCACGACGTCGTAGCCGAGGGCCCCCGCGCCGACCAGGCCGCCGACGACCACCATGGACAGCACATAGATGAGCCCCTGGCTGGCCGCCAGCGTCAGGGCGCTGCGCGCCATCGGGAGCTGCACCTTGGAGATGAGCTGCCAGGTGCTCGCGCCGGCCGAGGTGGCCGCCTCGACGGTGGTGGCCGAGACCCGCCTGATGCCCTCGGCGACCAGCTTGATCGCGATCGGCGCGGCGAACACCACGGCCGCGATGATCGCGGTGAACCGCGTCGGCCCGAACAGGCCGAGGATGGGCACCAGGTAGACGAAGGCCGGCATGGTCTGCCCCGCGTCCAGCACCGGCCGCAGCAGCGTGTCGGCCCGGTCGCTGCGGCCCATCCACACCCCGACGATCACGCCGAGCACCATGACGAGGATCGTCGCGACGAGCGTGGAGGCGAGCGTGACCATGCTGTCCTGCCACAGCCCGAGCAGCACCAGCGCCAGCAGCCCGGCCGTGGTGACCAGCGCCGCCCGCACGCTGCCGACGAGCAGCGCGACCGCCACGGCCACGGCGGCGACCAGCCACCAGGGCGAGCCGGTCAGCAGCGCCTCGAACGGGTTGAGCAGCCCGTTGGTGAGCCCGTTCTTGACCGCGTCGGTGTAGGTGACCAGGCTGTCCTGCACCCACAGGCTCGCGGCGTCGGCCGCGCCGCGCACGGCGAAGCCCAGGTTGGCCTGGGCGGGGAACTCCGCCGCCCACACGTAGGTGTACGACAGGTAGCCGAGCACGGCGGCCACGCCGAGGACGCCCGCGACCTCCAGACGGCGGCCGCGCACGGTGCGCCGCCGGCCGGCCCGGCGCTCCGCCTCGACGCGGCGGCTGGCCGCCGAGGTCGCCCGGTCGAGCACCACGGCCATGACGACGATGGCCAGCCCGGCGTTGAACGCGGTGCCGACGTCGAGCGTCTGCAGCGCCTTCAGCACGGTCTTGCCCAGGCCGGGCGCGTCGATGAGCGCCGCGATGGTGGCCATGGACAGGGCGGCCATGATGGTCTGGTTGACGCCGACGATGATCGTCTGCTTGGCCATCGGCAGCCGGACATGCCGCAGCGCCTGCACCCGGGTGACGCCGAGCGAGGCGCTCGCCTCCAGCGTCTCGGCCGAGACCTGCCTGATGCCGTGCGCGGTGATCCGGATGGCCGGCGGGATCGCGTAGATCATGGTGGCGACCGTCGCGCTGGCCGGGCCGATGAGGAAGAACAGGGTGAGCGGCGCCAGGTAGACGAACGTCGGCATCGTCTGCATGAAGTCCAGCACCGGGGTGACCAGCCGGTGGAAGCGGTCGCTCAGCCCGGCCCACACGCCGAGCGGGATGCCGACGGCCAGCGACAGCGTCACCGCGGTCAGCGTCAGCGCCAAGGTGTCCATGCTCTCCTGCCACAGGCCGAGCACGCCGAACGACAGGAACCCGGCGGCGGTCAGCAGCGCCACCTTCCGGTTGCCGTACAGGAAGGCGACGGCGGTGGCCAGGCCCACCACGCCGAGCCAGCCGAGCACGGGGACCGGCCGGCCGAACGACGGCTGGCTGATCAGAGCCTGGACGAACGTCACGGCCTCGTCGAGGAAGAGCCGGATGTAGTTGACGAAGTACAGGAAGAACGGGTTGCTGTCGCGGCCGGCGTCCACGGCGTCCATGCCGTCGCCGAGCGAGGTGTGCAGCGAGGTCAGCTCCGCCCCGCCGAGTTGCAGCGTGTCGCGGCCGCGCAGCAGCACCCAGCCCAGCACCCACGCCGCGAGCACCGCGAGGACCAAGGGGGCGCGGGCCGGCAGCCGGGCGGCGACCCGCGCGGCGACCACGTTCACGGCCGCCATCAGTGCTGCCCCCCGGCGATGACCTCCAGGATCTCCGCGCTGGTCACCACGCCGAGCAGGCTGTCGCCGTCGGTGACCCGCACCGGCCGGTCGGCGCAGAGCACGGCGTGCACGGCGTCGCGGATCACCACGTCGGGGCCCAGCTCCGGGCCGTCGAGCGGCTCGCCGGCCTGCGGCGGGCGCATGATCCAGCGCAGCGTCAGCACGTGCGAGCGGGGGATGTCGCTGACGAAGTCCCTGACGTAGTCGTCGGCCGGCGCGCCCACCACCTGGTCGGGCGTGCCCACCTGGACCAGCTCGCCGTCACGCATGATGAGGATCCGGTCGCCCAGCTTCAGCGCCTCGGACAGGTCGTGCGTGATGAAGATCATCGTCTTGCCGACCTCGTGGTGCAGGCGGATGACCTCGTTCTGCATCTCGCGCCGGATCAGCGGGTCCAGCGCGGAGAACGGCTCGTCGAACAGCAGCACCTCGGGGTCGGCCGCGAGCGCCCGGGCCAGGCCGACCCGCTGCTGCATGCCGCCGGAGAGCTGGTCGGGATAGGAGTTCTCGAAGCCGGTGAGCCCGACCAGGCCCACCACCTCTCGGGCCCTGGCGTAGCGCTCCCGCTTGGTCACCCCGCGGATCTCCAGGCCGAAGGCGACGTTCTCGAGCACGCAGCGGTGCGGCAGCAGGCCGAAGTGCTGGAAGACCATCGCCATGCGGTGCCTGCGCAGCTCGCGCAGCCTGCGGTCGTCGGCCTTGCGGACGTCCTCGCCGTCCAGCAGCACCTCGCCGGCCGTGGGCTCGATCAGCCGGGTCAGGCAGCGGACCAGCGTCGACTTGCCCGAGCCGGACAGGCCCATGACGACGAACACCTCGCCCCTGCGCACCTCGAAGGAGACGTCGCGGACGGCCGCGACGCAGCCCGTCCGCTCCTTGAGCTCCCGGCGGCTGAGGGTGCTGCCGACGACGCCGTCGGCCTTGGGGCCGAACACCTTCCACAGGTCGCGGACGGCGAGGACGGGCGTGGTGTCGGTGTCGGGTGCACTACGTTCGGCCACTGACGGCACAGTCATGACCACCTCTTGGTCGTCGGCGCGGTCGTCGGAGCGTCAGTTCGCTGGGAACCACCGCTGGGGACGCGGGCGGGTGTTCTGCCACACGTGCTTGATCTCTCGGTACTCGTCCAGCCCGGCCGGCCCCAGCTCGCGGCCGATGCCCGACTGCTTGAAACCGCCCCATTCGGCCTGCGGCACGTAGGGGTGGTAGTCGTTGATCCACACCGTGCCGGCCCGCAGCCGGCCCGCCACGCGCTGCGCCCGGCCGGCGTCCTGGGTCCAGACGGCGCCCGCGAGGCCGTACTCGGTGTCGTTGGCGAGGCGGACGGCCTCGTCCTCGCCGGAGAAGCGTTCCACGGTGAGAACGGGGCCGAACGACTCCTCACGTACTACCCGCATGCCCTGCTTGCACGCGTCCAGCACGGTCGGCGGGTAGAAGAAGCCCTGGTCGAAGCCGGGGCCGGTGAGCCGCTCGCCGCCGCAGCGCAGCACCGCGCCCTCCGCCAGGCCCGCCGCCACGTACTCCTCGACCTTGGCCAGGTGCGCGGCGGAGATGAGCGGCCCGGTGTGCGCCTCGGGGTCGAACGGGCCGCCGGGGCGGATCAGCTCGGCCCGCCGTACCAGCTCGGCCACGAACGCGTCGGCCAGCGGGTCCTCCACGAGCAGCCGCGCGCCGGCCGAGCACACCTGGCCGGAGTGCAGGAACACGGCGGTGAGCGCGAAGTCCACGGCGGTCTCGAAGTCGGCGTCGGCGAAGACGATGTTGGGGTTCTTGCCGCCGAGCTCCAGCGCCACCCGCTTGACCGTGGCCGACGCCGCCGCCATGATCCGCCGGCCGGTCTCCAGGCCGCCGGTGAACGAGACGAGGTCCACGTCGGGGTGCTCGGCGAGCGGCGCGCCGGCGCTCGCCCCCGCTCCCAGCACCAGGTTGGCGACGCCGGCGGGCAGGCCGGCCTCCTCCAGGGCCCGCATGAGCAGGATCGCGGTGCTGGGGGTCAGCTCGCTCGGCTTGAGCACGAACGTGTCGCCGGCCGCGAGCGCCGGGGCCACCTTCCACGTTGCCTGGAGGAGCGGGTAGTTCCACGGGGTGATGAGGCCGCACACGCCGATCGGCTCGTGGACGATCCGGCTGATGGCGTCGTCGCGGCCGGTGTCGACGACGCGGCCCGCGTCGGTGCCGGCAACGCCGGCGAAGTGGCGCAGGCAGGCCACACAGTCGTCGACGTCGTACTCGCTCTCCACGAGCCGCTTGCCGGTGTCGCCGGACTCGGCGCGGGCGAAGCCGTCGCGGTCGCGCTCCAGCAGGTCGGCCACCCGGTGGAGCAGCGCGCCGCGCTCCCGCGCCGGGGTGGCCGGCCAGGGGCCGTGGTCGAACGCGTGCCGGGCGGCCCGGATGGCGGCGACGGTGTCGGTCGCGGTGGCTTCTGCGACCGTGGTCACGACGCTGCCGTCGGCGGGCGAGTGAATGCGGCGCTGCCCACCGTCGGCCGGCTTGGTCCACGTGCCGCCGATGTAGAGATCGGTCATCGGCACACCTCTGATCGTTGCGTATCGCGCAAGACAATGCTTAGTGAGGAACAGGATTGACCGCTTAACTCCACCACGTCAAGAGGTGGCGCACATCACACCCCAAATCGGTGCGAAGTGCGGCCGTCACGCCAGGCGACCGCCCCCTTGACGGGACCGGCCCTCCACGGCCACGCTGTTGCGCATACATCACCACTTTGCGCTATACGCAACACTAGGAGGTGTGATGTCTCCTCGGCCCGATCCCGGACGCGAGTTCGTCCTCACGGTCGCCTGTTCCGACAAGCCGGGCATCGTGTACGCCGTGACCAGCTTCCTGGTGCAGCACGGCGGCAACATGCTGCAGAGCAAGCAGTTCAACGACCGCAGAGGCGGCGGCTTCTTCATGCGCGTGCACTTCGCCGCCCAGCACGGGCTGGAGGAGCTGCGCGCCGGCTTCACCTACGTCGCCGAGTCGTTCCAGATGACCTGGCGGCTCAACGACGCCGCGACGCCCACCCGGGCGCTCATCATGGTGTCGAAGTTCGGTCACTGCCTGAACGACCTGCTGTTCCGCCGCCAGGGCGGCGCGCTCAACATCGAGATCCCGGCGATCGTCTCCAACCACCCCGACCTGGAGCCGCTGGCCGCCTCCTACGGGGTGCCCTACCACCACGTGCCGGTCACCCCCGACACCAAGGCGCAGGCCGAGGCCAGGGTGCTGGAGCTGGTCGCCGAGTACGACGTGGACCTCGTGGTGCTCGCCCGCTACATGCAGGTGCTGTCGGACGACCTGTGCAAGCGGCTCGAAGGGCGGGCCATCAACATCCACCACTCCTTCCTGCCGGGGTTCAAGGGCGCCAAGCCGTACCACCAGGCGCACGAGCGCGGCGTCAAGCTGATCGGCGCGACCGCGCACTACGTGACGGCCGACCTCGACGAGGGGCCGATCATCGAGCAGGACGTCGTCCGGGTGGACCACGAACTCGACCCCGACGACCTGATCACGGCCGGCCGGGACGTCGAGGCGCAGGTGCTGGCCCGCGCCGTGAAGTGGCACAGCGAGCAGCGGGTGCTGCTGAACGGCGACCGGACCGTCGTCTTCCGCTGAACAGCGGAGCGGGAGACACCGCGAGCGGGAGGCGGTGGGGGCGCGGCGGCCCCCACCGCCTCCTTTCACGCGCAGTGCCGGTAGAACGCGGTCGTGTCGGGCGCGAGCGGCGTGTTGCCGAGGATGAGGTCGGCCGCCTTCTCCGCCAGCATCATGACCGGCGCGTAGATGTTGCCGTTGGTGACGTACGGCATGACCGAGGCGTCCACCACGCGCAGCCCGTCCACGCCGTGCACGCGCATCGTGTCGGGGTCCACCACGGACATCTCGTCGACGCCCATCCGGGCCGTGCACGACGGGTGCAGCGCCGTCTCCCCGTCCCTGGCCACCCAGTCGAGGATCTGCTCGTCGGTCTCTACGGCCGGTCCGGGCGACACCTCGCCGGTGCTGTACGCGCCCAGCGCCGGCTGGCCGAGGATGTGCCGGGCCACCCGGACGGCCTCGACCCACTCGCGCCGGTCCTGCTCGGTGGACAGGTAGTTGAAGCGCAGCGCGGGGTGCTCGCGCGGGTCAGTGCTCCTGATCTTGACCGAGCCGCGGGCGTCGGAGTACATCGGCCCGACGTGCACCTGGTAGCCGTGCCCGCCCGCCGGGGCGGAGCCGTCGTAGCGGACGGCGATGGGCAGGAAGTGGAACATCAGGTTCGGGTAGTCGACGTCCTCGTTGCTCCGCACGAAGCCGCCGGCCTCGAAGTGGTTGGTCGCGCCGGGTCCCCGGCGGGCGAACAGCCACTGCGCGCCGATCCACGGGTGGCGCCACTTGCTTAGGTTGGGCTGCATGGAGACGGGCTGCGAGCAGCCGTGCTGGATGTAGACCTCCAGGTGGTCCTGGAGGTTCTCGCCGACGCCCGGCAGGTCATGGACGACGCGGACGCCGAGGGCGCCCAGCTCCGCGGCGTTGCCGACGCCGGAGAGCTGCAGGAGCTGCGGCGAGTTGATGGCGCCGCCGCACAGGATGACCTCCTTGGCCCGCACGGTGCCGCCGTCGTACTCCACTCCGACGGCCCGCGTGCCCTCGAACAGCACGCGCGAGACGAGCGCCCGCGTCCTGACCGTGAGGTTGGGCCGCCTGCGCACGGGGTGCAGGTAGGCGCGGGCGGCGCTGAGCCGGCGGCCCCGCCGGATGTTGCGGTCGAACCTGGCGAAGCCCTCCTGCCGGTAGCCGTTGACGTCGTCGGTGAGCGGGTAGCCGGCCTCCTGGACGGCCTCGAAGAACGCCGCGAACAGCGGGGTCGTCGCGGGGCCGCGCTCCAGGGCCAGCGGCCCGTCGTGGCCCCGGAAGGGGGTCCCGGGGTCGGCCAGGCAGTTCTCCATCCGTTTGAAGTAGGGCAGGCAGTGCGCGTAGTCCCAGCTCTTCATGCCGGGGTCGGCTGCCCAGCGTTCGTAGTCGAGCGGGTTGCCGCGCTGGAAGATCATGCCGTTGATGCTGCTGGAGCCGCCGAGCACCTTGCCACGGGCGTGGTAGACGCGCCGCCCGCGCATGTGCGGCTCCGGCTCGGACTCGTAGCCCCAGTCGTAGAAACGGTTGCCGATGGGAAACGGGAGCGCGGCCGGCATGTGGATGAACACGTCCCACGGATAGTCGGGACGGCCGGCCTCCAGGACCAGCACCTGCGTGTCGGGGTCCGCGGAGAGCCGGTTGGCCAGGGCGCAGCCCGCCGAGCCACCTCCGACGATGACGAAGTCGTACTGCTGTGACGTCATTGTGCCTCGTCTCATCGCACGTTTCACCGAATCGTAGCGCTATACGCACTGCGTTTCACTAGTCGCAACAGGAGATCTTTTCGGCATCTGTGCGCACAAGGTTGCCTCAAGCACTTACAGTTTCGCTATGAGCAACGATTCGGGCAGTGGAGGCGTGCAGTCCGTCGACAGGGCCATCAGCGTGCTGGAGATCCTGTCGCGGCGCGGCGAAGCCGGCGTCAGCGAGGTCGCCGCCGAGATCGACGTGCACAAGTCGACCGCCTTCCGGCTGCTCGGCGCCCTGGAGGCGCGCGGCCTGGTGGAGCAGGCCGAGGACCGCGGCAAGTACCGGCTCGGGTTCGGCATCATCCGGCTCGCCGGAGGCGTCAGCACCCAGATGGACGTCATCGGCCGCGCCCGGCCGGTCTGCCAGCGGCTCGCCGAGGACATCGGCGAGACCGTCAACATCGCCGTGCTCCGCTCCGCCCACGCGGTCAACCTCGACCAGGTACGCGGACCCTCGGCCGTCACCGCGTACAACTGGGTCGGCCAGATCACCCCGCTGCACGCCACCTCCAGCGGCAAGGCGCTGGTCGCCCACCTGGACGAGAGCGAGCGCCGACGGCTGCTGGACCAGGACGAGCTGGAGAGCTTCACCCCCAAGACGATCACCGACCTCGACGCGCTGGAGCTGCAGTTCGCCGAGACCCGCCGCACGGGCTACGCCTACTGCCTGGAGGAGCTGGAGGAAGGGCTGAACGCGATGGCCGCGCCCATCCGCTCCTACCACGGCGAGGTCGTCGCCGCCGTCAGCGCCTCCGGCCCCGCCTACCGCTTCAGCGCCGAACGCATGCACGACCTGGCCCCCCGGCTCGTGCAGGGCGCCGAGGAGATCAGCCGCCGGCTGGGGTACGCGGACCAGGCCTGACCAGCCGGATCACCACGCTCTTCGACGTCGGGGTGTTGGACGTCTCGGCCACCGAGTCGAGCGGCACCAGCACGTTCGTCTCCGGGAAGTAGGCCGCGCAGCAGCCCCGGGCCGTGGGATAGGCGATCACCCGGAAGCCCTCGGCCATCCGCTCCCCGTCCGGCCACTCGCTGACCAGGTCCACCACGTCGCCGTCGGCCAGGCCTCGCTCGGCCAGGTCGTCCGGGTGCACGAACACCACCCTGCGCCCCGCCTTCACCCCCCGGTAGCGGTCGTCGAGGCCGTACACGGTGGTGTTGTACTGGTCGTGGCTGCGGACCGTCTGCAGCAGGAGCCTGCCCGGCGGGACCTCCAGCACCTCCAACTCGTTGACGGTGAAGTTGGCGCGGCCGGTCGCGGTCGGGAAACGGCGCTCGTCACGCGGCGCGTTCGGCAGCGCGAACCCGCCCGGCGCCCGCGCGTTGAAATCCTCGAAGCCGGGGATCACCCGCGCGATCCGGTCCCTGATCGCGCCGTGGTCGCGCTCGAAGTCCGCCCACGGCACGTGCGGGTCGTCGCCGAGGACGGCCCGCGCCAGCCGGCAGACGATGGCCACCTCCGACAGCAGGTGCGGCGACGCCGGCTCCAGCCGGCCCCGCGAGGCGTGCACCAGCCCCATCGAGTCCTCGACCGTCACGTAGCCGCCGGGGTCACGCTCGGTGCGGCCCAGCGTCGGCAGGATCAGCGCCTCCTCGCCGCACACCGCGTGCGACCGGTTGAGCTTCGTGGACACCTGCACGGTCAGCCGGGTACGGCGCAGCGCCGCCTCCGTCACCGCGCTGTCGGGCGTGGCCCGGACGAAGTTGCCGCCCATGCCGAAGAAGACCTTCGCCCGGCCGTCCCGCATGGCCCGGATCGCCTCGACCGTGTCGAGACCATGGCGGCGCGGCGGCTCGAAGCCGAACTCCGCGCCCAGCGCGTCGAGGAAGGCGGCCGACGGCTTCTCGTAGATGCCCATCGTCCGGTCGCCCTGCACGTTGGAGTGGCCGCGCACCGGGCACACCCCCGCCCCCGGCCGGCCCACGTTGCCGCGCAGCAGCAGGAAGTTGACCACCTCGCGGATCGTCGCCACCGAGTTGCGGTGCTGGGTCAGACCCATGGCCCAGCAGACGACCACCGAGCCTGCCGCGCGGACGTCGGCGGCCGTCTCCTCCACCTCGGCCCGGGTCAGGCCGGTCGCGGCGAGCACCCGGTCCCAGTCGAGGCCGCGGATGTGCTCCGCCCACGCCTCGAACCCGTGCGTGTGCTCCGCGACGAACACCCGGTCCGCGCTGTCGAGCAGCAGCGACGACAGCGCCTGGAACAGCGCCAGGTCGCCGTTGAGCCGGATCTGCAGGAACCGGTCGGCGAGTGCCGTGCCGCGCCCCAGGCCGGACACGTGCTGCGGGTTCTTGAAGCGCAGCAGGCCGGCCTCGGGCAGCGGGTTGACGGCGATGATCCGCGCCCCGCCCCGCTTGGCCTTCTCCAGCGCGGTGAGCATGCGGGGATGGTTGGTGCCGGGGTTCTGCCCCACCACGAAGATCAATTCGGCGCGGTGCAGGTCGTCCAGCGACACCGTGCCCTTGCCGATGCCCAGCGTCTCGGTGAGCGCCGAGCCGCTGGACTCGTGGCACATGTTGGAGCAGTCGGGCAGGTTGTTGGTGCCCAACCGGCGCACGAGGAGCTGGTAGGCGAAGGCCGCCTCGTTGGAGGTGCGGCCCGAGGTGTAGAACACCGCCTCGTCGGGGCCGTCGAGCGCGCGCAGCTCCCGGGCGACGATCTCGAACGCCGTCTCCCAGCTCACCGGCACGTAGTGGTCGGACCCGGCCGGCTTGTGCATCGGCTCGGTGAGCCGGCCCTGCCCGCCGAGCCAGTGGTCGCTGCGCACGGCCAGCTCGCCCACCGGGTGCGCCGCGAAGAACTCCGGCGTCACCCGGCGGGTCGTGGCCTCCTCGGCGACGGCCTTCGCGCCGTTCTCGCAGAACTCCGCCGGGCTGCGGTGCGCGCCCTCCGGCCAGGCGCACCCCGGGCAGTCGAAGCCGTCCTTCTGGTTGACCCGCAGCAGCGTCCGGGCGGTGCGGGCGACGCCCATCTCGCGCCGGGCGATCCGCATCGCGTTGCCCACCGCGGGCAGCCCGCCCGCCCAGTCCTTCGGCCGGCCGACCCGCAGCCCCGCGTCCTCGTCGTCGCCCGTCACGCTCACCCGATCCGTTCCTGGACCCACTCGTGGAAGGCGCCGATGTGGTGCTCGCTCGGCACCAGCACGCCGCCGTCACGGTAGGTGCGCGAGCTCATCGCCGGCTGGCAGCGCTCGCACGCCTCGAAGTCCTGCTCGTTGACCCGGTGGAACAGCTCCACCGACTTGTCCAGATCCTTGCCGCTCGCCACCACGTCGGGCAAGTAGAGCCAGTCGCACTCGACGACCGTGCGGTCGACGGCGAGAGGGAACATGCGGTGCAGGATAACGTGGTCGGGGACGAGGTTGATGAACACCTGCGGCTTGATCGTGATGGCGTAGTAGCGCCGGTCCTGCTCCTCGCTCACCCCCGGGATGCGGTCGAGCCCGGCCGAGCCGTCCACCGTGAACCCCTCGACCTCCTCGCCGAACTCCGCGCCGTGGCCGACGAAGTACTGCGCCGCGTAGCCGTCGGCGAACTCCGGCAGCACCTCGGTCAGCTCGGGGTGGATGGTGGCGCAGTGGTAGCACTCCATGAAGTTCTCGACGATGAGCTTCCAGTTGGCCCGGACGTCGTAGACGATGCGCCGGCCCACCTCCAGGTTGGGCACGTCGTAGTTGTCGATCAGCTCCACCGTGCCGAGCCGTTCGGCGACCGCGCCCTGCACGTCCTGCTCGAACGACGGCGGCTCGTCGGCCAGGCACACCCACACGTAGCCGAGCCACTCGCGCACGTGCACCTTGACCAGGCCGTACCCGACCCGGTCGAGGTCGGCCATTTTGGTCAGGTTGGGCGCCGCGACCAGCTTGCCGTCGAGGTCGTACGTCCACGCGTGGTACGGGCACTGGAAGGCCCGCTTGACCTCGCCCGACTCCTCCGTGCACAGGGTGGCGCCGCGGTGCCGGCACACGTTGAAGAACGCGCGCGCCGACCCGTCGCGGGCCCTGGTGACCAGGATGCTCTCCGCGCCGACCTGGACCGTGCGGAACGAGCCCGGCCTCGGCAGGTCCGACGAGCGGACCGCGCAGAACCACATCGCCTCGAAGACGTTCTTCTGCTCCAGGGCGAACAGGTCCGGATCGGTGTAGTAGCGGCCCGGCAGGGTGGGGATGACACTGGAGCTCGTGGTGGTGGTCACGGGACTACTCCTTCGTGAGGGGCCGGGTCAGTGTCCGCGGCGGATCCAGTCCTCTAGGTGCGGAGCCTCGGCTCCGATGCCGGTGTCGTCGCCGTGCCCGGTGTGCACCACCGTCTCGGCGGGCAGCGTGAGCAGGCGCCGGCTGATCGACGCGATGATCGTGGGGAAGTCGCTGTGGGACCTGCCCGTGGCGCCCGGCCCGCCCCGGAAGAGGGTGTCGCCGGAGAAGAGCACACCCAGTTCGGGCACGTACAGGCAGACGGCGCCCGGCGCGTGGCCGGGCGTGTGCAGCACCTGCACGGCCGTGCCGCCGACCCGCAGGACCTGGCCGTCCGCCAGCTCCCCGCCGGGGACGGCGGAGGGGTGCGCCAGCTTCCACAGCACCTCGTCGGCCGGGTGCAGCAGCACGGGCGCGCCGGTGCGGGCGGCCAGGCCGGGCGCGGCGTTCACGTGGTCGTCGTGCGCGTGCGTGCACGCGATGCCGACGACCCGGCGCCCCGCCACGGCGTCCTCGATCCGCTCGGCGTCGTGCGCGGCGTCGATGACCAGCACCTCGTCGTCGTCGCCGAGCAGCCAGACGTTGTTGTCCACCTCCCACGTCCCGCCGTCCAGGCTGAACGTCCCCGAGGTGACGACCTTGTCGACCTCCATCAGAGCACCACCACCGACCGCAGCACCTCGCCGCGGTGCATCCTGGCGAACGCCTCCTCGACGTCGTCCAGGCTGATCGTCTCGGTGACGAACGCGTCGAGGTCGAGCCGGCCCTGCAGGTAGAGCGAGACGAGCATGGGAAAGTCGCGGCTCGGCAGGCAGTCGCCGTACCAGGACGACTTCAGCGCGCCGCCCCGGCCGAACACGTCGAGCAGCGGCAGCTCCAGCGTCATCTCCGGCGTCGGCACGCCGACCAGCACGACCGTGCCCGCCAGGTCGCGGGCGTAGAACGCCTGCCGGTACGTCTCCGGCCGGCCCACCGCCTCGATGACCACGTCCGCGCCGAACCCGCCGGTGAGCTCCCGGATCGCCTCCACCGGGTCGCTCTCGCGGGAGTTCACCGTGTGCGTCGCGCCGAAGCCGCGCGCCCACTCCAGCTTCCGGTCGTCCACGTCCACCGCGATGATCGTGGTCGCGCCGGCCAGCCGCGCCCCGGCGACCGCGGCGTCGCCGACGCCGCCGCAGCCGATCACCGCGACCGAGTCGCCGCGGCCGACCGCGCCGGTGTTGACGGCCGCGCCCAGCCCGGCCATCACCCCGCAGCCGAGCAGCCCGACGGCGGCCGGTGCGGCCGCCGGGTCCACCTTGGTGCACTGGCCCGCCGCCACCAGCGTCTTCTCGGCGAACGCGCCGATGCCCAGCGCGGGGCTGAGCGGCGTGCCGTCCGCGAGCGTCATCTTCTGCGTGGCGTTGTGGGTGGCGAAACAGTACTGCGGGCGGCCCCGCAGGCAGGCGCGGCAGGACCCGCACACCGCCCGCCAGTTGAGCACCACGAAGTCGCCCGGCCCGACCTCGGTGACGTCCGGGCCGACCGCCTCGACCACCCCGGCGGCCTCGTGGCCGAGCAGGAACGGGAAGTCGTCGCCGATGCCGCCCTCGCGGTAGTGCAGGTCGGTGTGGCAGACGCCGCACGCCTGGACCTTGACCAGCGCCTCGCCCGGCCCCGGATCCGGCACCAGGACCGTCTCCAGACCGACCGGCTTGCCCTTGCCCGTGGCGACGACGCCGCGTACTTCATGAACCATGCGGTTTCACTCCTGTCTTCAGCCGGTGTGGGCCGGCGCGGTCTCCAGGTGGCGGCGCCAGCGGGTGAACAGCCGGACCTGGTTGACGCCCAGCACCGCCACGGGCCGCTCGCCCTGCCGGTAGACGGCCAGGAAGCTGTGGGCCGCGGGGTCGCCCTCCTCCACGGTGACCGTGTCGGCGTCCCCCGCGTGCCCGATGAACTGCAGCTTCACGTCGTACTGGTCGGACCAGAAGTACGGCGGGCGGGGCGGCTCCGGGCGGGCGGTGCCGCCGGACAGCAGCGTGGCGGCGGCGACCGTGGCCCGCTGCCGGGCGCCGGTCCAGTGCTCGACGCGGTGATGGCGGCCGAGGACCGGGTCGTACCAGGCGGCGCAGTCGCCGACGGCGACGATCCCGGGCGCGCTGGTGCCGCCGCCCTCGTCGCACAGCACTCCGCCGCACAGCACTCCGTCGCCCAGGGCGACGCCGCTACCGGCCAGCCAGCCGGTGCAGGGGGTCGCGCCGATGCCGGCGACGACGACGTCCGCGGGCAGGTGGGCGCCGCCTGTCAGCCGTACGCCGTCGGCCCTGCCGACGCCGGTCACCTCGGTCACCTGCGCGCCGGTGATCAGCCGGACGCCGCGCCCCTCGTGCAGGCCGGCCAGCGTGCGGGCCATCTCGGCGCCGAGCACACCGGCCAGCGGCGCCGGCCCGGACTCGACGAGCGTGACGTCCCGGCCCAGCTCGCGGGCGGTGGCGGCGACCTCGGCGCCGATGAAGCCGCCGCCGATGACGACGAGCCTCCTGGCGTGCTCCAGGTCGGCGCGGAGCGCGCGGGCGTCGTCGAGCGTGCGCAGCGTGTGCACGCCCGCCAGCCCGCCGGTGCCCGGCAGGCGGCGGGCGGCGGCGCCCGTGGCGATGACGATGCCGTCGGCGGCCAGCGTGGTGCCGTCGGCCAGCGTGATCCGCCGGGCGGGCGCGTCCAGCCCGGTGGCGGCGACGCCGAGGCGCCACTCGATGTCCGGCTCCTCGCCCTCGGCCTCCAGCGCCAGGTCGGCCTCGCCGATCACGCCCTTGAGGAAGTCCTTGGACAGGGGCGGCCGGTCGTAGGGCCGGTGCGGCTCCTCCCCGACGACGACGATCCGCCCCGCGAAGCCCTGGTTGCGCAGGGCGCGCGCGGTGAGCAGGCCGGCCAGGGAGGCGCCGACCACGCAGACGGTCCTCACGCCTGCCCCTTCAGGGTGACGCCGGGCGGCAGGTTCGGCGGCGCGTCCGACGGGACGACGTAGACGACCTCGTCCTCGACGACAACCCGGTGCGTGCGGACGGGCCGCTTGGCGGGCGGCGCGTCCACCTGCCCGGTGCGCAGGTCGAACCGGGAGGCGTGCAGCGGGCACTCGACCTCGCAGCCCTCTAGCCATCCGTCCGCCAGGGAGGCGTCCTGGTGGGTGCAGGTGTCGTCGATGGCGTAGAGGTCGCCGTCGTCGGTGTGGAAGACGGCGATGGGCGGATCGACGTCGAGACGGAGAGCCTCGCCGCGTGGCAGGGACGCGAGAGGGCACGCTGGGATCATCGTCACACCCCGGTTTCACAAAGAGCAACGTCTAGCGCTATACGCAACAGACTGAGGGTGAGGGGTGCGGATGTCAAGACTGGTTTGGGGCGACTTGGGGTGATTATTCGCCGTACGCCGCCTACGCCCGCGAAAGCGAGGTCGCGAGCATCGCAGGGCCGGGCAGCCCTACGGCGCACCGCCCGGCACCACGACACTCGCGACGCGGACAGACCCACGGCGAACCACCCGGCGGCACGCGGGCGATCGCCGGTCCCCCGATCCGCCGATCCGCCGATCCCCCGATCCGCCGGTCAGGCGGTCAGGCGGTCAGGCGGTGAACGCGACGGGATGGATCTCGTCGGCCGGATGGCCGGCCCGCTCGTGGATCCGTTTGACCGCCTCGGCGCTCGGCGCCTCCGACAGGCAGTAGACGACGCCGCCCTCCGGATCGGCCCAGGCCCGCTCGAAGGTCACACCCTCCTCCGCCTGGATCGCGAGATCGGCGTTGTGCGCCTCGTGGAGCTGTTCGGCGGTGATGCCCACCATGCCGCGGTGAACGTCCATGAACATGGCCATGGCTGCCTCCTAGGGCCAGTGACCATCTCAGCGTATTCCGGCAGCAGGCGCACAATCCCCCAACTCACCCCAAAAGCGGCAGGACATCACCTCTCAGCCGACCGATTTTGCGGACACCTCTCCGAATTCGTGTCACTCTGGCGACATGTCCGACATCAGGGAGTGACGCATGTGCGATGATCCGCTGCTTCCCGAGCCCGTGGCCCGCGCCGTCACCGAGTACCTCGACCTGCGCGACAGACACGGGACCACCTGGGGCGAGGCGCCGCTGAGCTACGTCGTCCAGGCCCGCGGGACCGTCTTCCTCGACCGCCGCTACGACTACTGGAACACCGGCATGCGGCAGCTCGCCGAACGCCACCCCGACGCGTCCCCGGCCGAGCTGGACGACCGCATGGGGGAGGTGGACGTCGACCGGCTGATCCGCGACGCGCTGGGCGGCGACGTGCTCGGCCACCTGCCGGCGTTGCGGCTCACCCCCGAGGGCGTGACGCTGGAGGCCCGCCCCCGGGTCGTGCTCGGCGACGCGCCGTTCCGTACGGCGTTGCTGCTCGACTCCAGCCGCGCCGAGCCGGTCACGGTGACCGTGGACGGCGCCGCGCACCAGATCGGGCCGCACGGCGCCAAGGTGGTCGAGGTGGCACATGAGGTCCTGGTCGGCGGGCGGCCGGTGGACCTGACGCCGCTGGCCAGGCGGGCGCCGGCGGCCACGCTGCGGTTGCGGGCCGGGCTCCCCTGCCGGTGGAGCGTGACCGGCGCCGACGGGCAGGGCTGGTACCCCGAGGCGGCCCCGCCCAAGGTGGACGGGCACCTGCGGCCGTACTTCCACGGCGACGACGTCGTCGTCGCGGTGCCCGCCGAGCCGGTCACCGTGACCGTCACCCGCGGCATGGAGTACACCGAGTCCGACCTCTCGCTCACCCCCGCCGCGGGCGAGGAGACGCTGGTCGAGCTGACGCCGGAACGGCTGTACGACGCCGCGTCGCACGGCTGGTACGGCGGCGACCTGCACGTCCACCTCAACTGGATGGGCGAGGAACCCGCCGCTCCCCCGCTGGCCGCCGCCGCCCAGCACGGCGAGGACCTGCACGTGCTCGGCCTCGTTGCGGGCAACGTGGCGACCGAGCGCGTCTACGACCTGGAGGCGCTCACCCACTGGGCGGGCCGCGACCTGCCCTGGTCCGACAGCGAGCACGTGGCCAGGATCGGGGTCGAGTACCGCAACGACCTCGTCGGGCACGTCTCCGCGTTCGGGCTGCGCGGCCTGCCGGAGCGCTACCACTCCGGTTTCGCCGGCGACGCCGACTGGCCGCCGAACGCGACCGCGCTGGAGGAGCTGCGCGCCCTCGGCGCGATGACCGGCTACGGCCACCCGTTCCACCGGCCGATCACCGACGACGACCCGCCCGACGCCGTACTCAGCCGTGGCCGCAACTGCTCGGCACGGGAGATCGTCGCCGACGCGGCACTCGGCCTGATCGACACCCTCGACGTGCTGAACCACTCGTCGATCCTCGGGACGGCGGCCGTCTACCGCCACCTGATCGGGGCCGGCAACCGGCTCGCCGTCACTGCCGGCACCGACGCCGTCCTGTCCTTCTGCCGGCGCGGCACCGCCTCCGCGCCGCCCGGCTGGGCCCGGGTGTACGCGCACGTCGGCGGGCCGCTCACCGCCGAGTCGTACATGGAGGCGGTCCTGCTCGGCCGCACGTTCGCGACCACCGGGCCGTGGCTGCAGCTCACCGTGAACGGCCACGAGCCCGGCGACACGCTGAACCTCGCGCCCGGAGACCGGGTGGAGGTCGAGGTCCGGTCGGTAGGGCCGGAAGTGGAACGGCTGGAGATCCGCACCGCCGACGGCGTGCTGGCCGAGGGACCGCCCGGACGGCTCACGGCGACGCTCGGTGCGCGCGAGCCCACGTACGTGGTCGCCGTCGCCTCCGGCGGCCCGCACCCGCGCGCCCAGCACCGGGGCGGCGCGTACGCGCACACCAGCCCCGTCTACCTGGACGTGGCGGGCGGGCACGTGGCGAGGGAGGCGGACGTGCGCTGGTGCCTGAGCTGGCTCGACCGGCTGGAGGAGGTGGTCGCGGAGGCCGGCCGGTTCGAGGCCAAGGAACAGTACGCCGACCACCTGACCCTGTACGAGCGGGCCAGGCAGGTGTACCGGTCACGGCTCCCGGTGCGAGACTGAAGAGGACAAGGGGGTCGACATGATGAGGGGGACGTCATGATCGAGGTCAAGAGCATCGACAAGCCCGACGAGCGCCGCGACTTCCCGATGGGGCATCTCGACGTCTGCAACCTGACGGGCCTGACCTTCGGCACGGCCACGTTCGAGCCGGGGTGGCGGTGGTCGGAGTCGGTGAAACCGATCGCCGGCACGGAATCGTGCGAGGTCCACCACAACGGGTTCGTGATCAAGGGCCGGCTCTGCATCCGGATGAACGACGGCTCGGAGGCGGAGATCGGCCCGGGCGAGGTCTTCGTGGCCCCACCGGGCCACGACGCGTGGGTCGTCGGGGACGAATCGTGCGTGGTGTTCGACTTCGCGGGCGGCGCCGCGGAGTACGCCAAGGCGACCTGAGCCCGACCGGTGAGGCGGCGGCACGCCTGCCGCCGCCTCACCCCGAAGCAACCGACGCGACACAGCACCACAGCCCCCATCACGCCACCCACCGCCTCGCCCTGACGAAACCCACGGCCCCATCGCGCCACCCACCGCCTCCCGTACACCCTGACCTGGCACGACGTCGCATATGGTGGTCAGATGAAGTGTGCCGCCACCACGCGGAGCGCCGCCACGATGGCGTTCGTCGCACTCGCCTCCTTCGCGTGCGCCACCCAGCCCCCGGCCGCCTCCTCGTCCGCGCCCGCTCCCGCGCCCGCGACACCCTCCGAGCCCGCCGCCACCACCACGGCCGCCGCCTCCCCCACCCCCACCCCGACCCCGACGCGTACCGGACCGCCCGCCTTCACCGCGAAGGTCACCGGCATCGCCCGCGACCGCCTGCCCTACTCCTGGCGCCCCGGCTGCCCGGTCCACCACCGCGACCTGCGCCTGGTCACGATGACGTACTGGGGCTTCGACGACCGCCCGCACACCGGCGAACTCGTCGTACGCAAGACCGTCACCGACGACATCGTCACGGCCTTCAAGAAGCTGTACGACATGCGCTACCCGATCAAGCGCATGGAACTGGTCGACGTCTACAAGGGCGACGACTTCGACTCCATCGACGCCGACAACACCTCCGCCTTCAACTGCCGCCCGGCGACCGGCTCGACCAACTGGTCCAACCACGCCTACGGCGAGGCCGTCGACATCAACCCCCGCGAGAACCCCTACGTCAGGGCCGACGGCGGCACCGCCCACCAGAACGCCAAGAAGTTCACCAAGCGGCCCATGCGCGGCAAGGGCGTCATCAACCCGGGCGACAAGGTGGTCCGCGCCTTCGCCTCGGTCGGCTGGGAATGGGGCGGCTACTGGTCCGGCACCAAGGACTACCAGCACTTCTCACGCTCGGGCGGCTGAGACCTGGGGCGATGCGGCTGGATGGCCTCTGACCTGCGGTTCGGCATCTCGCTGTCTCTCGACGTCTCCGGGAGACTCGCACTCTCGTGTGCCCTCGTTGTGCCCTGTCCGGAAGGTATCGCCGGAGTGCTTGCGATACCTTCCAGTACGCAGGCGGCCGGACCCGATCCGGTGCATCGCGTCCGCCGACGACGTATACATACCTCGGCGAGGAGTCCGTTGGCAGTCAGGACGACACGACCCCATGTCGCCCGCGTCCTGGAGCAGACCCGTGCCGCCCTCTTCGTCTTCGACGACGCGATCTGCGGCCTCCTTCACCACATGGACCCGCAACCGGTCGCCGGGGAGATCCACGACCGGCTCTTCGCCGCGGGCCACCGGATGTCACTCCTCATCGCGCTCAATCCAGACCCGATCGCCATGATGTGGTACGCCCAGAACGTCAACCGCGACATCGGCACCGAAGCGGCCCGGCTCGTGCGCGACGTCGAGGTCGCGGCGGTGCGCACGGCCGTGCCCGTACCCGGAGTGCGCGAGGCGCTGCACGCCTGTCACACCAGCGGCAGAGGCGTCGCGGTGGTCGGCGACACCTCCGCTGACGCGATGGAGACCTACCTGGACCTGCACGGCCTCCGGCAGTTCGTCGGAGCGATCGTCGGCCGCGAGAGCCTCTTCCCGCTGCCCGCCGGCGACCGGACCGGCGAGACCCTCCTCAGGGAGGCCGCGCAAGCGCTCGACGCCAAGCCCGCCGATTGCGCCCTGGTCACCCTGAGCCCGCAGTCGAGACTCGTGGCCAAAAGCGCCGGGATCCGCTCGCTGGGAGTCGTTAAGAAGCATGGCCCCCGCAAGCACCTCGCCTATCCCCCCGACGCAGTGGCAGTCTCCTCCATAGCTGATCTCGCCAACGGCTTCGCAACCGTCCCTGTCCTGAGCACCTGATTACGAGTGAGAACGAGATCGTCCACAGGCGTCCACAATCTTCTGCTGGCCCAGCTCGTACACCGCTGTGACGGGTGGCCAGTCCACGAGCGTCCGTGATCATCCAAGACCGTTGTTAGCAGCCGCGTTAGCAAGATCGTGGGACACGCCTCACGCGCCTACCCTGGTCGCATGACCGCGCACGAACTACCAGATCCAGCCTTACCCGAACTGTCGGCCCTGTGGCGATCCCACTGGCCGGACTGTCCGCCCATCGGACATGAGCTGCGTTCTGACCCCGACTGTTGGGTGCGCTTCCACAGCTTGCCGAACTCCAAGCGCTACGCGGAGACAGAGGCCGAGTATCGGACAGTGCTCCACCGCTACAACACCGTCCTGACCGAGATGTTCGCCGGCCAGGAGGTGTACGTCACCACGGTCACCTACGTCATGGACGAAGGAATCACCGACCTAGCGCCCTTCGACGCGCACGCGCTCAACCCCGGCTCGCGCCCATGGACCAAGGTGCGAGAGAACGACGACCTCGACCCCGGCTGCACCATGCACGTGCACGTCGGCCGGCAACAGTGGAAACCAGGCATCGCGGACCCCCTGTTACGAGCGGTCGCCGACGACCTATGCAACGGGGTCATCATCATGGACACCTACTTACGCCGCGCCTACCATCCCTACGACGGCGGCGCCGACGTCATCATGGCCAACGCTGACGAACGGGATCGGCTCAAGGCTGCTCACGCCGACTGGCTACCAAGGAATCGACACGGGCGCTGATGAGCCCTTGATTACGAGTCAAGCGGAGGGCCGTGGTCGAGAACCGGCGCTGCTGCTTGACCGTGTGACGCCGTACGGGACGATCAGGCTGCGTGAGGCGGCGTTGCTGGTACTTCCCTGCTGTACAGCAGACACACAGCAACCCGCGTGACCGGTGGCAAGCCGACCCGGAGCGCAGGGCCGCCAGGCCCGAGCACCGGAAGCGGCGCGGCAGCAGACCCACCGCCACCTCGGCCAGAATGCCGTGCCACTTGGTGCGCCGTTCCTCGATGCCGGCCGCGGCGACCTTCGGCGTGCAGAACGGGCCGTGCGAGACACCCCAGGACAGGGCGTGGATCTCGCCGAGGATGTCCCCGTCACCGGGTTCCGCGGGGCCGACCGTGATCGCATCGGGCATGGGTCGACCCTACAAGTCGGGTCTACGCGTCCTGGTCACCGGGCGGGGTGACGATCGAGCCCTTGCCGGGCTTGGTGGTGATCAGGCCTTGAGCTCTGAGGGCTTCCATGGCCTTGCGGACGGTGACCCTGGCGACGTCGAACTCCTCCTGGAGCTTCACTTCGGAGATGAGCGTGAGGGGCGGGTAGGTGCCGTCCTTGATGCGCTCGGCTACGACGTTCGCTATCTGCTCCCACTTGTAGAGCCTGGGGTCCCAATCGATCACAAGACGACTCTAGGTAGGGCGCTACGTGCGAACATAGAACAGCAATTCCTAGAAATGGTGTAGACAGGTTAAGACAGGTGGGCTTACCGTGGTGGCATGGCGTCGGTGAGTGAAGCGAGCGAGCCCTTCCGGGTGGGCTCGACGCGCAGCACCGTCATCCACCGGCGGGGCGGTGGTGCTGCCGGCGGTTCGGCGTGGCGGTTCGCTCACCGGCGCCGTTCGGCGGTGGGTCGATGAGTGAGCTCGCCCCCTTCCACGGCCTCCATCCGGTCGCCGCCTCTGCGCGGTGCCTACGGGTTTCCTGGTCCGCCTCGCTCCCCCGGGCCGCCCGGGTGCGGGTCCGCTCCCACACCTGCGAATGCCTGGCGGTGGTCCACGAGCTGTGCGAGGCCGGCGGCCTGTTCTTCGTGCGCCGCACCGACCGCAGCAGCGGCACGCCGGAGGTCACGGAAAGCAACTGGACGACCATGCGCGAAGCCCAAACGCTGTGGCTCCACATCACGAACGGGCTGGCGAGATAAGCCATACAACCACACACAATATCCCCCGCATCAGCGAGGATTTGCATCAGATCTCTTCATAGTCTCATGCGCTTGTCGCGCAGCCTCGACTACCGCGCCCCAGCGAGAGGATGCAACATATTCCATGTCGCTCAACCCAATTCCTTCCGCATCGAAAAGTGCATTCAAGGCTTTGGCCAGCCCCTTCAGCGCGTCAGCTTCTCACCTAGAAGTAAGTAGCTGGCCAATAGCTGCATACGGATCTTCGAGTACGGCAGTATCGTCATAGAGTATGTGGATGTTAAGATCGAAGTCGTCGTAATATTGAGAGTGGGGATCTTCCCGCCTTATCCATACAGCCTGCTGATATTCGAGATCAGCCAATGCCCGGACGGCACCTTCCACTTCTTTTCTCATATCAGGAAAGCGTATCTCTTTTACGGTCGGTTCCATTGTGACCACTTTTCCACTCGCTGAACGGGATATGGATTTCCTCGGGAGGCTCGACCAGCCCAAATGAGTGCAGATGTCCTCAAGCCACATCCGGCCTGAACAACCTGTCCGGTGCCCTCCGTGGAGCGGAGTGGTCCGGGCCGCTTTCCAGCCTGGCCTCGCGAGCGGGCGTGCTGCCGTACACGACATGCCGAATCCGCTCCGGTCTTCGTCTCAAAATGCCGCCCCCCTTGGGTGCGACACCACGCCGTCAGTAACCGGCGCCCACGGGAGACAAGAGCACAACACCGCCGCAAAACTTGGTCTCGTATTGGCCGCGGATGGCCGTAGCCCGCCGTTGATGACCATGAACAATCGGACACAACGTGAGTTGCTGGTGTGGCAGGGTGCAAGGCTCGAACTTGCGTAGGCTGAGCCGACGGTTCTACAGAACCCCGTCTCGCACTAGGTGGTCATGGCGCGTACCTACGAGAGTAGGACCTCGTGCGATGCCTGGAAGCGCGCGACGACGTGCATGCGACGCGTCGTCTGCTGACGCTTCGTAGCTCCACCCGCAGTTTGAGCGACTGCCCCTTCTGCGGCACTTGGTCTGCGCACCATATGTGTACCCAGCCGGCATCCATGGATTTCTCGACAGGCGCCAACCCAAGGCGCGGCTTCACGCCAGTGAAGCAAGGCGCTCCTTCACCTCCTCGACATCATCGAGATGGTCATTGATCCTGACACTCCATTCGGTGCTATCCAAACCTTTTATCACCGCGAGAAGTTCTGGATTGGAATCCCATTCGGCATTTTGAGACGAGAGGGAGTGTGGGCATTTGGCGGCAGCGATGCGACAGTCGTAAACTTGCTCCAGATCGGAGGCGATGTTTACCAGCTCGCGCCAACTCAACAGATATCCGGCTTCGGAGGATGAGACAGTGTCTTCGAAAGCCTGCATGGTCATTCATTGGGGCGCAGTGCCGGTCCCCCAGAGTTCCAGTATGCTCCATGCCCATGCATTCTCGGGGAGTGCGTTGAGGATTTGGGCGAGCTCTACCATACCTCCAGATGATTTGTGCATGGGTATCACGACAGTGAACAAGTCACCATCCCCAGGGTTCTGCTGGTCCGCGCTTGTTACCGCCCGACGGATTCTCCGTGTATCGATGCTGGTGTGGGTTCTCATGACCCGGAACGTCTGGCCACCCATGATCGGTGAAGTCGTAGTCACACATGACCTCGCCATTATCGCCAAACTCTCGAGCCTAAGGGTACTTGCGGCCGCGAACGCAAATCAGGTCGCCTGAACCAGACCGAGCATCACCACCAGCGGGTGCGCCGTACCCGCCGATCACGAGGGCAGGGGATCTGCGCCACACCTGCCGCAGGTCAGCGCTGCCGCCCCGTCGAGTGACACTAACGCTTTCATGTCATCTCACGGAGAACCGCTGAATTACCGGATCAGCGGCCAACCAAGGGAATTCTGCCATAAGGCGAGAATGAACCTGGCGCAGGAAATCAGTAAGCACTACTATGAACTCTTCGCGATCAACGGAGACCTCCCATGAATGCTTTGATGAACTTATGGCGACGAGACTATCGTCACTATGCAGTCGAATTACTTCCTCACTTTCTGTAAAGCCGATCGCTGCGTCTTCTCCTGACGAGAGACGCTTCACAGCATGAGAGATGGACAGCGCAAAATCCACGAGCGTCACAAATCTCTTTTTCGATACCACTTCAACGTCATCGATAAGCAGGTGAACATTTGCGCCAAAGTATTTGTAGCGGATGTCTATCTCGTTGAGTTCCCCCGGATCGACTTGGTTGACGCTATCCCAGGTCTTACGCCAGGGCGACTCGGCGCTCGGAACCTTGAAGGTTAGATATATCACGTATTCCTCATTGTACAGGTGGATCTAGTACGGGAACGCTGTCACAACCTTTTATCATCACGAGAAGTTCTGGGCTGGAATCCCATTCGCCATTTTGAGACGAGGAGGAGTGTGGGCATTTGGCGGCAGCGATGCGGCAGTCGTGAACTTGCTCCAGATCGGAGGCGATGTTTACCAGCTCGCGCCAACTCAACAGATATCCGGCTTCGGAGGATGAGACAGTGTCTTCGAAAGCCTGCATGGTCATTCCTTGGGGCGCAGTGCCGGTCCCCCCAAGTTCCAGTATGCTCCATGCCCACACATTTTCGGGGAGTGCGTTGAGGATTTGGGTGAGCTCCACCATACCTCCAGATAATTTGCGCATGGGTATCACGACAATGGACATGTCCACCATCCCCAGGGTTCTGCTGGTCCGCGCCGCTTGTTACCGCCCGTCGGATTCTCCGTGTATCGATGCTGGTGTGGATTCTCGTTACCCGGAACGTCTGGCCGCCCATGATCGGTGAAGTCGTAGTCACACATGACCTCGCCATTATCGTCAAACTCTCAGGCCTGAGGTACTTGTCGCGTTTACCCTTCTTCCATTCTAGTTCCGAGTGAGGGTAGCTGGACTCAGGTTTTGGATTACCATGCTTATCCCGCGGAAGCTTCGATCGGGGAACCATTTGCCATCCGTCTCGGGAAGCGGCCCTGCTGTCTTTCCGACGGCTGTCTTCCCCACGGCTGAAGCTATACCGCGCACCGCGGCCTTTGCGATACCCCAGATTCCGGTGACTGCGGTGACGATGGTGATTACATCGTCGTTCTCTTGGACGGTCCCCTTCAGGGCACGCTGACGCAGACCCCGGTAGATCGGGGCCTTACGCGTCTAAGACAGACATAAAGTGGATCAATGGGAATGTGATCGACAGATCAAGATCGGTCAACAGCGGGAGGGTCACTTACCCGGCACGAGCAGTCAGACCTGGTTCAACCACAGGAGACATGCCTCCTGGTCAAACGATCAGTTGCAGAGATCGGAGGTGGCGCAGATCTTTTATGCGATCCGCGACACACCCAGGCTGTGGCCCTGACAGAAAGGAGGATTCAGCGCGTCCATCTCAGCGAGGTCAAAGAGTTGCCAGGCAGCGGGCGAATCCCGGATCACCCTCCGCACGTACATACATCTCATGCCGTCAAGCGAGGAACCCCACTCGGCAGTCTCCGAGGCTTCCCACCGTCCCGTTCGTGATTACCGTGTGCGGTGCATCGGCCCCGATGACGTACGCACACCCCCTGAGGAGTCGCGGTGACACCGAAGACGACACGGCCCCATGTCGCCCGAGTCCTGGAGCACACCCGTGCCGCTCTCTTCGTCTTCGACGACGCTATATGTGATCTCTTTCGCGACGTGGCCCCGCCACCGATCGCAGGCGAGATCAGCGATCAGCTCTTCGCTGCGGGACACCGGATGTCGGGCCTCGTCGCACTCAACCCCGACCCGATCGGCATGATGTGGTACGCCCGGCGTGTCAACCAGGACATCGGCGCCGAAGCAGCACGGTGCGTGCGAGACTTCGAAGTCGCCGCGGCCAGGACGGCCATGCCGGTGTCGGACGTGCGCGAGGCGTTGCACGCCTGCCATGCCAGCGGGAGAAGCATCGCGGTGGTCGGCGACACCTCCTCCGACGCTATGGAGAGCTACCTGGACACGCACGGCCTCCGACAGCTGGTGGGAGCGGTCGTCGGCCGCGAGCGCCTCTTCTCTCTGTCCCTCAGTCTTCAGACGAGCGAGAGCCTCCTCCGGCAGGCCATGCAAGATCTCGACGCCGAGCCCTCCGGGTGCGCCATTGTCACCCGGAGCTCAGGCGCGGTACTCGTGGCCAAGGACGTCGGCATCCGTTCCCTCGGAGTGGTCAACAAGCGCGCCCCCCGCAAGCACCTCGCCGATCCTCCCGAGGCGGTGGCCGTCTCCTCCATGGCTCACCTCGCCGCCGGTTTCGCTACCGTCCCCGTCCTGGGGCCCTGACGCCGGGAACGGCATGCCCTTCACACATCGGTCGCTCAACGTCTTGAACGTTGGACGCCTTTTCCGGCTGAACCCGTCGCGCGGAGCAGGCCTCGTCGGCGCGGCCGGCGCCGGCGAGGGCTGGGTGAGGCTTCGGCGGGTGGCGGTCAGTAGGTGGGGCAGGGCTTTCCCGGGAGGGTGAGTGCCGCCCTGGCGTGGCCGATGACGATGTCGGCGCCGGCCGGCGTGCGGATGTGGAGGGCGTTGACCGCGATGCCGTCGGGCGACGTCACCTGCTCATTGATCACGATCTTGGCCACCAGCGGGATGTCGATCGCGACATTGGCCTGGGTGTCGGTGATCGTGACACCGTTGACCTTGAGGTTGGTGAGGGTCACCTGCCCGCTGGCGTTCACGCGTCCGGCGTCGTCGCCCTGGGCCTTCGCCGTTGCGATGATCTCGTCGGCGGTGACCAGGCCGCCGAGCAGGCGGAGGTGGGCGGTCCGGGCCGTGGCCGTGGCGGTCCGCCGCCCGGCGGGGTCGACGCTGCCGGAGGCTTCCGTCCTGATCACGCCCAGGGAACCGAGGCCCGGCAGGGTGGCCTTCGCCAGCGTGTGGCGGTCGACGTCCGGGGTCTCGGTGCAGGTGATGTCGGACGGCACGAGAGGTCCGACGGTGAGCAGCCGGGTGGTGACACGCCCTCCGTGAGCGTGGGCGTCGAACGCCAGGACGGGCGGGACGAACGTCACGGCGGCGCACCCGGGCGGGTTGAGCCCGGCGTGCGCGACCAGGTCGGCGGCGCAGGTCTGGTAGGTGCCGGCCCGCGCGGACGTCACCGCCACCCTGACCGTGCAGGACGTTTTGCCGGCGGGCAGTGTCCCGGTCGCGCTGATCAGCCCACCGCCCTGCGCTGCTGTCATCTCCGGCGCCGCGCAGTCGGTCGCCGGCGCGGCGGCGACGGTGAGGCCGGCGGGCAGCCGCTCGGTGAAGGACCAGCCGTTCTTCACCGCCAACTCGCTGGTGTTGGTGATGGTGAACGTCAGCGTCGCGTCCGTGCCGACCTCGGCCGACGCGGGGCTGTAGGCGACGTCGAGCTGCGGAGTGACATCGAGGATCCGCACGTTGTCGAACGCGGCGTCGTTGCCGTAACCGCTCGCCTGGAAGTTGACCAGGCGGAGCCCGACCGTGGAACCGCCGAAGAGAACCGGGCTGTCACTGGTGTAGGTGCCCACGGCGATCCCGCCCACGGTCGTGCCGGGGTTGGCGCACGGTTCGATCGGGGTCGTGAAGGTGGGCACGGCTTTCGGCCCGTCCAGCAGGTAGAAGCCCATCTTGGCGTGGTTGGCGTAGCAGTTGACCTCGGCGGCGTCGACGGAGAACGTCAGGAACCGGTTGGAGGCGCCGATGGCGACGGGCGTGACGGCTTCGAGCTGCGTCTTGTTCGGGCCGGGGTCGGCGTTGGTGTACGCGGTGACGGCGTGGTTGGTGGCCGGGTCGCCGCCTGCCCACGTGCCGAGCGTGCCGGCCAGTTGCTTGACCGAGCCCCACCACCCACCGCAGCCGGAGCCCGCGGGCGGAGCGGAGGGATTCTGCTGGGAGGCGACCCAGCCGTTGCAGGCGGTCAGCCAGGCCGGATCGGCGGTGTAGGTCTGGTGGACGGGTGCGGGTCCCGTGTAGTCGGTGACGACGATCGGGTCGGCGCCCTGGCCGTTCTCGAAAGTCTCGGTGAAGACGACTTCGGGAGCCTGCGGCACTCCGGTGAGGGGGGACGCCGCCATCGCGGTCGTGCTCTGGGCGGCGACGACCGATGCGGTCGACAGGGCGACCACGGCGACGCCGGTCAGCGCGCGCCTGAGCGCACCGCGGCAGTGACCGGCCACCTGACCATCTCTCATGGGTCCATTCCTTCCGACGAGGCGCCGAGACTACTGAGAGCGGAAGGCGCCGTTCAGGCTCGCCGCGGGAGCGTCCGCCGGTCGGACCGGTGACGCGCCGACTCGTGTCGGCGGAACCGTTGACGTTTCTCCGGAGAAGATGACCTTTCTTGATGAAGGCTGTCGGTGACCTTTTCCGCCGGTCGGGTTTCGCGAGGGTGAGCGGGGCGGGCCGCACCGAACGGCACGGGACACCGGCCGGGCGTGTCGCCGTATCGGTCCGCAAGGAGGGCGGACCCCCAAAAATTGGGTCATACCCGGACATGGGGCAGGCAAAGGAGCCACCTGGGCCCGCCTGGCTGGGCATCTACCCCGCAACCTTCTCCGCCCGCGAAAGCCGCCCGTGAAAGCCGCCCGCGAAAGCCGCCCGCCATGACCAACGATCCGACCGCTTCCGGCGCCCACCCCGACGACGGCCTCGATCAGCCCCGCGTGTCCATGTCGCCGTTCCTCAGGGACCGGCTCGACGCCGCCACCACCGCGGCCCGCGCCGAACTGATCAGCGCGAGCGAGCGAAGAGCGGGACTCCTTCTGTCCTGGTCGGGTGTCGCCTACGGCGTCGTCGTCACCCTCATCCTCACCGGCCCGGCGCGTTTCCCGGGCATCGGGCGTTTCGGCGTCATCGCGGCGCTGATCCTGCTGTCCGCGGCGGTCATGCTGATCCTCGTCACCATCCGCCCTGCCGGCGGGGAGCGCGGCGGACCGAAGATCCTCGCCTACGCCGACGAGACCACGCCCGAAGCGCTGATCGAGCGGATGAACGCCGACACGAAGGACTATGACCTCTTCCTGGCCACCGACGCCCTGCGGATCGCCCGGGTCGCACGCGTCAAGAATCGCAACCTGCGATGGGCCGTCGACCTGATCGTGACCGGCATCACCGTCATGACCATCATGGTCTTCCTGGAACGCCTCGTCTGAGTCGGCGCGATGCGGGCGCCCCGCCGACCGGGGCCGCACCGGGGTCCGCGCCGGAGGCCGGGCCGGGGTCCGCGCCGGGGTTCGGGCCGGGGTCTGTGCGGGGGTTCGGGCCGGCGGTCGCGAGGAGGGCGCGTACCAGCTCGTCGGCCAGCGGTTGCGGGTGGCTGCGCCGGGCGGTGGCGATCCCGATGTAGCGGGTGGGGCGCGGCGGGTGGATCGGCACGGTGGTGAGGCCGGTGGCCGCGTGGTCGAGCGCGACCTGCGGGATCAGTGACACGCTGACGCCCGCGGCGACGAGCGACTGGGCGAAGAAGTAGTCGCTGGTCTGGCCCGCGAACTCGGGCTCGAAACCGGCGCGGGCGGCGTGGCTCCGCAGGTACGCCTCGGTCTTGGTGCAGCCGAGCACCCACCGCTCGCCGGCCAGGTCGGCCAGGTCGAGGGCGGGGCGGCCGGCCAGCCGGTGTCCTCGGGGCAGGACGATCCACATGGGGTCGTCCATCAGCGGGGTCCAGGTGATGCCGGATCTCTCGCCGGGGGTGAGGGGAAGCGGGCCGTCGAAGTGGTAGGCGATGGCCAGGTCCGCCTGGCCGGTGCGGACGAGCGGGAGGGCGGCCTCCGGTTCTCGTTCGAGGACGTTGATCTCGACTTCGGGGTGGTCGGCGACGAACGGGGTGAGCGCGCGGGGCAGGATGTGGCGTCCGCCGCTGCTGAACGTGGCGATCGTCAGCCTGCTGCGGCCTGCCGTGAGCCGGTCGATCCGTTCCTGGGCGTGGTGGAGCTCGGCGAAGACGGCCTCGGCCGCGTCGAGGAGGAGCCGGCCGGGCTCGGTGAGCACCACGCCGCGGGTGCTGCGCTCGACGACGGGCGCGCCGATCGACCGCTCCAGCGCGGCGATCTGCTGGGAGACCGCCGACGGCGTGAACCGCAGCGCGTCGGCCGCCTTGCTGAAGCTTCCTTGGTCGGCCACCTCGCGCAGGATCCGCAGCCGTTTGACGTCGATCAACAGTTTTCCTAACAGCGAGTTCAGCAAGCCGGCACTTCTGCTGATGACGGTATCGGGGCAGGCTCGACGCCGTGAAGGACGTATGTGTCATCGGCGGCAACCGCTATTTCGGGCTCCGCCTGGTCGAACTGCTGCGCGACTCGGGTGCCCGGGTCACGGTGGTCAACCGCGGTTCGGGGTCGCCGCCCGCCGGGGTCACCCGGCTCGTCGCCGACCGCGGCGACGAGGCGGGGCTCACCGCCGCGCTGGCCGGCCGGACGTTCGACGTGGTGATCGACCAGGTCTGTTACACGCCGTGGCACGCCGCGGTCGCCCGCCGGGTCTTCGGCGGACGCACGGCGCGGTACGTGATGACCTCCACCATCGAGGTGTACGACCCGGACACCTCGACGACGATCACGCCGGCCGTCCCCGGGGTCCCGGTCACCGAGGAGTCGGTCGATCCGGCCTCCTGGCCGGTACGGTCAGACCTGCCCTGGTCGGAGCCGGGGCGCGTGGCGGAGATGCTGGGCGAGGCCGCCTCCTACGCCGAGGGCAAGCGGCAGGCGGAGGGGGTGCTCGCCCGGGACAGCCCGTTCGCGTTCGTCGCCGTCCGCAGCGGGCACGTGCTCGGCGTCGCCGCCGGGGACTTCACCGGGCGGCTGGCGCACTACGTCGAGCGGATCTCGGCGGGGCGGCCGGTGGCCGTTCACCGGGACCGGTTCCCGACCTCGTTCACGAACGACGTGGAGATCGCCGACCTGCTGTTCTGGGCGGCGGGCGCGGACTTCACCGGGGTGCTGAACGCCTGCTCCCGCGGCGAGCTCGACGTGACCGGGCTGTGCGACCTCGTCGCCGCGGAGACCGGGCGGACGCCG
Source organism: Nonomuraea sp. NPDC047897 (assembly GCF_043204415.1). NCBI lineage: Bacteria > Bacillati > Actinomycetota > Actinomycetes > Streptosporangiales > Streptosporangiaceae > Nonomuraea > Nonomuraea sp. NPDC047897. Next base: position 198,766 of record NZ_JBIDCC010000004.1, on the reverse strand, counting down.
GACTACCGGGTGGTCGACGGCGGGCCGGCGTCGCCGTTCTCCTTCGACCGCTACTACGCCATGGACAACGGCCGGGCCGAACGACTCGGGTTCGGCTTCGCCACGACCGCGCACTGGCTGCCCGAGGCGGTCGCCGCGACGGTCGGCCGACGAACGGAGATGTGACGTGCGCACGCGTGGAATCGGCTCCATCCAGGTCGGCGCGGTCGGGCTGGGCGCCATGCCGCTGTCCGTCGAGGGTCGCCCCGACGAGGCGCGGGCGGTCGCCACGATCCACGCCGCCCTGGACGCCGGCGTCACCCTGATCGACACCGCCGACTCCTATCACTGGCGCGCCGGCGAGCGCGGCCACAACGAGGAGCTGATCGCGCGGGCGCTGGCCGGGTACGGCGGGGACACGGGTGGCGTCCTCGTCGCCACGAAAGGGGGGCGCGGCCGTCCCGGGGACGGTTCGTGGACCGTGACCGGCACGCCCGAACATCTCCGGCGGGCCTGCGAAGGCTCGCTCGCCCGGCTGGGCGTGGACGCCATCGGTCTCTACCAGCTCCACAAGCCCGATCCCGCGGTGCCGTGGGCCGAGTCGGTCGGGGCGCTGCGCGCGCTCCTGGACGAAGGCAAGATCCGCATGGCGGGCCTGTCGAACGTGACCGCCGCGCAGATCCGTGAGGCGCACGAGATCCTCGGCGACGGGCTCGTCTCGGTGCAGAACCGCTACTCCCCCGCCGTACGCGACGCCGACCCGGAGATCGAGCTGTGCCGGCGGCTGGGCATCGCGTTCCTGCCGTGGAGTCCGCTGGGCGGCATCTCCCGCAGCTCGCTCGACGGGCCGTCCGAGCCGGAACCGGCCCGGGCCCGGACGGCGTTCCACGCCATCGCCGCCGAACGCGGGGTGAGCCCGCAACGTGTCTGTCTGGCCTGGCTGCTCGCCCGTTCGCCGGTGATCGTGCCCATCCCGGGCGCCAGCCGGCCCGAGTCCATCCGCGACTCCGCCGCGGCGGCCGACCTGACGCTCACCGCGGACGAGTTGGCCCGACTGCCCGGCTAGCGCCCGCTGGACGCGCCGACGACCAGCGGCAGCGAAACTGAGGTGCCGGCCAGGTCGACGGTGACCTTGGTCCCGGTGCCGGGTTCGGCGTCGGTGATGTCGTCGTTGGTTCCGGTCAGTATCAGGCCCAGCCGGTGTCCGGCCTTGAACTCGTAGTCCTGCGGCAGCATCCTCCAAGTGATCTTGTAGAGCTTGCCCGGCGTCAGCGGTGTCGGACGGCTCAGCGACCTGTGGTTCTGCGCGTCCAGGATCCCTCGGGTGACTACCTGGAAGCCGGAGGTCACCGTGTTGTCGGCGGCCCTGCGGTAGCAGCCGTCATCATCGGCTGTGCCCTTGCCGACGCAGTCCTTACCGTCCACGAGCATGAGGCCTTGCCCGCCGGCAGGGTCGACGCCGTGGATGCGGGTGTCGGTGCCGTAGTCGACGAGCAGGACGCCCAGGTTGGCGGTCGGCTTGTCCAGCTTCAGGCGCAGGGTCACCGACGGTGTTCCGGACAGGCGCGTCGCCTCTTTCAGCGGCGGGGTCAGAAATGCCAGCCGGTCAGGGTTGGCGGTGCCGGGATTGCCGGCCATCGCGGCCTCGGTCCGCAGGGTGTCGAGGTAGCTGCGGGTGCCGGTCGAGGGCCCGCGGCCCAGTGAGCCGTCCCGCTGCGGCCTGAGGGTCGTCGTCCGTGTTGGCGCCGGCCAGTCGGCCTGAGTGATCCAGCGGCCCGGGCCGAGCTGTACGTCGGCGCGCGGCTGCCGCATGATGTCGTTGGAGACGCCCATCAGTTCGTGGTCGAACCACTGGTGCAAGGTGTCGACCCACACGTCGCGGCGGGCCCAGAACGGATCGAGGTGCCCGTACTGGGTCACCCACACCTTGCGCTCCACCCGGCGGGGCAGCTTGGACCACCATTGGGAGAACTGGTCGGCCATCACGTTCCGGTCGTGCATCCCCACCACCGGGAAGACACTGGCGCGCACGTTGCGCACGTTCGAGATCGGTCCCGTCCGGTAGTCGCGTTCGTGCCAGTAGGCGTTGTAGTCGCCGGTGTCGTCGTCCGAGCCTTCGTTCATGCGCTGGTGCACCGCCGCGCATTTCTCGTCCGGGTCCTCGTCGACCATTTTGGCCAGCCATTCCTGGCCGCCCTTGAAGTCGGTGAGGCTGCCGTTGGCGCGCCACATGTCATACCAGCTGCTGGGCGCGGCGAGCGGCACGATGGTTTCCAGCCCGCGCACCCCGGTGCCGGCGACGCCGATGGCGAGGGATCCTTCGTAGGAGTGGCCGATCATCCCGGTACGCCCGGTGGTCCAGGCGGCTTTGACCGGGTCGCCGTTGTCGTCGTAGGCGCTCGCCCGGCCGTTCAACCAGTCGATGACCGCCCCTTCCACCGCCCGGAACTGGGCGGTCGCCTGCGTGAACTCCGCGATCCGGCGCAGCCGATGAGGAGAAGTGATCGCGACGGGCGAGTCGGCACTGCACGTTGATGGCGTAACAGTGGGTCGGCCACGCCGAGCTCAGCGAGGTCGGTGTGGCCGGTTCGTGCTCTGCCTGATGCACGTCCATAAGGAGTTCAACGCAAAGGTGTACCCGTGGTGCTCGGCCTCGCCTACTGAGTCGGCTCGACCCGTCAGCCCGCGGTCTGCCTGCCGCAGAACACCTCTTGGACGAGCCTGTCCACCAGCTTCTGGTAGTCCTTTGCCGGGCCCCTTGTAGCCTCGTCCACCCAGGTCACTGAGGCGGTCAGGGTCTTTTTGCCGTCAGGTGAGCTGTACATGAACGCCCCGTAGCCGTGCGGGGGGCTGCCGTTGTGCTGGTAGACGGTGCCGCAGTCCGGGCCCAGGTCCTGGACGAACAGGCCGAGGCCGTAGCCCATCTTCTGGTGCGGCTTGCGCATCTCGGCGAGTAGGTTGGCCGGCAGGAGCTTGCCGCCGTTCAGCGCGGAGACGAACCTGTGGAGATCGTGGGTGGTCGAGATCAGGTCACCGGCGCCGGCCAGCAGGGAGAGGTTCTGGCGCGAGATGTCGACCACCTTCTGCTGGCCGGCGTCCTCATACCGGTAGTAGCCGTGGGCGTGCGGGCCGGGCAGCTGCGTCCGGTTGCCCGCCACCATGGTGCCCCGCATCTGGAGCGGCCGCAGGATCCGCCGCTGCGTCTCCTCGGCGTACGAGCGGCCGGTGACCTTCTCGATCAGCAGCAAGGCCAGCGTGTAGTTGGTGTTGGCGTAGATCTGGTCCGTGTCCGGCTCGAACCGCGGCGGCTTGGACAACGCCAGCCGTACCAGCTCTTCGGGCCGGTAGCTGCGGAACCGGTTATCCAGCCAGTCCTTGCCCGTGGCGGGTATCCCCGGCTCCCACTTCCCGTCGGGGTCGAAGTCACCGGTGTAGTTGAACAACCCGCTGGTGTGCTGCAGCAGCATCCGCACGGTGATCCGCCGGTCCAGCCCGAGCCTGGGCAGGTAGCCGGCCACCGGGGCGTCCAGGGCGATCTTGCCCTCGGCCACCAGCTGCAGCACCACGGTCGCGGTGACGGGCTTGATGATGCTGCCCGCCCAGAACGCCCCGTTCGTCGGCGGCTTGGCGCTCTGGCCGAGCTTGCTCACCCCGGCGCTGACGACCCACTCGCCCTGTTCATCGTGCACGCGTACCTGCACCCCGGTGAAACCGGCATCGACGAACGCCTGCGTGGCCTTCTGCAGCTCCGGACGGTCCTGCCCGGCAGCGGCCTTCAGCACGGGCACGCTGCGGTCCACGGTGCCCATGGCGGGGGTGGCCGTGCCGGCCAGCAGCGCGGCCGCCAGCGCCGTGACCGCCACACGCCGGAAGGGCTTGCCACGCAGCCCGGTCGCCGTGACCGCTGGTGGGGATTGGTCTTTCATGGGTCCTCGTCTCTGGTGTCGTGCTCAGGCGAACAGCTCGCTGAGCAATGCGGGGGTCGATGGGGGATGGGGAGGCCGGGTGGTAGGTGGGCGTCTGCGTGCCCATCAGCTCGCCTACCGGCACGTCCCAGGCGCGCTTACGGTGCTCGGCCCCGTCTAGTGAGCGGGTTCAGCGGCGGCAGCCGGCTCGGCCTGCCCGCCGCCGAACACTTCCTGGACGAGCCCCTGCGTCGCCTGCTGGAACGCCGCTGCCACGGACAGTGCGGCGTCGTCGACATAGTTCAGCGCGGCGGTCAGGGTCTTGGTGCCGTCGGGGGTGCTGTACATCAGCGCCGCGTGACCCGCCATGCCGCCGTTGTGGGTGATGACGGTGCCGCCGCCCGGACCCGCGTTCTGTACGAACACCCCCAGGCCGTAGCCGGCCTTGGGCTCCGGCGTGCACATCTCGGCCAGCAGCTCGGCCGGCAGCAGCCTGCCGCCCACCAGCGCGGAGATGAACGTGTGCAGGTCGCGGGTGGTCGAGATCATGTCACCGCCGCTGGAGATCCAGGATGGGTTCTGGCGGGTCACGTCGACCATCTGCTGCTCGCCGGCCTCCTCGTAACGGTAGTACGCGTGGGCATGCGGCTCGGGGACCTCCGGGGTGGCCGGCGCCACGGTCCCCGACAGGCCGAGCGGCCCCAGGATCAGCCGCTGCGTCTCCTCGGCGAGCGGGCGGCCGGTGACCTTCTCGACCAGCAGCCGGGCCAGCACGTAGTTGGTGTTGGAATAGCTCCAGTCCGTGCCCGGCTCGAACCGCGCCGGCTTGGACAACGCCAGCCGTACCAGCTCCTCCGACCGGTAGGTCTTGAACCGGTTGTCCACCCACTCCTTGCCCGCGGTGGTGGCGGGAATCCCCTGCACGTACGTCCCGTCGGGGTCGAAATCGCCGGTGACGTTGAACACCCCGCTGGTGTGCTGCAGCAGCATCCGCACCGTGATCCGCCGGTCCAGTCCGAACTCGGGCAGGTAGTCATCCGCCGGAGCGTCCAGCTCGATCTTGCCCTCGGCCACCAGCTGCAGCACCACGGTGGCGGTGAAGGTCTTGGTGTTGCTGCCGATCCGGACGTGCCCGTTCGTCGGCGGCTTGGCGCTCTGGCCAAGCTCGCGCACCCCGGCGCTGCCGACCCACTCGCCCCGCTCATCGTTCACCCTCAGCGTCACCCCGACGAAACCGGAATCGACCATCTCCTGGATGAGCTTCTGCAGCTCCGGGCGATCCTGCCCGGCAGCCGCCGTCGGCACGGCCACACCGCTGTCCGCTTCGGCCACCCCGGGCGTGGCCGAAGCGGCGTCCAGGGCTGCGGTGATCTTGCGGGCCATCTCTGCCACGGTGGGGCTGGGCTCGACCTGATGGGTGAGGGCGGCTGCCTCGACAGCGACGAGGACGGTGCGGCGGAAGTTGTCGGCCTCTGCCGCAGCCTGCTTCTTCAGCAGGTTCATGGATGCCGTCAGGGCCGGCAGCACCTGGTCGGCCAACTCGGCTACGGACCTGCCGTATTTCACACCCTTGGGCGCCTTGGTGAGCACGTGCCCGACCGGGCCGGTCGCGGAGGTCAGGGCGATGGAGCCTTCGGTGCCGGCCTTGTGGGCCGAGCCGGCGGCACCAGCGGCGGACATCAGCGAGATGGCGCCCCACGCGGCGATCCGCAGGGTGTTCTTGTCCTGGTCGGTCAGGGTGATGGACATGATTGTGCTCCCTAAGTGTGTTACAAAGTCGATTGAACGGGCGAATGGTGAAATGCGGTCCTGTTGGTGCCCGGGTATCTGGACGGCTTAGGCCGGGTCGCCCGAGGAGATCGCACCCAGCTTTGGAGCCGCTACCGCTGAACCGTTCGTGGCATCGGCCATCGCCGACCGCTCTGATACCGAGCCGTTGCCGTCCTGACGCCGCCGCTGACACGACACCGCATGGGCGATGTCGGCAGCCACGCTCCTTTCCGTCAGGCGCCGGACATCTTTGTTGCCTCTGCGCCCTTGAACTGGTTCTCGGTGATGTAGGGGCGTAGTTCGCGTTCGTAGGCAGGGAATGCGACGGTGTGGTCGCCCGCCGTCCCCACCAGGTGGGCGAACTCGCGGAGATGTGGGCGGTTCAGTCGACAGGGGCTGGCCGTCCGGGGGTCGGGGGTTGACGGCGATACCGGGCGCGGGCTCGGTGTCAGTCGTCGATGGCCTGGTAGAGCGTGGTCCAGAAGTCGTTCATCAGGTGCGCCGGGTTCGGTACGGAGTAGCCGACCTGGGTGAGCAGGAGTCCGGTCAGTTGGTTGACCGGGTCGGCGTAGGCTGAGGTGCCGGCCCCGCCGTCCCAGCCGAACTGGCCGATGGGCGCGTAGTCGCCGCGGTAGGTGCGCACCGCCATCCCGTAGCCCCAGCCGCCCTGCTGGCCCTGGCCGAAGGAGATATGGACGTTGTTGACGGCCAGGGCGGTGCGGGCGGCGTTCTGCTCGGGCGACAGGCGGTTGGTGGTCATCAGCTCGACCGCGGGCCGCGACAGGATCCGCTTGCCGGCGTGGGTGCCGCCGTTCAGCAGCATCCGGAAGTAGGCGTGGTAGTCGTCGGCGGTGGAGACCAGCCCGCCGCCGCCGCCCTGGAACGCCGGAGCTTCGCTCCACCGTCCGCCCTTGGCCTGGTCCCAGACGAGGAACTCGCCGCTGGCCGGGTCGGGGGCGTACGCGTCCGGGAGCCGGTCGATCTGGTCGGCGGGCACGTGGAAGCCGGTGTCCCGCATGCCGAGGGGTTCGAAGATGCGCTCGCGCAGGAACTCCTCGAACGACTGACCGGTGACCCGGGAGACGAGCACCCCGACCAGGTCGCTGCTGATCTGGTACTGCCAGTGCTCGCCGGGCTGGTGCATCAGCGGCAGCTCGCCCAGGCGGCGCATCCATTCGTCCTGCTCGGGAACCTCCACCGGCAGGTTCGGCGTGAGCCCGCGCTCGAAGATCGCGTTGAGGATCGGCGTGCCCAGTGCCGTCATGTCCATGCCGAGGCCGAACGTGGAGGCGAGCACGTCCCGTACGGTGATCGGCCGGCGGGCCGGCACGGTGTCGTCCAGCGGGCTGTCGATGCGCTTGAGCACCTGGCGGTCGGCCAGTTCGGGCAGCAACGTGTCCACCGGGTCGTCCAGTCGCAGCCGGCACTCGTCCAGCAGCACCATCGCCGCCGCGATCGTGACCGGCTTGGACGTGGACGCCATCCGGAAGATCGTGTCGCGGCGCATCGGCGCGCCACCGTCATGGCGCATCGTGCCGATCGCTTCCACGTGCGTACGGCCGCCGCGGCTGACCAGAGCGACAACGCCGGGGATCTTCCCGGAATCGACATGCCGCGTCAGCACCTCGCGCAGCCGGCGCAGCCCTGTCGCGGTGAAGTCGCTGTGTCCCATGATGAGGCTCCTTTACGGAATTGTTCTGATCTTGCTAAGCCAGTTCCTGGCCTGAGGGTTCTCCGGCGCTGGGCCGTTCCTGACATCCACGATCGCCGGTCGCTCTGATACCGGCCCGTTGCCGTCCTGACGCCGCCGCTGACACGGCAGTGTCTGACCGACGGCGAGCGTGAAGGTTGTCCGCGCCGTGGGTGAGCGCGTGCACGCCGGTGGGGGCTGAGTCTTCATGGTTGCCATCGGTCACGGCGGCCACCGTGCGGCGAAGCTGGACGCGTAGTCCTTCAGCCTGACGAGGTGCGTCCGGGGCACCTCCCGTGTGCCGGCGGCGATCATCTCCGGCGCCTCCTGGATGGGCATGCCCATGAAGAGCCGGTCGGCCCCTTCGCGTCCCATCTGCTGATGCTCGGCGACGAAGCCGCGCATCTCCCGCTCGTAGGCGGCGAACGCCGCCGTGTGGTCGCCGCCGGCGACGGCTAGTTCGCCGGCCAGGATGTAGGCGCCGATCAGCGCCTGGGAGGCGCCCAGGCCGGAGGTCGGCGCCGCGCAGTAGCCGGCGTCCCCGAGCAGCACCACCCGGCCCGAGGACCAGCGGTACATCTCCACCTGGGCGCTGGCGTCGAAGAAGAAGTCCTCCGCCCTGCTCATCTCCTCCAGCAGGCGCGGGATGGGCCCGCCTTCGCCGGCGAACTGTCCGGCGACGATGCGCTTGTGCTGCGCGACGTCGTCACGGTCGTAGGCCAGCGGTCCGGAGGTGAAGTGCAGCGCCGCGTGCGCCTCGGCGTTGTCGCGGATGCTGAGTATGTCGGCCGCCTTGCCCGGCATGCTGGGGAGCGGGACGAAGCCGGGCAGGCCGAGGTGACAGGGCAGGCTGAAGGTCGCCGTGTAGATGCCCAGGTGTCGTACGAACCGCTCTTGCGGCCCGAAGACCTGCGAGCGGGTGCCCGAGTGCAGCCCGTCGGCGCCGGCCACCAGGTGGAAGCAGCGCGGCCGGCCACGTTCGAAGGTGACGCGCACGCCGTCGGCGCCCTGCTCCACAGTGGCGATCGAGTCGCCGAGGACGTACTCCACCTCCTGGCGGGTGGCCTCGTACAGCAGGCCGATCAGCTCACCCCTGAGGATCTGCAGGTCGCCCGCGAAGGCCACGGCGGGCAGGTCGCCGTCACCGTCCGCCCACGCCGCCCCGCCCAGGAGCGGGTTCAGCGCTTCGACCCGTTCCAGCAGGGCCATGCGGTCCAGCACGTCCAGAGCCTCGCCGCGCAAGCCCACCACGCCCGCGCCCGCACGCACCCGAGGGGCCCGCTCGACCACGGTGGGGGTGAAACCGTGGTGGCGCAGCCAGTACGCCAGAGCGGTCCCGGCGACGCCGGCGCCGGAAATGAGGACGTCCATCACCATGCTCCATCGAACGAATGATTCGTGCGATTCGAGGATCAAGTACGGTGAACGCCCAGAACAACGACGAATCTTGAAAGATCACCTTCAGCGAGAGTGAACGGGGCAGGTCAGGCGTGGAACTGCGCGACATCGAGATCTTCCTGACCCTGGCCGAGGAACTGCACTTCGGCCGCACCGCCACCCGGCTGTGCCTGTCACCCGCCCGCGTCACCCAGGCGATCCAGAAGCAGGAACGGCAGATCGGCGCGCCGTTGTTCGAGCGCACCAGCCGCACGGTACGGCTGACGCCGGTCGGCCGGCAGCTCCGCGACGACCTGCGGCCTCTCTACGCCGGGCTGAAGCACAGCGTGGAGCGCGCCCAGCTCGCCGGCCAGGGCATCACCGGCATCCTGCGTGTCGGCATGCTGCCCGCCAACGCCTACGACCTGCGCGCCTACTGGGACGTCTTCCGCTTCCGGCACCCACAGTGGAAGCTGCGCGTCCGAAGCACCCAGTTCAGCGACGCTTTCGCCACGCTGCGCCGCGGCGACATCGACGTCCTGGTCGCCTGGCTGCCCGTCGACGAGCCCGACCTCACCGTGGGACCGGTCCTGCTCGCCGAACCCCGGGTGCTGGCCGTCTCCACCGGTCACGAGCTCACCCGCCGCACGTCGGTCTCCCTGGAGATGGCCGCCGACTTCCAGCATCCGCAGTCCGGCACCGCGCCCGGCTACTGGTACGACGCCTACGTTCCGCGCGAGACCCGCCGCGGCCGCACGATCGAGCGGGGCCCTGTGGTGCAGAACACCGAAGAGGCCATCACTCTCGCCGGCATGGCCGAGATCGTCGTGCTCTTCCCCTCCCACATGACCCGCTACTGGGTACGGCCGGACATCACCTACCTGCCGGTCACCGGCATGGAAAAGCTGCCGTTCGCGCTGGTATGGCGCAGCGAGTCGGAGAACGAGCCCATCCGGGCCCTGGCCGAGGTGGTCCGCGATCTGGGCCCTCTCGCTCCGGAGAGCTGATCGCCGAGCAACACCGCGGCGGAAAGGCCGGCGACCACCGCTCCAGGAGAGAGCGGGGCGCCGGGCGGGTCCGGCGTTCTGTCGGTGGCGTGGGGCAGGATCGTGGTCGTGACTGCTTCGACGTCTCCACGAAGGACGGCCGGCCCGGCCGAGGCCGGCGACCTGGCGCTGGCCCGCGACGGAGACGGGGCCGCGTTCGGGCGGCTGGTGGCGCCGCTGCGGCGGGAGCTGCACGCGCACTGCTACCGCATGCTGGGCTCCTCCCACGACGCCGACGACGCGTTGCAGGAGGCGCTGCTGCGGGCATGGCGCGGGCTGGGGCGGTTCGCCGAGCGCGGGTCGCTGCGGTCGTGGCTCTACACCGTGGCCACGCGCACCTGCCTCGACCTCGTCGCGGCGGGGGGCAGGCGGGCGCTGCCCGTGGATCTCGGGCCGTCGAGCGAGCGTGCCGTGGTGGGTGACGCGCCACTCACCGAGGTGGCGTGGCTCGGGCCGTACGACGACGCCGGGCTCGGCGCCGGGCCGGCCGCGCCGGAGGCGCGCTACGAGCAGCGGGAGGCCGTCGAGCTGGCCTTCGTCGCCGCGCTGCAGCACCTGCCTGGCAACCAGCGGGCGGCGCTGCTGCTGTTCGAGGTGCTCGGATTCACCGCCGCCGAGATCGCCGAGATGATGGACACCTCCACGGCGTCGGTCAACTCCGCTCTGGCGCGGGCGCGCAGGCTGGTCGCCGAGCGGGTGCCGTCCCGCACCCAGCAGCGCACCCTGCGGGAGCTGGGTGACGCGCGGCTGCGCGAGGTCGCCACCGGGTTCGCGACCGCGCTCGAACGCGGTGACGCCGACGCCCTGGTGGCGCTGCTGGCCGAGGACGTCACCTGGTCGATGCCGCCGCTGCCGCACTGGTACCACGGCATCGGGCCCGTGATGGACTTCGCGACCCGGATACCGCTGACGACCTGCGGCTCGTGGCAGCACCTGCCGGTGCGGGCGAACGGCCAGCTCGCCGTGGGCTCCTACCTCTGGGACGAGGCGGCCGGCGCCCACGTGAGCTGGTCGGTCAACGTGCTGACGATGCGCGGTGAGCTGGTCGGCGAGGTGACGTCCTTCGTCGGGGCCGAGCATCTCGGGCTGTTCGGGCTGCCGGCCTCGCTGCCCTGAGTCTCTTCAGCGGTCGATGTCCACCGTGAAGAACTCGAAGTCCGCGTGGCCCGCGGGTCCGTCCCCGTGGGCGGCGGCGTACAGGCCGAGCACCGCGCCCACCCACCGGCCGGGGGTGGCCTGGAACGGCTCGCCGATCTCGCGCAGGCCGTCGCCGGTGTCGGCCAGGAACGTGACGACAGCGCCCGCCCCGATCCGCGCGCCCAGCGTGACGGCCGCTCCGCCGGCGACGGGCACGGGAGGCGCGTCCCCGCACACCACGACCGGCCCGTCCGGCGTCGCCTCCACGGCCACGTCGGCGCAGGCGAACCCGAGCACCGTCAGCCCGGCCCGGCCGCTGCCGTGCAGGGTGACTCGGGTGGTGACCAGGCACGGGTCACCGGGCAGCCGCTGGCCGAGGACGGCCGGCCGTTCGCGCAGGTCGGCGGGCCCCGGGACGCAGGCGAGGCGGAGCCGACCGCCGTCCAGCGCCCACCACGCGGGGTCGGGGTGGGCCTGCCAGCTCCACTGGAGCCCGAGCGCGGGCCCGGCGAAGTCGTCGGACGTGGCCGGCGCGGCCGGCGTGCCGCCCGGCACCGGCACGGGACCACCCGGCACCGGTTCGCCCTTGTCGCCCATGACGGGCCAGCCGTCCTCCCACGCCATCGGCTGCAGGTGGACGACCCGGCCGTACGGACCGCGGTCCTGGAAGTGCATGAACCAGTGCTCGCCCGACGGCGTGTCCACCCAGCCGCCCTGGTGCGGACCGTTGACGTCGGTGCCGCCCTGCTCCAGCACGATGCGGTCCTCGTACGGGCCGAAGATCGAGCGTGACCTGAACACCGTCTGCCAGCCGGACTCCACGCCGCCGGCCGGCGCGAAGATCCAGTAGTGGCCGTCGTGCCGGTACAGCTTGGGCCCCTCCAGCGTCCGGTAGCCGGGCAGCAGGTCGGCGTCCACGACGAGCGTGCCGTCGTCGAGCACCTCGCGGGCGTCGGACGACATGCGGTGCAGGGTGAGCCGGTTGTTGACCCCGGCCCGGCTCCTGGCCCAGGCGTGCACCAGGTATGCCTGGCCGTCGTCGGCCCACAGCGGGCACGGGTCGATGAGCCCGAGCCCCGGCTTGACGACGTGCGGCTCGGTCCACGGCCCGCGTGGGTCCTCCGCGCTCACCTGGAGGATCCCCACGTCGGGATCGCCGTAGAAGATCCAGAACCGGCCGTCGTGGTGGCGCAGCGACGGCGCCCACACCCCGCAGCCGGGCCGTACATCGGCGTATCCGCTGGTCACGGCGTGCCCGATGATCGTCCAGTTGACAAGGTCGCGCGAGTGCAGGATCGGCAGGCCGGGCACCTTGGTGAAGCTGGAGGCGGTCAGGTAGAAGTCGTCCCCCACGCGGATCACGTCGGGGTCGGACCAGTCGGCGTTCAGCACCGGGTTGCGGTAGGAGGTCACCCCTTCACCGCCCCGCGGCACTGGACGGACGCGAGGACGGGCGGGGCGGCGAGGCTGTAGGCGGGGCCCACGGGCACGGTGACTCCTTCACGCGGCGCGGACGTGCAACCGGTTGCAGGAAGCCTTCCGTGAAGCGGGCGTGACGTCAAGGGCACGGAATGACGGACGGCCGGCGCCACCGGGACCTTCGGCCCTGCACCGCCCGGCACGCCGCCACGAGACTCGGTGCAGAGCCGAAGGAGAGTGAGAACATGCGCGCCGCCGTCGTCACCGCGTTCGACAAACCCCTGGAGATCCAGGACCTGCCCGTGCCCGAGCCCGGCCCCCACCAGGTCCTGGTCCGCATCGAGGCCAGCGGCCTGTGCCACACCGACATCCACGCCGCCCGCGGTGACTGGCCGGTCAAGCCGGCGCCGCCGTTCGTGCCCGGCCACGAGGGCGTCGGCATCGTCGAGCGGGTCGGCTCCGCCGTGACCGGCCGCACGGTCGGCGAGCGGGTCGCCATCCCGTGGCTCGGCTACGCCTGCGGCACCTGCGCCTACTGCGTCAGCGGCCGCGAGACCCTGTGCGAGGCGCAGCTCAACACCGGGTACGCGCTCGACGGCGGCCACGCCGAGTACGCCGTGGCCCACGCCGGCTACGTGGTGCCCGTGCCGGAGGGCATCCCGCCCGCCGAGGCCGCGCCGCTGACCTGCGCCGGAGTGACCACGTACAAGGCCGTCAAGGTCGCCGACGTGCGGCCGGCCGAGCGGGCCGCGATCTTCGGGATCGGCGGGCTCGGACACCTGGCCCAGCAGTACGCGCAGATCTTCGGCGCCGAGACCATCGCCGTCGACGTCACCGAGGACAAGCTGCGGCTCGCCCGGGACCTGGGCGCCACCCACACCGTCAACGCCGCCACCGGCGACCCGGTCGCCGAGATCAACGCCCTGGGCGGCGCCGACGTGGCGATCGTCCTCGCGGCCAGCCCGCGCGTCCTGGAGCAGGCCCACGCCTCGCTGCGGCGCGGCGGCCGGCTGGTGCTGGTCTCCCTGCCCAAGGACAACGCGATGCGCCTGCCCGTCTTCGAGACCGTGCTCGGCGGCATCTCCGTCATCGGCTCCATCGTCGGCACCCGCGCCGACCTGGCCGAGGTCTTCCTGCTGCACGCCGCCGGCCGCACCCGGGTCTGCTACGAGACGCGCAAGCTGGAGGAGATCAACCAGTCGTTCGAGGACATCCTGTCCAGCGCAGTGACGGCCCGGCTGGTCTTCGAGCTCTGAACCGGCCCGCCGGCGGAAAGGCTGCGAGAATCGAGGGCATGGCTGCGAAAGACGGCGACGGCTGGGCGGAGTGCGGGCGCGGGCACCGGCACTGGGGCATCCACGGCGCCTCCGGCCTGCTGGTGGTCCACCACGACGAGGCGGGCGTGCCGTACGTGCTGATGCAGAAACGCGCCGAGTGGAGTCACCACGGCGGCACGTGGGGGCTGCCCGGCGGGGCACGCGACAGCCACGAGGACGCCGTCGCCTCCGCCCTGCGCGAGGCGCACGAGGAGGCGGCACTGCCCGGCGACGAGCTGCGCGTCCGCGGCGTCTACGTGGACGACCACGGCGGCTGGACGTTCGAGACGGTGATCGCCGACGCGCCCGCGCTGCTGGCCGTCGCCCCCGCCAACGGCGAGAGCGACGAGCTGCGCTGGCTCCCGCTGCCGGAGGTGCCGGGGATGCTGCTGCACCCGGGGTTCGCCGAGACGTGGGGCACGATCGAACCACAGCTCGCCCCCGAGACGCTGGTGCTGGACGTCGCCAACATCGTGGGCGCCCGCGCCGAGCACGGCTGGTGGCGCGACCGGGAGGCGGCCGCTGCCCGGCTGCTGCGCGACGTGGCGGGGTCGCGGCTGGCGCACCCGGTGCTCGACCGGTGGTATCCGCGGATCGTCGCCGTCGTGGAGGGCGCCGCCCGGCAGGTGCCCGACGTGGCCGGCATCCAGGTGGTGGCCGCCACGGGCAGCGGCGACGACGCGATCACCGAGGTCGTCCGGCGGGCCAGGCCGTGGGAGCGGGTGCTCGTGGTCACCGCCGACCGGGGGCTCAGGCAGCGCGTCACCGAGCTGGGCGCCACCACCACCGGTCCGCGCCGGCTGCTGTCGCAGCTCACCGCGTAGTCACCGGCAGCCGGTCGCGCGGGGTGCCGCTTCGGCGTGCTCCCGCGGCACCGCAGCCGCTATGGTGGTGTGCGCACTGGAGGGTTCGCATAGTGGACGAGTGCAGCCGCCTTGAAAGCGGCCAGGTCAGCGATGGCCTCGTGGGTTCGAATCCCACACCCTCCGCTCACTCCCACTCGCGGCCGCCGGCGAAGCCACCGGCCGCGGTGCCCGCGTAGCCGTCGGCCGCGCCCGCGAAACCGTCGCCGACCGAGGCGGCCAGCTGCAGGTAGGCGTCCCTGGTGGACTCCTGCAGCCGGTCGAGGTCGATCTCGGCGCCCTCCTCCAGATGCGGGTCGTACGGCACCCGCACCACCGCCCGGCACCTGGCCGCGAAGTGGGCCTCCAGCTTGCCGATGTCCACCGCCGACTTCGAGCGCGGCCGGACGCTGCACAACACCACGGTCGCGTCCTTGACCAGGTCGCCGTAGTGGTGGGCCTCCAGCCAGTCGAGCGTCGCCGAGGCCGCCCGCGCGCCGTCCACCGACGGGGAGCTGACGAGCACGATCTGGTCGGCCAGGCCGAGCACGCCGCCCATGGCCGAGTGGAGCAGGCCGGTGCCGCAGTCGGTGATGCAGATGGAGTAGAAGTTCTCCAGCACCTGGGAGACGGCCTGGTAGTCGGCGCCGCTGAACGCCTCGGACACCGACGGGTCACGGTCGGAGGCGAGCACCTCCAGTCGCGACGGCGCCTGCGAGGTGAACGCCCTGATGTCGACGTATCTCTTGACCTGGTCACGCTCGTTCAGCAGGTCGCGGACGGTCGCCGAGGTCTCCAGATGGAGCTTGTCGGACAGCGTGCCCCGGTCGGGGTTGGCGTCGATCGCGATGACCCGGTCACCGCGCATCTGGGCGAGCGTCGCGCCGAGGCCGACCGTGGTCGTGGTCTTGCCGACGCCGCCCTTGAGGCTCAGCACCGCCACCCGGTGGTGACCGGTGGCGACGGGGGTGCGGGCGCGGGAGATCAGCTCGCGGCGGCGGCGCACCTCCGGCGGCTCGCCGGGCTTGATCCAGCCGCCGGACGCCTTGTAGACCAGGCGGCGCCAGCCCTTGGACGGAGCGTTGCGGCGGCCGCGCAGCAGCGTCTCGGGGTCGAGGCTGTCGGCCGTGGGCCTGCCGGTGACGGGCGGTCGGCGCGTGGTGCCGGTGCCGGTGCCGAACACCGGCACCGGCGCGGGCCGCCGGGCCCGCTCGGGCGCCGGCGCCTCCGGCCGTTCGACGGGGGACGCGGGCGGCGCGTCGGCGGCCCCGTGAGCGGTCGGGCTCGGAGCAGCGAGGCTCGGACCGGCAGTCGTCGGACCGGCAGCGGTCGCACCGGAAACGGTCGGACCGGCGGCGGTCGCACCGGCAGCGGTCGGAGGGGTCGGTACGGCAGGCAGGGTGTCGGCGGGCCCCGGGCCGCTCGGACCGGCGGGCAGGGTGTCGGCGGAGCCTGGCCCGGCGGCGCTCTGCTCGGGGCCGGGCCGGGGACGCTGCCAGGACAGCTCGCCGGACCCCCACGACGCCTCACCGGCCGGGGCGTCACCGGCCGGCGACGGCACCTCGAAGGCGCTGTGCCGCGGCTCCTCGGCCAGGCCCGTCGCGCCGGAGCCCCAGGCCGGCTCCTCGTTCAGCCGCAGCTCGAAGGGGCTGTGCGCCGGCTCGTCTTCCGGACGCCCCTCGAACGCGGTGCGCCCGGGCCCGTCCTCCCGACGCTCTTCGGCCGGGCGCTCGGACGGCTCGGCCGCCGGGTCAGGTGCGAAGGCACTGCGGCCCGGCTCGTCGTCGGGACGCTTCGCGGCGCGGCCGGACAGCGGCTCGGCGGCCGGACTCGGCTCGTCGAGCGCGGAGGGGGACGACGGCCAGCCCGGCGGCTCGGGCCAGGCGGCGCCCTCCTCCGGCCGGTCGAGCCGGGGCAGCGTCTCGTCGCCGGACAGCGTCTCGCCCCCGGAGAAGGACGACAGCGCGGCCGGGTCGGTGTCGCCGGACCGGGGCAACGGCTTGAGCGGCGCGAGGAAAGGGTCGTCGGCCCGCCCCTGCGGCTCGGCCGGCCCCGGACCGGCGGACGCCGTCCCCGTGGCCGGTTCGTCCTGGGGAGTGGCCGTCTCCAGCCACTCGGTGGCCTCGCTCTCCCCGGCGGGCAGCCCGTCGGCGGCGTGCGGGCCGTACACGGAGTCGACGGCGGCGCGGAACAGCGGCGGGGTCGGCGTTTCGCCGTGCAGGGCCGCCACCGAGGCCCACGGGTCCTCGGGGTACGGCGAGGCGACCGGCTCGTCCGCGGTCGCGGCGGCCGGTGAGCCGACCTTGAGCGGGGCCTCGTCCGTCTCCTTGATCGCGTCAAGCCAGGCCAACTGCTCCTCGAGCGATTCTTCGCGATCCTGTCGTGCCACCGTGTTCCCCCTCGGGTGGGTCTAAAGGGGCAGCAAATATCTTGCAGGGTAACGGCATGTGTTCCCTTGAACGCAGTCAACCCACAACTTCTTTGCCCAGCTACCGTGGTTGCATGCGAGCGATCGACATCACCTCCCCCGGCGGCCCGGAGGCGCTGGAGTGGCGTGAGGTGCCGGATCCGCGCCCCCAGCAGGGCGAGGTCGTCGTCGAGGTGACGGCGGCCGGGGTCAACAGGGCGGACGTCCACCAGCGGCGCGGCTTCTACGACCCGCCGCCCGGCGCTCCGCCGTACCCGGGGCTGGAGGTCTCCGGCGTGGTGGCGGAGGTCGGCGACGGCGTCGAGGGGTTCGAGCCGGGCGACCAGGTGTGCGCCCTGCTGGCCGGCGGCGGCTACGCCGAGCGGGTGGCCGTGCCGTGGCAGCAGCTCATGCCGGTGCCCGACGGCGTCTCACTGGTGCGGGCGGCGGCGCTGCCCGAGGTGGCGTGCACGGTGTGGTCCAACGTGTTCATGCTGGCCAGGCTGCGCCGGGGCGAGACGCTGCTGGTGCACGGCGGGGCGAGCGGCATCGGCACGTTCGCGGTCCAGCTCGCCAAGGCGCTCGGCTCGCGGGTGGTGACGACGGTGGGGTCGGCGGACAAGGCGCGGCGGCTGGCCGAGTTGGGCGCCGACGAGGTCGTCAACTACCGTGAGGAGGACTTCGCCGACCGGTTTCGGGCCGATGTCATCCTCGACATCATGGGTGCCGCGTACCTCGCGCGGAACATCCGGGTGCTCAACACCGGCGGGCGGCTGGTGATCATCGGCCTGCAGGGCGGCGCGAAGGCCGAGCTCGACCTGGGCGCCCTGCTGGCCAAGCGCGCGTCCGTCCACGGCACCACCCTGCGCGCGCGGCCGGTCGACGAGAAGGGCGCGATCGTGCGCAGCGTCGTGGACAACGTGTGGCCGCTGGTCGGCGCGGGCGCGCTGCGTCCGGTGGTGTACGCGGAGGTGCCGATGGCCGAGGCCGCGCAGGCGCACCGGATGCTGGATTCCGGCGACCACATCGGGAAGATCCTGCTAGTACGGTGAGACATATGAATGCTGAGGACAACAACACCTCCCACATCGTGGTGGTGGGCCCTGACTTCCAGGGCAAGGGCGACGGCGGCGACGACGAGCGGTCGGTCACCAACCTGGTCGAGCAGCCCGCCAAGGTGATGCGCATCGGCAGCATGATCAGGCAGCTTCTGGAGGAGGTGCGCGCGGCTCCTCTCGACGAGGCCAGCCGCAAGCGGCTGAAGGAGATCCACGAGTCCTCCATCAAGGAGCTGGAGGACGGCCTGGCGCCGGAGCTGGTCGACGAGTTGGAGCGGCTGTCGCTGCCGTTCACCGACGACAACGGCACGCCGCCGAGCGACGCCGAGCTCCGCATCGCGCACGCCCAGCTCGTCGGCTGGCTCGAAGGGCTGTTCCACGGCATCCAGACCACGTTGTTCGCGCAGCAGATGGCGGCCCGTGCCCAGTTGGAGCAGATGCGCAGGGCGCTTCCCGGTGTGCCGCACGGTGACGACCAGCACCGCCCGCCGGGC
This sequence comes from Nonomuraea sp. NPDC047897, assembly GCF_043204415.1. Classification (NCBI taxonomy): domain Bacteria; kingdom Bacillati; phylum Actinomycetota; class Actinomycetes; order Streptosporangiales; family Streptosporangiaceae; genus Nonomuraea; species Nonomuraea sp. NPDC047897. The sequence goes on along the minus strand of NZ_JBIDCC010000004.1, from coordinate 180,326 downwards.
GGCTCGGGCCCTTACCTGTAGGCGGCTCAGCCGAAGAGTTCTTCGAGCACCTGGGCGACCCCGTCGTCGTCGTTGGCCGCCGTCACGTGATCGACCGCGGCCAGCACGTCCGGATGGGCGTTGGCGACGGCGTACGACGTGCCTGCCCAACTCAGCATGGGCAGGTCGTTGGGCATGTCCCCGAACGCCACGGCGTGCGAGGGCTTGATCGCGTTCCGTTCGGCCAGCACGGCGAGGGCCGTTGCTTTGGTGACGCCGCGCGCGCTCATCTCGATCATCGCTCTGCCGCTGGAGTGGGTGGCGGTCACCAGGTGGCCGACGAGGTCGTGCACGGTGGCGTGCAGGCTGTCGGGGTCCATGTCGGGGTGCAGGGCCAGCAGCTTGGCGCAGGGCCGCGAGGTCAGCGTGCCCGCGCCCACCCGCAGGCCGCCCACGGCCTTGCTGTCCCAGCCACCGAGGGGGAAATCGGACTCATGCGCAAATCCCCCCTCATACTCGACCGAAAATGCGAGCTCGGGGACGTTCGCTCTTAGCTGAGCGACGACTTCATCCAGGACGTCCGGGGTGATAAGCCGCGATTCGACTATCCTTTCGGTATGTAGATCGTAGATCAACGCTCCGTTAGCACAGATGGCCAAACCCCTGTGCCGAGTGGCGTCGGCCACACCGCTCATCCACCGGGGCGGGCGGCCGGTCACGAAGACGAGCATCGCTCCCGCCTCCTCGACCTTGGCGAACGCCGCGGCCGTGCGGGGAGAGACGGTTCCGTCGGCGCGCAGGGCGGTGCCGTCGAGGTCGGTGGCCACCAGACGGGGCGTGGGAAGGCTCTGCATAACACGTTCCAGTTTGCCTGGTCGGGCGGCCCGCCAGAAATCTTCCCGGCGACGGGAACACCAACGCGCCAGAATGGTGTTAGATGTGATGGCGTTGTATTAGCTGATCCCGTAGTGAAAACCAGCATGACATTGTCTGAGCCACCCCGGGTGCTTGCTGTACGACACACCGGGACTCGCGAGGTGCGGGTCCCATAGATTCACATCCTGAGGGAGAGCTTTTATGGCTCAGGGAACCGTCAAGTGGTTCAACGCCGAGAAGGGCTTCGGCTTCATCGCCCCGGACGGCGGTGCGCCGGACGTGTTCGTGCACTTCTCCGAGATCGTCGGCAACGGCTACCGCAGCCTTGAAGACGGCCAGCGGGTGGAGTTCGAGATCACGCAGGGCCAGAAGGGGCCGCAGGCCTCTCAGGTCCGTGCCATCTGACCTGTAGCAGCGAGACAGGCCGGGGTTCGCTTCCAGCGGACCCCGGCCTTTTCGCGTTCCAAGGGCTCGGTTCGGTCACGGATGTGACTCATATCATACCGCAGGCCGAACTCCCACCCCCTCCTCGCGATCCCCCCAGGCATGAGGCTTGCGTGGTTGTGTCACCCCGCGACCGTGGTCGCGACCGTCGTCCTGCTCCTCAACGACCACCTGCTGAAACACGCCCATCCCGGGTTCGTCACCGGCAAGCTGAGTGACGTCGCCGGACTCGTCGTCGCGCCGGCGCTCGTGGCCCTCGTCCTCGCACGACGGGCCGACCTGGCCGCCACCCTGACGACCGGCGCCCTCTTCACGCTCGTCAAGACGACGGAGACGGGCGCGCAGGCGGCCTCCCATCTCTGGACACTCCTGGCCGGCCCGTCGCGCGTCCTGGCCGATCCCACGGACCTCCTGGCCCTCCCCGCACTCGCCCTCGCCTGGTGGGTACGCGGCCGCACGCTCGGCCCACGGCCGCGACCCCAGCCAGGACGGTGGCGGCCCGTGGCGGAACGGTGGCGGGTGGTGGCGGGCGCGCCGCTGGCCGTGGTCGCCGTGACGGCCACGAGTGCTTACGCCCTTCCCTCCGCGGCCGTCGCCGTGCGCGTCGAGGGCGAGCGCGTCGTGGTGCTCACCGACCTCCTCCAGGCCGGGGACAGCGTGACGGGCCTGGTGTCGGCGGACGGCGGGCGCACCTGGCGGGAGGAGGCCGTGACCGTGCCCGGAGCCGGCCCGTCCCCCGGGGCGGGGCACACCAGGCCCACCGAGGCGATGAGTGCCGCGTGCGTGCCGTTCCAGCCCCGGCGGTGCTACCGCGTCGTCCCTGGGCCGCCGGCCGTCGAGCAGTCCGACGACGGCGGCGCCACCTGGCACCCCTCGTGGGAACTCTCCGAGGGCCGGACGGAGGTCCTGGTCAGGACGTACCCGAACGCCGACCGCTCGTCGCTTCGGCCACGGGGCCTCGCCGTGCAGCCCCGGCCGGGCGGGCACGTGGTCGTGGTGGCCTGCGGCGCCGCCGGGATCGTGGTACGCGACGTCTCGGGAGGCTGGCGCCTGGTCGGCTGGCCGGTGGAAGGGACCGCTCCCCCGCTCACCGACCCCGTGCACGGCGAGCGTGGAGCGGCGGGCGCCTTCGCCCTGGCCGTGCTGCTGGGCGCCCTGGGCACGGGTATGCGGCGGCTGCACACGCCGTACACGCTCCTCGCCGTGCTGGGCTGCGGCGGCCTGTACCACACCGCCGCGCACGGCTTCACCGACCGTTCGTGGATCGGCGTGGACCCGCTGGCGCTCGCCCTCGGTGGCGCCGCGACGCTCCTGGGCGTCGTCGGGTGCCTCTCCCTCGCGGCCGCCGGGCGCGCACGGCGGCGCGCGCTGCTCGTCGGCCTGGCGGGCGGACCGCTCGCCTTCGCCGCCGCGTACGCGCCCTTCCACGGCTGGGCGCGCGGCACCCCGGACTCCTACGGCGGCGCCGTGGCGCTGGCGGCCTGCCTGTCCGTGGCGGTGCTGGCGGCGGCGACGGCGACGGTGGCGCGCCTGGCCGCCACGCGCGTCAGCCGCCGGGCCGCCGAGCACGGCCCCGACGACTACTTGGCGGGCTCCAGCACGTCGAGCCCCACGTAGGGGCGCAGCGCCTGGGGCACCACGACCGAGCCGTCGGCCTGCTGGTGGTTCTCCAGGATGGCGACGATCCAGCGGGTGGTGGCCAGGGTGCCGTTGAGCGTGGCCAGGTGCTGCGGCTTGCCGTCCTTGTCGCGGTAGCGGACGCCGAGCCGGCGCGCCTGGAACTCCGTGCAGTTGGAGGTCGAGGTCAGCTCGCGGTAGCGGCCCTGCGTGGGGATCCACGCCTCGCAGTCGAACTTGCGGGCGGCCGACATGCCGAGGTCGCCCGCGGCCGTGTCGATGATCCGGTAGGGCACCTCGATGGCGGACAGCATCTCCTTCTCCCAGCCGAGCAGCCGCTGGTGCTCCTCGCGCGCCTCCTCCGGCCGGCAGTAGGAGAACATCTCGACCTTGTCGAACTGGTGGACGCGGATGATGCCCCTGGTGTCCTTGCCGTAGGAGCCGGCCTCGCGACGGAAGCAGGACGACCAGCCGGCGTAGCGCAACGGGAGCTGGTCGGCGGCCAGGATCTCCTGGGCGTGGTAGCCGGCCAGCGACACCTCGGAGGTGCCGACCAGGTAGAGGTCGTCCTCCGGCAGGCGGTAGATCTCCTTGTCGTGGGCCACGTGGAAGCCCGTGCCCTGCATGGTCTCCGGCTTGACCAGCACCGGCGTGATCATCGGGATGAAGCCGTGCGCGATCGCGTGCTGCATGGCCATGTTGAGCAGGCCGAGCTGCAGCCGGGCGCCGACGCCCTTGAGGAAGAAGAAGCGGGAGCCCGCCACCTTGGCGCCGCGCTCCATGTCGATGGCGTCGAGCAGCTCGCCCAGCTCCAGGTGGTCCTTGGGCTCGAAGTCGAACGTGCGCGGCTCGCCGTGCGTCTCCAGCACGACGTAGTCGTCCTCGCCGCCGGGGGGCGCCTCCTCCTCGACGAGGTTGGGCACCGCCTGCAGGACCTCGTCGAGCTCGGCGGCCAGCCGCTCGGCCTCCGCCTCGGCGGCCTTGACCCCGGCGGCCAGCTCCTTGGCCCGGGCGAGCAGCGCCGCCTTCTCGTCGCCCTGCGCCCTGGAGACCGACTTGCCGAGGCTCTTCTGCTCCGCGCGCAGCGACTCGAAGCCGGTCAGCGCCGAGCGGCGGCGCTCGTCGAGGTCGAGCAGCTTGTCGACGACGGAGTCGTCCTCGCCTCGGGCACGCTGCGATGCCCGGAGCCGGTCGGGATCCTCACGAAGGGTGCGCAGGTCAATCACAAGAAGAGGCTACCGGTGCCGGACAGCGGTTGGCCTCCCGAATACGGCGCCTACAGTAGGTTGATGCGGCTGGAGCTCCGCCACCTGCGCGCGTTGCGCGCCATCGCCGACGCCGGCAGCCTCAGCCGGGCCGCCGCCCGGGCCGGCGTATCGCAGCCCGCGCTCACCGCCCAGTTGCGGCGCATCGAGGAGGCCCTGGGCGGGCAGATCTTCCGCCGCGGCCGGGACGGGGTCACGCCGACGCCGTTCGGCCAGTTCGTGTTGACCCGGGCCCGCGCGGCGCTGGCCATCGTGGACGACCTGCTCGACGGCGGCGACGACGCCCGGTCCGGGCCGGCCCGCATCGGCGGCTACGCCAACCCCGTGCTCAGCGGGCTGCTCACGCGGCTGTTCGAGGTCCCCGGCCTGGCCGTCACCGTGCAGACGGAGCACTCCCCGCGGCTGCTGCTCGACCTGCTGACCTCCCGCCGGCTGGACGCCGCCACGCTGGTCGACTACCCCGGCCACCCGTTGCCGTCGGTGCCCTCGGTCGAGACGCGGACCGTGGGCGTGGAGCCGGTGTTCGTCGCGATGAGCAGCCGGCATCCGCTCTCCGGACGGCCCGAGGTGCCACTGGCCGACCTGGCGGAAGCGGACTGGGTGCTGTCGCCGCCCGACGGGGTGGGCTGGCCGGAGTGCTTCACCGCCGCCTGCCGCGAGGCCGGGTTCACGCCGCGGGTGCCGCACCTCATGGTCGAGACGGGCATGATCCGCGAGCTCGTCGCGCGCCACCGGGCCCTGTCGCCCTGCCAGGCCACGTTCGCCGCCGACGACGACATCGCGGTCCTGCCGATCTCCGGCACGCCGCTGTGGATGCGGCACCTCGTCGCCTGGCGGCGTGACGGTCCGCTCGCGCGGCACGGCGATCTCCTGACGCGCCTGGCCACCCGGGCGCACCAGGAGGCGCTGGACGCGTGCCGGCACTACACCGCCTGGCTCGCCCGCCAGGGATCCGGGCCGACCGCCGCCGACCAGCGGTGACGACGGTGCCCGCCGCCATCCGGAGACGGGCACCGCGCCCTGCGCCGGGGGCGGTCACCGGGGCGTCAGGCCCCGGTGCGGGCCCGGATGGCCGCGATCATGATGTCCAGGCCGACGCTGTTGAACGGTTTGCCCAGGGTGCGCATGAGCGAGTCCTGGGACGGCCGGTGGATGCCGGTGCGGTACTGGTGGGCGCCCGCGTAGGTGCCGATGACGCCGCCGTCGGGGGTCGGCCGGCCGAGGTAGGCGTACCACTTCAGCCGGTAGGCCGACATCTGCGCGGACGCGTGGACGCTGATGTTCCGCTCGGCCGGTTCCGGCCCGCTGTAGCGGTCGTAGGGGGAGTCGTACTCGTCGCCCAGGCCGCCGACCGAGTGGCCCAGCTCGTGCACCGTGATCCACCCCGACTGGGGGTTGCCGCCCGAGGCGGTGGCGACGCCGCCGCCGGCCCCCCCCGTACGTGGTGGAGTTGGCCAGCGCGATCACCTGGTCCGCCTCGGGAGCGTGGGCGGCGTAGGAGCGTGCGACGCGCTCGTTCACGCACAGCAGGCGCTGCATGTTCGCGCACCAGAACCCCATGCCCAGCGCGGTGTCGCGGTAGACGCCCCGGTAGGGGTCGTGGTCCACGCCCGACTCGGGTGAGACGACGTTGACCATCCAGACGTTGAACGAGTCCTTGTACGACCGGAAGGGCTCCACCGTGACCATGTGGGCCCACTTGCCCGCCACGTGGTTGCGGAAGGTTCCCAGCTCGGCCGCGGTGTAGCCGTCGCCGACGAAGACCAGGTCGAAGCGCCGGTCGGAGGGGCCCGTCCGCTGGAGGGCGACCACGGTGGGCGGCGCGGCCGCGCTGCGGGCGGTGCGGGGCTCGGTCCGCTCGGGGACCTCGACCCGCTCGATCGTGCCGTCGGGGGCGAAGACCTCCACCCACTCGACGGGCTCGGTGGGCGGCGGCTGCGCGGCGGCCGGGCCGGGGGCGGCGAGGAGCGCGGCGGCGACCAGGACGACGGCCGCTAATCGGGGGGTGTGGCGCACGGCATCTCCTTGAGGGAGGCGTTTGACGTCCCCCCAAGGCTGACCGAGCCCCGAGGCGGGGAGTAATCCCGCTTGTGGATAACTCCCCGGTTATGCCGCCCGCCGGCCCGTCAGACCTGGCCGGCGCGCACGCGGGCCAGCCAGCCGGCCGCCTCGGCGAACTCGGTGTCGGAGGTGCCGTGCTTGATCTGCGGCGCGACGCCGTCGGCGCGCGGATAGCTGCCGAGGAAGCGCACCTCGCCGCAGATGCGGTGCAGGCCCGCGATGGCCTCGCCGACGCGGGCGTCGGCGACGTGCCCCTCGAAGTCGAAGTGGAAGAAGTAGCGGCCGATGCCGTCGCCGGTGGGCCGCGACTCGATGCGGCTCAGGTTGACGCCGCGCACGGAGAACTCCGTCAGCATCTCCAGCAGCGCGCCCGGGTGGTCGTCGGCGAGGAAGACGACGAGGGAGGTGCGGTCGGAGCCGGTGGGCGCGGGCAGCGGACCGGGCCGGTTGACCTTGACGAACCTGGTCACCGTGTCGGTCCGGTCGCCGATGTCGCCGGCCAGCTCGACCAGCCCGTAGTGCTCGCCCGCGATGGGGGCGGCGATGGCCGCGTCGTACGGCGAGCCGGGCAGCGCGACCTCCTGGGCCGCGGCGGCCGTGGACGGCGCGGCGACCACGACGGCGTCGGGCAGCTCGCGGGCGACGAAGGCGCGGCTCTGGGTGATCGCCGCGGGGTGGGTGTAGACCCGCTTGATGTGCGGGATCTCGGTGCCGGGCCGGGCCAGCAGCGAGAACCGCACCGGCAGCAGCAGCTCGGCCGTGATGAGCAGCGGCTCACCCCAGGCGAACTCGTCGAGGGTCGTGGTGATGGCGCCCTCGACGGAGTTCTCGAGCGGGACCACGGCGCCGTCGGCCTCGCCGGCCCGCGCGGCGGCGAGCGCGGCGGGCACGTTGGCGCAGGGCAGGCGCTCCGCGCCCGGGTCCAGGAGCCGCAGGGCTTCCTCGGTGAAGGTGCCCTCGGGTCCCAGGTAGGCGAGTCTGGGCATGGTTACAGAGTATCCGCAGGTTGTCGCGATGCGCGCGGCTTTGCGACGACGGGTCCGAGCCCGAGCCGGGCGGCGCGCACGGCTTCCTCCTCCTCGGGCGCCAGCGGCTGCTCGCCCCGGCCCCCGGTGATGGCGCGTACGTAGGTGCGGGTCTCGGACCTGCCGTTGATGGAGGTCAGCACGATGCCGTCGCCCAACCCGTTGATCATGGCGATGGAGAACGACAGCCGGCCGGTCATCTCCTCCAGCGCGTCGTAGCGGCAGACGGCCACGTCACGGATGGCCCGCAGGTCTCCGCCGCCGCCCGCGGCCCGGACGAGCTGCCTGCGGCAGTCGTCGATCTCGGCCCTGGCCCGCCTGAGCGCGAGGTAGCCCATGACCGCGCCACCGAACCCCGCGACCGCGCCCACCCACACGGCAATCAACACACTACAGAGAGTAATGCCCGGTCAACGGCGCCGGAACGCTTTCGGCGCGACGACCCGGCAGCCAGCGCGCCAGCAGCCAGACCAGGGCCAGCGCGCCCAGCCCGTAGCCGTTCTGCACGATCTTGCCGAGCACCGGGCTGAGCACGGGGATCTCGGCGGCCTTCAGCGCCACCCCCCACCAGGGCACCGGCACCACGTAGAAGAGCCACACCCCGGCGGCGACCCGCAGCCGGACCGGGTCGCGCCCGTCGCCCACGATCGCGCCCAGCACCACGACGACCCAGGCCAGATGGTGGATCCAGGCGACCGGCGACAGCAGCACGGCCATCAGCCCGACCAGCGCCACGGCCGTCATCGCGTCGTTCGCCCGGTAGGCGTCACGGGCCGCGCGGAAGCCGTACCAGGCGACCACGGCCACCACCGCCACCCAGATGAGGGACGTCAGCGTGTCGGGCAGGTACAGCCGGATGAGCATGCCGCGGACGGACTGGTTGGTGGTGGCCGCGTTGGAGCCGACGCGGCCCGGATCGAGCAGCGCCGAGAACCAGAACTGAGCGGCGTCGCGCGGCAGCACCGCGAACGGCAGCAGCGACAGCAGCGCGGCGGTGAACGTCGCCATGGACAGCGTCCGCCACTGCCGCGTCACCAGCAGGTAGACGAGGAAGACGCCGGGGGTGAGCTTGATCGCGACGGCCAGCCCGATCCAGAACCCGCGCGGCCACCACGGCCGCCTGGCCACGCAGTCGGCCAGGCACAGCGCCACGAGCAGGATGTCCACCTGCCCGAACCGCACCTGGTCGCGGATCGGCATCAGGTACGCGCAGGCGACCATGGCGAACGCGAACACCCACGGCGCGTGTCTGCCCAGCGTCTCGCGGAAGGCGTACCCCACGGTGACGGCGAGGGCCGCGTAGATCCCGGCCGTCCACACCCACTGGGCGGTCTCCCACGACATGAGCGCGAGCAGCGTGGCCAGCATCGCCGCGATCGGCGGGTAGGTGAACGGCAGGAGCTGCGGCGCGGGCGTGACGAAGTCGTAGACCGGCCGGCCCTCCAGCACCGTCTGCCCGCCGGTGCGGTAGACGTCGAGGTCCACCAGGCGCTGGTCGTCGGGGTTGGTCAGCCAGTGCTCGACCAGCGGCGCCACGGCCACGGCGACGACGATCACCGCGAGGGCCCACTGCCACCACTGCCGCCGGAACGACGGCGCCACGCCACCTGTCACGGTGTGGCACGTTACCGTGGCTTTGATTCGTCGAGGCGCACACACCGGGGGTCCGCACATGCCGCACGCCGCCTTCAGGGCGCTCATCCTGGGCGTGGTCCTGGCGTGCCTGGCCCTGCCGGCTCCCGCCTCAGCCGACCAGGGCGCGCCCCGCGGGCGGGTGGCCCTGATCGGGGTTCCCGGGCTGGAGTGGAGCGACGTGGACGCCTCACGCACCCCCCGTCTGTGGGAACTCGCCGCCCGGGGCGCGTCGGCGTCCCTGTCGACCCGGGCCGTGCCGCCTCCCGACCGAGGCATCACCTGCCCCGTCGCCGGGTGGCTGACCGTGTCGGCGGGCCAGCGGGCGGGCACCGCCGGGCGGGGCTGCCCGCCCGCCCCCGCTCCGCGGCCCGACGGGGCGGGCGCGGCCGTGCCCGGCTGGGCGGAGCTGGCCGCGCACCAGGCGACGACCGGCTACGACGCCCGGATCGGCACCCTCGGCCGGCTGGTCACCGCCGCCGGGGGCAGGGTGGCCGCCATCGGGCCGGGGGCCGCGCTGGCCGCCGCCGACGGGGCCGGCCGCGTCGCCGGGTACGCCGGCACGGTGGAGGCCCTCGGCGACCTCACGCCGTACGAGCTGGTCGTCATGGAGGCGCCCGACCTCGCCGCCGCGTGGGCCGCCCGGCCGCTGGACGAGTACGGCGTGCCGGCCACGATGCCGGCGCAGGTCCGGCGGGCGGCGGCGGAGGCGGCGGACCGCCGCGTCGGCGCCCTGCTCGACCGGCTGCCCGCCGGCACGACCGTCCTGGTGGCCGGCGTCTCCGACGTCACCCCGAGCCCGCACCTGCACCTCGCCCTGGCCACCGGCCCGTCGCCCACCGGCGAGCCCTACCGGCACGGTCATCTGACCGCGAGCTCCACCCGGCAGGACGCCCTGGTCACCATCTCCGACGTGACAGCCACCGTGATCGCGGCGCTCGGCCTGGAGCAGCCGCGCGAGGTGGTCGGCCGCGTCTGGCAGAACGGCGGGCCCGCACCCGCCACCCCCGCGGCCACGGTCGCCGAGCTGGTGGACGCCGACCTGGCCAGCAAGGTGCTGCGGGAGGTGCGCGGGCCGTTCTTCGCCGTGTTCGTCACCGTGCAGCTCGCCTTCTACGTCTTCGCCGCGCTGACGCTGCGCCGCCGCCGGGAGGCGGGGGCGCCGCGCGACGACGCCGCCACCTCGCGGGTGCTGGCCACCGTGCAGGGAGTGGCCGTGGCGAGCGGGGCGATCGCCGTGTCCACGTTCCTGGCGCAGCTCGTGCCGTGGTGGACGCTGCCGGCGCCGATGCTCTCGCTGATCGTGACGATCGTCGCGATCGCCGGCCTGATCGCCGGGGTGGCGTTCGCCGGGCCGTGGCGCCGCCACGTGCTGGGGCCGCTGACGGGGGTCGCGGCGGTGACGTCGGTGGCGATGCTGGTGGACGTGATGACCGGCTCCACGCTCCAGGTGAACGCGGTCAGCGGCTACGAGCCCGTCACCGGCGGCCGGTTCTACGGCTTCAGCAACATCGCGTTCGCCATCTACGCGACGGGCACCATCCTGGCCCTGGCCGGGGTGTCGCACTGGCTGGCCGGGCGGGGCGCGCCCAGGTCCGTCTCCCTGCTGGTGTGCGCCGGCTACGGCGGGCTCGCGGTGTTCGCCGACGGCTGGCCGGCGTGGGGCGCCGACTTCGGCGGCGTGCCCGCGTTCGTGACCGGCCTGGCCGTGTTCGCGATCCTGCTGTCGGGCAGCCGGGTCTCGGTGGTGAAGCTGCTGCTCGTGGGGGTCGCGGGCGCCGCGCTGATCGGGGCCATCGCGGTGTTCGACTGGCTGCGCCCGGCGGCCCGGCGCACCCACCTGGGCGCGTTCGTGCAGCAGGTCATCGACGGCCAGGCGCTGACCGTGATCGGCCGCAAGTTCGGCGCGATGGTCGGCGTGACCGTGGGCAACTGGTCGCTGACCTTGCTGTCGCTGGTGGCGCTGGCGTTCCTGTTCCTGGTGCTCGACCGGCCGTCGCGGTGGGGAGCCTCCGCCCTCGGCCAGGCCTACGCCCTCGCCCCGCCGCTGCGCGCGGGCCTGATCGGGGCGCTGACCTGCGCGTTCATCGGCTTCCTGATCAACGACTCGGGCATCGCCATCCCGGCCATGGCGCTCACCGTGGCGGTGCCGCTGGCACTGGCGGCGTCCGTACGGGCCCTGCGGCTCGCGCCCGCAGGAACGCCCAGCACACCAGCGCAGCCGTCAGCGCCAGCAGGACGGGCGGAACGACCTGAGGCCGGACCACGGTCATGAGCCAGCCCAGGTCCGCCGGGAGCACGTCCACCCGCGCCGGCAGGTAGGCCAGCGACAGCGCGAGCAGGTGCGCCACCAGGAACCCGTCCAGCGCCGCGCCGAACGCGTACGGCGTGACCAGCGCCACCAGCGCGAACGCCATCCCGTCGTACCAGGGCAGCACGTACGGCGTGGCGAGCACGTACGCGGTGACCAGTGCCGCGGCCACCACCTCGGCCGGGAGCTCGCCGTGCGTCCTGCCGGCCAGGCGCAGCAGCGACCAGGCGACGATCGCGAGCACGAGCAGTGAGCCGGCCTGGATCTCGCCCCGGTAGGCGCTGCCCTCGCCGACGAGCGCCTGCAGCCAGCCCTGCGCGAGCTTCCAGAACGAGGCGTGCGAGACCGCCTTGCTGGTGCGGGTCACCGGGCCGAGGGAGTCGAGACCCGCGACGGCGTAGCCGGCGACCACGACCGCCAGCGCGGCCCCCGCCATCACCGCCAGCCGCCCCGGCCGGCGCCGCAGTTCCCAGGCCGGGCCGAGCGCGACGAGCCCGGCGTTCACCTTCACGGCCACGCCCAGGCCGAGCAGCAGCCCCGAGCCGGCGGGGCGGGCCCGGGCGAGCAGCGCCGCCACCATGCAGGCCACGGCCAGCGTGTCCACGTGCATGCCGGCGACGAGGTGGTACAGCAGCAGCGGGTTGGCCGTCCACAGCAGCGCCGCCCGCAGCCTCCGCCGGGGGTCGTGCCGGGTGAACCGGTCGAGGAGCAGCCCCGTGACCACGAACGCCGCCGCGTTCACCAGGGCCAGCACGAAGATCGTCAACCGCAGGGAGTCGCCGCCGATCCAGCTCGCCAGCGCCTGCACCGCCGTCGCGACGGGGCCGTACACGCTGGGCTCCTCCCGCCAGGGCGCCTCGACGGCGTCGGCGACGGGGTCACCGGGTAGGTCGGCCGCGCCGTGCGTGTACGGGTTGACGCCGAGGGTCACCATGCGCCCGTACGCGGCGTAGTTGAGGTGGTCGCCGGAGCCGGACGGCGGCAGGAACGCGAGCAACCCGGCGGCGGCGCAGCCCAGCGCCACGAGCCGGCCGGCCGACCGGCCGTCGCGCAGCGTGCGCAGGCCGGCCAGCGTGCCCAGCCCGCCGAGCAGGACGGCGGCGGCGGCCAGCCCGACCGCGAGGTGCGGCCCCGGCCCGGCCGCCGTCGCGAACGGCGGCAGCCAGGCGGTGCCGCCCAGCGCGGGCACCATCGCGGACGGCCCGAGGAGGCCGATGAGGATCGTCAGCAGGATCGAGCCGCCGATCGCCGCCATGGCGGCTCTCGCCGCCCAGGTGCCGCGTCCCGCGGCGCGCGTCTCGACTCTCACCCGCAAATTCCAGCACACCGCCGCCCGGGCCCGCGCAGGGCAGCGGGCAGCAGGCGGCAGGGCGGCGGGCGGCGGGCGGCGGGCGGCGGGCGGCGGGCGGCGGGCGGCGGGCGGCGGGCGGCGGGCGGCGGGCGGCGGGCGGCGGGCGGCGGGCGGCGGGGTTTGGGTGGTTTGCGTGGAGCGGATCAGCGGTTGGCGCGAAGTTTGTTGAGGTTTTGGGCGATGAGCGGCTCGCGGGCCGCCAGGGCCAGCCCCACGTCCCTGAGCTGCCTGGCGCGGTGGAGCTGGGCGCGCCAGTCGGTGCCCGTGGCGCGGTGGCTCATCTCGACCTCGACCTCCCTCACGCGGAACCCCTTGCGCAGCAGGTCGATGGTCAGCCCGGTCTCCACGCCGAAACCGTGGGCGAGCGGCCGGGCGGCCTCGAAGGCGTCGCGGGTGAGGCAGCGCTGGCCGTTGAGCGGCTGCCGGGCCTCGAACCCCGTGGCGCGGCGGATGCCGTCACGCGCCAGCCGGACGACCATGCCGTGGCCGCCGAGCTTGACCCGGGTGGCGAAGACGGCGATCGTCATGTCGGCCTCGCCCGCGCGGACCGGCGCGACGAGGGCGGCCGCCGCGGCCGCCGTGTCGCCGAGGTCGGCGTCGAGGAAGAGTAAGTGGCGTGGCGTCGGGCCGTCGAGCAGCCGGACGGCCTCGGCGCCGGTCTCCATGGCGGCGGCCTTGCCGCGGTTGCGGCTGTGGCGCACGACCCGTGCCCCGGCCGCCCGCGCGACCCTGCCGGTCTGGTCGGCCGAGCCGTCGTCGACGACGACCACGAGGTCGACGCCCGGCAGGGCCAGGGCCGCCGTGACGGTGGCGCCGATGCGGTGGGCCTCGTCCTTGGCGGGCACCACCACCGCGGTGTCGCCGCCGGCCGGGCCGTCCGTGGCGTCGGTCACACCGGGGTCGCCGGCCGTCATGATCCCTCGGCGATGAGGAACTCCTGCGGCACCTCGTCGTGCACGGTGAACACCGAGTCGAGCCCGGTGACCTGCAGGATCTTGCGTACGGCCGGCCGGGGAGCGGCCACGTGGAGGGAGCCGCCGCGCTCCTTCATCCGTTTGAGCGCCGACAGCAGGACGTTCATCCCCGTGGAGTCGCAGAAATCCACGCCGGACATGTCGATGACCACGCGGCTGGGCCCGTCCTGCAGCAGTCGGGTGAACTCCGACTGCAGGTGGGGTGCCGTATAGAGGTCGATTTCGCCGGAGATCGCAACGAGTGCATGGCCGGCATGTGATCGGGTCGAGACCTTGAGCTCCACAGGGGCAGGCTAGCGGCGCGGAGCGCCGGGGTCACGTTGTCACGCCGAGAGGGTAACCACCGGTTTTTGTCATCAGTTTGGGCTCCATGGAGACGGAGAGTACGCGAAGCTTGACGGTGTGACACCGGCACGGCCGGAAGGGGGCGGCCCGGCACCTCCGCATCCGGTCACCACTCTCACCGAGAAGGAGGGGCTGGGCGGACACGGGCCCGCGTAACGCGATGAACACTGAACAACCCGAAGATCCTCAGCGTCAACGGCTCCGCGAACATCTGGAGACCATCCTCATCCGCACCGAGAAGGCCGCCTCCTGGCAGGAGGAGGCGGGGCGCCTGCGCTGCCTGGTCAACCACGAGGGATTCGTCCCCGTGCGCACCCGGCTGGCGGTCGAGGACCTCGACTTCCTGTCCGGGGCCCGCGAAGACCTGATCACGTTCACCGAGCTCACCCTGAGGCTGCTCGACCTGCACCAGCCTCGCGACGCGGGCGGCATCACGAGCGACACCGCGCATCCCATCCTGCGGTGCCGGAGTTGCATGTGGCGCTGGCCCTGCCCGACGTTCCGGGCGATGTCGGAGGCGTTCGGCACGGCCTTCTCGCCGGAGTCCGCCTGAGAGCCCCGCCACGACGTCCCCATGACGTCCGCATGACGTCTGATCGCCTCGGCGGGCGCGCACCGAGCCGCGCGCGCCACTCGCCGCCGCCGATCAGCGCACCAGGGGGAGCCGGATCTCGAAACGGCACCCGGGCCCGTCGTTGACCACGCCGATCATCCCATCGTGGGCCTCGACGATGCCCTGGGCGATCGCCAGGCCGAGCCCGGCTCCCCCGTCGGGCGTCGGCGTCCGGGCGGCCTCGCCCCTGAACGCCACGTCGAACACCCGCGGCAGGTCCGCGGCCGGGATCCCGCCGCAGCAGTCGGAGACCGACACGCAGGCCATCCCCTCCTCGACTCCGGCCCGCAGCGTGACGGTCCGGTCGGCGGGCGTGTGGCGGATCGCGTTGACCACGAGGTTGCCCAGCGCCCGGCCGAGCGCTCCGGCGTCGGCCTCCACGGGCACGGCCTGCCCCGCCTCGGCGGCCAGCCGGACGCCTTTGGCGCGGGCCAGCGGCTCCGCTCCGGCGACGGTGTCGGCCACCAGGTCGGACAGCCCGATCCTGGCCCGGGAGAGGCGCAGCGCCCCGGCGTGGATGCGTGACAGCTCGAACAGGTCGTCCACCATCGCCGAGAGGCGTTCGACCTCCAGCCTGATCTGCGCGTGGTAGCGGGTGACGGTCGCCGGATCGGCCACCACCCCGTCCTCCAGCGCCTCGGCCATGGCCCGCATCCCGGCGAGGGGGGTGCGCAGGTCGTGGCTGACCCAGGCCACCAGCTCGCGCCGCGCCTCCTCCAGGGCGCGCTCGCGGGCGTTCGCCTCCTCCAGGGTGTCGGCGATCGTCTGGAGCTCGGCGGGCAGCCCGCGCGGCGCGGTGAACGGCAGTCGCCGGACGGCCGCCGCGAGCCGCCTGCTCTCTCCCACGACCCGTCTGGCCAGCACGAACGCCACCCCGAGCCCCACCAGCCCGGCCACGGCCACCACGCTGAGCACGATGTCGCGCACCCGGCCCTCGATGATCATCATGAGCGTGATGGCCACCACGCCCGCCAGCGTCGCGGTGACGGACACCACCATGACGACGGCCAGCATCACGCCGATGGACCGCCTGCGCAGCGCCCACATCGCCCACACGCCGAGCACGGCCACCACCAGCCCGAGCCCGGCGGTGACCGCGACGATCACCCCCAGGTCGCCCATCACGGCGGCCTTCGCGGGCCCGCCGGGCCCGGTCATCCCGCCGCCTCCAGCGGCTCGTAGCGGTAGCCGACGCCCCACACGGTGACGATCCTGCGCGGCTCGGTCGGATCGGGCTCGATCTTCTCCCGCAGCCGCCTGACGTGCACGGTCACCGTCGAGGAGTCGCCGAACGACCAGCCCCACACCTGGTCCAGCAGCGCCGACCGGCTGAACGCCTGGCGGGGGTTGCGCATCAGGTAGGCCAGCAGGTCGAACTCGCGGGCGGTCAGCTGCACCTCCTCGCCGTCCAGCCGCACCTCGTGCGCTCCCACGTCGACGACCAGGCCGGCGTCGCGCAGCACCCCCGTGCCGGCCGGCACGGACGCCCCGCGCGCCCGCCGCAGCACCGACTGGACGCGCAGGGCCAGCTCGCGCGGGCTGAACGGTTTGGTCACGTAGTCGTCGGCGCCCGTCTCCAGACCCACCACCCGGTCGATCTCCTCACCCAGGGCGGTCAGCATGATGACCGGTACGGGCCGGCGTTCGCGCAGTTTGCGGCACACCTGCAGGCCGTCGAGGCCGGGCAGCATCAGGTCGAGCACCATGAGGTCGGGCGGCCGGGCCAGCGCCCGCCGCAGCGCCTCCGCCCCGTCGCCGACGCACTCGACCTCGTGGCCGTCGCGCTCCAGGTAGCGCGCCACCACCTCGGCCACGGTGGGGTCGTCCTCGACGAGGAGGATGCGCGTGTTCACCTCTTCACGGTACGGCCGGACGGCGCCCCGCCGGCACCCGCGCCGACACCCACGTCATCGGTTCGTAAGCCTCGCGGATCTTGGCGGGAGGACGTACGGTGGGCTCATGAGTCGAGTCGTCATGCTCGTGCTGGGCGCGCTCCTGGCGCTCTTCGTGCTGTTCAACTTCGTGCTGCCCATGATCATGGGCCTGCTGAAGGTCGCGCTGATCATCGGGGTGGTCGCCCTGCTGGTCTTCATCGCGGTGACCCTGGTCGGCAGGACGTCCCGCTGAGCCCGTGACCCTGTTCCTGCTCGACCCCTGGCTGATGGGCGTCACGATGGTGGCGGTCCTGCTGCTGGTGAGCTGGGCCGCCCGGCTGCTGCCGCTCGGCGTCGCCGAGCCGGCCGGTTTCCCGCTGGTCTACGGCCGGCGCACGGCCTTCCAGCGGCAGCGCGACCCCGACGCGGCCGGCCGCCCCCGCCCACGGGCCCCTTCACCCCGCCCCGCTTCCCGCTAGCGGGGCTCTGTCTTCGACGAGCCCTGATCCCGTCTTCCTCTGTTTGAAGGGCTCATGATCGATTCTCTTGTCACGTTCGTCGTCGGCATGTCCGGGGGTCACGCCGCCCTCGCCATCGTGCTGTTCACGCTGGCCGTACGGGTGCTGCTGCTCCCCCTGAGCGTCCGGCAGGCGCGCAGCGCCAGGATCAAGGAGCGGCTGGCGCCGGAGCTGCGCCGGTTGCAGCAGCGGTTCGGGCGCGATCCGCAGCGGCTCAGCAAGGAGGTCTCCGCGCTCTACGCCAAGGAGGGCAGCTCGCCGTTCGCGGGGATCCTGCCGGGGCTGGCCCAGTTGCCGTTCCTGTGGCTGATGTACCAGGTCGCCACGCATCCGACCGCGCTCGCGGGCCAGCAGTTGCTGGGGGCTCCGCTGGGTCAACAGGTGGCCGGCGTGGTGGCCAATTACGGACTGATCAGTTGGCCATTTTCGGTCTTTGCGGTGATCATCGCGCTGGTCGCACTGGTGGCCTGGCTCTCGTCACGGAAAATCCGGTCCACGCTGACCGAGGAGCAGCCCGAAACGCTACGGAAGATCATGCCGTTGCTGCCGTGGGGCTCGGTGGTCGCCGCGGCCGTGCTCCCGCTGGCCGCCGGGCTCTACCTCCTGGTGTCCACGGCGTGGACCTTCGGCGAGCGCGCCGTACTGACCGCCCGTGCCGGCTAACCGGCCTCTCTGAGCGCCGCGACGTGCCCGTTCATCGAGCCGTTGCCGTTGGGCGCGGGCAGCACGGCCCACACGGTCGTCATCTCGCCGTCGTGGCGAACACCCCAGCTCTCGGCCACGTACTCGACGATGCCGAGCCCCCTGCCCCCCAGCGATGAGAGGGTGGGGCGGCCGGCGCGCGGCTCGGTGGCGGCGCCCCCGTCGCTCACGGCCACCTCGATCCGATCGCCACTGCGCAGCCACGCCACCTTGACCATGCCCGACGGCAACGGATGGGCGTGTCTCAGCGCGTTGCTGAGCAGCTCGCTCACCACCAGTACGGCGTCGTCGATCGCGGCGTCGAACACGCCGAGATCCTGCAGGTCAGTGCTCAGACGCTGGCGGGCAACGGCGACGCTGGACGGCGCGTACGGCAGCAGCACCACGCTTGACACACCCACCTCCCCGTCTACCAGTGCCCCCCGCGGGGGACACTCCCCGGTACGACCGAAATGCCCCGTTACCCAGTCCCAGAAACCGCATCTCGATCACAGCTTGTACACATTGGACTGTAGGTCAGCACATCCGTGACCACCTCGTTACCGCATCGGTGTGTCGTTTCCAGTAGTGGACGCGGTGCCCATGACGAGCCGCATCCGGGTGCCGCCGCCGTCGCGCGGGTGGGCGCTCACGTCACCGCCCTGCGCCCTGGCCAGGCTGCGCACGATGTACAGGCCCAGCCCGACCCCCCCGAACCTCCTGCGGTCGCCGCTGTCGGCCTGGACGAACCGTTCGAAGACCCGATCCCGGTCGGGCGGGGCGATGCCGACGCCCTCGTCATCCACGACGACCACCACCGTGTCCTCCTCCGGCCACGCCTCGACCCTGATCAGGCCGCCCATCGGGCTGTACTTGAACGCGTTCTCCAGCAGCTGGCCGAGCACGATCTCGGTGGCCAGCGCGTCGCCCAGGACCGGCGGCAGGCCCTCCGGGAGAGCCACCTCGACACGGTGCCGGTCGGACAGCGCGGGCAGGCCCAGCGTCGCCGCGTGGATGCGTTCGGCCAGGTCGAACGCCTCGACCCGGACCTTCAGCTCGTCCGCGCCGGCGCGGGAGCCGAGCAGCAGGTGGTCCATGAGCCGCCCCAGCGACCGGGCCCGCTCGGCGATCGTGTGCACCGCGGAGCGGCGCTCGGGGTCGGTCAGCTTGTCCCAGCGCGCGTCCAGCGTGCTGGCGAAGCCGCGCACGATCGTGATCGGGGTGCGCAGCTCGTGGCTGGTGGTGGCGAGAAAGAGATCCTTGGCCTCCTCCAGCTCCTTGGCCTGGGTCACGTCGCGGAAGTCGACCACCACCTCGCCGGTCTCCTCGATCTGGGCGCCCACGACGTCCAGCCAGCGCCCGTTCGGCAGCCGGAAGGTCAGCTTCTCGCCCGGCCCCGGCAGCGCGAACGGCGGCGGCAGGTCCAGCACCGCCTCGGCGGGCAGCGCGGTCAGCTCCGTCGCGGCGGGATTCCACCGGATCACCCGCCCCTCGCGGTCCAGCACGGCGATGCCGTCGGCACTCGCGTCGAACAACGCCCGCTCGTGGGCCCGCTGGCGGACGGCCTCCTGGTAGGCCATCGCGTTGCCGACGGCGATGCCGGCGTGCCCGGCGAGCAGCTCCAGCAGTTCGAGCTCCAGGTGGCCGGGCCGGTCGTCGGCGAACAGCGCGTAGAGCGCGCCGTACGGACGCCCGCCCACGGCCGCGAGCCCCAGCGCGATGGTGTGCAGGCCGGACAGCTCCGCCCAGACCAGGTCGCCGAGGCCGTCCGACTCCAGCAGAACGGTCCTGCCGGTCCGCAGCAGCTTGCCGACGAGACTGGTGCGCAGGTCGGCCGTCGCGCCCTTGAGCGTCTCGGGCAGCCGGTGGGTGCTCACCAGGCGCAGCCGCTCGCCCTCGATGAGCACGAAGCCGCCCCCGTCGGCGCCCGTCAGCTCGGTCAGGCTGGCCGCGATCCGGTCGAGCACGGCCGACAGCTCCAGCTCGGCGTTGATGTCGGCGACCACGTCCGTCAGCCGGCGCACGAGCTGCGCCCGGCGCGCCACCGGCACGCCGGCCTCCTCACCGGCCTCGACGGGGTGGTGCTCGCAGACGTAGCCCACCACCGAGCTGCCGATGACCAGCGCGCTCGTGTCGACCCGGACGTCGATCACGCCGCCGTCGGCGCGCAGCCGCCTGGTCTGCAGCCTCACCTGGCCACCCGTGCGCACGCGTTCGAGCACCGCGTTGTGCTCGGCCGTCAGCTCGTCCGGCACGATCGGCGCCCGCCGGCCCAGCATCTCCTCGGCGCTCCAGCCGAAGAGCCGCTCCGCCGCCGGCGTCCACACCAGGACGCTCTGGTCGCGGTCGAGCGCGATCAGCGCGTTGGGCGAGGCGGCGAGCACCGCACGGGCGATCTCGTCGTCACTGCCGGCCCACTCGTCACCCACATCTCCATAGTGCCCGTGGCGAGGTGCCTGCGTCGTGCGATCCGTCCGATACGCTGCGGTCACGGCGTGCGACGGAAGAGGGTGAGGGGATGGCGAGCAGCGACCTCGACGCTCTGCTGCGGGTCACCTCCCCCAGCTATCGCGGGGAGTCCCCTCCCGACATCGCGTTCGGCACCTACGACGGCGCCGTGGGCAGGATGGTGCTCGCGGTGTCCGGCAAGGGCCTCGCGGCATGCAGCTACGACGACGAGCACGTCGTGTTCGAGCGGGTGTCGCGGCACGTCGGCACGTTCATCGGCCCCGACGCCCGCCGGCTCGACCCGGTGCGCCGCGAGCTCGACGCCTACTTCTCCGGCCGGCTGCGCGCCTTCGCCACGCCGGTCGACCTGGCCCTCACCACGTCGTTCGCGCGCACGGTGCTGCAGAAGACGATGGCGGTGCCCTACGGCACGACGGCGACCCTCGACGAGATCGCCGAACGCATCGGGCGGCCCCGCGCGCTGCGGGCGGTCGGCAACGCGCTCAACTCCAACCCGGTGTGCGTGGTGGTGCCCTGCCACCGCGTCGTGCCCGGCGACGGCACGCTCGGCGACTACGCCGGAGGCGCCGCCGCCAAGCGCCACCTGCTCACCGTCGAGACGCGCGCCCTCGCCTGACCGCGCCGATCGCCAGCGTCACCAGCGTCGCCACCAGCGCCGCGCCGAGCGCGCCGTTCATCCACGGCTGCCGGGTGAAACCGATCGCGTCGCGCGCCGCGGCCCACAGGGCGTCCCACTGCTCGACGGTGGGCGTCGAGGTGGTCAGCCAGTACGCGGCGAAGCCCAGGGCCCAGGGCGCCAGCATGGACCAGCGGGCGGGGGCGTCCTCCTCGGTGTTCCACCTCAGCGCGCCGCCGAGCACGAAGTAGTCGACCGCCAGCACCGCGAACATCGGCACGAACACCGCCCCGATGACGCCGAGGAAGGCCCCGTAGGAGGTCACGTCCACGACCAGCGCGATGGCGATGGTCAGCAGGCCCACCGCGGTGGAGAACACCCTGCGGTCCACCCTCGGCATGAGGTTCTGCAGCGACACGGTGGTGGAGTAGACGTTCGCGAACGACTGGTCGGTCTCCCGCAGCACGAGCACGGCGAAGAACAGCGCCCCGAGCGGCGCCGCCACGAACGGGCCGAACACCGCCGTGGAGTCGGCGTTCACCGCGGCCGCCCCGGCCATGGCCACCGCGTAGACGCCGAGGCCGAGGCAGGCGACCTGCGCCAGCGTGTAGCCGCCGACCACACCCGTGAAGGCGGCCGCGCTCGACCTGGAGTGCCGGGCGAAGTCGGCGGCGAGCGGCACCCAGGAGACCGACAGCGCGATCACGTAGTCGACGGCCGGCGCGAAGGCCGCCCACGAGCCGCCGGTCTGCGGCTGGGCCGTGCCCAGGAAGTCCACGGAGAACCAGACCATCGCGATGACCACGGCGATCGTCACGTAGCGGCGCAGCACCCGTACGGCGCCGAGCGGCCAGATGCTCAGCGCGGTGGTGATCACTCCCGCGACGATCACCCACACCGCGTACGGCACAGCGGAGCCGAAGATGGCGCTCGCCCCCATGGCGATCACCCAGAGCTCGAAGGCGCCCCAGCCGACCATCTGGACGATGTTGAGCACGGTCGGGATGTACGACAACTTCGCCCCGAACAGGCCGCGCAGCAGGACCATCGCCGGCTGCCCGGTCCGCGTGCCGGGCACGGCCGCCAGGCCCACCATGGCCGTGCCGATCAGGCTGCCGACGAGCGTGGCCGTCAGCGCGGCCACCAGGCTCAGCGGCGGGGCGTCGCGGAGCGGGCTGATCAGGAACAGCGCCCCGGAGAAGCCGAGGAGGCTGACGCCGAGGTTGGCCCACAGGGCGCCCTGGTCGAGCACCCCGAGAGTCTTGGGGGGTTCTCCGTCGAGAGTCAGCGGAACTTCGTCGGCGACGTGCGCCATCGCACTCTCCCTACGCCGGCATTACCCGGACAGGTTCATGCGGTCGGCAGCAGCGATAGCTGCCCTCTCAGCCTGGTTGCTCCAAGCTCCCGCGGGGGTTCATGGGGACGAGCTGGGATCGCCCCAGCTCGCGCCTAATGATGCACTAATTGTCCGCTGCGTGGCTACCGCCAACCCGGGGGCACCGCCTCGTGGGTCAGCAGGAAGGTGACCGTTGATGCCCGATGCCGGGGGCGCCGCCGCCCGCAAGGACAGCACCAGTCGTCGCAGGCGAACGCGAGCGGACGTGCCGACGCCACCGACGAGGCGACCTGCGAGGCCCTGCGCAAGCTGGGCCAAGCACTCCGTCAGAGCCACTGAACGCGCACGACGTACACCTCTCGTGTCCTTTCCAGGACGAGGTACGTGATGAGGCCGCGCTCACCGAACGGCATGGTCAGCATGTTGGCATCGGGATTGCTTGGGTTCGATGAGCGCCCCGTCCACGGCGCCGTCTCCAGAAGGGTGAACAACTCGGCAAGGTAGCCGAGCGCTTCATCCGGTAGCGCGTCGATCTGGTCTTGGGCGACGGGGTCAGGAGGAAGGAGGGTGTACGCCTACAGCGCGACTCCGCGTTCGGACAGCAGCTCACGCCAGCTCTTGTCGCCGCGTGGCAGAGCCTCGCCACGAGTGGCAAGAGCTTGGGCATCGGCCACGCGCTCATGCATCTGCCGGCGGCCTGCCGGGTCTTTCGCCGAGTCGCACGCGATGAGCCACCACGTGTGTACGAAATCGTTGAGCTTCGTCAGGTCGAGGCTGGCACGAACCTCCGCGAGCGCGAGCCGCAGCCCTTCGTCAAACCCTTCGCGATCCTGTGGCGTGACCAGCGCGCCACGAATGGCCCGCAGGTTCTTGTCCGGCGCTGCCTGCGGCGTTAGCTCTTGTGGTTGTGCCGTCATCGGGGCTCCCCCTCCGTCCGACCTGCCAGCTCAGCGTACAGGCGACTGCTGTACTTCGTAGCTGTACGAGGACTGAAAGGTCCACCCATACCGCCCATGGGTGGCCTTTGACCTGCACCGGGAGCGCTACAGCACGTCGGAGCGGGAGATGTCACTAGATCAGGCGACGAAGGGCGGCTGTCCGGTCTCGCTGACCATCGGGCGGCGGGCGAACGCCCACGACTGCATGCCGCCCCCGACGTTGACCGCGTCGCGCCCCAACTGGTTGAGCCAGGCCGCCACCTGCAACGACCGGCCGCCGACCCGGCAGACCACGTAGACCTGGCGGTCCTCGGGCACCTCGGCCACCCGGCCCTGGATCTCCGACATCGGGATGTGCACCGCCTCGGGCGCGTGACCGGCCACCCACTCCTGGAGCTCACGGACGTCCAGCAGGAAGGCGTCGGCGGGGACCTTGTCGGCCTCGATCTCGGGAACCGTCATGGGTCCATCATCTCGCGCCCCCGGTCGTAGCCGGCACCGGCGGCTGCGATCTCCCCCTGGTGCTTCTCGATCCAGGCGACCACCGCCTCGATCGTCTCGTGCGGGGCCGCTACTTCAGCAGGCGCGACAGGCGGCGGTCGGCGAGGGGCTTGCCGCCCGTCTGGCAGGTGGGGCAGTACTGCAGCGCGGAGTCGGCGAACGACACCTCCCGGATCGTGTCGCCGCACACGTCGCAGGGCTGCCCGGCCCGGTTGTGCACCCGGAGCCCCGACTTCTTCTCCGCCTTGAGGTCCTTGGCCGCCAGGCCGTGCGCCCGCTCGACCGCCTCGCGCAGAGTCGTGACGATGGCCTCGTACAGGTCGGCGATCTGCGCGTCGGTGAGTGTGGCGGCGATCTTGAACGGTGACATCCGGGCCGCGTGCAGCACCTCGTCGGAGTAGGCGTTGCCGATGCCCGCGATGACCTTCTGGTCGCGCAGCAGGCCCTTGATCTGGGTGCGGTTGCCGCCCAGGATGCGCCTGAGCGCGTCGACGGTGAAGGCGTCGTCGAGCGGGTCGGGGCCGAGGGCGGCGATGCCCGGC
The DNA here is from genome assembly GCF_043204415.1 of Nonomuraea sp. NPDC047897. NCBI lineage: Bacteria > Bacillati > Actinomycetota > Actinomycetes > Streptosporangiales > Streptosporangiaceae > Nonomuraea > Nonomuraea sp. NPDC047897. The sequence continues at coordinate 156,358 of NZ_JBIDCC010000004.1, read as the reverse complement.
ACCGTGTCAGGGTTTTTCGTGACATAGACGGCGAGACGCTTCTGCGTGCCCGCTTCGGTCAGCTCGAACCCCGGCGCGAGCCCGTCGTCGTCGGGCGCGAACCGCACCCGTACGGCGAGCGGGCCCTTGCCGGGCCGCACCGGCTTGGCGCCCGACAGGTCGTCGCGCCAGCGCAGCCACCCGGCCCGCGCCAGGTGGATGATCACATGCAGCCCGTCACAGTCGAGGTCGAGGAACTTGCCGTGCCGCGTCACGCCCGTGACGGTCAACCCGCCGAGCGCGCTCGCCGGCGGGTCGAACGTCTTGAGCGCCTGGATCGCGACCACGTCGACCGCCAGGACCGTGCGCCCCACCGCCCGCTCCCGCAGGAAGGCGGTCAGGGACTCGACTTCGGGAAGTTCCGGCATGTCACCAGGGTACGGTCCGGCCCCGACGATCCGCCCGCGCGATCCACAGCCTGTGGACGACCCGCCGCCAGGACGGCAGCCTGTGGACGGGACCGGCCGTCAGGACGGCGGCCCGTGGACGCCGTCAGGGGACGTCCCAGAACGCCAGCTCGTGCGCCATCCCCTCCCTGAACAGCGCCTCCGCCCGCGCCGGGTCCGGGGCCGCCTCGTCGATCATCTCGCCGACCCGCGCGGCCAGCGCCGCGAAGCCCGGATCGGCGTAGGTGTCCACCCAGGCGCGGTAACGCGGCTCGGCGGGCGGGTTCTCGGCCAGCCTGCGGCCCAACGTCGAGTACCCCCACATGCACGGGTAGAGGGCCGCCAGACCCTCCCCGTAGTCCGCCGCCGACTCCAGCAGGAACGCCGTGTACGCCGCGCAGGCCGGTCCCTTGCGCGCCCCCTCCAGGTCGGCCCCGAAGCGGGCCGACATCGACCGGTGCAGGTTCAGCTCGTCGTGGAACGTCGCGTGGGCCAGGTCCACCAGGTCGCCCAGCCGCCCGTCCGGCGCCTGCCAGGCCAGCCGCGCGAACACCCGCACGTAGTCGAGCAGGAAGAGGTAGTCCTGCTCCAGCCACGACCGGAACACCGGCTCGGGCAGGTCGCCCCGCCCGATGCCCACCACCGTGGGATGTTCGAGCTGCGCCCGCAGCAGCGGAAGACCAACGGCGTGCAACTTCTGCGAAAGCGTCATGGGGGCACGTTAATGTCAAAACCATGACTGTGACGATCGCCGAGGAACTCCTGCTGCTCGCCCACTCCGAGGACGACGGCAAGCCGCTCATCTCCGGCACGCAGCTCGACCCGGCGCTGGCCGGGGCGATCCTCGCGGAGCTGGCGATCAACGAACGGATCGAGCTGTCGGCGAAGAAGGTGTCCGTCCGCGACGCCACCCCGCTCGGCTTCGGGGAGCTCGACGCGAGCCTGGCCCGCATGGCCGGGGAGCGCAAGGAGCGCAAGCCCGTCTGGTGGGTGCAGAAGCTCTACTCCGCCAAGCTGCGCAACCGCCTGCTGACCGGGCTGGCCGAGGCCGGCGTGCTGAGCGAGCAGCGCGGCAAGGTGCTCGGCATCTTCCCGACGACCCGCTGGCCGGAGGCGGACGGCGGCGTCGAGGCCGAGGTCAGGGCGCGGGTGGCCGGCGCGCTCGCGGGCCAGGACCCCGATCCCCGCACCGCCGTCCTGATCGCCCTCATGCGCGCCGCCAAGCTCGACAGGAAGGCGTTCCCTGGAGCGGACAAGAAGCGGATCAAGGAGATCGCCGAGGGGGCCTGGGCGGCCGACGCGGTCGCCCAGACCATCGCGGCGATCAACTCGGTGGTGGTGACGGCGTCGATCGCCGCCACCGCCGCCGCCGTGGGCGGCGGCTCCAGCTGACCTCGCCCGCGGAGCCGTACCGGATCGGCCCCGCGGGGTCACGCCGGGGACGTGCCCCGGACGAGCCGCGTCAGCCCGCGTCGAGGATGTCCTTCGGCACGGGCTTGTCCTCCTTGAGCGCGTCGAACAGCCTGATCGCCTTGGCCCGGTCCCACTTGACGGCCGTGCCGCCGCCCGCGATCTCGCTGCCGCCGAACGGCACCACGGTGGTCACGGGGCTGTCGCCCATCGCCAGGCCCAGCGACAGCATGTCGAACGCGCCCGTGCCGTCGTCGACCGTGACCGCCTCGGTCGCGCTCATCGCCAGCGGGATCGAGGTGAACGGGTTGAGCAGCACGCCCGGGCTGGCGGCCTTCTTCACCACGGCGCCGAGGAACTGACGCTGCCGCTTGGTGCGCTCGAAGTCGGGCAGCGCGCCGCCCTTGCGGGTGCGCACGTAGCCGAGCGCCTGGCCGCCGTCGAGGAGCTGGCGGCCCTTCTTCAGCTTGAGCCCGGCCTTGGGGTCGTCCACGGCGGCCCGTACGTCGATCTCGACGCCGCCGACGGCGTCCACGATGCCCACGAAGCCGGCGAACCCGATCTCCATGTAGTGGTCGACGTGCACGCCGGTGACGGTCTCGACCGTCTGGGCCAGCAGCTTCGGCCCGCCGATCGCGTACGCGGCGTTGAGCTTGTTGCGTCCCTTGCCGGGGATGGTGACAGCGGAGTCGCGCGGGAGGCTGACCAGCGTGGGCCGGTCACCGCCTTCGGGGATGTGCAGCAGCATCATCGAGTCGGTGCGCTGGCCGGCCGAGCGGCCGGTCGCGAGCTTGCGGCGCTGGGCGGCCGACAGTCCCTTGCGGCTGTCGGAGCCGACGAGCAGCCAGTTGGTGCCGGGGGTGTCGGCGGGGCGGCCCTCGTAGTCGTCGAGCACGCCCTCGATGCCGGCCAGCCGCGAGTTGATCCAGAAGAACATGCCGACGGCGGCCACCAGCAGCACTACCAGGACCGCCGCGACGATCTTCGCGATGGTCCGGCCGGACGGCCTGCGCCGGGGCCCCTTCGGCCCGCCCGCGGCCGGCAGGCGGGGGCCGGAGGGCGGCGCCCCGGCCGGCGGCTCGCCCTTCGACGTCTTCAGCGGCCTGACGGGGCCGTTGCCCGAACGCTGCCTGCCGTACACGCGCGAACCGCCGCGCGGCGGCCCACTCACGGCGGCGGCGCCGGGGCCGGCCGCGGGCGCCGCCGGGAGCTTGGCGGTCGGCGCCGCGCCGCCTCCGGGAGGCGGCGCCGGGGGACGCTGATGTGCGGGCGCCCCGCCGGACAGCGGGCCGCCTTCGTGCCTGGGAGGCAGCGGGCGTCCGTCTCCTGGCGAGCGCATGGCCCGCGTCCGGTCGTCCTCAGACACTTCCCTCTACTTCCCCTCGGTTGCCATAAACGCTACGTCCATCCCTTGACCATTGCAGAGGTGTTGCCAAGCTTTTCCCACGGAAAAGTACGCACAACCGGCGCCGGACCCCACCGGAAACATAGAGGCCGCGACGGTCGTTACCGTTATGGACCACCTCTATGGAAGGGATGATCGTGTCCACTCCGGACCCTTGGAGTAGCGGCCCGTGCGCGAGCACGGGTTCCCCTGCGAGCTCACCATGGTGAGCGCCTATACGGGCCTCCTGGCCCTCTTCCTTCTCACCGCCGCGACAGGCTACTTCGTCGCCCAGGAGTTCGCCTTCGTGGCCGCCGACCGCGGCGTGCTGCGCGAGCAGGCCGCGGCCGGCGACAAGGCCGCCGACAAGGCCCTGCAGGTGACCTCCCGCCTGTCGTTCATGCTCTCCGGCGCCCAGCTCGGCATCACCGTGACGGCGCTGCTGGTCGGTTTCCTGGCCGAGCCCGCCATCGCCACCCTCGTCCGCCCCTGGCTGACCGACGCTGGACTGCCCGACGCCGCCGTGACGGGCGTCTCGGTCGCCGCCGGCGTGTTCCTCGCCACCGTCGTCCAGATGGTGCTGGGCGAGCTGGCGCCCAAGAACCTGGGCATCGCCAGGCCCGAGCAGGTCGCCAAGGCTCTGGCGAGCTCGACGCTCGTCTACCTGGCCGTGGTCGGCCCGGTCGTGCGCCTGTTCGACTCGGCCGCCACCGGGCTGCTGCGGCGTCTCGGCATCGAGCCGGTCGAGGAGGTCGAGCACGGCGCGACCCCCGAGGAGCTGTCCCGGATCATCGCCGAGTCGACCGAGGCGGGCGAGCTGCCGCCCCGGCTGTCGGAGCTGCTGGAGCGGGCGCTGGAGTTCGGCGACCGCACCGCCGAGGAGATCATGGTTCCGCGCCCCCGCGTCGTCGTGCTGCGCGACTCGCAGCCGATCTCCGAGCTCATCGGCGTGATGCGCGAGTGCGGCCACTCCCGCTATCCCGTGCTGGCGGCCGACGGCGACGTCGCCGGCATGGCCGGCGTCCGCGAACTGCTGTCGTCCGGCTTCGACGACAGCCGGGACGACCGGCCGGTACGCGACATCATGCGCCCCGCCCGGCTGGTGCCCGACTCGCTGCCGCTGCCGGCCGTCCTGGACGAGATGCGCTCGGCCGGCGCCGACATCGTGTGCGTCATCGACGAGTACGGCGGCCTGGCCGGGGTCATCACCATCGAGGACCTGGCCGAGGAGCTCGTGGGCGAGCTGGTCGACGAGAACGACCCGGAGCCCGCCGGCGTGGTCGAGCGGCCCGGCGGCGTCTGGGACGTGCCCGGCAGCCTGCGGCTCGACGAGGTCGAGCGGGCCACCGGCGTCACGCTGCCCGAGAGCGACGACTACGACACGCTCGCCGGCCTGGTGCTGGCGCGGCTCGGCCGGATGCCGGACGAGGGCGACAAGGTGGTGGTGCCCACCACGCCCGAGAACGACCCGTTCGCCGATGACGAACACGAGCACCTGGCCGAGCTGACCGTCCTGTCGCTCAACCGCCGGGTACCCGAGTGGGTGCGGCTGGCGCCGCTGCAGCACGCGGAGGCCGCCCGATGACGACGCTCATCCTGTTCAGCATCGCGTTGCTGGCGCTGAACGCCCTGTTCGTGGCGGCCGAGTTCGCCTTCGTCAGCTCCCGCAGGCACCGCCTGGAGGAGATGGCGAGCGGCGGCAACCGCCTGGTGCGGATCGCCGCCAAGTCGGCGGTCGGCGGCTCGCGGCAGCTCTCGCTGATGCTGGCCGGCGCGCAGCTCGGCATCACGCTGTGCACGCTGATCCTGGGCCAGGTCACCGAGCCCGCGATCGAGCACTCCCTGGAGCCGCTCTTCGCCGCCGTCGGCGTGCCGGAACAGCTCCGGATGCCGATCGCGCTCACGCTCGCGCTGGCGCTGGTGACGTTCCTGCACATGGTCATCGGTGAGATGGCGCCCAAGTCGTGGGCGCTCACCCATCCGGAACGCGCCGCGCTGCTGCTGACGCTGCCGTTCCGGGCGTTCGTGACGGTGGTTCGGCCGCTGCTGTCGACGCTGAACGGCCTGACGAACGTGATCCTGCGCCTGTTCGGCGTGCAGCCACGCGATGAACTGGCCACCACCAGGACGCCCCGCCAGCTCGCCATGCTGGTGGGCGAGTCGGGCCGGATGGGTCTGCTCGACCGCGAGGAGCACGACCTGCTGACGCGGGCGCTGCGGCTGCAGGCCGAGGGCATCGAGCGGCTGATGGTGCCGATCGGCGAGGCCGTCACGGTGCCGCCGTCGGCCGACACCGCCGTCATCCGGCGGGTCGCCGGTGACAGCGGGCACCTGCGGCTGCTCGTCGGCGAGCCCGGCAGGCCCGGCGAGGTCAAGGGTGTCCTGCACGCCCGCGACGCGCTGCTCCAGCCCGGCCGGACGGCCGGCGACCTGGCCCGCCCGGCGCCGCGGCTGGCGTGCGTCACGCAGGTGCCTGAGGCGGTGACGGCCCTGCAGGAGGCGCGGGCGCACGTGGCCCTGGTCACCGGCCAGGACGGCGGGGTCATCGGTCTGGTGACGCTGACGGACCTGATCGGCGAGCTGCTCGACACGCGCGTCAAGGCGGCGTGATCCGGTTGTGACGCGCGCGGCGCCCGTCGCCGGGCGCCGCGCGTCACGACGCGCCGATAGGGGCGGCAGACAGGGGTGAGGCGGGCGGGCGGGCCTGGCGACGGGTCCCTCGCGGAGGCACGCCGGGCGGTCGAAGGCTCGCACCGACCCGCGACTGTGAGCTAAATCACGCAGGGTGGCCGACGGTGACCTGCGGGCGGCCACCTCCGCCGTTCTCCCGCCGAGCACGGCAGCGTGACCAAGGCGGGAGAAGGAAGAAGCCCCGGCTCTTGCGAACCGGGGCTACTTTCGTCAGTGTGGGTCTGCCGATGTGACCGGAGACCGAAGTGGGCGAGGAGGGATTTGAACCCTCACGTCCTTGCGGACACACGGACCTGAACCGTGCGCGTCTGCCGTTCCGCCACCCGCCCTTGTGGGTGCGGAGAAACAGTAGCACGGAACAGCCGGTGCCACTGAACCCGGATACGATCGCATAAGACACGGGAGCGGAGGAGCTGGGCGCGGGCAAGACGAGCGCCGAGCCGGCCGCCGCGTGGGACGAGCGGGCCAGGCGCGCGAGCGCCCGGGGCCGCGATCATATGCACGGAGGAAGGGAGGTACCCGGTGGGAGTCCTTCAGCGCTTCGAGCGAAGGCTCGAAGGCTTGGTTGAGGGGGCCTTTGCGCGGGCGTTCAAATCTGACCTTCAGCCGGTCGAGGTCGCCAGCGCGGTTCAGCGCGAGATGGACGAGCGGGCCGCGATCGTCGCCCAGGGTCGCACGCTCGTGCCCAACGACTTCGTGGTGGAGCTGTCGACGACCGACAGCGAACGGCTTGAGGTCTACACCGACAGCATCAGCCACGAGCTGGCCAACCTCGCCAGGGAGTACGCCAAGGAGCAGGGCTACTCCTTCGTGGGACCGGTCCGGGTCCGTTTCGAGACCGCCTCCGACCTGGCCGTGGGCCTGTTCCGCATCAGGTCGGGCGTCATCCGCGGCGCGACCGTCGAGCAGGACGAGATCCGTCAGCCGGCGAGCGACCTGCCTCCGTCCCGGCCCAACGCCTTCGGCGGGCGGCCCAGGCTGCTCGTCTCCACCCAGGACGACCCGCAGGGTGACCGCTCCTACGAGCTGACCACCCCGGTGACCCTGCTCGGCCGGGGCACCGACTGCGACCTCCGCCTGGTCGATCCCGGCGTCTCCCGCCACCACGCGGAGCTGCGCGTCGAGGGGCAGCAGGTGCTGCTCGTCGACCTGGGATCGACCAACGGCACTTTCGTCAACGGCCAGCCGGTACGCAGTATCGAGCTCCAGAACGGCACGCGAGTGACGCTGGGGCGTACGACACTGGTGTTCCGGCGCGATTAGGGGTAGACAAACGGTCCATGTCCGAGCTCACGCTGCTGTTGATCCGGCTCGCCTTCCTGGCGGTGCTGTGGTTCTTCGTCATTGCCGCAGTCGGCGTGATTCGGACAGATTTGTTCGGGTCGCGTACGGCTCCTGCGGGTCCACGAAAAGCCGCGAAACCCGCCAAACCGGCGGCGAAGCCGAAGAACAAGAAGAACGAGCCACGCCAGCTCGTCGTGACAGGTGGCCCGCTGCAGGGCACCACCATTAACCTCACGGAGACGCCCATCACCATTGGCCGGGCCAATGACGCCACGCTGGTGGTCACCGACGACTACGCCTCCAGCCGGCACGCCCGGCTCTTCCCTCAGGACGGTCAGTGGATCGTGGAAGATCTCGGTTCGACCAACGGCACATATCTCGAACGCAATAAAGTCACCCGCCCGACACCGGTGCCGCTCGGAGTTCCGATCCGCGTCGGCAAGACAGTCATTGAATTGCGCAAATGACCATCGCACTCCGCTACGCCGCCCGCTCGGACGTCGGCCTCCTCCGCGAAGGGAACGAGGACTCGGCGTACGCCAGCGGCCGCCTGCTCGCCGTCGCCGACGGCATGGGCGGGCACGCACACGGCGAGGTGGCGAGCTCCGTCGCCATCGCCGCAATGGCCTCACTCGAAGAGGTCCAACAGGGCGGTGACCTGCTCAACGCCATCGAGGCAGCAGTACGCGACGCCAACCGCAAGCTGCACGAGATGGTCGGGCGGGACCCCAGCCTCAAGGGCATGGGCACCACGCTCACCGCCATGCTCTGGAACGGCACCCAGGTGGCCCTGGTGCACGTCGGCGACTCGCGCGCCTACCTGCTCAGACGCGGGGAGCTCTACCAGATCACCCACGACCACACGCTGGTCCAACAGCTCGTCGACGACGGGCGCATCACCCCCGAAGAGGCGGCGACGCACCCGCAACGCTCGATCCTGTTGCGGGCGCTCGACGGCAGCGGCGAGGTCGATCCCGACCTCACGCTGCGCGAGGCGCAGATCGGCGACCGCTACCTGCTGTGCTCCGACGGCCTTTCCGGGGTGGTGAGCGCGGAGACGTTGCACGCCACGCTGACCAACATCGACGACCCCGAAGAAGTCGTCCGGCAGCTCATCGACCTGGCCAACCGGGGCGGCGGGCCCGACAACATCACCTGCGTGCTGGCCGACGTGCTGGAGATCGGCGAGGGCCGGCAGCTTCCGACCGAGGCAGCGGTCGTCGGCGCGGCGGGCATGAACCGCCTGCACCCGGCCCCGCCGGACGCCGCGCCGGGGCAGCCCGGCGCGGTCACCGCGCCGCAACCGGTGATCCCCGACGACGACGAGGGCTACGACGAGCCGGGCGCGCGCGCCTCCCGGCGGCCGGTCAAGCGCCGCCGGGTGTGGCCCGTGCTCGCCTCGGTGCTCGGCGTGGGCGTCGTCGTCGTGGGCGTCGGGGGCTACTTCGGCTGGCAGTGGACCCAGGAGAAGTTCTTCGTCGGCGCCACGGGCGGCGAGGTCGTGGTGTTCCAGGGCATCCGGCAGGAGGTGGGCCCCCTCCAGTTCTTCCAGGTCGCCAAACGCACCGGCCGGCCGCTGTCCCAGCTCTCCGCGCCCGACCAGGCGTTGGTCAAGGACGGCATCGAGGTGAAGAACGTCGCCGAGGGCCTCACCAAGATCAACGGCATGGAGTTCGCGACCGAGCAGAAGGCCGGACCAGCCGCCAGCGCCTCGCCGAGCGCCACGCCCAGCGGCACGAAGACGAAGCCGTAGACCCCCAGGAGAGCGTCACCGAGATTCCGCGCAGCCCGCAGACACCCCAGAGACAAGGCCACAGACCCTGAAGCCCCGGATGAGCAGCCCCAGATGACCGATGTGACAGACTCTCCCGTCCCCATGCCCGCCAAGCGGCGCGTGGCGCAGCTCGGCATGCTGGCGTTCGCCGTCGCCATCATCATGCTCGCCTACGCCAACGTGGGCCTCGCCGTGGACGGCCAGGTCCCCTCCGGCATGCTGACGTACGGCCTCAGCCTGGGCGGGCTGATGCTGGTCGCCTACCTGGTCCTCGCCAAATTCGCCCCGTGGGCGGATCCGCTCATCCTCCCTCTGGTGACCCTCGTCAACGGCATCGGCCTGGTGATGATCTACCGGCTGGAGCTCACCGGCGTGGACAAGGCGGCCTCGGCCACCAACCAGATCATCATGACCGGCGTGGGCATCGTGCTCTTCACCGTGACCCTGGTCCTCCTGCGCGACCACCGGGCACTGCAGCGGCTCACCTACACCGCCGGGCTGATCGGGCTGGTCCTGCTCGTCTCACCCCTGGTCCCGGGCCTCGGCCGCGAGTTCTTCGGCGCGCGCATCTGGATCAGCCTGTTCGGCTTCACCATCCAGCCCGCCGAGTTCGCCAAGCTCGCGCTCTCCGTCTTCTTCGCCGGCTACCTGGTGGCCAAGCGCGACGTGCTGGCGCTGGCCGGACGGCGGCTGCTCTTCATCGACCTGCCGCGGGCCCGCGACCTCGGGCCCATCCTCATCACCTGGGGCGTCAGCCTGGGCGTGCTGGTCCTGCAGAAGGACCTCGGCTCCTCGCTGCTGCTGTTCGGCACGTTCATCGTGATGCTCTACATCGCGACCCAGCGCACGTCGTGGGTGCTGATCGGCATCCTGCTCTTCGTCGGCGGCGCGTTCCTGGCCGGTCAGATCTTCAGCCACGTCGGCGACCGGTTCGAGATCTGGCTCAACCCGGAGAGCCAGGCGTTCTACGACCGCGAGGTCGGCGGCAGCTACCAGATCATGCAGGCGCTGTTCGGGTTCGGCAACGGTCAGATCCTCGGCACCGGGCTCGGCCAGGGCCATCCGGAGCTGATCCCGCTGGCCTACTCCGACTTCATCTTCGCCGCCATCGGCGAGGAACTCGGGCTCACCGGCGTGATGGCGATCCTCATGATCTACGCGTTGATCGTCCAGCGCGGCCTGCGCACCTCGCTCGCGGCCCGCGACCCCTTCTCCAAGCTGCTGTCGGGCGGCCTGTCGTTCCTGCTGGCCTGGCAGCTGTTCATCATCGTCGGCGGCGTGACCAACCTCATCCCGCTCACCGGTCTGGTCACCCCGTTCATGTCCCAGGGCGGTTCGGCCCTGCTCGCCAACTGGATCCTGATCGCCCTCCTCGTACGCACCTCGGACGCGGCACGGCAGCCGCCGCCCCAGGCGATCCAGAACGAAGGAATGACGCAGGTGTTCCAGCGATGAACAGCACGCTCAAGCGAGTGGCCGTGGCCTGCCTGGCCATGTTCGCGCTGCTCATGGTCAACGCCAACTACCTCCAGGCGGTGCGCGCCGAGAACCTGTCCGAGGACCCGCGCGACCAGCGCAACTTCTACGAGCGCTACGCGGTGCAGCGGGGACGGATCACGGCGGGCGGCAAGGTGATCCTCGCCCAGTCCAAGGAGACCGAGAGCACCCGCTTCCGCTTCGTCCGCGAGTACCCCGAGGGCAAGCTGTACGCCCACATCACCGGTTTCTTCTCGCCGGAGAGCGCCGACGCGATCGAGGCGACCGAGAACAAGCTGCTCGACGGGTCCAGCTCCGACCTGTTGCTGCGGCGCAGCATCGACCTGTTCACCGGCGAGCCCACCAAGGGCGCCAACGTCGACCTCACCATCGACCCGAGGGCGCAGAAGGCCGCCCACGAGGCGCTGTCGAAGAGCGGCAAGCGCGGGGCGCTCGTCGCGCTCGACCCCAGGACCGGCGCCATCCTCGCGATGGTGTCGCTACCCACCTACGAGCCGGCCGAGCTGTCGGGCACCGACAAGGGCAAGGTGTTCTCGCGCTACGACGAGCTGGCCAAGCAGGAGGGCCAGCCGCTGCTCAACCGCGCCATCCGGCAGACCTACGCGCCCGGCTCCACGTTCAAGGTGGTGACCGCGGCGGCGTTCCTGGAGGACGACGACTCCCGCGGCCCCACCACCACCGTCGAGGCGCCGCAGCGGCTGCCGCTGCCCGGCACCACCATCAGCCTGCCCAACTACGGCGGCGCCGCCTGCGGCGCCGGGCAGGTGCCGCTGGTCTTCGCTCTGGAGAAGTCCTGCAACACGCCGTTCGGTGACATCGGCATCAAGCTCGGCTACGACAAGATGCGTGAGCAGACCGAGAAGTTCGGCATGGGCCTGGACCTCGAGGTGCCCATGACCGTGGCGAAGAGCGACTTCGGCGATGAGGAGGACAAGGCGGGGCTCGCCATGTCGGCCATCGGCCAGCGCAGCGTCCGGATGACGCCGCTCCAGATGGCCATGATCGCTGCCGGCATCGCCAACGACGGCACGGTGATGAAGCCCTACCTCGTCAACAAGATCACCGACAGCAAGGGCGACAGCATCGAGGAGGCCGAGCCCGACGAGCTGAGCGAGGCGGTCAGCCCCGAGACGGCGGCCAAGCTGCGCGAGATGATGGTCAGCGTCGTCAACAACGGCACGGCCAACCTGGCGCAGATCCCCGGCGTGCAGGTGGGCGGCAAGACCGGCACCGCCGAGACCAGCGACGGCAAGCCACCGCACGCCTGGTTCATCTCGTTCGCCCCGGCCAACGACCCGAAGATCGCCGTCGCGGTCATGGTGGAGTCGGGCGCCGCCCGGGTCGGCGCCGAGGCCACCGGTGGCGGCACCGCCGCGCCGATCGCCAAGCAGGTGATGGAGGCGGTGCTCAGGTGATTGACGGTAACGTGCTGACCCATGCGGCTCGGTAACCGCTACCACCTGCTCTCCCGCATCGCCACGGGCGGTATGGGGGAGGTCTGGCGTGCCCGCGACGAGCTGCTGGGCCGCGAGGTGGCGGTCAAGACGCTGCGCAGCCACATCCACGCCGACCCCTCGTTCCGCGAGCGTTTCCGCAACGAGGCGCGCATCACCGCCGCGCTGACCGACCCCGGCATCGCCCAGATCTACGACTACGGCGAGCAGAGCGACGGGGCCTACCTCGTCATGGAGCTGGTGCACGGCGAGCCGCTGTCGGCCATCCTGTCGCGCAACGGCCCGCTCGGTCCCGACGTGACGCTCGACGTGCTCCACCAGACGGCCAAGGCGCTGCACGCCGCCCATGCCTCGGGCGTGGTGCACCGCGACGTCAAGCCCGGCAACCTGCTCGTCACGCCGCAGGGCACGATCAAGGTGACCGACTTCGGCATCGCCCGCGCCCTGGAGGCCGCGCCGGTCACGCAGGCGGGCACCGTGCTCGGCACCGCCCAGTACGTCAGCCCCGAGCAGGCCCAGGGCCTTGCGCTCACGCCCGCCACCGACCTCTACTCCCTGGGCGTGGTGGCCTACGAGTGCCTGGCGGGGCGCACGCCGTTCCAGGGCGACAGCCAGGTGGCCATCGCGCTGCGGCACCTCAACGAGCTGCCGCCGCCCCTCGGCGTCGACGTGCCCGCCGCGGTGCGGGAGCTGGTCATGGCGCTGCTGGCCAAGGACCCGGCGGCGCGGCCCGGGTCGGCGCGGGAGCTGGCCGACCGGGCGTACGTGCTGCGCGAGACGCCCGCCGGCCCCGGGCGGAACTCCGACCTCAGCATGCTCACCGACCCGGCGGGGTTCCGGGCCCGCGAGCCCCGTTCCGGGCCCGACTCCGGGCCGTATTCCGGACCGCGTTCCGAGGGTTCAGCTCACAGCGAAGCGCCCGCCGCCGGCGGCCTGCCGGAGACGGCGGAGACCCGTGCGGGCACCGCCCGGGAGATCCCGACGCGGGCGGCGGACGGCGGGGCCGTCCGGCACGTCCCCCGCCGGCGGCACCGGGGCGCGCGGGTGCTCGCGTCGCTGGTCGCCACCGCGGGATGCCTGGCCGTGGTCGGCCTCGGCGCCATGACGCTCACCCAGCAGCAGTCGCCCGCCAGGCCGCCGGACGTCGCCGAGCCGAGCGGGCCGTCCGTCCCGCCGCCGCCGCCCACGACGAGGGAGCCGCGGCCCGCCAAGACCAAGACACGCACCCGGCGGCCTCCGGTGGTTCCGGTCAAGTCGCAGCGGCCGGTAGCCTCACGGTCGGCTACCGTTACTAGGTCGGCGACCCCGACGCGGAAGCCGACCCCGAAACCCACCCCGTCCACCCGAACACCGACCCCGACACCGACCCCCACGCCACCAACCACAACGCCAACTCCGACAACGAGCGCCTCACCTGACCCGGGCGACACAAACCCGCCGAAGGGGGAGACGTGATGTGTCATGGGGTCGATGATGGACAGCGGCGGCCCACGCGCGAGGCCGTACCCAAGATGAACGGTAAGGGACAGTGCAGGAAATGACTCAGCCTCGGCGACTCGGAGGTCGCTACGAGCTCGACGGTGTCGTCGGGCGCGGCGGCATGGCCGAGGTATATCGCGCCCGAGATCTCCGGCTGGACCGCATAGTCGCGATCAAGACCCTCCGGTCCGACCTGGCGCGTGATCACACCTTCCAGGCCCGCTTCCGCCGGGAGGCGCAGTCGGCGGCCTCGCTGAACCACCCGGCGGTGGTCGCCGTCTACGACACCGGCGAGGACGTCACCGACGGCACGCCCGTGCCCTACATCGTCATGGAGTTCGTCGACGGCCGCACGCTGCGCGACCTGCTGCGCCAGGACCGGCGGCTGCTGCCCGAGCGCGCGGCCGAGCTGGTCGACGGCATCCTGCGGGCTCTCGACTACAGCCACCGCGGCGGCATCGTGCACCGCGACATCAAGCCGGCCAACGTCATGATCACCCGCGCCGGCGACGTCAAGGTGATGGACTTCGGCATCGCGCGCGCGATGGCCGACTCCGCCGCCACCATGACGCAGACCGCCCAGGTGATCGGCACCGCCCAGTACCTGTCTCCCGAGCAGGCGCGCGGTGAGCGGGTCGACGCCCGCAGCGACATCTACTCCACCGGCTGCGTGCTCTACGAGCTGCTGACCGGCCAGCCGCCGTTCACCGGCGACTCGCCGGTCGCCATCGCCTACCAGCACGTGCGCGAGGAGCCCATCCCGCCGTCGCAGATCGACCCCGAGATCCCGGCGTGGTGCGACGCGATCGTGCTCAAGGCCATGGCCAAGGACCCGGCGCACCGCTACCAGAGCGCCGGCGAGATGCGGGCCGACATCCAGCGCGCGATGTCGGGCATGCCGGTCGACGCCCAGACGATGGCGCTCAACAGCACCTACGGGCCCGGCACGCGCGTGATGACCTCGACGCACGGGGCGGCCGGCCCGGCCACGCAGCGCACGACCGCCGTCCCGGCGTACGAGTACGACGACGGCGAGGGCGGCGGGCGCGGCGGCCGGCGCCGGGCCAACGGCGGCGGCAACAGGGCGCTCAAGACGGCTGCCTGGATCATCGTGCCGCTGCTGATCATCGGCGCGTTCATCGGCATCGGCTACACCTTCCTCAACTCCAGCAGCACTCCGACCGACCAGTCCGTCGAGATCCCGTCGCTGGCCACGCAGACCGAGAAGGCCGCGGTGAAGGAGCTGACGGCGCTGGGGCTGAAGGCCGAGGTGACCAAGGAGTTCAGCGCCGAGGTCGACAAGGGCGCGGTGATCAAGACCGACCCCGACGCCGGCGCCAAGGTGAACAAGGGAGACACGGTCAAGGTGTTCGTCTCCCAGGGGGCCGAGAAGGTCAAGGTGCCCGACGGGCTCCTCGGCCTGGCGCCCGAGGACGCCCGGGCGATCCTGGAGGAGGCGGGCCTGACCGCCACGATCAGCACCAAGACCTCCAGCAAGCCGCAGGGCAAGGTCATGGAGACCGACCCCGCGGCGGGCGAGCCGATCGAGAAGGGCGGCAAGGTCACGCTGTACGTGCCCAAGCAGCTCGTCGGGGTGCCGTCCGTGGTCGGGCTGACCGAGGGCGACGCGTCGAAGGCGATCAAGGGGCTCGGGCTCAAGGTCCAGGTCGACCGGCAGTCGAGCGACCAGCCGAAGGGCACGGTCGTCCAGCAGAACCCCGGTGAGGGCGCCAAGGTCGCCCCCGGCACGACCATCACGATCGTCGTGTCGAAGGGCCAGGAGATGACGACCCCCACGAACCCGTTCCCGACCGACCAGCCCGACCCGACGTTCCCGACGGACGACGGGGAGCAGCCGCCGCCGACCGACGATCCGACGCAGGACGTCCCGATCGAGGACGACGACCTGGGCTGACGCCTGCCGAAGGGCCGTCCTCGCGAGAGGGCGGCCCTTCGCCATGAGCCGGCACGTCGAACGTCCCCGCCGCTCGGGGGCAACGGCGGGGACGTTCATACGTGTGTCGTCCGGGGCGAAGCGGGCGTTACAGGATGCCGTCCAGCCAGTTGGCGAGCAGCCGGTGACCGTGCCGGGACAGCACGGACTCGGGGTGGAACTGGACGCCCTCGATGGGCAGGTCGCGGTGGCGCAGGCCCATCACGACCCCGTCGGCGGTGCGGGCGGTCACCCGCAGCTCCGGGGGCACGGTCTCGGGGCGCACGGCGAGCGAGTGGTAGCGGGTCATCGGCACCGGCGACGGCAGCGCGGCGAACACGCCCTTGCCGTCGTGGACGATGTCGCTGGTGAAGCCGTGGACCAGCTCGGGCGCCCGCGAGACGGTGGCGCCGTAGGCGACGGCGATGGCCTGGTGCCCGAGGCAGACGCCGAGCAGCGGCAGGCGGTGCCGGGCGGCGTGGTGGACGAGGGGGACGCTGACGCCCGCCGCCTCGGGGGTGCCGGGGCCCGGGCTGACGAGGACGCCGTCGAAGTGGTCGGCGTCGGACACCACGACCTCGTCGCGCGGGCGGACGTCACAGGTGGCGCCCAGCTCGCGCAGGTATTGCACGATGGTGTGGACGAAGCTGTCGTGGTTGTCCACCACCAGCACGGCGGTCATCGGGTTACGGTCACCTCGTCGAGCGTCACCAGGGGTTCGAGCAGCGGGAACACGCCATACCAGAGTACGGCCGCCGCGACGGCGACCAGCACGGTGGCCGTCAGCAGCCTGACGACGGTGTTGCCCGGCAGCCTGCGCCAGAGCCAGCCGTACATGCGATCATTCCTCTCTCAGCTCGGTCCTGGCCAGCACGCCGTGCACGATGAGCCGCTGGGCGGCCGAGTATTCAGGGTGGCAGGTGGTCAGCGTGATGGTGGCCTTGCGCGGCCGGCGTCCCGGCTTGCCGGGCACGGGCGCCACCACCTCCAGCGCCGTCGGCAGGACGACGCGCTGCCGGGTGACGCGGTAGGTGTAGCGTGCCTCGCGGGCGTCGACGACGATCTCGTCGCCGGGGTCCAGCTTGTCGATCTCGTTGAACGGCGCCCCGTAGGTGGTGCGGTGGCCGGAGACGACGAAGTTGCCGACCTGGCCGGGCAGGGCGGTGCCGGGGTAGTGGCCCGGCCCCTTCTTCAGGTGCTCGGGGCTGACGCCCTCGATCACGGCGTACCGGTAGCCGGCGCCCAGCCTGGGGATGCGCAGCAGCGCCACGGCCCCGCCCAGCCGGACCCTGCCGAGGCGCCTGTCCTCGGCCAGCCGCGGCCCGCCCGCCAGCTCGCGGGCCAGCTCCTCCTGCAGGAGCGGCTGGTGGCGATCGGTGTAGGCGCCGGTGCCCCAGAGCAGGTAGGCGCAGAACAGCAGCAGTATCAGGCCCGCGGTGATGCTCAACTCGCCCACGGTCCGCCATATGGCCCTCACTCTTCGTAGCGTAGGCGTGGCCGGGCCGGCTGCCGGGGATCGCCAGGACGTGCGCGTGGCGACTATCCTGGGCCCCGCTTCAATTACGCTTAACGAAGAGCCTGTGGACGATCCGGATGCCCAGGCCCCCAGCAGGAGTGGTCCAAGTGCCCAAGTCGAAGACGCGGAAGAAGGCGGTCTACACCCCGCCGCAGAAGTCGCAGCAGGTCAAGGTCAGCCCCCGCTGGCTGGCGCCGACCATGGTGGCGGCCTGGATCATCGGCATCCTGTGGATCGCCGCCTGGTACGTCGCCCCCAACGCGCCGTTCCTCGGCCCCCTCGGCCAGTGGAATCTGCTCATCGGGTTTGTTTTCATCATCTTCGGTGTGGTGCTTTCCACCCGCTGGCGTTAGTTCTTTCCACAGCTTTTTCCACACCCTGGGGAATCAGGCCAGCGAAGCCAGGATGGCCCCCGTCCTGACGAAGATGAGCGCCAGCAGGATGGCCAGCGCTCCGCCGAGCGCTGCCACCTGCCAGAGGGTGCGGTTGCCCTTGGGCGCGTAGGCCAGGGCGGCGGCCACCGCCGCGCCGGTCACCAGGCCTCCGATGTGGCCGGTCCAGCTGATGTTGGGCACCACGAACGTGATCAGCAGGTTGATGCCGATGAGCACGGCGATGCCGCGCACGTCCATGTTCAGGCGGCGGCTGACCACGAAGATCGCGCCGAACAGGCCGAAGATGGCGCCCGACGCGCCGACCGACGGCTGCATGACCGGGTCGAACCACAGGCCGAGCACCGAGCCGCCCAGTGCGCTCAGCACGTAGAGGGCCAGGTAGCGGGCGTGCCCGAAGGCTCGCTCCAGGTAGGGGCCGACGACGTAGAGGGCCCAGGAGTTGAAGAGGATGTGGAAGATCCCGCCGTGCACCACCGCGGCGGTGATGAGCCGGTGGTACTCACCCGCCGCCACCCCGGCGGGCCACATGGCCAGCTCGCTGATGACCCTGCCGCCGATCAGTTGCTGGGCGCCGAAGACGAGCACGTTGACCGCCAGGATGGTCCACGTCACGTAGGGCGTGCGGACCACCGAGCCGCCGAACGTCGACTTCGCCTGGCGGATGCCCTTGTTGCCCTCGGCCACGCACTCGGGGCACTGGAAGCCGACCGCGGCGTCGCGCATGCAGTCGGGACAGATCGGGCGATCACAGCGCTGGCAGCGGACCCAGGTCTCCCTGTCGGGGTGCCGGTAGCAGGTCGGCACCGCTTCCGCGGGCTGCTCCGGGGGCAGTGGCGAGCTGGGCGGCTGGCTGGTCATGCCCGCAGCCTAATTCCTCGCGCCCCCTGCCGCGTCCGTCCGCGTGCGGCTCCGCCGTGAGGAGACGCACAGGTGGGCGGGCGGACGCCGCGGCCCGCCCCCGGTGCGGACGAGGTCAGCCCTGGACGCGGTCGATGGTGACCGACTGGAGCACCACGTCCTCGACCGGCCGGTCGCCCCGCGCGGTCGGCGTCTTGGCGATGGAGTCGACGACGTCCTGCCCCTCGACGACCTCACCGAAGATCGTGTGGCGCCCGTTGAGGTGCGGCGTCGGCACGACCGTGATGAAGAACTGCGAGCCGTTGGTGCCCTTGCCGAAACGGACGCCGGCGTTGGCCATGGCGAGCAGGTAGGGGCGGTTGAAGTAGAGGTCGGGGTGGATCTCGTCGTCGAACTCGTAGCCGGGGCCGCCGACGCCCTGGCCGAGCGGGTCACCACCCTGGATCATGAAGCCGGAGATCACCCGGTGGAAGATGGTGCCGTCGTAGTAGCGGCCGGTGCTCTTCTCGCCGGTGCCCGGGTGCGTCCACTCGCGGGCGCCCTCGGCGAGCTCCACGAAGTTGCGGACCGTCTTGGGAGCCTGGTTGGGGAAGAGTTCGACCTTGATGATGCCGTGATTGGTCTGCAGGTTTGCGATCAGCTTCTCAGCCACGAGACAGCTGCCCCCCTCTAGGTACAGGGTCGGTTTGTGCTCTTTTGATGCGAATGGCCGTTCGGCCGCCGCCCCTCATCCTCCCACGACGACCGTGATTGAGCCGCCTTGTACCGGGAAGGTCAGGCTCGGGGCCCCAACAACAGGGGAGGTTGACGTGTCCCTGACACTGAGAAAACGCCGCGTGGCCATTCAGGTTCCCGCCACGTGGATGGGCCGGATGAAGGCCCAGGCCGCTAGGACCGGCCAGCGCATGACCCCGGTGACCGCCCAGGCGAGAGCCCAGGCCAGGTTGGCCGCGGGTCAGGCCCGGATCGCGGCCGAGCAGGCTCGGATAGCCGCCGAGCAGGCACGGATAGCCGCCCACCACCGCATCGAGGATGCCCGCTACTGGGCCGCCCCGATGCTGGAGGACGCGGCTCACCGGGTGGAAGAGCAGCTCGCCCCCAAGGTCAGCTCGATGCTGACGGCGGCAGCCGACCGGATCGACCCGACGCCCGCCAAGTCGCGGCGCTGGCCGGTCATGGTCCTGATCACCGGGATCGCTGTGGGCGCGATGGGCTACATGGCATATCGCCGTAACGCCCAGCAGTGGACCGAGCAGATGAAGGACTCCGCCTCCGACGCGTCGCGCTGGATCAGCGAGAAGTCGGACCAGACCGTCGAGTCCACCGACCGGACGGCCTCCACGGTGTCCGAGAAGGCGGATGAGGCGTCCCGGAAGATGCAGTGATCCGGAGCGGAGTGCGCCCCCTGGGAACGGGGGGCGCACTTTCGCGTTCCTGGACCCGCCGAACACTCCCTATCGCTCCCTGACGTGTGGACCCATAGGGAATCGCAGGGTAGCCTCCTGGGGTGCCACAGCAGTACTACTCGGTCGACCAGGTCGCGGAGCTGCTCGACCTGCACGTACGGACCGTCCGCTCCTATGTGCGGGACGGCAAGCTCAAGGCCACCCGCATCGGCAAGCAGTACCGGGTCACCCGTGCCGACCTCGAAGCCTTCCTCGGCCGCCCCGTGTCGCCGCCCACCGCGACCGGCGGCCACGCGGAGGTGTCGGCCATCGTGCAGGTCGACGCGATCGACCGCGAGGCGACCATGCGGCTGACCAACACGGTCATCGCGGTCGCCACCGGCCGGCCACGCGACGGTGAGCGCCTGCGGGTGGAGACGGTCTACGACGAGGAGCGGGCCAACCTCAAGATCATCTTCGTGGGCGGGCTCACCGGCACGGCCGAACTGCTCAGAGTCATCGACACCCTGGTGGACGAGTCGCGGTGACCTCCGTGTCGATCTCGCCCGCGAGTGCCCGGATCCCGCGCGACCGCTGACGGCTCGTGGCCGGTTGGCTCGCTTCCCAGCAGACCCGCCGTCGCGGGGCCCGGCACCCCACCGCCCGCCTCGGGGCGCCGCCGGGGCGGCGGGCAGGCGGGCGGGATGGCCGAGGGACGCCGGGGCGGGGCTCGGCGGGAGGCGCCTGCCGGAGGCCCCGGTCGTCCGGCAGGCGTACGGGCCGCTACTCGGCGGAGCAGGTGATGGTCTCGGCGCCCTGCGGCACGGGGAGGGGCCTGCCGTCGGGGTCCGCCCCGGCGACGCGCGGCTTGCCGTCGGGGCCGACGGCGGGGAGGGGCTTGCCGTCGGGGCCGACGGCGGGCTCGGCCGGCACGGCCCTGCCAGCCTGTTCCGGCACCCCGATGTCCGAGGCCTTGACGGCATGCGCCACGCCCCGCTCCAGCTCGGAGGCGCGGACCACGTCGCCGTCGGCGAGCGGTTCGGCCCAGGCCACGAGGGTCTCACCGTCCGGCCCCTTGATGGCCCCGACCCGCCCGGAGAACTCGATGACCTTGCCGTCGCTCGTCTTGCAGACGATTTTCGAGTCCGCCGGGGCCGGGGTCTCGTCGGCCAGCGCCGACCCGGCCAGGCCCGTCAGCACGAGAACCCCCACCGCGCCCAGGACCGCGATACGCCGTTTGAACATGCGTGTCTCCTTCGAAAAAGATGATCTGACGACCCTGAGGCTGACGTGCCGCACCTGAAGCGATCCTGAAGACAGCCGAAATGATCTTCAGGTTGGCTTTAGGTGCGATGCGCCACTCTGGTCGGCGTGCGCGTGCTACTGGTGGAGGACGAACGGCGGCTGGCCGAGCTGGTCAAGGGCGGGCTCGCGGGCGAGGGGTTCGCGGTGGACGTGGCCCACGACGGGCGCGACGGCCTGTGGATGGCCACCGAGAACTCCTACGACGTGATCGTCCTCGACGTGATGCTGCCCCGGATGAACGGCTACACGGTCTGCGCGCGGCTGCGCGAGGCCGGCAACTGGACGCCGATCATGATGCTCACCGCCAAGGACGGAATCCACGACGAGGCCGAGGCGCTCGACACGGGCGCCGACGACTACCTGACCAAACCGTTCTCGTACGTGGTGCTCCTGGCCCGGCTGCGCGCCCTCGTCCGGCGCGGCGGCCGGGAGCGACCGGTGTCCATCACGGTGGGCGACCTGGTGCTCGACCCGGCCGGGCTGCGCTGCCGCCGGGGTGAGGTGGACATCGCGCTGACGCCGAAGGAGTTCGCGGTGCTGCACGGGCTCGCCCGGCGGGCCGGGGAGGTGGTGTCCAAGAGCGAGCTGCTGGCGCAGGCGTGGGACTTCAGCTACGACGGCGACCCGAACATCGTCGAGGTCTACATCAGCGCCCTGCGCCGCAAGATCGACCAGCCGTTCGGCCGTACGACGCTGGTCACCGTACGCGGAGCGGGCTACCGGCTGGAGGCGAGATGAGCATGCGGACCGCGGTGGCGGACGGGTTGTCGTCGGTACGGCTGCGCGCCACCCTGGCGGCGACGCTGATCGTGGCGCTGGCACTGGCGGTGACGGCGGTCGTCCTGGTCACGGCGCTGCGGGGCAGCCTGGAGTCGGCGGCCGGCAGTGAGGCGGCCCGGCGGGCCGTGGCGGCGGTCCCGTACGTGCAGCGGGGCGAGGCCGTCCTGGCCGTGGAGTCGGCTTCCCTGGTGGCGGCGGTGGCGCCGAGCGACACGATCGTCACCCGCGCCGACGCCCCCAGCGGCCGCGCCGAGCCCGTCGCCCCCGTCGGGGACGAGCCGGGGAGCGCCCGCCGGGTGCGGGAGGTCGTCGGCGCCGACGTGCTGGTCGCCACCACCGCCGTCCCGGCGGTGAACTGGGCCGAGTCGGACGACTACGCCGTGGCCGCCCTGGACGTCGCCACCCGGTCGGGGCAGGCCACAGTCTGGGCGCGGGTATCGCTGGAGAGCACCCGGCAGGCGCTCGCGACGCTGTACGGAGTGCTGCTGCCGGGGGTGCCCGCGCTGCTGCTCGTGGTGGCCGGGATGACGTGGCTGGCGGTCGGCCGGGCACTCGCGCCCGTCGCCGCGATCCGGGCCAAGGTCGCCGACATCACAGCCCGCGACCTGCACCAGCGCGTGCCCGTACCCAGATCCGGCGACGAGATCGCCGCGCTGGCCACCACCGTGAACGGCACGCTCGACCGGCTGGAGACGGCCGTGGAACGGCACAAGAGGTTCGTCGCCGACGCCGCGCACGAGCTGCGCAGCCCGATCGCGACCCTGCGGGCCCGGCTGGAACTCGCCCGGCCGAACGAGCTGACGAAGGAGGCGCTGGCCGACGTCGAACGCCTCCAGGCCCTGGCCGGCGACCTGCTCCTGCTGGCCAGGCTGGACGCGGGCGAGCCGCTGCGCGCCGACGACCTCGACCTCGGGCAGGTCGCCGCCGAGGAGGCGGTGCGCGCCGGACGCCGCCCCGAGGTGCGGCTGGAGCTGGACGTCGAGCCCGACGTGGTGGTGCTGGGCTCCCGCGGCCACCTGGCCCGCCTGGTGACCAACCTGGTCGACAACGCCGTACGGCACGCGACCGGCCGCGTCGAGGTCCGGGTCCGGGCGGAGGACGGGCAGGCGGTGCTGGAGGTGTTCGACGACGGGCCGGGGGTGCCGCCGGAGCAGCGGGAGGCGGTGTTCGGCCGGTTCACCAGGCTGGACGAGGCGCGGGCCAGGGACGCGGGCGGCGCGGGGCTCGGCCTGCCGATCGCCCGCGACATCGCCACGCTGCACGGCGGCACCCTGGCGGCGGTGGACGGCGGCTTCGCCGCCACCTTCCCCGCGGCCGCCTTGCCCGCCACCTTCCCCGCGGCCGCCTTGCCCGCCGCCTTGCCCGCCGCCAAGCCCGCCGCCGGGCCCGCTGCCGGGCCCGCTGCCGGGCCCGCTGCCGGATCCGCCCCTTCGGCGGCCGCCACCGGCGTGCAGCGGTCCGCGGTCAGGCGAGCTGGGCGTCGAGCTGCAGGAAGGCCCGCTCGATCACCTGATGGGTGACGTCCTCCGGATAGGGGAACCGGTGAATCAGGCCGCGCAGACCCTCGACGTGCGCCTGCCGCGCCAGGTCGGCCACCTCGGCCAGCTCGGCCCGCTGCTCCTCGGCGAACGCCCGATCCACCACCCGGCCGTGGCCGGGCACGATCACCTCGCCCGGCAGCTCGGCCAGCATGGCCGCGGTCGTCAGGGGCCAGTCGAGCGGGTAGGAGTCGCCGAACGCCGGAGGCGCGCCCTCCTCCACCAGGTCACCGGCGAAGACGACACCGGCGTCGGGGACGTGGATGACGACGTCGTTGCTGCTGTGGCCGAGGCCGAAGTGACGCAGGTGCACGGTCCGGCCGCCGATGTCGAGGGTGGCGGCCGTGGTGAACGTCTGGTCGGGGGCGGTCAGCGACACCTCCTCGACCTCCTTGCGCCGGGCCTCCGGCAGGCGGCCGATCACTCCGGCCCGCGTCTGCTCGCCGTAGTCCTCGATCTCCTCGGCGCACCGGACGTGGCCCCAGATCTCGGCCGGACGGAACAGCGCGTTGCCGAAGCAGTGGTCGAAGTGGGCGTGGGTGTTGACGACGGTCCACGGGCTGGAGGTGATCGTGCGGATCGCCTCGATCAGGTCGGCGGCCTCCCGGTGGGACATGCGGGTGTCGATGACCAGGCAGTGGTCATCGCCCACGACCAGGCCGACGTTCAGGTCGAAGGACCTGTGCCGCCGGACGTAGACCCGGTCACCCACCTCACGCCACCGCTCGTTCATGGACGAACTTTACCCAATCACTTCCTGAGGTAGGCGAGGACGGCGAGCACCCGACGGTGCCCGTCGGCGGCGGGCGGCAGGTCGAGCTTGGTGAAGATGCCGGCGATGTGCTTGGCCACGGCCGCCTCGGTGACGAACAGCTCGCGGGCGATCGCGGCGTTCGCCCGGCCCTCCGCGATGAGCGCGAGCACCTCCTGCTCACGCGGGGTGAGCCGGCCGAGCGGGTCGCGCCGGCGGCGCAGGAGCTGCCGCACCACCTCGGGGTCGACGACCGTGCCGCCCCGCGCCACCCGGTCCAGCGCGTCGACGAACTCCCGCACGTCGCCGATGCGGTCCTTGAGCAGATAGCCGATCCCGGCGCCGCCGCCCGAGTCGAGCAGTTCGGCGGCGTAGGTCTGCTCGACGTACTGGCTGAGCACGAGCACGGCCAGGTCCGGGTGACGGGCGCGCAGCTCCAGGGCGGCGCGCAGCCCTTCGTCGGTGAAGCCGGGCGGCATCCGGACGTCGGTCACCACCGCGTCGGGCCGGTGCTCGGCCACCGCCTCGACCAGCGCCGGCGCGTCGCCCACCGAGGCGAGCACGGTGTGGCCGAACCGGTCGAGCAGCCCGGCCAGCCCCTCGCGCAGCAGGACGGCGTCCTCGGCGATCACTACCCGCACGGGATCTCCACTCTCATCCGGGTCGGCCCGCCCGCCGGGCTCGACAGCGACAGTCTCCCGCCGACCACGGCGAGCCGGTCGGCCAGCCCGGTCAGACCGGTGCCCCCCGCGGGATCGGCGCCGCCCCGGCCGTCGTCGTGGATCTCCAGCAGGAGCGTCTCGTCCCTGACCCGGCCGCGGACCGTGGCCCGCGTGGCCCGGCTGTGCTTGGCAACGTTCGCGAGCGCCTCGCTGACCACGTAGTAGGCGGTGACCTCCACGCTCGCGGGCAGCCGCCCGGCGAACGGCAGGTCCACCTCCACCGGCACGGGCGAGCGCCCCGCCACGTCGCGTACGGCGGCCGGCAGACCCCGGTCGGTGAGCACCTGCGGGTGCACGCCCCTGATCAGTTCACGCAGCTCGGCCAGCGCCTGCTTGGCCTCGTCGTGAGCCAGGCCGACCAGCCTGCCCACCGGCGTGTCGGCGGGCACGTCGAGCTTGGCCATGCCGAGGCTCATGGTCAGCGCGACCAGCCGTTGCTGCGCCCCGTCGTGCAGGTCACGCTCGATGCGACGCCGTTCCAGCTCGAACGCGTCGACCAGGCGGGCGCGCGAACGCCTCACCTCACGCAACTCCGACGACTCCGGGGCGAGGACGGCCCGCGCCATCCCCGCCCGCGCGCCCGCCCAGGCGGTGATCGTGTACGCGGCGACGGGCAGCAGCAGGACGCCCGCCGCCGAGGCCGCGGCCATGGCGGCGGGATGGCCGGTGGGCTGCACGACGGGCGACATGACGAGCAGGGCGGGCCCCGCGACGGTGACGGCCAGCATCACCAGGTCGATCCACCACAGCGCGAGCATCGTGACCGCGCCCAGAGCGGCCTCGCGCCACCGGCGGTGGGGCGTGACGGGCAGCGGCAGGCCGTCCACCAGCCGCAGCCGCCACCTCTCGAACCTGCCCAGCACCGGCGTCGCCGCCACCCCCACGGCGACGGCGGCCACCACCGCCACCGTGGACTCCTCCGCGGCCAGCACCGCCACCGGCACCGCGACGGCGGGCCCGACGAGCGTGCCGGCCAGCAGGTACGCCGCCGACCGCCACGGCCAGGGCGACCGCAGGAAGCGGATCGGCCGCTCGGTGAGCGCTTCCAGCGCGGTCCCGTTGAGCACGCCGGCGACACTATCCGCAGGTGTGGCGGGCGGTCAGTAGTGCTGGGTTCACCTTTCCAGCCCGCGCCCGGTGCTCCCCCGGTCCGCCGTAGGGCGTGGCGCGTGGCCCGGTGCGGCTCGATCACCACAATGGGAGGGAGCCACCTGGCCTGCCCGGGTGCGAACACGCCGCCCGTCCGGCAGGAGGACACACATGCGCTCGGTCGCGGCCATGGTGGTGGCCATCGCCTCGTTGCTGGGCCCCGGCGTCCCGGCCCACGCGCGGCCGGTCCCGGGCGGGCGCGGCGACCCGCCGTCCGACGGGTGGAAGCAACGCACGTCCCTGCTGGTCATGCCGCAACACCCGCGCCAGAACGACGTCGTACGGATCTTCGTGCACTGCCCGACGGCGGCGAACCACGCGCTCATCGGCTCGACCGCGTTCCGGCTGAAGGGCTCGGCCCGGCTGTACCGGGAGGTGGGGCTGGGCCTGTCCGACCGGGGTCTCGGCCGCCGGAGCGTCGGCATCTCGTACTACGCCCCGCTCGGCCACCACGTGGTCCACCTCACGTGCGTGAAGGTCACGATCGACAAGCGGACCCGCGTCAGCCACCGCAAGGTGATCAGCCGGTACGCGGTCCCCCTCCAGGTACGCAGGTTCAGCCTCAAGCGGTTCCTCTGAACGGGCCGGCCGAAATGTCGTTGAGCTTCCCGTGCGCGCCTTGCCAGACTGGACGGCGGAAACCGCGCCCACCCCGGGAGGCCTCATCGAGATCGCCTGCGACGAGTCAGGCTCCGAGGGCGAGAAGCTCATCGGCGGCAACACGGCCGTGTTCGCGCACGCGGGCGTCCACCTGAGCCACGCGGCGGCGGCGAGCTGCCTCGACCACGTCCGCGCCCGGGCTCCCTCCCCGACCGTGGAGTACAAGTCCGGCATCCTCCGTCGCAGCAAGCACCGCGAGGCGCTGAAGTGGATGCTCGGCCCGGCCGGGCCGCTCCTCGGCAACGCCCACGTGCTGCTGATCGACAAGGCGCTGTTCGCGGCCGACAGGCTCGCCGACCTGCTCGCGGCGGGGCCGGAGCTGGCCGGGTTCCTGTACCGCGAGGGGCCGCGCACGTTCGGGCCGGAGCCGTGGGACACGTTCCTGGCAGCCTTCACCGGCCTGCTGCGCGGTCGCAACGGCCGCGTCCCGGTCACCGACCCCGGCCCGGCCTTCGACCTGCTCGCCGTGTTGCTCCGGGCCGCTCCGCCGGGCCGGTTGCGGGACGTCCTCGGCGAGTTGCAGCGGACGAGGCCGGCCGTGGAGGCGCTGCTCGCCGGCGACCGGCCGCCCGCGCTGCCCCCGCTCGACCCGCTCATCCCGGCCATCGCCGGGGCCGTCGCCCACTGGGGCGCGGCCGGGCGGCCGGTGTCGATCGTGCACGACCGGCAGACCCTGCTCACCGACGAGCGCATCGCCCGGCTCAAGGCGCGGCTGGGCGCGTCGCTGGCGGGCCTGCGGCTCGTCGACTCCCGCACGGACCCGCGGGTCCAGGTGGCGGACCTGCTGGCCGGAGCCGCCCGCAGGATCGCCGAGGACGAGCTGCGCGGCCGGGGCGACCCGGAGCTGACCGCGCTGCTGCGCCCCTACCTCACGCCTGCCTCGGTCTGGGCACCGGCCGGTGTGCCGCACCCGTAGCGCCGTCCAGCGCCGGGTGGTCATCACGTCGAGGCCGGTCCGCGGCAGGCTCCGCACGTCTGCGATCATCGCCTCGCTCGGCCCTTCTCGGACTGTCGGTTCCGGATGCCAGACTGCGGTGGCGTGACTCCTCCGCTCCCTGAAGGAAGCGGCTTCTCGCTAAGCCGCTTGGGTGGCCTGGCGAAGGGCAAGCCCTGCCCTGAGGATGTTGGTCGCCGCGTTCACGTCGGCGTGCGCGGTGTGTCCGCACGCCGTACAGGCGAACGCGGCCTGGGTGAGGCGGTTGTCCTTCGCCACGTGCCCGCAGCGGGCGCAGGTGCGGGAGGTGTTGCGGGGATCGACTGCGATCAGTTCTCGACCGGCGCTTTCAGCCTTGTGCGCGAGGATCGTCAGGAACACCCCCCAACCCGCGTCGAGAATCGAACGGTTGAGCCCGGCTTTCTGCGCGACGTTACGGCCGGGCGCGTCGATCGTGCCGGACGCCGAGCGGGTCATGTTCGCGATCCGCAGGTCCTCGTGCACGATCACGTCGTAGCCACGGACCAGGGCCAAGGCGGCCTTGTGCGCGCCGTCGATCCGCTGGCGGCGCACCTTGGCGTGCAACGCCGCCACCCGGGCCACGGCCTTACGGCGGCGCTTGGAGCCCCGCTTCTTCCTGGCGAGATCGCGCTGGGCCGATGCGAGACGGCCGGCGCAGGCGGCCAGGTGCCGCTGGTTGTCGATGTGGTGGCCGTCGCTGGTCGTGACCAGCGAGGCGACACCCAGGTCGATCCCCGCGACCGCACCCGTGGCGGGCAGCGGCTGCGCGGGCACATCGTCACACGACAGCACCACGTACCAGCGGCGGCCTTCACGCTTGACGCTGATCGTCTTCACCCGGCCCTTGACCGGGCGGTGCTGGTGCACCCGGACGTGTCCGACGCCCTGAAGGCGCACGAACGTGGCGGCCGGATGCTCGGGTCGGGAGTCCCACCGGCAGCCGTCGCCGTCCTTCGGCCACTGCACCGTGTCGAACCGGCCCCGCCCCTTGAAACGCGGGAACCCCGGCGTGCGCCCGGCCTTGACGCGGTCGAAGAACGCCCGGAACGCCTTGTCGAGCCGTCGCAGCGTGGCCTGCTGGGAGGAGAACGACCACCGGCCCTGACCATCGGGATCGTCGGCGCGGATGTGCTTCAACTCCGCCGACTGATCGCCGTAGCGGACACTCACCCCGGCCCTGGCGTAGGCGGTGCGCCGGTGCTCCAACGCGGCGTTGTACAGCTGCCGGTGATCCTCCAGGCACGCGCGAGCGCGGCGGCCTGCCTGCTGGTGGGACGCAGCAGGAACTTGAACGACCTGCGCACACCCACCTCCCACGCTCGGTAACGACGCGACCACGGTACCGACAGGCACCGACCAAAACCGGAAGGAGACCCGTGATGCGCAGACCTGACAGGTCACGGCACGCCCGGGCCTTGACGGCCCTCCCGCTCCCGATTCCCCCGGCGGCTGAAGCCGCCGGTCCCCTCGGGAGGCTCTGATGGACACCGGAATGAGCGGCGACGTCCGGCTGAGGGATGTCACCGAGGCCGACCTGGAGATCTTCTTCGAGCAGGAGCAGGATCCCGAGGCGACCCGGCGGTCACGGTTCGCGCCGCGCGAGCGCGAGAGATTCATGACGCACTGGAAGACGAAGATCCTCGGCGACCCGACAGTGCTCGTCCAGACGGTCCTCGTCGCGGGCGGGCCGGCCGGCAACATCGTGAGCTGGTGGGAGCAGGACCGGCGCTTCATCGGCTACTGGTTCGGCCGCGCCTACTGGGGGCGCGGCATCGGCACCGTCGCCCTCACCCTCTTCCTGGAGCGCGAGAAGCTCCGGCCGCTGCACGCCGACCCGTTCGCCGGCAACACCGCCTCCGTGCGGCTGCTGGAGAAGTGCGGCTTCCGGCGGGTCGGCACGGTCACGCACGGCGAGGACGAGCACATCATGCTCGTCCTCGGCTGAGCTTCCCCCGGCGCGGGTGGGAGCACGAGTGCGGTCAGAAGAGGGTGGGCGGCTCGGCGGGGATGGGGTCGGGCAGGGGGTCTAGCTGCGGGAGCAGGGCGCGTACGGCGTCGTGGAAGCGGCGGGCCAGCGGCAGCGCGTCGGCGTTGTCCGGGGTGTGCACGAACACGGTGGGCGAGCGGCCCTCGCGCAGCCAGCCGGCGACCGTGCCGACCCAGTGCCGCCAGCCCTCGACCGTGCGGTCCTGGTCGTCGCGGCCGAGGTAGCGCACGATCGGGCGGTCGGTGAGGGCGAGCGACCGGCGTGGCACGCGGGGCTTCTTCGTCCAGGCGTCCCGTTCGGCGTCGGTGTCCGGCGGGCTGCCGAACAGCGTGACGGTGTCGAACGGCACCCATTCGGCGCCGACGCCCGACAGCACCCGCTCCAGCAGCCGCGCGGCCCGCTCGTCGGCGAAGAACGCCCGGTGCCGCACTTCGACGGCGCTCCGGTACGAGCTGGGCAGCCGGCGCAGGAACGTGGCGAGCGTGCCGAGGTCGTCCGGCCCGAACGAGCCCGGCAGTTGCACCCACAGGGCGTGGATGCGCGGCCCGAGCGGCTCCATCGTCTCCAGGAACGCGCGCAGCTCCTCGTCGGCGCCGGCGAGACGGCGTTCGTGCGTGACGGGTCTGGGCAGTTTCACGACGAACCGGAAGTCGGGCGGCGTCTGCCGTGCCCATGACTCGACCGTGGCCCTGGCCGGCGTGGCGTAGAACGTCGTGTTGCCCTCCACGGCGTTGCACCAGGTCGCGTACGCCGCCAGGCGTTCGCCGGGAGGCAGCGGATGCGGCAGGTAGCGGCCCTGCCACGGCGTGTGCTGCCACATCGCGCATCCCACATGAAGCCGCATGCCCCGACGCTACCCAAGATCAGGCCGGCTGCCTCCGCGAGGCCGGCGCGTCTCTGCCGGGCCCGTACGACAGCAGCGCGGTTCCGGTCACCCGGCTCGGGTGTGGGCCGTGCGGCCAGACCTTGGCCCAGCCCAGCCGCGCTCAGGAGTGGGCGGCGCGGATCTCCGTCACGGTGAACGCGTCGACGATGTGCCGGTTCTGCACCAGGAACCCCACCACGCCCGCCACCGCCTCCGCGCCCAGGGCGGCTCGCACCTGTGCGCTCAGCAGGTAGACGAGCGGGGTCGACGGCTGGGTGAGCGCGAGGTCGCGGTCGTGGCGGTGCACGTCCTGCAGTGCCCTGATCGGGATCGGCCGCTCGGTGGTGAACCACGCCGCGACCTCCCAGAGCGGCAGCTCCGGATCGCCGTCGGCTGTCGCGTCGTAGCAGGCGACGCAGCCGTTCCCGGCGTGCTGGCCGTGCGGGCAGGTCCACTGGGCGACGTCGGCGAGGCTCTGGCCATGGGCGCCGAGGACCGCTGCCTCGGTGACGCGGCGGCGCGCCGGCCTCGCCCGGTCCTCCCACGGAGAGAATGAGTCGCTGCTGATGATCGGATCCCTTCATGGCGATGTCCCGGCACTTCGGAGCCTAGCCTCGCGACCCGCGCGCCACCTCGACGCTCGCCTGCACCTTCGTCCTGGCGTCGCTGACCCGCGGTTTCAGCAGGTGCGGAGCATGTTGAGCAGGGCGACGCGCTCGTTGCGGGTGACGAAGAGCCGGTAGTGGTGCTTCACGGTGATCCACGAGGTGGCGTAGCGGCACCAGTAGGCGCGGCGCGGGGGACGCCAGCTCTGCGGGCCCTGGCCGCCCTTGGCGATGTTCGCGGAGTGGCTGACCGTGATCAGTTCAGGGCGGGTGAGGTCATTGGCGAAGGCGCGCCGCCGTGCCTGGCTCCACCTCTTGGCGCCCGACCGCCAGGCGTACGCCAGGGGCACCAGGTGGTCGACGTCCACCTGTTTCTCGCTCCTGAGCCATCTGCCGTCGTACGGGCTGTACCAGACGCCCTTCACCGGATGGCAGGCCGCGTTCCTGCGCACCCGCCGCCCGTCGCGGGCCAGGACCACCTCGCGGGCGTCGCACGTCCCCTTGTGGTGCGCCCATCGCGGCTGGAACCGTTGCCGGCTGTAGCCGCGGATCGACAGGGCCCTGGCGACCTTGAGGCGGGCCAGCAACTGGCGGGCCCGCGCCCCGGCGGCCTCGGCCTGTGATCGCTCGCGTAACTCGGCCGCCGCCTCGGCGGGGGCGGCGACGGCGCCGAGCGGAAGGACCGAGAGGGTGAGCACGGTGACGTGGACCGTCCTCCTGAGGGAGATCATGATTCCACCCTTATCAGCAATTCCGGGCGACGGCAGCCTCGCGTTCTCCGGGAGGCGGGCCTAGACTGCCCGCCCATGACAGAGCCCATGACAGAGCCCATGACGCAGCCGATGACACAGTCGGACGAGCAGGAGCAGGTGGACGAGCAGGGCCGGCCCGAGCCTCCCCCGGCGGCCGGCGAGACCGCCACCCTGCTGGGTTTCCTCGACTACCAGCGGGCGACGCTGGCGTGGAAGTGCGCGGGGCTGGACGCGGACGGCTTGCGGGCGACCGTCGGCGCCTCGTCGATGACCCTCGGCGGGCTGCTCAAGCACCTCGCCTACGTCGAGGACGACTGGACCACCCGGTGGCTGCACGGGCGCGACCGGCGGCCCCCGTGGGACTCGGTGGACTGGCAGGCCGACCCCGACTGGGACTGGCACTCGGCGGCCGACGACTCGCCCGAGCAGCTCCGCGCGCTCTGGCAGGACGCCGTCGCCCGGTCGCGTTCCCTGGTGGCGGAGGCGCTGGCCGACGGCGGCCTGGACCGGCCGGCCAGACGTTCCTGGCCCGACGGGCAGGCGCCCAGCCTGCGCTGGATCCTGGTCCACCTGATCGAGGAGTACGCGCGGCACAACGGCCACGCCGACCTCATCAGGGAGTCGGTGGACGGCCTCACCGGGGAGTAGGCCTGCTGTCCGTACAGCAGCGGACGAAGTCCCGCACGACGGGGTCGGTGTCGTCGGCGGGCGCCCAGGCGACGCCGACGTGGCTGGGGCTGACGCCGCTGACCGGGCGGTAGACCACGCCGGGGCGGGCGTAGAAGCGGGCCGCCGATGCGGGGGCCAGGGCGACGCCGTAGCCGTTCGCGATCGCGCTCAGCCACTCGTCGGGCTGGTCGGTGACGGCGCCGACGCGCACCGGATTGCCCTCCCGCTCGTCGGCGGCCAGCCAGTAGTCCCGCCACCGGCCCGTTTCGGGCGGGGCCGCCACGAACGGCTCGTCCCACAGTTCCCGGAACGGGATCAGGTCGCGCGCGGCGAGCGGGTGCGCCGCGGGCAGCGCCACCCAGCGGGGCTCGGCGAACAGCACTTCCAGCCTCAGGTTCTCCTGGCCGGGGAAGGGCACGCGCAGCAGGGCGACGTCGACGTCCGCGCCGGCGAGCCCGGCGGTCGGGTCGGACCAGCGGGCCTGCCGCATGTCGGCCCGCCACCCCGGCCGGCGGCGGGCGAACGCCGCGACGATGTGCTGGGTCAGCTCGTTGGCGGCGCTGGCCAGGAAGCCCACCCGCAGCACCTTGGCCGCCCGGCCGGCCGCCTGCCTGGTCTCCCGCAGCGTCCGGTCCCAGCCGGCCAGCAGGGCGGGCGCCCGTTCCGCCAGGGCCCTGCCGGGTTCGGTGAGGGCCATGCCGGCCCGGGAGCGCGTGAACAGCCGCGTGTCCAGCAGTGTTTCGAGCTGCCTGATCTGCTTGGTCAGCGCCGGTTGCGAGACGAACAGGCGTTCGGCGGCGCGGGTGAGGCTCCCTTCCTCCGCCACCACGACGAAGTACCGCAACAGCCGCGTGTCCACGTCCATGCCGTCAGGTTATAGATGCAGGTATTGGACGCCAAGCCGCCGTTCGGTGAGGCTTGGTTTGGCGCTGGGGAGCGCCTTCCCACCTCCCACACGATCGGACGCCAGACGCATGTTCACCGCCTATGTCGTCGTGACCGTCGTCACCGCCGTGGTCAACGCCGGGGCCGCGGCCGCCGACTTCGCACGGGCCAGGTTCGTCCTCGCCAACTCGGGCGAGCTGGGTCTTTCGCCGTCCTGGATCCCGCTGCTGGGCGCCCTGAAGGCGGCCGGGGCCGCCGGGCTGCTCCTCGGGCCGGCGGGTGTCCCGTTCATCGGGATCGCCGCGGCCGCCGGGCTGGT
This sequence comes from Nonomuraea sp. NPDC047897, assembly GCF_043204415.1. Classification (NCBI taxonomy): domain Bacteria; kingdom Bacillati; phylum Actinomycetota; class Actinomycetes; order Streptosporangiales; family Streptosporangiaceae; genus Nonomuraea; species Nonomuraea sp. NPDC047897. Next base: position 122,931 of record NZ_JBIDCC010000004.1, on the reverse strand, counting down.
CGTGTTCTTCCTCGGCGCCCTCGTGATTCACGTGCGCGCCCGGGTGTTCCACAACATCGCCGTTCCCGGCGGCTTCTTCGCGCTCGCCGTCGCGTCCCTCGCTCTGGCCGTCACGGGCTGACGAGACTCCCGCCGCCATGGGGGGCGGGGCTTCCCGTCGTCGTGAGCGGGCAGGGCCTTCCCGTCGCCGTGAGCGGGCGGGGCCTCCCCGTCGCCGCGGACGGTGAGGCCCAGCCGCGAGGTGTCAGCCGCAGTGCTCGAAGGGGCTGGTGTAGGAGCTGCTGCCGATCGAGCCGCCCCACCTGACGCACTGCTTGGGCGCGGCACGCCGCACCGGCCCCGCGTAGTACTCGTAGCTGCCCGAGTCGGTCGCCCTGGTCGCCCCTTGCGGCTCCAGGAAGGCCGACGCCGACGACCGCGAGCCGACGTTCGCCGTCTTCAGCGTCACGACGCAGTTGTTGCCGTTACCGGCGTTGTAGAGCAGGTAGGTGCTGCCGCCGACGAGGCCGGCCGAGTCGATGACCTTGTAGCCGCTGCCGCAGACCTGTTCCGGGGTGTAGCGGTTCGCCGGAGTGTCGCGGTTTGGCGGGGGGGTGCTGGTGCCGCCGCAGGCGTTGCTGCTCCGGACGGCCTTCTTCTGGCCCAGGTACACGGTGACGCCGTCCACGGTGGGGCTGGTGTCCATCGCGCCGCCGGAGGTCCGCTGCTCGTAGTGCAGGTGCGGGGCGCTGGAGCCGCCGGTCGAGCCGACGGTGCCGATCGCGGTGCCCTGGCCGACGCTCATGGAGCCGCCGGCCGAGCGGGCCATGCTCGCCAGATGGGCGTAGCGGGTCCGGGAGCCGTCGCTGTGCCGGACCTCCACCCACTTGCCGTAGCTCCTGTTTCCCGCGTCGTGGAAGTACGCGGTGCCCGCGGCGGTGGCGCGCACGGTCTCACCGTTGATGCCGTCGCCGCCGTGGTTCTGCCAGTCGAGGGATCCCGACGGGTTGTGGCCGGGGCTCCAGTTGTTGGCGTAGAAGGTCTTCCCGCAGTTGAACGGGCTCTTGTGGGAGACGGCGAGAGCGCCGGCGGCCTGGGCCGGGGCGGCCGGGGAAAGCAGCGCCGCCGCGAGGGCGGGCAGGAGGGCAAGGGTCACGGGCCGGAGGGTCATCGGCCTGCTGGTGGTGGGCATGCTCACCTCTTCGGGCAAAAGGGGGGTACGGTCAGGCGCCCAATTTCTTGATGTCGTCGAGCCCGCGACGACAGAGGAAGATCGACGGCGTGATGATCAGGGTCCGGGGGAAGCGGGGCCGCTGTCAAGGGAACTCCGGACGATTCATCGCCTGTTCCGCCGTCGGACCCGTTGTGACCATGTATCCGAAGGATCCCCTCGCTGGCGATCTGGGCGCCCGCGACACCCCTCTAACTTGATCTACTCGCTTTCTTGTATTCATCGTGTTTACGGCGGTAGATTTGGCGCCATGACCTCACCCAGGACTCCGACCGTCGCCGAGGAGCTGCGCGGGGCAGGCCTGCGGGTGACGGCCGCCCGCGCCGCACTGCTCGAGACCGTCCGTGACGGTGACCACCTCGACGTCGAGGCGATCGCCTCGGGGGTGCGCGAACGCGTGGGCCACATCTCCGTCCAGGCCGTGTACGAGGCCCTCAACGCGCTCACCGCGGCCGGGCTCGTACGCCGCATCGAGCCGGCCGGCAGCCCGGCCCGGTTCGAAGGACGCGTCGGCGACAACCACCACCACGTCGTGTGCCGCTCGTGCGGTGTCGTCGCCGACGTGGACTGCGCGGTCGGCGAGGCGCCCTGCCTGACCGCGGCCCAAAGCCACGGCTTCTCGATCGACGAGGCCGAGGTCATCTACTGGGGTCTGTGCCCCGACTGTTCCACCGCCCGCAGTTCCTGAGCACCATGCTCTGCCCAGCCCAGGCCTAGTCCAGAAGGATCCCCATGTCTGAGAACCATGATGCGATCGTCACAGACGCCAAGACGGAGGACGGAGGTGGCTGTCCGGTCGCGCACGGGCGCGCCCCGCACCCGACGCAGGGCGGCGGAAACCGTCAGTGGTGGCCGGAGCGGCTGAACCTGAGGATCCTCGCCAAGAACCCCGCCGTCGCCAACCCGCTCGGCGAGGAGTTCGACTACGCCGAGGCGTTCAAGTCGCTCGACCTCGCGGCCGTGAAGCGCGACATCGCCGAGGTGCTGACGACCTCGCAGGACTGGTGGCCGGCCGACTTCGGCCACTACGGCCCGCTCATGGTCCGGATGGCCTGGCACAGCGCGGGCACCTACCGGATCAGCGACGGCCGCGGCGGCGCCGGGGCCGGTCAGCAGCGCTTCGCCCCCCTCAACAGCTGGCCGGACAACGGCAACCTCGACAAGGCCCGCCGCCTGCTGTGGCCGGTCAAGAAGAAGTACGGCCAGCAGATCTCGTGGGCCGACCTGCTGATCCTCACCGGCAACGTCGCCCTGGAGTCGATGGGCTTCAAGACCTTCGGCTTCGCCGGCGGCCGCGCGGACGTCTGGGAGGCCGACGAGGACGTCTACTGGGGTCCCGAGACCACCTGGCTCGGCGACGAGCGCTACACCGGCGACCGCGAGCTGGAGAACCCCCTCGGCGCGGTGCAGATGGGCCTCATCTACGTCAACCCGGAGGGCCCGAACGGCAACCCGGACCCGCTCGCCGCGGCCCGCGACATCCGTGAGACGTTCCGCCGGATGGCGATGAACGACGAGGAGACGGTCGCCCTGATCGCGGGCGGCCACACCTTCGGCAAGACCCACGGCGCCGGCCCGGCCGACCACGTCGGTCCCGACCCCGAGGCCGCCACGATCGAGGAGCAGGGACTCGGCTGGCGCAACAGCTTCGGCACCGGCAAGGGCGGCGACACGATCACCAGCGGCCTTGAGGGCATCTGGACGGACACGCCGACCACCTGGGACAACAGCTTCTTCGAGATCCTGTACGGCTACGAGTGGGAGCTGTTCAAGAGCCCCGCCGGCGCCCACCAGTGGCGGCCGAAGGACGGCGGCGGAGCCGGCACCGTCCCCGACGCGCACGACCCGGCGAAGAGGCACGCCCCGACGATGCTGACGACCGACCTCTCGCTCCGCGTGGACCCGATCTACGACCAGATCTCGCGGCGTTTCCTGGAGAACCCCGACGAGTTCGCCGACGCCTTCGCCCGAGCCTGGTTCAAGCTCACCCACCGCGACATGGGCCCGGTCGCCCGCTACCTCGGCCCCGAGGTCCCGTCCGAGACGCTGTTGTGGCAGGACCCCCTGCCCCCGGTGACGCACGAGCTCATCGACGCCGCGGACATCGCCGCGCTCAAGGCCCAGATCCTCGCCTCCGGCCTGTCGGTCCCCCAGCTCGTCTCCACCGCGTGGGCGTCGGCCTCGTCCTTCCGCGGCAGCGACAAGCGCGGCGGCGCCAACGGCGCGCGCATCCGGCTGGAGCCGCAGAACGGGTGGGAGGTCAACGACCCCGACCGGCTGGCGCTGGTGCTCGGCGTCCTGGAGGGCGTCCAGAAGAGCTTCAACGCCGCCCAGACCGGCGGCAAGCAGGTCTCGCTCGCCGACGTGATCGTGCTCGGCGGGTGCGCGGCCGTCGAGCAGGCCGCCAAGGAGGCCGGCTTCGACGTCCAGGTGCCCTTCACGCCGGGCCGTGTGGACGCCTCGCAGGAGCAGACCGACGTGGAGTCGTTCGCGGCGATGGAGCTGACCGCCGACGGCTTCCGCAACTACCTCGGCAAGGGCCACCGGCTGGCGGCCGAATACCTGCTCATCGACCGGGCCAACCTGCTCACCCTGAGCGCTCCGGAGATGACGGTCCTCGTGGGTGGCCTCCGCGTCCTCAACGCCAACCACCAGCAGTCGCCGCTCGGCGTCCTCACCACGACGCCCGGGGTCCTGACCAACGACTTCTTCGTCAACCTGCTCGACCTGGGCACGACGTGGAAGGCGACGTCCGAGGACGCGAACACGTTCGAGGGTCGCGACGCCGTCACCGGCGAGGTCAGGTGGACCGGCAGCCGCGCCGACCTCGTCTTCGGGTCGAACTCCGAGCTGCGCGCCCTCGCGGAGGTCTACGCCGGCGACGACGCGAAGGAGAAGTTCGTCCGCGACTTCGTCGCGGCGTGGGACAAGGTGATGAACCTGGACCGGTTCGACCTCGCCTGATCCCCGGCGTCCGGGCCGGCCGCACCGGCCGGCCTGGACGTGGCGGCGTGTCCCCGCCGTGCCCCGGACCCGGACGGGACGCCTCCGTCAGGCCACGGTGTGCGGTGCGGGGCGCGACCGGGCGGCCATCAGGTGGTCGATGAGCGCCAGCAGCACGTCGCGGGCCGCCGTCCGGTCGCGGGCGTCGCAGAGCACCAGCGGCACCTGCGGATCGAGGTCGAGCGCCCTGCGGATCTCCTCCTGTGTCCGGTCCTTGACGCCGTGGAAGCAGTTGACGCCGACGACGAACGGGATGCCGCGGCTCTCGAAGAAGTCGATCGACGCGAAGCTCACGTCCAGCCGCCGGGTGTCGACCAGGACGACCGCGCCCATCGCCCCGTTGACCAGGTCGTTCCACATGAACCAGAAGCGTTCCTGGCCGGGCGTGCCGAACAGGTAGAGCACGACCTCGCTGTTGATGGTGATGCGGCCGAAGTCCAGCGCGACGGTGGTGGTGGACTTGCTGCTCACCCCCTCCAGGTCGTCGACGCCGACGCTGGCGTGGGTCAGGTACTCCTCCGTACGCAGCGGAGGGACCTCGCTCACCGCGCCGACCAGAGTCGTCTTCCCCACGCCGAAACCACCGGCGATCAGGATCTTCACTGCCAGGGGAGCGGCGTCCCCGTGGTCAGAGCTTGCGTAAACCATCCCTCACCGCCTCAAGGATCGTGATGCCGGGAAAGCCGCCTGTCTGTGCGAACGCCACCGGCGGCCGGGCGCGCAACTGGCCGTTCTCGATCAGGTCGCCGATGAGGATCTTCGTCACCGACACCGGGAGGTTCAGCGCGGAGGCGACCTCGGCCACCGCCAGCGGCCGCCTGCACAGAGCGAGGATGGTGCGGTGCTCCGGCTGCAGCCTCCGGGAGCCCCGCCCGGCCTCCGGAGACACCGCGGAGATCGCCGTCAGCAGGGTGATCAGCGTCAGGTCGTCCCGCTCGGGCGTGGTCCGCCCGCCGGTGATCGTGTAGGGACGGACAAGGGGCTCGTCGGCGTCATCGTCGTCGAAGCCCTCCGTCCAGTGCTTCATCCGTGTCCCCCCGCGTCAGGGGCCTGCGGGGCACGCGTGTCGGTTCCGAGCTTCTGGCCGACCTGCTGGATCAGGGTGTGCATCGCGACGCTCATCAGCTCGGCGTCGACCTCCTGGGACGCGACCACGGCCAGATGGGTGCCGCGGCCCGCGGCCGTGACGAACAGCCACAGGTCGGCCATCTCGATGATGACCTGGTGGACCTGCCCGCCGCTGAAGAGCTGCCCGACCCCGCGAGCCAGGCTCTGCTGGCCGGTGGCGATCGCGGCGAGGCGTTCGGCGTCCGAGCGTTCGATGGTCCGGGACCGGCTGATCACCAGACCGTCGTCGGACAGCACGACGGCGTGCCGGGTGCCCGCAACCTGATCGACCAGGCCGTCCAGCAGCCAGTCCAGGTCCGTGTTGGTGGCGGTGGTTCGCTGCGTCATCATCGATCTTCCGTCTTAGGGGAGCCGGGCTCGGGGGATCCGTCCGGCCGGGGCTGCGTGGCGTCGTCGCCGGTCCGGCGTCTGCGGGACTGCCTCTGGAACGCGCCGATCGTGGCACTTGATCGGCTCGGCTGGTCACGTACGGCCCAGGTCTCCTGGTCGGTCTGGCCGCTCCTGTCCGCCGGAGCCTGGAGCTCGGTGACCAGGCTGGCCTGGCGCACCCGCTGGGGCAGCGGCGGGCGGGCGGAGGGCGGTGCCGTGTCGTCCTGGTCCGGCGGTCCGGCCGCCGCTGTCACGTACGCCATCGCGCGGCCCCTGGAGCGGGTCGGCAACTGCCCTTCCGGGGCCGCCGTCTCCTGCGGGTGGGGCTGCGGCCCGGCGGAGACCTGAGCGGGCTCCTCCGGCTGCGCGGCCGGGCCGGGCACCGCGCGGGGACGGTCCACCACCAGCGGTTCCGGCAGCAGCACGATGACCCGGGTGCCGCCGTATGCCGACGGCCGCAGCTCCACCTGGAGGCCCAGGCCGGCGGAGAGCCGAGCGACCACGTACAGACCGAGGCGCACGTCGTCGGCGTGGGTCATCACGTCGAGCTGCGGCGGCGACTGCATCAGGGCGTTGGCGGCGGTGTACTGCTCGGGCTCCATGCCGAGGCCGCGGTCCTCGATCTCCACGGCGATGCCCCGGCTGACCGGTGCGGCCCGCACCTCGACGGGGGTCAGCGGCTTGGAGAAGGTCGTGGCGTTCTCCATGAGCTCCGCCAGGACGTGGACGAGCGGTCCGACAGCGCGCTCGGCCACCCAGGTCTCGCCCTCGACGTCGATCGAGATCCGCCGGTAGTCCTGGACCTCGCCCTGCGCGGCGCGCAGGACGTCGAGCAGGTGTACCGGCTTGCGCCAGCGCCGCTGCGGCTGGCCGCCGCCGAGGATCACCAGGTTTTCCTCGTAGCGGCGCAGCCGGGCGGTGAGGTGGTCCAGGTCGAACAGGCCCTCCAGCACCTCGGGGTCCTCGTGCCTGCGTTCCAGCTCGTCCAGCTTCTTCAACTGCAGGCCGATGAGGATCTGGGTACGGCGGGCGATGCGCTGGAGCATGCGCTGGAAGCCACGGTGCTGTTCGGCCTGCCGTACGGCGGTGCGGACGGCGCTGCGGCTGGCCAGGTTGAGGGCCTGCCCCAGCTCGCCGAGCTCGTCGGGAGTGGGCTCGACCAGGTGGACTTCCGCGTCCGCGTCGATCTCCTCGCCGCGCTCCAGCCGGGCGACCACGTCGGGCAGCCGCTCCTGGAGCTGGAGCGCCTCCTGGCGCAGGTGGAGGATGCGCCGGCGAAGAATGGAGGTGAGGCGCCAGCTCGTGAAGATCACCAGGGCCAGGGCGAGCAGTCCCACGGTGGTGATGCTCATGAAGACCACGAAGAGCGTGTTGGCGTGGGCGTAGCCGATCCTGGAGACGTTCTCCAGGCGCAGGCCGAGGAGTTGCACGAGTTGCTCGGTGACCGTCTCCACGGAGCCGCGCCACGCCGTGCCGATCTCGCGGAGCGCCACCCGGTCGCTCTCGGTGCCGACGCCGTAGGCGACCAGCCGCTCCTCCAGAGCGGTCAAGGTCTCCCACGCCTTGCTGCTCGTCAGCGTCCGGTAGCGGCTCTCGTCGCCGGTGAGGCTGGGGATCACGCGGGACCGCAGGAGGTGCTTCCTGGTGCCGATGGCGTCGGTGACGAGGCCGTACTCGTCCCTCGTCAGGTAGCCCTTCTTCCAGCCGCGGGCCAGCACGGCGTCCTCGCGGCCGATCATGTCGACGACCCAGAAGAGGTCGACCAGCGTCTGCGCCTTGCTGCTCACCTCGACGTGATCGACCTGGCTGAGGGCGCCGAACACGCCGAGGTCCGACTCGATGACGCCGCTGTAGTAGTCGAACGCCTTCTGCTCGCCGGCCCACCCGGCGTCCACGGCCTGGCGCTGCTGGTCGAGGAGTCCGAGGTCGCGTACGGTCCGGGTGATGGCGTCGGTGAGCCCCTCCTGCGCGTCGGCGGGGTCCAGCGTCGCCAGCGGGCGGAAGGCGTTCACGGACCGGTCGGTCTCGGCGCGCTGCTTGGCGAGCTTGTCGCGCGCGGTGCCGCCGGGGTTGGCCTGCACCTCCGCGGTGAGTCGTCGCTCCCGGTCGAGGCTGAAGAACAGGTCGGCCGCGGGCTGGCCGACAACCGTGGTGGCCAGGTCCATCTGGGCCTGCTCCGCCCGCCACAGGCTCGAAAGCTGGAACATGCCCGAGGCCAGCAGCGGGGCGAAGGTGATGCTCGGCACGACCACCACGATGATCAGCACGGTGCGCAGGGGCAGGCGGCGGGCGCCGGCCAGTCGCCGCGGCCGGCCGTCGGTCGCCTCCGCCGGCCCGTTCTCGTCGCCCACGGTTTCGCTTCGTCGTCGCCCGACCCCGCCCCATCCAGCCACGTGACGGACACTCTCCTCAACGATCGGTGCACACCATGACGAAAATCACCAAAGTAGGCGATCGGTGCCCGATAGTAGCCATACGGCAGTTGAGTCGAAAGCCCCCGCTTCGTCGGCCCGTCAGGGGTTCCGCCACGCTTGCACGTCCGGCACGCATTCGCTGGTGACCAGTGAAGCACGACCCCAGCCTCCCGGGGCGGGCGGCACCTGGCGTTCGGCCGGCCGGCCCGGCGAGACCCGGCTCCGAGCGTACGGAAGGTAACCATCTCATCACCGATCACGGACTCGTGTTGTTCCTAGATCGCGGCGCAGGTTTCATAAGATCGCCAGCCATTTACCGCTCTTCTCCCCCAAAGGCGTCAGATGACAACAAACCTCCCCGCGTTCCCCGCCGTGGATGAGAACCTTCTCGACACCTGCCTCCGGTTGCGCGAGATCGCTCCCGTGGTCGAGGTGGAGTTCCCCGGCGGCGTGCCCGCCTACCTGGCACTGACCCACAAGGCCGTCCGCGAGATCCTCGCCGGGGACAACAAGACCTTCCTGCGGGACCCGAAGCACTGGCCCGCCCTGCACGACGGATCCATCCCCGAGGACTGGCCGCTCCGCGCCATCGTCCAGGGCGGTCACCTGTCGACCATGGACCGCGGCGACCACCGGCGGCTGCGCGGCCTGGTCGGCAGGGCGTTCACCCCCGCCCGCGCACAGGCCCTGGAGCCGCGCATCCAGCAGATCACCGACAGCCTGCTGGACGACGTGGTGGCCGCCGGTGACGGCGTCGACCTGGTCCCCACCTTCACCGAGGCGCTGCCGATGTGGGTGATCTGCGAACTGTTCGGCGTTCCGGCCGAGGACCGCCTCCGGCTGCGGAACTGGACCGCCACGCTGCTGGCCCACACCACCCCGCCGGAGGTGGCGTTCGCGGCGCAGAACGACCTCCAGGCCTTCCTGCACGAACTGGTGGAGCGCAAACAGCGCGAGCCGGGCGACGACCTCACCTCCGGCCTCGTCCAGGCCCGCGACGAGGATGACCGGCTCACCACCGACGAACTGGTCGGCGTGCTGTGGCTCATGCTCGTCGCCGGCCACGAGACCACCGTCCACCTGCTCGGGCACGCCGTCGTGGCCCTGGCTCGAAACCCTGACCAGCTCGCGTTGGCCAAGGCCGAGAACCGGTGGGCCGACGTGGTCGAGGAGACCCTGCGCCACCGCCACTCGGTGATGATGACCAGCTTCCGTTTCACCGCCGAGGACGTGACCATCGCCGGGGTGCACATCCCGAAGGGCCGGGCGGTGGGCGTGGTCTACCAGGCGAGCGGCGTCGACCCGGCGGAGTACGGCGCCGGCGCGAACGAGTTCGACATCACCCGCGAGCAGACCGCGAACCTCGGCTTCGGCCACGGCCCGCGCTACTGCATCGGGGCGCCGCTGGCCCGGCTGGAGAGCCGGCTGGCGCTCGCCTCGCTGTACCGGCGGCTGCCGGATCTCAGCCTCGCGATCGACCCCGACGACATCCCGTACTCCCCGTCGTTCTTCACGATCGGCCCGCTGTCCCTGCCGATCGACCTCGGCCTCGCCAAGCCCTGACGCGGCACGTCCGCCACCCGTCGAGACCAGCGCACGCGCGTCCGCTGAGCGCGCGCATCCACCCGACGAAGAGCCTCCTGGGCATCCCGCCTCAGGCGGCTCCTTCGTCGACGCCTCCGGTCGTGGCCGTTCCCGGCGAGTCCCACGGCACCACCTGAACACGGCGCTGGCGAGGCTCGTGACCGCGCCCGCGAGCACGTTCAGCACCCCGAGAACCATCTCCCCGTCCGGATCGTCACCTCATGTGGCGCCGGTCGCGCAGGATCTCCACGCCGTCACCGTCGAGTTCGTCGCAGTACACCGAGCGCCCGGTCGTCGCCATCACCAGCGCCAGCGTGGGCCCGGACACCAGCGGCCCCGAGCCGGTGGCGAACGGGCCGTCGTCGGCGACGAGCCGCAGGCCGGCGATCCGTCTCTTGGCGGCGACGACGAGGTCCGAGCCGCGGTAGTACTCCGCCACCCGAGTGAGGGTCTCGACCGGGTAGGCGTGACGGATGCCCAACGGCCGCCGGATGTCCTCGCCATGCACGATCGTCTCGCCCAGCATCGCCATGATCGGGAGAGGTGGTCTGGTGGTGCTCGTGATGACGCGGCGGAACCTGTCATGCGTCTCGGCCGCCGTCGCCCCCAACTGCTCGGCCAGCCGCACGGCGACCTGCTTGTCGAAGTCGAACCGGCAACGGATCACACCCGCCAGCCACCGCACACCGTTCAGGCTCGCCGACGCGGTGAGGTGCGCCAGCACCTCGCGCACGGTCAACCCGTCGCACAGCGACGGCGTCGCCCACTGCTCGTCGGTGAGGTTCGCCAGGTCGGCCGCCAGGGCCGCTCGCTCAGCGTGCACCAGCGGCCAGAGGCCGCCCGCGCGACTGCCTCTTCCCTTCGGTTCCGGGTACGTCACAGGAGTCCTCGCATCGGATCGGTAAGGACGGTCGTAGGGAAGACTCTCGCCACGGCACGAAATCGTCGCTCATGGCGATGTTCGCGCAGCTCGCCGACGCCGGCACCGCACACGCCCCCACGCGGAGGGGACGGCCCGTTACCTTCTGGCGCCCGCGCCCGTCATACAGGCGACGGCCGCCTGTCCCACGGCAGCCGGACCGACAACGAGTTGGAGAGACCAGATGCTGACAAACCTCATGTATGTGACGGTCTACGTCACCGACCAGGATCGCGCGCTGAAGTTCTACACCGAAGGGCTCGGCCTGGAGAAGGAGGCTGACTATCCGGGGCCTGACGGACGGTTCCTCACCGTGACCGTTCCCGGCAGTCCAGTCAAGATCATTCTTTGGTCGCATGCGCCGGCCGCGGGACAACCGGTCGAGCCAGGCACCGCGCCCGGTCCGCTCATCCTTGAGTCGGACGACCTGAGGAAGGACTTCGAGGTGTTTCGCCGGCGAGGCGTGACATTCGAGGAGCCGGAACCGGTGGACTACCCGTTCGGTGTCCGCATCGAGGCGGTGGATCCGGACGGCAACCGGATCTCGCTGCGCCAGCAGCGCCGAAACCGCGCGGCCGACTGACCGGCGGGGACAACACGGCGATCCGAGCCCATCATGGGCGGCCACGAGCGGGCAGATGCGAGGAAGCGCGAACATGACTGACAGCAGCCGCACCGACCTGGTGGCCGAGGCGTTCGAGTCGCAGCGGGGCCGGCTGAGCGCGGTCGCCTACCGCGTGCTCGGATCGCACGCCGACGCCGAGGACGTGGTCCAGGAGGCCTGGATGCGGCTCGCCCGCCAGGACGCGACGACCATCGACAACCTGGCAGGCTGGCTGACCACGGTGGTCGGCCGAATCAGCCTGGACGTCCTGCGCACCCGCCAGACCCGCCCCGAGGCCCCCTACGACGGTGAGTTGCCCGAGTTGGTGGTGACGGTCGACGACGGCGCTGAACCAGCCGAGTACGTGGCGATGGCCGAATCGGTAGACCTCGCGCTGCTGGCCGTCCTCGATTCGCTCGGACCGAGCGAGCGACTGGCGTTCGTGCTGCACGACCTGTTCGCGGTGCCGTTCGCCGAGATCGGCCAGATCCTCGGCAGGTCCGCCGACGCCACCAAGATGATCGCCAGCCGCGCTCGCAGGAAGGTGCGGGCGACCGAGCGACCGGCGACCGTCGGGCGGGAACAACGACAGGCCATCCAAGCCTTCCGCGCGGCCGCGACCCGCGGCGATTTCGAGGCGCTGCTGCGCGTGCTCGACCCGGACGTGAAGCTGACGGTCGACACCCCGGACGGGGTGGTCGTCACCCTCGGCGCCACCGCCGTCGCCGCCGGTGCGCGGATGTTCTCCGGCGCAGTCGCGCGACATCGCGCGGTGCTCGTCAACGGCCTTCCCGGGTACGTGTCGTGGCGCGAGGACGGAACCCCGCTGTCGATCATCTCGTTCACGGTCGCCGACGGCCGGATCGCCGCCATCGCGATCGTGGCCGACCCCGTCAGGCTCGCCTCGATGCGCCTGCCGGACCCTGCTTTAGTCACCACGTCGCGGGCGGAATGACTGTGACAACCCCCGCGCCGCCGAGATCGTGTGCCCGGCAGGCGGAGTACTGACCTTGGCGAGTCGTGATCAGTACGCTGATCGTCATGGGCACCGGAGAGGCATCTTTACGGTTGGCGGACGTGACATCGGCGTTGGAAACGGCTCTCACCGCCTTGCGGGCCGCGGGGTTCGACCCGGAGTACCGCGTGGGTGGCACAGGCGCCGCCCTGCTCCAAGGTGTTCGGCTTCCTGTCGGAGATGTCGATCTCCTGGTGTCCCGGCGGGAGGACGTGGACGCGTTCGCAGCCGCCCTTTCGTCCTTTCCCTGCCTGTACGCGGCCTCCTGGCTCCCCGCAAGTTCGCAGTATTTCGCCAGGTACGAGGTGAACGGGGTCCATCTGGAAATCAGCACGGTCGAGCAGGAGACCGACTCCGACGAGATGGAGTGCATCGGCCGTGGCCCGTGGCGGCACCACGTCATGATCACGTGTGGCTCGCATCGCGTTCCCGTGGTCCGCCTGGAGCTGCGGTTGGCCACAGAGCTCCTGCGCGATCGGCCAGATCGATACGAACCTCTCCTCGACCACCTGGCGGCACGGGGATTCGATGCCGATCTGCTGCGTAGAGCCATGACCGCTCGTGGTCTCTCGACCGAACGACAACGCCTCGTCAACAACCGCCTGACCCACTCCTCTCCCCGCCCCCGGCAGCCGCCACCGCGCGGATCGCGGTGATCGACCCGCTCCGCCACGTCGTCAAGGGCCTGCGACCCGCCTCAGATGGCCGCCCGTACTGCCCGACACCATCAGAACCGGTCCACGGACTGCGGTGACGATCACGCGATCACGCCGCAAGCCGCCGACAGCACGACGATCACGCGCGCGACCTCAGCCGCTGCCACCATGAGGGCTTGACGGTACGGGCCGTGGTTCCGTGCGGCGTCTGACCCGTGACGGCGTACTCGTAGAACGCCGCAAGGTCGTGCCCGGGCCCGTCATGCATGCACTTGGCGACCTTGTTGTGCGGGTAGCCGCGAAGACCCTCGGCGCTCTCGACGGCGGCGGCGTTCTGGTCCGTGCAGTACACCCACGTCCAGTCGCTGTTGCGGACGATCATCTCGCCCAGGTACGCCCCAGCTCCCATGATCACACTGTGGACCGCCTCGGGGGACGGCCGCGAAGCGGTGACCTCCGAGCAGTAGTTGTCAAGGTGATGGATGAACGCCGGATCCCAGTCGAAGGAGTGGCCCTCCTCGCGCGTGTGCTCGACGAAGAGTTCGGCCAGGGAGCGCATGTACTCAGCCGTCTCAGCGTCGCTTGGGCGCGGGTCCTGCCGTGCTTTGCGGCGCAGCATCCATCTAATCCTCTGTCCCGCTCTGGATCGGCATCGCAGCTTCCCACGTCATGCGCGGCAGCGAAAGATCTTCACAACGCATCGCCGGCACGCCGAGGTTCCTGACCACCCGGCCCGCCACGATCGCCCTCAGCCCTCGACGATGGCCACGGGAGTCGTCACGGCGAATCACCCTTGATTACCGGAAATCCAGGTATATCCTGCCCCGCACCTAGGTGAGTGCGACATGGAGGCCTGGCATGGGCGAGTTCGATGGGATAGACGTGAATTTCGCGGCACCTATGGGCGCCGCCGAAGACTCGGCAGCCCTGCGGGCAGGATTCAAGCTGGCCGCCGACGACCTGTCCGTCGCCAAGCTGCCCCCAGTGGGGATGGGGGTGGTCGGTGAGCTGTTCCGCTGGAAATATAATGAGGTGGTCGAATCGGACTTCGATAACGCCTTGCGTGGCCTGCACGCGGCCCACAGGATGGGTGTCACGTTCTACAACAACGGTGTCATCTATATGGACGTCGAGAAGCTCACCGACGCCCGGATAACCAACCTCAAGCGCGGTGTCGGCGAACTATTCGAAACGAACCCGTCCGCCACATACCAACCCGCTGAGCCTTCATGGATCAAGTCGAACCGCCATGAGGGCCATTTCGAGGGAAGAAACCCCTTTCGCACCATGGCCACATCCGCCGCAACCCTCACCCTGATGGACCTGAACAAGATCAAAGGACCGGTGTCACAACTGGCCAGATCGAGCGCAGGAATATACACCTTGGGCACACTCGCCTCGAGGATGACCATGCAAGGCCTCATGATCATGGCACTGGCCGGTCTCTTCGTCGTCCCCTCCGACGAGCCGATCGACAAGGCGCTCTACGCCTACGACGACGCTCGCTCGAAGGTCAAGGGTCTCAGGGATGCCGCGTCGGCGATTCCCGGCCGATTCGAGAGGTGGAAAGGGGCGGCCAGCAGGGCGGCCGGAGATCGTCTGGAGGACTTCAACGTGGCCCTCAAGAGGTTTGAGGCATATCTGATCATGCGCGCCGACACTTTCCGCGTCACGGTCAAGGCGCTGGACACGGCGTATGCCGTGATGCTCGGCCTGGTGGGCGCCCAGGTGCTGCGAATCTTGGCCCTCACCGCTCTCTCGACATACAACCCGACGCTCATTGCGGCGAAGGAGGCGTCCGCCGCGCAACTCGCCGCGTCGCTCGCCGATTTCACTAAGCGGGTGAAGGGGGTGTTCTTGTCCGCAGGGATCGCCATGGGTGCGGCAGGTTCGCTGGGCCTCATGGGAGAGTTCGACACGGAAGTCATCCGTTACGGGGAGCAGCAGCCGCTGCCGGGCCGATAGACACGACGACGCCCCCCGGAGGCGAGTGTCGGCCGCGTAGGACATCCACGCCTGTCCAGGTTCGCCTTCCCCAGGATTCCTGTCACATATCTCGTCGCCCATGCCGTCGCTCACCCGTAGGGTGGAGCCATGGCAGGGCGGCTGGTGGTCGTCATCGGTTTCGACGGCATCGAGCTCGTCGACGTCGCGTGTGTGACGACCGGTTTCGACTACGCCAACCGGCAGGGTGCCGACCCGACGTACCGGGTCGTGTTCGCGACTCCGATGGGCCGGCCCGTACGCTGCGACTCCGGTCTTGAGCTGCCCGGGCAGGGCCGGATCGACACGATGGACGGTCCGATCGACACCCTGATCGTGTCGGGTGGCCAGGGGCACGAGATCGCCGCCGCCAACCGCCGGTTCGTCAGCCAGGTCGTGCGGCTCGCCCGGCTGTCGCGGCGGGTCGCGTCCGTGTGCACCGGGGCGACCGTGCTGGCCGCCGCCGGGTTGCTCGACAACCGCCGGGCCACCACGCACTGGTACGAGGCCGGACGGCTCGCCACCCGTTTCCCGCAGGTGCGGGTCGATCCCGCGCCGATCTTCGTCCGGGACGGCACGGTCGCGACATCAGGCGGGGTCACGGCCTCTCTGGATCTCACGCTGTCGTTCATCGAGGAGGACCACGGGGCCGAGCTCGCCCGTCGGGTGGCCATGGGCATGGTCACCTACCTCAAACGTCCCGGGAACCAGGCGCAGGTGAGCCTGTTCAACCAGATTCCGCACGCCGACCAGGTCCTGGTCCGGCGGGTCATCGACCACGTGGTCAGCCACTTGGACGAGGATCTCGGCGTCACCCGCCTGGCCGCGCTCGCCGGGGTGAGCGAGCGGCATCTGAGCAGGCTGTTCGTCGAGTGTGTCGGCCGGACCCCTTCGCGGCTGGTCCGCGACGCGCGCCTCGAAGCGGCCGCCCAGCTCCTCACCGGGACCCGCGAGCCGGTCGCCGCCATCGCCCGGCGGTGCGGGTTCGCCTCCGCCGAGTCCTTACGGCAGGCGTTCGTGGCCTGGGCCGGGGTCTCGCCGTCACGGTTCCGTGGGCGATCATGACGTTCGCGTTCGTTGTCGCGGACGTCCGGTCGCCTCGTGGTCGCGGTGAACGACACGGAGCGCCGGCCCGGGAGCACCCGGGCCGGCGCCGTCTCCCGCCCGGTGTCAGCCGCCGGCGCTGAAGGACTTCGCGCCGTTACCGAAGACGGTCATGTCCACCCAGGGGTGGGACTCCTGAATGCAACTGAGGTACGGGACAAGGCAGAAGACGCCCTGGGTCCGCTTGCGCCACTGGGTCGATCCCCGGCCGCCGTTGGTCGCCAGCGACTCGTGGTTCTTGAACGTCCAGCCCACCATGTAGACCTCGGGCCACCTGTGGTAGAAGTGCGCACTGGTGATCCGGACGCCGTCGCGGCAGTAGTCCATCCGCTGGAAATACTTCCAGAGCCATTGGCCGGCGCGGTTCTTGCCTCCGCGGTAACCGGTCCAGATCCAGCAGGAACTCGCCATGATCTCGGCCCGTTCCTCCGCGGAGACCATGACGTCGTTCTGGGCGAGCTTCGCGAGATACTCCTCGCTGGAGATGGCGTCCAGCGGTTCCTCGCCGTTCTCCGTGGTGGCCAGTTCGGTGTCCGGATCCGCCGGGGACGACGAGACCCTCAGGGACATCGTGCTCGACGCTCCCGCTGCGGGCGCGAGCGTCAGGCAGGCGAGCGCCGCCGCCAGCAGCACGACAAAAGCATGTCGCACGAGCGGAATACGCCTTCGCAGGCTTCTCATGGCTGTCCTTTTCCGCGATCGCGAAGAATCGCATATCGGCCTGAGCGAATGAACCTTTCACTAGTAGTACGGCCCTGGGCGAGAAGCTCGACAGAATTCATTTCCGATTTCCGGCCGCGCGGCCGACGGCCCGCCGCACGGGGGCCGTCGCACGGCGATAGCGCATCTCGACGGCGGCGGCCGATTCACCGCGCGCGACACCGATCTGCGCCCAGGTGGCGCCCTCCATCCGCAGGCGCAGCAGGCGGTGGATCTCGGGGTCGAGCAGCGCGATCAGGGTTGCCGCACGCCGGGCCTCGTCCCAGTCGGCCACGGCGTCCTCGAAGCCGCTGGGGCGCGGCATCAGCGCCGCGTGGCGGCGTAACACCTGCTCGCGGGTCGTTCGGCGGTGGTGGTCGACCACGAGTCGCGCCGTGACGGTGGCCAGGAAGGGCCACGCCCGCTCCTCCTCCAGGCCGGCGAAGGTGGCGGTGCGCAGGAGCGCGTCCTGGACGACGTCCTCCGCGTCCGCACCCGCCCCCATGCGCGCGGCCAGGGCCAGCAGTCGCGGCCGATGCGCCATCAGGACATGCCAGCGTCGTTCTGTGACATTCATGCCACGGCCCTCTCCGTTTTCGTCCAGGCGATGGAGGCCGAACAAAGTCGCATGCCTCGGCCGCCTCGTTGGATGAGTTCATTCGTGACGGGCGGACCGGGCACCACCAGGAGCGCCGCCGGACATTTCGGAGCCGTCCCGGGAATGGCCGGACAATCGATACCGGTCCGCTTCATCGCACGCGCCGAGTGGTCACCCCTCCGGCCACCGGCTCGCACACCGGACACGCACCGGCGCCCTCGCCGTCGGCCTCCGAGTGGACCAGCGGGCCACCGTCACCTCCCCGACCCGCGGCCCGAGCACACGCCGGCCGTTCCCTCCTCCGTTCAGGACACCGGGCTGCTCCAGATCGGCCTGCACCGCGTTGAGCGCGTCCGCTCTCGGTTCTGATCAGGATCGAAGCAGTTGGAGGCCATCGTCGGAATGAGCCCGGGCGCGCCCTGTCCGGATCCATGGGGTTCCCGTCCGGTTGCCAGGGCACAGGAAGTCGATTTCAGCGACCGAAGAGGCAAGCTCCTTACGTCGGCACGTTCGTACAAGTGCTGCCGTGATCCGCCGGAGCATCCTGGGGACGGACGACGCGTTCCGACGAGAGGAGCACGATGCTCAACCTGTCGATCGTTCTGGAAGACAGCGCCCGCAACGCGCCGGACCGGACCGCCCTGGTCCTCGGTGACCTGCGCCTGTCGTACGCCGTGGTGGACTCCGTCGCCAACCAAGTGGCCAACCTGCTGGTAGCGCGGGGGCTCGGCAGGGGCGACAAGGTGGCGCTGCTCTGCCCGAACCTGCCCTACTTCCCGTTCGTCTACTTCGGCATTCTCAAGGCCGGGGCGACCGTGGTCCCGCTCAGCGTGCTGCTGCCGCCGCGCGAGATCATCTATCACCTGACCGACAGCGACGCCAAGGCACTCTTCTGCTTCGAGGGCACCGATGAGCTGCCCATGGGGGCGCGTGGGCGGGAGGGTTTCGACGGCACGCAGGGCTGTGAGCACTTCTTCGTCCTGCCCGCCACGCCGCTGGCCACCGAGTCGGAGTACGGCGAGTCGTTCTGGGCAGCGCTGGACGGGATGCCCGGGGAATTCGAGACGATACAAACCGGGCCGGAGGACATCGCGGCCATCCTCTACACCTCCGGCACCACCGGCCGGCCCAAGGGCGCCGAGCTCACTCACGCGAACCTCCTGATCAACGCCATGGTCAGCGACCAGATGTTCCCCGCCGATCCCGAGGGTGACGTCACGCTCGCCGTACTGCCTCTCTTCCACTCCTTCGGCCAGACCTCGGTCATGAACGTGAGCCTGCGCCGCCGCGCCACCCTGGTGCTCCTGCCGCGCTTCGAGCCCGGCCAAGCGCTGGAACTCATGCGCAGGGAGAAGGTGACCATGTTCGCCGGGGTGCCCACCATGTACTGGGCGATGCTGTCGAAGATTCACGCGGACGAGGCCGAGGTGCCCCCGACGCTGCAGGTGGCGGTGTCGGGGGCGGCCGCCTGCCCGGTCGGGGTGCTCAAGGACTTCGAGGCCACGTTCGGCACCGCGATCCTGGAGGGTTACGGCCTGTCGGAGACGTCGCCCGCGGCCTGCTTCAACCAGCTCAGCCGACCCACCAAGCCCGGCACCATCGGCTTCCCCCTCTGGGGGGTGGAGATGCGGCTGGTGGACAGCGACTGGAACACCATCCAGGGCGAGGGGCCTGGCGAGATCGCCATCCGCGGTCACAACGTCATGAAGGGCTACCACGGGCGGCCCGAGGAAACCGCAGAGGTCCTGCGAGACGGGTGGTTCCGCACCGGCGACATCGCCACCCGCGACCAGGACGGCTACTACGCCATCGTCGACCGCACCAAGGACATGATCATCCGGGGTGGGTTCAACGTCTACCCGCGCGAGGTGGAGGAGGTGCTGATGACGCATCCGGCGGTCTCGCTGGCGGCGGTGGTCGGCGTGCCGCACGGCTCGTACGGGGAGGAGGTCAAGGCGTACGTCGTCCCGTCGACCGGCGCGACGGCGAGTGAGACCGAGCTCGTCGCCTGGTGCCGGGAGAACATGGCGGCCTACAAGTACCCGCGGACCATCGAGTTCCGTGAGAGCCTGCCGATGACCGCGACCGGCAAGATCCTCAAGCGTGAGCTGCGCTAGGGACGCGCCGGAATCAGGGTAACCAGTCGATCGCGGCGGCGAGCTCGGAGGGCGCGTTGCCGAAGGTGCGCCGGAAGGCCCGGGTGAAGTGCGGGCCGTCGGTGAACCCCGCCGTGTGCGCGGCCGCCGTCAACGTCTCCCCGGCGGCCACCCGGTCGATGGCCCGCCGCAGGCGCAGCCACCCCACGTACGGCCGTAGCGGGATCCCCACGTGCGCGCTGAACACGTGCGCGAGCCGGCTCGGCGACAGGTGGACCGCGTCCGCGACCGCCCGCAGCCTTACGGGTCCTCCTGCCAGGAGCGCGGGAATGACGGAGATCGCCGCCTCCACCGCCGGGTGCGGCGGGACGCCGCTGGTGCCGCCGGGGCCGACGAGGCCGCTCCACGCCTCGACGGCACGCAGCGCGCTCGCAGCCTCGGCCGAGCGCGCGTGACCGACCGGCGGCTCGGTGAACATGAGCGGCCGCGTTCCCACGCGGCTCGCCGGCTGCGAGCTCCCGGCGGCGATCGGCAGAGGGCCCTGACCGGTCCGCGCGGCGGACGGCGACCAGGACGAAGCCCCCGGCCCGGTGCCGGAGCGCGCGAGCAGGGACCGGCCCGGCAGACTGCGCGGATCCAGGTGGGCGAGCAGGGCGTCGCGAGCGCCGGTCAGCACCGTGTGACCGGTGTCGGGCGGGATGACGGCGATGCTCGTGGTCAGCCGCCCGCCGTGGGCGTCAGCCATGGTGAAGGGCTCGGTGGCGACGATGAGCTGGACCGCGTGATGCGCATGCAGGTCGTTGCCGCCGACCGCGCCGCCGTACAACATGAGACCGGGCCGAAGGAGACACCAGCCGCGCCAGGTGTGCGACATCACTCCACCCTTCTTCCCAAGGGTCAGTAGGCTGCGCCCGGCCACCGCCGTACCGCTCGATCTTCCCCTACAAGACGGCTGGCCGGCTACGGGAAGAAATCCCGGGGTCACTCGCGGTACGACTCGATACGCGAGCCCCTGAACTCGAAATGTCGTTTACACGGCTTCCTCATCTTGCCGGCGCGTAGCCGGTAGGTGCCGCCGGGGAAGCTGGCGGTGAGCTCAAGCCGTCCGCCAATGGCCTCCACATAACGGGCCACCACGTCCACTGACGAGACTTCGCCACGCTCGATCTGCGAGACAAGCGCCTTGGTCACACCCATCAGGACGGCAACCTCGCCCTGCGTCAGAGCGACGCTCTTGCGGCGCTGGGCAAGCTGCCAGGCATCGAGGAAATCGTCAATCACGCGCCGGGTCTCCGCAGGGACTCTCCCCCTCCGGCCTGCTCAACGTGCTTGGCGCGGTTCCACTTCTTGAACCGTCAAGCCGTGGTCCGTCGACGAGGCACGGACCTTCCTGGAGTCGGCGCGCGCAACCGCGAAGACCCGATGTACCCGGCCTACGTCCTGGTCCTCGTCCTCGGCCTCCGCCTCGGCGAAGCACTCGGGCTGCGCTGGGAGGACGTCGACCTCGACCAGGCCGAGATGACGATCGGCTGGCAACTCCAGCGGGTCGCCGGCAAGCTGCTACACCGCCGCACCAGGACCGACGCCTCCGACGCCACGCTCCCCTTCCCCGAGATCGTCACGACAGCGCTCCGTACCCGTCAACGGGCACGCGACGCCGCCCGCGAAGCAGCGGGCCAGAACTGGCACGAGACCGGCCTCGTCTTCACCACCGCCAGCGGCCGACCGGTGGAGCCGTCGAACCTCCGGCGCAGCTTCGCGAACGCCTGCGGCAAGGCCGAAGTTCGCAAGGTCCACGTCCACGCGACCCGCAAGACCTGCGCGTCCTTGCTCGTCGCCCTCGACGTCCACCCGCGCGTGGCCATGCAGATCCTCCGCCACTCACAGATCTCCGTGACCATGAACGTGTACAGCGAAGTCTCGACTGTCAACGACACGCGCCAAGCGCTGAAGAAGCTCGGTGATCAGTTGGAGTCTTAGCAGTGTCCAGCACAGACGAAGGTTAAGCAGGCCATTCCCTCGATCACAGGGCATGGCCTTCAACGTGTGAGGAGGACTGAAGGCTTCCCCTGCCACCGCCACACGAGGACGGCTGACGTGCCAATGCTGCTTGTGACTCGTAGCCGGTCCAGCGAAAAAGAAGGACGAGCACGCCGACAAAGGCCGTGGCCACACCAGAGAAAAGGGCAAAGAGCGCCATGCCGAACTCGCCGTCTGGATCACCAACCCCGGAAGGTCGTCCGTCGAGCCAGTTCATCGTGGCCCAAGCCTGCGTTGCGACCATCACGCCGAACGCGGTCGTGATCGCACCCAGGACATAGCCAGGTGTGCGCGTCCACGATCGCGTGGCGGACAGCACGATGCCGACCAGCAACCCAAGCAGAACGGTTACGACCTGCCCAACAACCAGCGCCATCAGGGCTGCGAGCCGTGCGTGCTCGAAGGTGTCGCCACGCTGAATCCAGAAGAAGGGCAGCGCTGCGACTCCGCTGAGAAGGCCTAGCGCCAGCAACCTGAGTAGTGCCACGTACATCATGATCGTGGTTTTGTTTGGCCTTGCGCGACCCCGGCTGAACGCGTAGCTGTACTTCGCTGCTGTACGAGAGCGAAAAGGCCACTTCCCGATCATGGGAAGTGGCCTTTGACCTGCGGTGGAGCCTAGCGGATTCGAACCGCTGACATCCTGCTTGCAAAGCAGGCGCTCTGCCAGCTGAGCTAAGGCCCCTTCGATCGAAGATAGCTTACCCGGCCGGAGCGGTTGTGTGGTGCGGGGCCACGTCGTCGCTGAGGATCAGGCTGGGGAGGTCGGCGATCGAGTCGAGGATGTGGGTGGCGCCGCCTTTGAGGAGGCGTTCGCGGCTGTGGACGCCGGTCAGAACGCCGGCCACGATGGAGGCGCCGGAGCGGCGGCCGCAGAGCATGTCGCTCTCCGAGTCGCCGATGACGGCCACCTGGTGGACGTCCTCGATGCCGAGGCGGAGGACGGCGTGCAGGACCATGTCGGGCCAGGGGCGGCCGCGGCCGCCCGCGTCTTCGGGGGAGATGGCCAGGTCGATCTTGTCGTCCCAGCCGAGGACGCTCAGGACGCGGCTCAGGGTGGTGCGGCTGAAGCCGGTGATGAGGGCGAGCCGGATGCCGGAGCCGCGAAGTTTGTCGAGGACTTCGATGACTCCGGGCATGGCGACGAGACCTGCTCGTTCGAGGGCGCCTTCGTAGGAGCGTTCGAACGTGAGGTTCGCCGCTTGGGCCTGGACCTCGTTGTCGGGGAAGATCCCCCGGAAGACATCGATCTTGGGACAGCCCCGGGACCGGTGCACGTGAACCATCGCACGCGCGTACGCTCCGGTCCCGGGGACTATGCCCTGCGTGGCGATCGCCTCAGCGAACGCGCGCTCGACCATGGCGATGTCACCGACTGTTGTGCCGGCCAGGTCCAGGCACGCCAGCTTGATGGGGACGACGTCACTCATCGCCTCGCCAGGCGGTCAGTTGTCGCTGCCGGTGGCCTCGGTCCAGAGATCGAGCTCGGCGCGATCAGCCTGCACCTTGCGCCAGATCAGCAGCCCCCCGAGGGCGACCAGCGCCAGAACAAGCAGCTTCTTCACGGTGTGACCCCACTTCTCGACGGTCTCACCTGCCGGGGTGAGACCCAACGGTTGACATGCAGCCTAGCAAGGTATGGCTGCGGTCCTTGTGTTGCGCACGAGCCAGATGTACGGAATGTGCAAAGCATGGCCAGGCAGCCGCAGGTGAGAGGTGGTGTGCCCGTCGCCTTCAGGACTTCCATCGGGTCGGGGCGGGCGGGCCCTGCGGCCGGCTTTATACCCTAGGTGGGTACGGTGTAGCCTGGTGTTCTTGGCGTGAGCTGGAAGGAGAGCTTCATGAGCACCGCAACCTACACCGTCAAAGGCATGACCTGCGGCCATTGCGTGAGTTCCGTCAAGGAGGAGGTCTCGGAGGTGGCCGGCGTGACCTCCGTCGAGGTGGATCTGTCCACGGGGCTGCTCACCGTGGCGAGCGACGGGCCGGTCCAGGAGGCCGACGTCGTGGCGGCGGTCGAGGAGGCCGGGTACGAGGTGGTCAGGTAGGGCGGGCCCGACGGACCGCGGGCGCCATGGCGGCTCCGGCCACCAGGAACACCACCCCGACCACCAGCCAGCCGGCCGCGCCCCACCCGATGATCACCGTGGTGAGCGACGCCGGGCCCAGGGCGCGGGCCACGGCGGCTCCGCTGCCGAAGAACCCCTGGTACTGCCCCTGCCGGCCCTCCGACGCCAGGCCGAAGGAGATCTCCCAGGACCCGGCGGCCAGCAGCATCTCGGCCAGCACCTGCGGCACGACGGCGGCCACGATGACCGCGCCGGCGAGCCAGGCGGGCAGGCCGGCCCCCGACACGGCGAACGCCGCGCAGGCCAGCAGCATGAGGGCGCCCGCGCGCCGTACCGACCGGGCGGCGTCCGGCAGGCCGCGTACCCGCCTGGCGACGCGCACCTGGAACAGCAGCACCCCAGCCGTGTTCACCACGAACAGCGCGGAGACCAGCCAGGCCGGCGCCGGCGTGCGCAGCGTGATCCAGAGTGGCACCACCACGCTGAGCAGCGGCAGGTAGCCGAGCAGCACCGTGTTGATCAGCGTGACCAGCACGTACGACCGGTCCCGCAGCACGGCGAGGCGGGGCCCCGTGGCGGCCGGCGCGGAGGTCACGGCCGGCAGCCGGAGCAGGACGAGCCCGGCGAGGAGGAAGCCCGCCACGTCCACGGCGAACACCGCCAGGTACGCCTCCCGGGTGCCGGCGTGCAGCGCCAGCCCGCCCAGGCCGGCGCCCGCGGCGAGGCCGCCGTTCAGTGTGGCCTGCAGCGCGGCCCGTACCCGGGTCCGGCGGGCGGGTTCGACGAGGGCGGCGAGCAGGGCCTGCCGGGCGGCCGACAGGCCGGTCTGCGCGGCGCCGTAGAGGCAGGCCACCACCAGGAACAGGCCGAACGACCGGACGAACACGAACGACCCGACCGCCGTGGCCGTGGCGACGGCGAGCAGCACGGCGACGCCGCGCGGTCCGCGCCGGTCGGCGAGGTGGCCCAGCGGCACGCCGGCGAGCGCCCCCACGGCCCAGCCGAGCGTCAGTCCGAGGCCGATCTGCGTGGGCGGCAGCCCGATCACGTGGTTGAAGTAGAGGGCCGAGGTGACGAGGTAGCCGCCGTCGCCGACGGAGTTCGCGAGCTGGGCGAGGGTGAGGGTCCGTTCCACGCCCGCCGGGACCGCGGGCGGCGCGGTGGCGCCGCTGGGCGCGCCGGACACGGGTCAGGCCTTGTACGACTCGGGGGTCATGCGGGTGGCGACGCCCATCCGGTTCCAGGCGTTGATGGTGGCGACGGCCACGACGAGCGCGGCGAGCCCGGCCTCGTCGAAGTGCTCGGCCGCCTCCCGCCAGATCTCGTCGGTGACGTCGTGGGTGGACAGCCGGGTGGCGGCCTCGGTGAAGGCCAGGGCGGCGCGCTCCTGGGGGGTGAAGAAGGGCGCCTCGCGCCACACGGACACGGCGTGCAACCTGGCGTCGCTCTCGCCGGCCCGCTTGGCGTCGGAGCTGTGCATGTCCACGCAGTAGACGCAGCCGTTGATCTGGCTGGCGCGCAGCCGGACGAGTTCGAGGAGAGGCGCGGGCAGCGCGCTGGCGGCGACGTAACGGTCCAGGCCGGCCATGGCCCGGTAGGCGTCGGCGGCGAGGTCGCCGAGGTTCAGACGTTCGGTCATGGGGGCCAACCTAGGGGGCAATTTGTCCCGTTATAAGCTCCAATTTCCGGCGAAACGATTGGGCCAAGCATGGACGTGCACGTGACCCTGTCCGGGCGCGGCGACCTGGCGGCACAGGTCTACCGGCAACTGCTGGAGGCGATCCTCGACGGGCGGATCCGGTCGGGCGAGCGGCTGCCGCCGACCCGGGAGCTGGCGCGGCGGCTGGAGATCTCCCGCAACACGGTCGCCGTGGCCTACGACCGGCTGGTGGCCGACGGGTTCCTGGTGGGGCGGGCGGGCGCGGGGACGTTCGTGGCCGCCGAGCCGGTACGGGACCGTGCGGCGCCGCGCGGGGTGGTGCAGCCGCGTGCCCTGTGGCGTTCGCTGCCCCCGGCGCAGCCGCCGGGGGCTCCGGCGGCGTACGACTTCCGGGCGGGCGTGCCGGACCCGCTGCTGTTCCCGATGGAGGCGTGGCGCCGGCTGCTCGCCCGCGAGCTGCGGGTGAGCGCGGTGACCGGCGGATACGGCGACCCGGCGGGGCACGAGGGCCTGCGCGAGGCGATCGCCAGGCACGCCGGGGTCAGCCGTTCGGTACGGGCGGGCGCCGGTGACGTGCTCATCACCAGCGGCGCGCAGCAGGCGCTCGACCTGGTGGGGCGGGTGCTGATCGAGCCGGGCGCCTGCGTGGCCGTCGAGGAGCCCGGCTACCCGCCGGCGCGGCTGTTGTTCCGCTCGCTCGGCGCGCGGGTCGCCGGGGTGCCGGTGGACGACGAGGGCATCGACGTCTCCGCCCTGCCGAACGCCGCCCGGCTGGTGTACGTCACGCCGTCCCACCAGTTCCCGCTGGGCACGCCGATGTCGCCGGCGCGCCGGGCGGCGCTGCTGGCCTGGGCCGAGCGGCGGCAGGCGGTGATCGTCGAGGACGACTACGACAGCGAGTTCCGCTTCGGCGCCCGGCCGCTGGAGCCGTTGCAGAGCCTGGACCGGGCCGGCCGGGTGGTCTACGTCGGGTCGTTCTCGAAGACGCTGCTGCCGGCGCTGCGCCTCGGTTTCCTGGTGGCGCCGGCGTCGCTGGCGCCCGCGCTGCGCGCCGCCAAGCAGCTCACTGACTGGCACGGGGTGGTGCCGACGCAGGCGGCCCTGGCCAGGTTCATCGACGAGGGCCTGCTCTCGCGGCACATCAGGAAGGCCACCCGCGAGTACGCCGCCAGGCGCGCGCTGATCAGCGAGACGCTGTCCGAGGACGACCGCCTGCGCCCGGTGCCCTCGGTCGCGGGCCTCCACCTGTGCGCGCACCTGGCTCCCGGCGTGTCCGTACGGCCCGCGCCCGGCCTGGCGGTGGAACCGCTCGCCGCGTACCACGCAGGGACGCCGGCCGGCTCCGGGCTGATCATCGGGTATGGCGCGATCGGGCGGCAGGCGATCCCCGCGGGGCTGCGGCTGCTGCTGGGGTCGCTACGGCTGGGGGTGCCTGCGGCCCCAGAAGCGCCTGGCTCGCTCGCCTGAGTGCTCGGGGTCGTCGGGCGGCGAGGGCTGCCGCACGATGACGAGCGTGGCATTGGCGTGGCGCGCGCAGTACATGCTGGTGGAGGGCAGCAGCAGGCGGCTGAGCAGCCCGCGCCTGCTGCGGCCGAGCACGAGGAGGTCACCCTCGCGGGCCAGGTCCACGAGGTGGTAGCCGGGGTCGCCGACCTTGCCGACCACGACCGTGGTGAGGTCGTCGGGCATTCCGCCCGCCACCTCGTCGAACACGCCCGCGATGATCTCGTTGCAGCGCGCCTCCTCCCCCGCGCGCAGGGCGTTCTGCACGGGCAGCGCCTCGGGGAACGGATGCGCAGGCGCCCTGCTGACGTGCACGGCGACGAGCGGCATGCGGTGCAGCCTGGCGGCTCCGATGGCCCAGGCCAGGGCCCAGCGCGAGGCGGGGGTCTCGTCGACCCCGACGATCAGTCTCGCTCCGCTGGGCAGGTCACGTTCCACGGCACCCTCCTCACAGGGGTACTCGACCATAGTGCTCCTTGCCGCTGGTTACCTGAAGGTGGCAATTTGCGAACTTTGGGATCCCCGAGAGGGGTGACGCGCAGAGTCACCACTTTGCTGGCCGCCGCGGGCGACGGCAACCCCAACGGGCGGATCTTCAGACCAACCTGAGAAGTCCTTCGAACAGCGTCTCACGTTCGTCGCCGCTGAGCCGGTCGTAGGCCTGGGCGGCCCGGCGGTTGGTGTCGTCCTCGATCGCGTCGCGGACCGGGCCCGCCTGCAGGTCCGCGATCGTCCCCGCGGTCAGGCCGGCCGCCGCCCAGGCCGCGGCGTGCGCGTCCGCCCGGTGGTAGCGCAGCACGGCGACCCGGTTGAACAGCAGCACCCCCACGGGCGTGCCCGCCGGCTCGTACGGCGGCGCCATCACCTCCAGGGCTCCCCCCGGATCGCGTCCGGCGCGGTCGAGGACCCGGCCGGCGAGGTCGGCGACGGGCTTCAGGTCGTGGGCGGCCCAGACGCGCCGGGTGGCGGCGGCGTGCGCCGCGTACAGGCCGTCGATGAACGCCAGTCCCCTGGCCGTGACCCGCAGCGTGCCGTCCCCGTCCTCGGCCAGGGTGCCCTGGGCCTGGTGCTCGCGGACCTCGGCGGCCAGCTCGGCGGCGCTGCCGTACCGGTAGACGGCGGACAGCGCGGCTCGGGTGAGCGGGCGCAGCGGCAGAACATAGCGCAGGTCGAGCAGGAGGCCTGGGGTCAGACCGACGGATTCGGCGTGGGCGGTGACCGCCCGGCGGGCCGAGGCGTGCACATTCACGTGGACCGCGTTGATGACCGGAGCGATCGCCGCGGCATACGTCGACAGATCCTGAATTATCGGCATTGTGGGCCATTATGCCCGCGTTTATGCCCGCGTTGCGGGCAATCTCCAGCCGATTCCCGGCGAATCATCACGGACCCGCTCCAGGGTCTTCGAAGGGGAGCTCAACCGGACGGACCGGTCCGGTGTTCCTGCACCGCCGTTCCCTCTTCCCCTGCCTGGAGTACCCCCATGTCACCGAGCCGCTGGTGGGCTCTGCCCGTGGTGCTGGTCGCCGTCTTCATGACCACGCTGGACTTCTTCGTGGCCAACCTGGCGATCCCGTCGATCCGGGCGGAGCTGGCCGCCGGCGGCTCCGACGCGCAGCTCGTGATCGCGGCGTACGGCCTGGCGTACGCGGCCGGGCTCGTGGTCTCGGGCCGGCTGGGCGACCTGTACGGGCCGCGCCGGGTCTTCGTCGCGGGGCTCGCGGTGTTCACGCTGGCCTCGGCCGCGTGCGGGTCCGCCCCGTCGCCGGGGGCGCTGGTGGGGGCGCGGGCCACGCAGGGGCTGGCGGCGGCGTTGCTCGCGCCGCAGGTCCTCACCCTGCTCGGTGCGCTGTACCGGGGCGCGGACCGGCCACGGGCCTTCGGCTGGTACGGCACCGCCGTGGGCCTGGCGGGGGTGGGCGGGCAGGCGATCGGCGGGCTGCTGGTCGCGGCGGACCCGATGGGGCTGGGCTGGCGGGCCTGCTTCCTGGTGAACGTACCCCTCGGGCTGACCGCCCTGGCCCTGACGCCGTGGCTGGTCCCCGCCCCGCCCACCGCCGTACCCGCCCCGCGCACCGCCGTACCCGCTGTACCCGCCGTACCCGCTGTACCCGCCGCGGCCGCCGTGGCCGCCGTGCCCGCCGCGGCCCCGGACAGGACGGCCGGGCCGGGCGAGCGCGGGGACGGCGGGCTCGACGTGGCGGGAGCGGCGCTGGTCGCGGCCGGGCTGGTGGCGCTCGTGCTGCCGCTGGTCCAGGGCCGCGAACACGGCTGGCCGGCGTGGACGTGGCCGTGCCTGGCCGCCTCGGCCCCGCTGCTCGCCGCCTTCACCCGCCGTCAGCGGCGGCTCACGGCCATCGGGCGGCAGCCGCTGCTCGACCTCGACGTCTTCGCTGCGAAGGGGTTCGCGGCGGGGCTGGTGGCCGTGGCGCTGCTGTTCGGCAGCTCGGCGGGCGTGTCGTTCGTGCTGGCGCTCTACCTGCAGGAGGGGCTGCGGCTGGGCCCCCTGGGCGCCGGGCTGGTGTGCACGGCGTTGAACGCGGGATTCTTCGCCGCCTCCCTGCGCACCGGATCGCTGGCGGGGCGGCTCGGGCACCGGTTGCCGCTGGCCGGGGCGGTGACGCTGGTGCTGGGGCTGGCGTCGCTGCACCACGCGGTCGGGAGCGCGGTCGGGAGCGCG
Source organism: Nonomuraea sp. NPDC047897 (assembly GCF_043204415.1). Lineage (NCBI taxonomy): Bacteria > Bacillati > Actinomycetota > Actinomycetes > Streptosporangiales > Streptosporangiaceae > Nonomuraea > Nonomuraea sp. NPDC047897. The sequence goes on along the minus strand of NZ_JBIDCC010000004.1, from coordinate 93,597 downwards.
GGTGCGGCGCCCTACCGGGTGGCGGGGGCGCTGCTCGTGGCAGGCGCCGGGATGGGGCTGGTGATGTCGCCGCTCATCTCCGCCGTCCTGGCCCGCGTCCAGCCCGCCAGAGCCGGGGCGGCCGCGGGCGTGCTCGGTACCGTGCAGGAGACCGGCGGCGTGCTGGGCGGCACGGTGACGGGGACCGTGCTGCTCGGCTCGCTCGGCACCGGCTGGCCGGCCGGTGCGCAGGCGGCGCTGACCGTGCCCGTCGTCTGCGCGCTGGGCGTGCTGGCCGTCCTCGCCCTGACCAAGCCCGCCCTCTGCCGCGCACCCACCTGCGCGTGAGATCCCGCGACAATCGCGGAACGAAACCTTCCGCAATGCTTCCTACCGTGGGGACATGGCGAACGACGGCGACATCCACCCCTTCCGCATCCACATCCCTCAAGCCGACCTGGACGACCTCAGGTCCCGCCTGACCGGCACGCGCTGGCCCGCCCAGCCGGGTGCGGACGACTGGAGCCGCGGCGTCCCCACCGGCTACCTCAGGAAGCTGGCCGACTACTGGGCCACCGGCTTCGACTGGCGAGCGTGGGAGGCGACGCTGAACGAGGTGCCGCAGTTCACGACGGTCATCGACGGACAGACGATCCACTTCTGCCACGTGCGCTCCCCCGAACCCGGCGCGGTGCCGCTGCTCCTCACCCACGGGTGGCCGAGCTCGCCGGTGGAGTACCTGAAGCTCCTGGGCCCGCTGACCGATCCCGGCGCCCACGGCGGCGACCCCGCAGACGCCTTCCACCTGGTGATTCCCTCGCTGCCGGGCTACGGCTTCTCGAACCCGATCGGCCCCGGCGGCTTCAACCTCTTCGGCGTGGCACGCGCCTGGGCGGAACTGATGCGCCGGCTCGGCTACGACCGGTACGCGGCCCACGGCACCGACGTCGGCTCGGGCGTGACCGGCATGCTGCCGATGGTGGACCCGGGGCGGGTGCTCGGCGCCCACCTGAGCGGCACGGTGGCGGCACATCCGTTCGGCCCGGCGATCGAGCTGGACGGGCTGACGGGCGCCGACCGGGCGCGGGCCGAGCGGTTCAACGCCCTGCGCGAGGACGGCGTCGGCTACCTGGCGATGCAGGCCACCCGGCCGCAGACCCTCGCGTACGGACTGAACGACTCGCCGGCCGGGCAGCTCGCCTGGATCGTGGAGAAGTTCCGGGAGTGGACCGACCCGGCCGCCCCGCTGCCCGAGGACGCGGTCGATCTCGACCAGCTCCTGGCCAACGTCAGCATCTTCTGGTTCACCGGCTCGGGGGCGTCCACCGCGCACGCGGTGTACGAGGGAATGCGGGCCTGGCGCGCCTTCGCCGCCCAGCAGGAGCAGGCGCAACCGGCCGCCGACCCCGGGCAGCGGCAGGGCCCGCCGACCGGGGTGGCCGTCTTCGCCGCGGACACCACGATCCGCTCGATCATGGACCCGGCCGGCCTCGTCACGCACTGGTCGGAGTACGACCGGGGCGGCCACTTCGCCGCCATGGAGACGCCCGACCTGCTCGCCCGCGACATCCGCGCCTTCTTCCGCCGCCTGCGCTGACGCCCGGTCAGGTGACCGACCGGCCCGATCGGCTGCCGGGCGGGGGATCCAGGGGTTCGGCAGGAGGGATGGCGCAAAGCGTGGGATGATGGCGGCACTGTGTCCGCGTCCGTGCCGTTCCGCCTGCTGCGCACCTCGGTGTTCGCCGTGGTGTGTCTCGCGCTTGGTCTGGGGGCGCACCTGTTCGGCGGGGGCACGGTGTCCGCGGGCACCCTGGCCGGTGGGCTGGTGGCGGCGTTCGCGGTGGCGTACCCGCTGTCGGGCCGCGAGCGGGCGTTCGGCGCCATCCTGCCGCTGCTGGGCGGTCTGCAGGTGGTCATGCACGTGGCGTTCTCGCTCGCGCATGCCGCCTCGCCGGTCGAGGTGGTGGCACACGTCCACTCGGGCCTGATGCCGGGGCTCGGCATGCTGGTGGCGCACGCGTGGGCGACCGGGCTGACGGCGTTGTGGCTGGCCCGGGGCGAGGCGTTGTTCTGGGCGGTGCTGCGGCGACTGGCGGTGCGGCTGCTGGTGCTGTTCCGGCCCGTCGCGTTCACGCCCTTCCTGCCCGCCTGTACGGCTGAGCCGCCCGTGCTGCGGTCGGCTGTGCTGCGGTACGTGGTCAGCAGGCGGGGACCGCCTGTGCTCGTCGATTTCGGCTGACATTTCCTGATTTCGACGACATTTGCCCGGACGGGTGGCTTCGCCATGCCCGTACCCGGGTGGAAAGGCATCCCCATGTTCTCCCGTCCCGCTCTGACCCTGGCCGCCGTCCTCGCCCTGGGCGCGTGCGGCGCACAGCCCGCCCAGGACGCCGCCGCGCCGGCCTCCCAGCCGCCCGCCGCCACCACGACCGCCGGAGCCGGCGCGTCCGCCGGAGCCGCCGAAGGGGCGGCTCTCAGCATCACCGACCCGTGGGTGAAGACCGTGCGGAAGGGGATGACCGCCGCCTTCGGCACCCTGGTCAACAACACCGACGCCGACATCGCGGTCGTCGCCGGCACCTCACCCCTGTCGCCGAAGATCGAGCTGCACGAGGTCGTCGAGGCGGACGGCAAGATGGTCATGCGGCCCAAGGAGGGCGGCTTCGTCGTGCCGGCACGAGGCACCCACGAGCTGAAGCCCGGCGGCGATCACATCATGCTGATGGACGTCACCGGCGAGGTGCAGCCGGGAGCCCGCGTCCCGTTCACGCTCACGGTCAAGGACGGCGCACCGCTGGAGTTCACCGCGGTGGGCAAGGACTTCGCCGGGGCGAAGGAGGACTACCAGCCCGGGGCCGGACACTGATGGCGTCCGGGATCAGCAGGCGGGCGCTGCTGGCCGGCGGCGCCGCCGCGCTGCCGCTCACGGTGGCGGGCACGGGCGACCGCGCCTCCGCCACGACGGACGACGCCGCCACGGCCCACAGCCCCACCGTGGAGCCGTTCGACGGCGTCCACCAGGCGGGCATCGCCACCCGGCCACAGGCCCACGCCGTCTTCCTCGGGCTCGACCTGAAGCCGGGCAGCGGCCGCGACGCGATCTCCCGGCTCATGCAGCTGCTCACCGACGACGCCCGCCGCCTCACCCAGGGGCGGCCGGCCCTCGCCGACACCGAGCCCGAGCTGGCCACCGACCCCGCCCGGCTGACCGTGACGTTCGGATTCGGCCCCGGGCTGTTCAGGGCGGCCAAGGTGGACTCGCCGGTGGCGCCGCTGCCGCCGTTCACCGTCGACAAGCTGGACGACCGGTGGAGCGGCGGCGACCTGCTGGTGCAGATCTGCGCCGACGACCCGATCACCGTGGCCCACGCGCTGCGGATGGTGGTCAAGGACGCGCGGTCCTTCACCAGGGTCCGCTGGACCCAGCGCGGCTTCCGGCGGCGGGCGGGCGTGGGCTCCACCGGTGAGACGCAGCGCAACCTGATGGGCCAGCTCGACGGCACGGTCAACCCGACGGACCTCGACCGCGCAGTGTGGATCGGACAGGGACCCGAGGGGATGCGCGGCGGCACCACCATGGTGCTGCGCCGTATCCGGATGAACCTGGAGACCTGGGACGCCGCCGACCGGCCGGCCAGAGAGTTCACCATCGGCCGCCGCCTGAACACCGGTGCCCCGCTGACCGGGAGGGCCGAGCGGGACGAGCCCGACTTCGCCCGGCTGAACACCCTGGGCTTCCCGGTCATCCCCGAGTACGCCCACATCAGGCGGGCGCGGGTGGACGATCCGGGGCAGCGCATCCTGCGAAGGCCGTACAACTACGACGACGGGCTGACGGCCGGCGGGACGTCCGACTCGGGGTTGCTCTTCGCCGCCTACCAGGCGGACGTCGAGCGGCAGTTCGTCCCGGTGCAGCGCAGGATCGCGGAGGGCGACCTGCTCAACGAGTGGATCACGCCGATCGGCTCGGCGGTCTTCGCCATTCCGCCGGGGTGCGCGGCCGACGGCTGGATCGGCGACCGGCTGCTCGGCTGACAGCGAGGGCGGGCGCGTCCGCTCACCCGAACCGCCGGTCCGGCAGGCAGGACGGCGGCCGGTCCGAGGGCGGCCAGACGTAGGGAAGGTCGTCGGGCTCGGGGCCGAAGAGCGGCGTGAAGAGGGGGCCGTAGAAGTCCGGGGCCTTGCGCAGGAGGGCGGAGCGGTGGCTGCGGTGGAGAGCGGCGTCGCCGAGCCAGGGCGGCAGCTCGCCCGCGGCCGCCAGAACGGGCTGGCTGCGGACGGTGTGCCGGTCGCAGCGGGCGGCCAGGTCGCGGGCGATGGTGTCGGCGCAGGTGTCGGAGCGGCCGGTGGAGCACCAGTGGCGGCACACGTCGAGGCCGTAGCAGGCCAGCGCCTCCTCGTAACCCGCCCACATGCGGACGGCCGGGTGGTGGCGCCAGCCGTAGCCGGGGACGGTGAGGGCGCGCAGGATCTGCAGGGCCTCGACCCGCTGCTTACCGAGGCGCAGCGGGTCGAGGGACTCGGCGCAGCGGGTGAAGTCGGAGAAGGGCAGGAATGTTTGCATCGGCTCGCCGTCTCGCCGTCGTGGGGCCGTCCACCGGCAGGTCTCATCCGGGCCCTGCCCGCAGGCCGGGCCCGGATAACGTCCCTGCTCACGGACGCCGTGCCGCCACGCCCCGCGCAGCGGCGTCCGGCCAGGCGCGCGCGGCGCGGCGGTGTCCGGCCAGGCGCGCGCGGCGCGGCGGTGTCCGGCCAGGCGCGCCCGGTGCGGTGGCTGGACGACGCGGCGCGCCCGGTGCGGTGGCTGGACGGCGCGGTCGTCAGGCGCCGAGCAGGGCCGCGACTGCCGCGGCCGCGCCGGGGTGGCGGGACAGCAGTTCGCCGGCCGCGCCGGAGGCGGGCGCCGCCCCGGCGGCACCCCAGCCTTCCTCGCAGCCGAGAAGCGCGGCGACGGCGTCGCACGCGACCGGATGGGCGGCCAGCAGCGTGTTGGCCGGCCCCGTCGTCACGGCCCGGGCCGGGACGGACGCCGGCGCGGACCCCGCCGTCCAGGGCGGGGTCCAGGCGTCGAGGTCGGCCAGCGCGGCGGGGAACGTCCGGCCCGCCTCGCGCACCAGGATGGGCACCAGCTCGGCCGCCTCCTTGCGGAGCGTGGTGATGAGCTTGGGCAGCCACGGCAGCAGCACCGGGTCGGGCAGTCGCGCGAACGCCTTGGAGATCACCTCCACCACGAACGGCCCCAAGGACGGCACCGACTCCAACGCCTGCACGAAACCCGTGATGTAGAGCGGGAACGACGGGATGACCAGCGGGTTGGAGAGCAGCTCGTCGCAGCGGGCACGCAGCTCGGCGAGCGGGAGCAGCCCGAGCTGCGACCGGGCCGCCCACAGCAGCGCCACCTTGGCGGGCGCCTCGGGGTGCGACTGCTGGACGGCCAGTTCGAGCTGGGCGCGATCGCAGCCGAGCGACAGCGCCAGGCCCTCCATCGTGAACAGGAACCCCAGCATGGCGCCCACCTGCCGCACCCCGGTGTCGTCGGCCACGAAAGCGGACGGCAGCAGGGTGCAGTAGTGGGCGTAACCGCCGGTCACGAACGCCTCGCACCAGGCGGGCAGCTCCGGCTCGGTGGCCCGGTAGTGGGCGAGCAGCCGCCGGATGCGGCGCAGCACCTCGGGCGCGTCGTCCACGCTCCGCTCGGCCGCCAGCAGCTCCACGGCCCGCGCGCCCAGCTCGTCGGTGAACCGGCGGCTGCCGAGGAAGAGGATCGAGTCCTCGACGGCCGCCAGCGCGGCGGCCGCGGTCGCCTTCGGGTCCCATACGGCGCGGCGCAGCCGCTGCTCCAGCACCTGTTCGACGGTGACGCCCTCGTAGCCCAGCTCGATCACGGCCCGCTGGTGCTGTCCGATCGTCAGGTCCCAGCTCTCCTGGATGGAACGCTCGCCGAGCCGCCGCGAGCCCATGATGGGCCGCACGGCTCCGTCGGGCAGCAGGTAGCGCAGCATCCACAGCAGGTGGGAGCAGGGCTGGAGGTGGGGGTCGGCGTTGAGGTCGAGCAGCGCCCGCTGGACGGTGCGCTTGCTCAGGTCGAGGCCGAGCGGCTCCAGCCGGTCGTAGACGTTGCGGGCCAGCGGCGGCAGCGCGTCGTAGCCGACCTGGCCGATCCGGTCGCCGCCGAGCAGGATCTCGCACAGGTGACGCACGTCGCGACGGCCGGGGACGCTGTCCTTCTCGATGCAGGTGACGGCCGCGTCCTGGAAGTCGTACGGGGTGGGCCGGACCCGGTTGCGCATGCCGGCGAGCAGGATGGACGTCTCGTACACGGCGATGGCGTCGGCGGTGCTGGCCAGGTAGCCGTTGCGGCGCGCCAGCCGGACGATGTCCACGCACCAGCCGAGCAGCTCGGCCTCGTCGACGCCGTCCAGCTCGGGCGGGCTGGACAGGAAACCCGTCAGCTTGTCGGTGACGGGCCGTGCCGCCGGGGCGGGCGGCGCGGCCTTGGCCTTCTTCTTGCGGCCGCCCTGCTGGCCGTCCAGCCGGTACGGCTGGACGCCGCCGCGGGAGACGGCCTTGGCCCAGGTGGCGGTGGCGATCGACACCGAGCCGGAGGCCAGCCCGAACTGGGCCTCGATGGCCGAGTGGCTGGACGGGATGAGCCCGTACAGCCAGCGGGTGGCCGTGCGCGGGGTGATCTCGTAGCCCGCCGTGCCGGACAGGCCGAACTCCGCCACCCGGCTGGCGGCGTGGAAGGCGCCGCACACGTACAGGCAGTCGGCGGGGTCGGCGCCGGTGGCGGCGAGATGCTCGCGCATGCGGGTCCACATGTGGCGCTCGCGTTCCTCGTCGCGGGCCAGCCGGTCACCCTCGGGCGTCAGGCGCCGGAAGAGGCTGCCGATCAGCACCATGACCTGGCGGTAGGTGTCGTAGTCGGCGCCGGCGAGCGGCTGCTCGACGTACTGGTCCCACCATTCGGACCAGTGGCGGACCTTGCCGTGGTGGAGCAGGTGCTCCTCCAGCTCGGCGAAGCGGGGGCGCAGGTCGCCGATCTCGATGCCGACGGCGTCGCCGTGCAGGCCGGCCTCCTCGCCGGCGGCGCGGGCGGGCTCCTCCTCGCGCGGCCGGCTCTGGAAGACGTGGTCGGACGAGCGGTCCACCAGCACCAGCTCGACGCCCGGCGTCTCAAGGGCGTACGCGATGGCCTGGTATTCGGCCGACGCCTCCGTGATGGGCGCCACCACGCTGAGCGGCCCCCAGCCCGCGGGGAAGCCGTCGAGCTCGGTCGCGAACGCCTGCAACGCCACCGGCAGGCGGCAGTTGCGCAGCTCACCGAGCAGCGGCCCGAGGTCCTCGCACAGCTCAAGGTAGATGACCTTCGGCTGTTTGTCGCGCAGCCGCCTGGCCATGGCCAGGGCCGAGGCGGGCGAGTGGTGGCAGACCGGGAAGATCTCCAGCTCCTCGCGCAGCGCCCGGTCGACGTCGTCCACCAGGCCGGCGAGGATCTCCGGCACGGCGGCGGGGGCGGCGGCGAAGTCGGCCGCCGCGCCGAGGAGCTGTGCGCGCAGGGCGCCGAACGGGCTCATGAGAGCGTGGAGATCGCCTGGCGGCCGCCTTCGAGGAAGCCGGGCCACTCACCGCCGTCCTTCTTGCTGCGGGGCTCGACGACGCCGTGCCAGTACTTGTTGAGGATGGCCAGGTCCTCGGGGCTGCGCCGGGCCAGCGAGCCGACCAGGGAGCCGCCGAGGGTGTGGGCGGTCAGCGCGCGGTCGCCGAAGAACTGGCTGTGCAGGATGGCGTCCTCCAGCACGCCGATCTGCTCGGCGGTGGACAGCGCCGACTCCAGCCGCTCGTCGTCGCTGGAGGCCGAGGCGGACGCGGCCCGCAGGTCGGCGAAGCTCTGCAGCAGGATGTCGAGCAGGGTCGGGGGGACGTCCAGCTCGATGCGGTGACGGCGCAGCAGCTCGGTGGTGCGGAACCGGACGATCTCCGCTTCGCTTCGCTTGTTGGTCACGACGGGGATGCGGACGAAGTTGAAGCGCCGCTTCAGCGCCGACGACAGGTCGTTGACGCCACGGTCGCGGCTGTTGGCGGTGGCGATGATGGAGAAGCCGGGCTGGGCGAAGACGATGTTGTCGTCGTCGAGCTCGGGGATGGAGACGTACTTCTCCGACAGGATGGAGATGAGGGCGTCCTGCACGTCGCTGGTGGAGCGGGTCAGCTCCTCGAACCGGCCGATGACGCCGTTCTCCATCGCCGTCATGATGGGCGAGGGGATCATCGACTCGCGCGACTGCCCCTTGGCGATGACCATGGAGACGTTCCACGAGTACTTGATGTGGTCCTCGGTGGTGCCGGCCGTGCCCTGGACGACGAGGGTGGAGTTGCGGCAGATGGCGGCGGCGAGCAGCTCGGCCAGCCAGCTCTTGCCGGTGCCCGGGTCGCCGATCAGCAGCAGGCCGCGGTCGGAGGCGAGGGTGACGATGCTGCGCTCGACGAAGCTGCGGTCACCGAACCACTTCTGCGGGATCTCCCGGTCGAGCCCGTCGGCACGCTCGGACCCGAGGATGAACAGCCGCACCATGCGGGGGCTGAGCCGCCACGAGAACGGCTTGGGGCCGTCGTCGATCGACTCCAGCCAGTCGAGCTCGTCGGCGTACTTCACCTCTGCGGGGGCACGCAGCATCTCGGTCATTCGCGGGTTCTCCTGGAGTGGTTAGGCGAGGAAGCTCTTGAGCTCGAACACGAGTTTGCGGATGTGGCCGGAGATCACGGGCGTGCCCAGGTCCTTCAGCTTCTGCCGGAACCATGGGTCCACGCTGGCGCCGCCGGAGCTGTTGACCGAGCCGACCGGGATGAACTTCACCCCGGAGCGGTGCACCGCCTCGAAGTCGGTGAGCAGCTCGCGGTTGTCGTAGAAGTCGGAGATCCAGACCAGCACGGTGTTGCGCGGTTCGGCGATCTTGGGCCGGGCGAGCGCCATCGCGACCGTGCCGTCGGTGCCGCCGCCGAGCGTGGTGCGCAGCAGCACCTCGAACGGGTCGCTCACCCACGGGGTCAGGTCGAGCGCCCGGGTGTCGTAGGCGATGAGGTGCACGTCGACCTTGGGCAGGCCGGTGAAGATCGAGGCGAGGATGGTGCAGTTGACCATCGCGTCCACCATCGAGCCCGACTGGTCGACGACCACGATGAGCCGCTGCGGGGTGGTCTTGCGGGCGGTGTGCCGGTAGAAGAGGCGGTCGACGTAGAGCCGCTGGTCGTCGGCGTTCCAGTTGGTGAGGTTCTTCCAGATGGTGCGCTGGACGTCGAGGTTGCGGAAGACGCGCTTGGGCGGTACGGACCGGTCGAGCTTGCCGACGCTGGTCTTCTCGACCTGGGTGCGCAGCACCTCGGCGACCTCGTCGACGAACCGGCGGATCAGCGCCTTGGCGTTGGCCAGCGCGATGCCCGACAGGTTGGCCTTGTCGCGCAGGAGCTGCTCGATGAGCGACATGCTCGGGGTGAGCTGCTTGGCCAGGGCGGGGTCGGCCAGCACCTCGCGCAGCCGCATGCGGCGGACGAGGTCGCCTTCGAGGCCGGCCAGGACGCCGCCGAGCTCGGTGTCGCCGGGGCGGCCGCGCAGCGCGCCGCGCTCGCAGCCGAGCGCCTCCTCGAACCAGCCGGCGTCCTGCTGCCAGCGGGACAGGTCGGTCGCGGTGACGTTGCCGGTGCCGGTGGAGAAGACGTTCAGCAGGAGCTTGGAGACCAGCGCCGCGCGGCGCACCTCGTCGGCGCCGACCTCCGCCGGCCCCTCCTCCTCCTGGGCCTGGTCCTCCTGGGCCTGGTCCTCCTGGGCCTGGTCCTCGGCGAGCAGGCCCCTCAGCTCGGCGCCGAGGTCGGGGAAGCGCTGCACCAGGTTGTCGACGGACACGCCGGGGTCGAGCAGCGCGGGCGGGAGACCCAGGTCGTCGACGACGGCGACGCTGGCCGCCTCCAGGGTGGGCTGCTCGTCGGCGCTGAACAGCCGCGCCATGAGGCGCCAGTAGAGGACCTGGCGGCGGTTGGCGTCGGCGGACACGCCGGAGCCGGTGAGGGAGTCGTCGGTCATTTGCGCAGCAGCCGTCCGGCTCGCTCACGCAGCACGGCCACCACGTCGCCGGCCTTGGCCTCGGCCTTGACCACCTTGGGGTCGGTGGGGCCGAGCGCCCAGTCGCCGGTGTGGGCGGTGACGGGCTTGCGCTTGACCGTCGCCTGGACGGCGAGCGGCTGCACCGACCAGCGGCCGGCGTCCCAGCGCACCAGGCCGACGCACGCCGTGGAGGCCGCCACCAGCTCGGGGGTGAGCGGGCCGCACCCCGGCAGGCGGTCGAGCTCGACGGCGAGCCGGTGGCCGTCGAGGACCAGCCCGTCGCCGTCGACCGTGTAGCCCTCCAGCAGGACGGGCTCGGCAATGCGCGCGGGGTGGCGGTCGAGCGGCGTGACGGCGGGGGCGAGGGCGTCGGCGAGCTGGACGCGGGCGACGGCGAACGGGTCGGCGGGCTCGCCCGCCGACGCCCGGTCGTCGTGCCACAGCAGGTCGCCGCCCGCGAGCAGCGGCATGTCGGTCAGGTCGAGGCTGCGCCGCTCGGCGAGCGCGCCGAGCAGCACGGGATGCGCGTGCAGCAGCCGCCACACGGCCGGGCCGGTGATGGTGTCGACCTTGGCGGCGGAGACGCTCGCGCGGACCAGCCGGGCGACGCCGCCGCCGGTCGGCTCCAGCAGGCCGTGCACCTGGACCTGGACGGCGGTGCCGTGCTCGTGCACGTCGGTGCCGAGGACGAGCAGCCGGCCGGACACCGGCTCGGGGGCGGGCTCGTCGGGCAGGCCCTGTGCCAGCAGGACGGCCCGGCCCCACAGGTCGGCCCACCGGCGGGCCGGCACGCGGGGCGCGGTGGCGATCGGGCAGCACGCGGCCAGCTCGGCGGCCAGGCCGTCGAGCAGGACCGCGACGCGGCGCAGGCGGGGCTCGGCGAGCAGCGCCTCCACGGTCTGGCTGGAGGCGGAGACGAGGTCGTGGTCGACGCCGCGCCAGCCGGCGATGGCCAGCTCGTGCAGCCAGGAGCGGGCGGCGGCGAGCAGGTGGTCGGCGGCGGGCGCCGGAGCGGCCGGCGCCTCCCAGGTGGCCCGGGTGCGGCCGAGCGCGGTGTCGAGCCGGCCGAGCAGCGCGTCGTGCACGGCGCCGAGCAGGGCGGTGCGCGCGCCGGCCAGCGCGGTCAGGTGGTCGCCGGCGACGGACCCGGCGGTGATCTTGTCGGCGGCCTCGCCGGCCCGGTCGCCGAGGGGCGAGGCCGACACGGCGCCGGCCAGGGCGACCAGCGCCGCGGCCCGCTCCTCGCCGAGCCGGGCGAGCCCGTGGGTGAGCGCGTCGTCGAATCCGGTGACCAGGTCGAGCGTCTCGGCGACGCCCGGCGTATCGCCGTCGAGCAGGGCGGCCAGCTGCACTCCGAGCATCAGCGCACCGCCCCCGCCGGGAACCAGTGGAGCTCGGGCAGCGGGGCCGTGGCGCCGGGCAGCTCCAGGTAGGCCAGGTGGCGCAGGAACCTGCTGAACACCATGGCCACCGGCGTGCGCTCGACCCCGCCGCCGAGGGCGCCGATCAGGTCGCCGTCGTCGCCGACGTCGGCCCGCAGGTAGCCGGCGACCCGGTCGAGGCCGTACTGGGTGACCGCCTCGTCCACGAGCAGTCGCAGGTGCTTGCACGGCGCGCCGTACAGGCCGCCGCACGGGCGGTTGTTGTTGGTGCTGCAGTCATAGGTGTGGGTGCCGGCGGCGACGGACGAGACGTAGACCCGCTCGATGTCCGATCCGCTCGACACGACGCCCTGCAGCCGCCCGTCCGCCAGCTCGACGAAGGGCACCTTCGCCAGCTTGCGCGGGCGGACGGGCGACACGACCCGTGCCGTGCTCCGCTGCTCCCACGCGGGTGAGTCCGCGCTCACGACTCTCGACCTCCCCGGCCGGACGGCTCGCGGGACGCCGGAAAAAGGGGTGGCACCAACGCGAACGGCTGATCAATGAGTCGGTAATGTATCCCATCGCTCCGACAGAATCGGGGACGAATTGACGATCTTGCCGGCCCCGCCCGGTCAGCGCAGGTAGCCGTGCAGGAAGGCCCGGACGCCGGACGTCACCGTCTCGTCGAGCTCCCGTTCGTCCGGCACGCCCGTCCGGTGGGCCGGGTTGCCGGCGGAGATCAGCAGCATCAGGTGCAGGGCGGCCCGGTCGGGGTCGTGGACGCGCAGCAGCCCCCGGTCGACCCACTGCCGCAGGTGGCCGGCCAGCTCGCGGCGGACCCGGAGCGGCCCCGTCTCCTGCCAGGCGTCGATCACGGCCTGCGGGATGTGCCCGGCCTCGGCATTGACCTGCCTGACCAGGGCGAAGTGCTCGGCGTGCTCGGCGGTCGTCGGCCTGGCCAGGGCGCGGCCGAACTCGATCAGGTCCGCCTCCAGATCGGTGATCTTGCGCAGGTGGCGGTCGATGACGGCGATCTGGGCCTCGGCTGCACGGCCCGCGCTCTCCTGGATGACGGTCTGGAAGAGCTCCGTCTTGTCGGTGAAGTGGTTGTAGATCGTGCGCGTGGACACGCCCGCGGCGGCGGCGATGGCGTCGATGCCGGCGCGGGTGTAGCCGTCGCGCGCGAACACCGTCAGGGCGCCGGCGAGGATCGCCCGCCGTTTGTCGGCCAGCCCGCCGCGTGGGCGTGCCGTCTTCGTTCTTTCGCTGGTCACCGCGATCCTCCCGGCAGTTTTTACAATGAACGTTTTACTTCTTGCCATGGTCGTTGTACCTTACCGTCCATGACCAGAATCGCTATCATCATCGGAAGCACCCGTCCCCGTCGCAGGTCGGCGGTCGTGGCCCGTTGGGTCGCCGACGTCGCCGCCCGGCACCCCGCCGTCACGGCCGGCGAGGCGTCCTTCGAACTCGTGGACCTGGCCGCGTACGGGCTCCCGGTGCTGGACGAGCCCCTTCCCGCGCTGTTCGGCGACTACCGCAACGAGCACACCGCCGCGTGGGCCGAGACGGTCGCCTCGTTCGACGGGTTCGTCTTCGTCACCCCGGAGTACAACCACTCCGTCCCCGCCGCGCTGAAGAACGCCGTCGACTTCCTGTACGCCGAGTGGAACAACAAGGCGGCCGGGTTCGTCAGCCACGGCGTGCACGGCGGCACCCGGGCCGTGGAGCACCTGCGGCTCGTCATGACCGAGCTGCAGGTCGCCAACGTGCGCACCCAGGTGGCCCTGTCGGCGTACACCGACTTCGAGCTCACCGACCCGGCAGAGCCCGGCGTGATCGCGCCCGGACCGCACCAGGAGCCGACCCTGATGGAGCTGTTCGACGAGGTCATCGCCTGGTCGCGGGCGCTCCGGCCGCTGCGCGACGCCGCCGTCGCCGCCTGACCGTCCGCGAGACGCTCATGAGATATCGGCTGCTGGGCCGCACCGGCCTGCGCGTCTCCGAGGTCTTCCTCGGCTCGATGACCTTCGGCGAGGAAGGCATCGGCGCGTCCGACGAGGACGCCCGCCGCATCCTCGACCTGTACGACGAGGCCGGCGGCAACGTCGTCGACACCGCGAACTTCTACGGCGACGGCCGGAGCGAGAGCATGCTCGGCGAGCTCCTGCGCGGCCGCCGTGACCGGTTCGTCGTCGCCACCAAGTACACCGTCACGCGCGACGGGAGCGATCCGAACGCCGCGGGCAGCCACCGCAAGAACCTCACGCTCTCCCTTGAGCAGAGCCTGCGCCGGCTGCGCACCGACCACCTCGACCTGTACTGGGTCAACCTGTGGGACCGGCACACGCCGATCGAGGAGACGATGCGAGCGCTGGACGACGCCGTGCGCGCCGGGAAGATCCTCTACATCGGCATCTCCGACGCGCCCGCCTGGCTGGTCGCCCAGGCCGACACGCTGGCCGACTGGCGCGGCTGGACCCCGTTCGCCGCGGTGCAGGCCCCCTACAGCGTGCTCGACCGCGACGTCGAACGGGAGCTGCTGCCGATGGCCGAGGCGTTCGGGCTGACGGTCGCCGCGTGGGGGCCGCTCGCCCACGGCGTCCTTTCGGGATCGTTCACCCGTCCAGAAGGCCCCCGGACGCGGACCCGCGTCGCGCCCGAGTCGCTCGGCCCTCGCGAGCGGGCCGCCGCGCGGGCCGTGCAGGCGGTGGCCGACGAGCTGGGCGCCACACCCGCCCAGGTGGCGATCGCCTGGACGCGGGCGCGCTCGCGGGCGGTGCACCCGCTCGTCGGCGCCAGGTCCCCCGAGCAGCTCCACGACACCCTCGGCGCCCTCGACCTGGCGCTCCCGGCCGACGCGGTGCGGCGGCTGGACGAGAGCACCGGCTTCGTCCTGGGCTTCCCCGGCGACTTCCTGGCCCGGACCGGGTCGGTGTTCGGCGAGGTCGCCGCCCTCGTGGACGGCAGGCGGACGTGACCGGACGGCCCGGCACGCCGCCGACGCGCGAGGACGGCGTCGCGATCGAGCACCGCGCCGTGAGGGCGCAGTCGTGATCAGCCGCTCCGCGGGGGCAGGTCCAGGGCGCGGCGCAGGAAGCCGAGCTGGTGGAGCAGCAGGTTCTCGGCGACCGACTCCTGGGACGGCAGGTGCGTGGTGCGGGGCAGCGGCAGCACCTCGTGCGGCCGGCCGGCCTCCAGCAGCGCCTGCGAGAACCTCAGGGTGTGCGCGGGCACCACGTTGTCGTCGGCCAGGCCGTGGATGAGCAGCAGCGGGCGGGTCAGCGACGCGGCCTCCCGGATCGGGGAGCAGCGGTCGTACGCCTCCGGGTGCTCGTCGGGGTGGCCGAGATGGCGTTCGCGCCAGTGGGTGTCGTACAGGCGCTGGTCGGTGACGGGGGCGCCGGCCACGGCAGCGTGGAAGACGTCGGGGCGGCGCAGCACCGCGAGCGCGGCCAGATAGCCGCCGAACGACCAGCCGCGGATCCCCACCCTGCCCAGGTCGAGGACGGGGCGGCGGGCCGCCGCCGCGCGCAGGCCGTCCACCTGGTCGGCCAGCACCGGACCGGCCAGGTCGAGGTGGACCGCGCGTTCCCAGGCCGGGCCGCGGCCGGGGGTGCCGCGGCCGTCCACCGCGAGCACGGCGAAACCCTCCTCGGCGAACCACTGCGAGACGTACGTCCACCACGCCTGCTCGTCCGTCACCTTGCGCAGGGCCGGACCGCCGTACGGGTCCATGAGCACGGGCAGCGGGCCGTGGCCGGGGGTGTGCCAGGACGGCAGGAACAGCGCGGCGCGCAGTTCCCGCGGGCCGAGCGTCAGCAGTTCCACGCGCGGGTCGAGAACGGGTCGTTCGGCGTGGGAGGCGATCTCCAGCGAGCCGACGCGGACCTTCGTGCCGGGGCGGGTCAGCGTGCGGGACTGGAGGATCGTGGTGCCGCCCCGGCGTAGGCCGGTGTGGACGCCGGGCTCGTCGCTCACCCGCCGGAGGCCGCCGGCCGGGTCGTGGGCCCACAGGTGGGTCTGCGTCGACTCGTCCGAGGCGGTGAACAGGACCGTCTCGCCGTCCACCGCGACGACCGCGCCGAGCTGGAGGCCGGGGGGCGTGACCGGCTCGCCGGCCACCAGGAGGCGGCGCGTGTCGTCCAGGTCGGCGCCCGTCAGCAGCCGCCCCGCCGCGTCACGGGCGGGCAGGCCGGGGACCAGCTCGACCCAGGCGTCGTCGCGCTGCTCGGCGAGCACGCGGGTGGCGCCCGTGGCGGGATCGATTCCGAGGACGAGCAGGCGCCGCTGGTCACGGCTCTGCACGGCGGCGTACGGGCCGGCGGCGTCCCAGCCGGCGCGGGTGAGGTACTCGAAGGAGGAGGCGTCCCAGCGGACCCGGACGGCAGGGGCGCCGGGGGCGGCGATCCACAGGCTGACGTCGGCGTTGGGCGTGCCGGCCGCCGGATAGGGGAAGCTCACCGGCGGGGCGGCCGGGTCGGACGGGTCGGCCAGGTGCCAGCGCCGCACCGGGGCCGTGTCCACCCGGGCGACCAGCAGCCGCCGTCCGTCGGGAGCCCACCAGTAGCCGCGGTGGCGACCCATGGACTCGGCGGCGACGTGCTCGGCCAGCCCGTACGTGATCTCCGGGCCGTCGGGCGCGAGCACCACCTCGTCCGTGCCGCCGTCGGCGGTCACCACGCGCAGCGCGCCGCCGCTGACGTAGGCGACGCGCCGGCCGGTGGGGTCGGGGCGGGGGTCGAGCACCGGCTCCGCCGCGGGGATCCGGCGCACGGTCCCGTCGGCGGGCCGGACCGTCCACAGGCGGCCGGACAGCGCGCAGGCGAGCAGCTCGCAGGCGTCGTCGGCGGCGTAGCCGACGATGCCGGAGGACAGCTCGCCGGCGCGCAGGCGGCGGGTCCGTTCCTCGGGCGACAGCTCCTCCTCGGCCTCGGACAGCAGGGTGAGCAGGTCGGCGAGCAGGCGTTCGCGGCCGGAGGCGAGGTCGAGCGACCACAGGCAGGAGACAGGGTCGTCCCCGGCGCGGCTGCGCAGGAAGAAGACGGTCGCGCCGTCGGGCGAGAGCGTGAACGCGCCGGGCGCGCCGAGGGTGAAGCGCCGGGTGCGGGCGAGTTGGCGGGGAAGTGACGTGGTCAAGGCTGCTCCTCGGGTGATACGGCTCCACGAAGCAGCGTGGCCGCCTCCGGAAGCGGAGCGCGGCCTGACCCGAGGGACACTACAGCATCCGTGGCCCGTCGTACCGGCCGGGCTCGGCGCCCCGCGCGGCACCGACCCCGGCCCGGCCGGTGCCCTCGCGCTGCCGGCGGTCGCCCCGGCCGGCGCCGGTGGCGTCAGGACCAGGCGCCCGCCTCGGCGGCGCGGGCCACGTAGGTCTCGAACGCCAGCGGGTCCCGGCCGAGCACCCGGCGGACGCCGTCCACCGGTTCGGCGGTGTGGCCGGCTCGGTGCAGCGCGAACAGGGTGTTGAGCGCGTCGGCCGCGACCTCCGGATACCCGGCGGCGAGCAGTTCGGCGCGGTACGCCTCCGGCGTCAGCTCCTCGTAGGCGACGGCACGGCCCGCCGCCCGCGCGATCGTCTCCACGGCCTCGGCGAACGTCAGCCCGCGCGGTCCCGACAGCTCGTATACCCGGCCGGCGTGCCCGTCGCGGGTGAGCACGGCCGCGGCCACCTCGGCCACGTCCTCCACGTCCACGAACGGCTCCGGCACGGCGCCGATGGGCAGGGCCAGCCGGCCCGACCGCAGCGGCTCGTGCCACAGGTCCTCGTCGAAGTTCTGGTTGAAGTTGTTGGCCCGCAGGATCGTCCACTCCGCCCCGGAGCCGCGCACGGCGTCCTCGGCGGCCGCCATTCCTTCGCCGAAGCCGCTCTGGACGTGCTCCATCCCGCGCCCCGACAGGACCGCGAACCGGCCCACGCCCGCCTCCACCGCCTGCTTGACGAAGTCGTGCACCGGGGTGGGGTCGTCCGGTGCCACCAGGTACACCGCCGAGGCGCCCGTCACGGCCGCCCGCCAGGTGTCCGGGCGGGTCCAGTCGAAGCGCAGTTCGCCGGAGCGGGAGGCGGCCCGCACGGTCTCGCCCGCCGCGCGGAGCCGCGGCACCAGGCGGCGTCCCGTCTTGCCCGTCGCCGCGAGGACCAGGATGTCGTTCGCATGTGTCGTCATGGCTTCGAGTCAACCGGCGGCCCCGCCGCGCGGCCATGGCCGTCCGTTCGCGCTCCATGTCTGATCGTCCGGGGCCTGAGCGGCCGGGGTCCGATCGTCCGGGACCCGAGCCTTCGGGGGTGCGGCTCGCTCGGGTGGGCCGGTGTCCGAGGCGGCGGCCTATCGTGGAGGCGTGGACCCGTTCGACGATCTGTTGCGTGGTGTGCGGGCCGACGGGGCGATCTTCGGCCGGTCGGTGCTGACGCCGCCGTGGGCACTGCGGTTCGCCGACGAGGCGTCCCTGACGTTGTGCGTGCCGTTGCGCGGCGAGGGCTGGATCGTCGGTGAGGGGGGCGGGGAGCCCCGGCGGCTGCGGACGGGCGAGGCGGCGATCGTGCGGGGGCCCGAGCCGTTCGTCTTCTCCACCGAGCCGCCGAGGGCGGGCTCGCCGGTGCGGGACGTCCGCGGCGGCCGGGTGCCCGGTGACGGCGGTGGGCCGGGCGATCACGGCGTGGACCTGGCGGGGCCCACCGTGCTGCTGGCCGGGGCCTACCACATGCGCGGGCAGGTGCCGCGGCGGCTGCTCCGCGTGCTGCCGCCGCTGCTGCTCGTGCCGGACGAGCACGACTGCGCGGCCATGACCGACTACCTGGAGGCCCAGCTCATCGGGGCGCGGCCGGGCCGGCAGGTCGTCCTGGACCGGCTGCTCGACTGGTTGCTGGTGTGCACGCTGCGCGACTGGTTCGATCGGCCGGAGGCGGTGCGTCCGGGGTGGTACCACGCGCTGGGCGACGACGTGGTCGGCCCGGTGCTCCGAGCCATGCACGAGTTCCACGGCCGGCCGTGGACGCTCGCGTCGCTGGCCGCCGAGTCGGGGGTGTCGCGCACCACGCTGGCCAAGCGGTTCACGGAGCTGGTGGGCGAGCCGCCGCTGGCCTACCTGACGGAGTGGCGGATGGCGCTGGCCGCTGACATGCTGGCGGACTCGGCCGAGACGGTGGCGGCGGTGGCCCGCCGGGTGGGCTACGCGGACGCGTTCGGTTTCAGCGCGGCCTTCAAGCGGGTCCAGGGGATGAGCCCGAGCGGGTACCGGCGACACCGGGAGAGCCTGCGGGAGGCTCCGGCCCGGAGTTCGGGGCCGGGAGACGGGCGGTCGGCGTCAGGGTGACGGCCGGGCAGGCCGAGGGGATCACGGGCGGCACGTACCTGGGGTCGTGGTCCGCGGTCGCGGCCGGGATGACGGCGTCAGCTCGGACAGCGCCGCCCCGTCTCCGTGGCTTCCCGTGACGATCCCGTGTGCCCGGCGCTCTCCGTGTTGCCTCGCCGCTGGTGGGGAGCATATCCGTGGACACGGTCGGTGACGCCCGGGCGTGTCGGGGGCCGGTGGAGGATCGAAGGCGGCGGCGATGGGTAGAGGGCCTGATGTCGCCCCCCCCGATCACCACTGAAGGGGACCACCTACGTGACTCCTCCGCTCCCTGAAGGAAGCGGCTTCTCGCTAAGCCGCTTGCGTAGCCTGGCGAAGGGCAAGCCCTGCCCTGAGGATGTTGATCGCCGCGTTCACATCGGCGTGCGCGGTGTGCCCGCACGCCGTACAGGCGAACGCGGCCTGGGTGAGACGGTTCTCCTTCGCCACGTGCCCGCAGCGCGAGCACGTGCGGGAGGTGTTGCGGGGATCGACTGCGATCAGCTCTCGACCGGCGCTTTCAGCCTTGTGCGACAGGATCGTCAGAAACACCCCCCAACCCGCGTCCAGAATGCTCCGGTTCAGGCCGGACTTGGCGGCGACGTTACGGCCGGGCGCCTCGATCGTGCCGGACGCCGAACGGGTCATGTTCGCGATCCGCAGGTCCTCGTGCACGATCACGTCGTAGCCACGGACCAGCGCCAACGCGGCCTTGTGCGCGCCGTCCACCCGCTGGCGGCGGACCTTGGCGTGCAACGCCGCCACCCGGGCCACGGCCTTACGCCGGCGCTTGGACCCGCGCTTCTTCCTGGCGAGATCGCGCTGGGCCGATGCCAGACGGCCGGCGCAGGCGGCCAGGTGCCGCTGGTTGTCGATGCGGTGGCCCTCGCTGGTCGTGACCAGCGAGGCGAGGCCCAGGTCGATCCCCGCGACCAGACCGGTCGCGGGCAGCGGCTGCGCGGGCACGTCGTCACACGACAGCACCACGTACCAGCGGCGGCCTTCACGCTTGACGCTGATCGTCTTCACCCGGCCCTTGACCGGGCGGTGCCGATGCACCCGCACATGGCCGATGCCGAGCAGATAAACCCGTGTCACCGGTTCATGCGGCTGGGAGTCCCAGGTCGCGCCGTTTCTGGTCGCGGGCCACTCGACCGTGTCGAACCAGCCCCGGCCCTTGAACCGCGGGTATCCGGGCTTCGCGCCGTTCTTGATGCGGCGGAAGAACGCGGCGAACGCCTTGTCCAGACGGCGAAGCGTCTGCTGCTGCGAGCCCGCCGACCAGCGGCCCTGACCATCCAGATCGTCGGCGCGGATGTGCTTCAACTCCGCCGACTGATCGCCATAGCGGATCGTGACACCCGCCTTGGCGTAGGCGGTGCGCCGATGCTCCAGCGCGGCGTTGTAGAGCTGCCGGTGATCCTCCAGGCAAGCGGCGAGCGCGGCCGCTTGGCGAGCCGTGGGGCGCAGCAGGAACTTGAACGACCTGCGCACACCCACCTCCCACGCTCGGTAACGACGCGACCACGGTATCGGCAGGCACCGACAAACCCGGAAAGGGGATCTGCGATGCCCAGACCTGGCAGGTCAGAGCACGCTCGGACCTTGGCGGCCCTCCCGCTCCCGATTCCCCCGACGGCCGAAGCCGCCGGTCCCCTCGGGAGGATCTGATGGTTGCCGCCGATCCCTCCGACCCTTCGCCGCGGGCGCTCCGGCCGGGTCGCATGGACCCGCTGGAGGACGCCCTGGAGACGCTGAACCGCGCGTACACCGAGGCCGTCGCCGCGATCACCTCGGTCGCCGACCCGCAGGCGGCCTTCGCGGGCGCCGCCCGCGTGGGCGAGGTGCTGCGGGAGCTGGACGAGGACCTCGCCGCCAGACGGGCCAGGCTGTCCGCGGAGATCCGAATGGGCCTGATCCAGTCGGCGGTGCGGTGAGCGGGGCGTTTTCGGCGGGTGCACACCGGGGACACTGCGCACAGTGACAGAAAGTTACTGTTCGTGACGCAACGGGAAGTGCACCATGATCAAGACAATCCTCGTGCTCGGCGCTGTCGTCGCGGTCGCGACGGCGGTGACGTTCGGCTTCATGACGTTCCGCGAGGGCCCGCGGCCGGCTCACGCGAAGGCCCGCCGCTCCTGACGGCGTCTCGGAAGGCGATCGCGAGGGAGATCCACAGCCCTTCGATCACACCGGCGGGGGCGCGCGGCTTTCGAGTATGGTGACGCTTGCGCGCCCGCGCGGATCTTCCCGTGGGCACCAGGGGCGACTCCGGTGGAGGGGTGTGATGGCAGGGCTTTCTCTCCAGTATCGGGCGTTGGAGGACGGCGAAGCCGCCGCCAACAGGTTGTCGAAGCAGTTCAGGGAGCTGGGGCTGGCCTATCCGGCCGGCACCACCGACTCCTCGGCCTTCGGCGAGCTCGGCGACTCCTCCGCGCTGGCCGGACTCGTCGACGAGATGGAGACCGAGGTCGGCGAGGAGATGGGGGCGGCGCAGAGCAAGCTCTCCGGCGTCGGGTCCGCCTTGGACACGGTGTGGACCTACGTCCACAGAGCCGACACAGCGGACGCCTGATGGACGTCAGCAAGGAACTTGCGGCGTTACCCGGCGGCGACGAGCTGGCCGGCATCCTGAAGAGCGTCAACGGTGATCCGGCGGCCATCCGCGGCGTCGCCAAGCGGTGGCAGGGCACGGCGAAGAGCGTCGGAGAGCACACCGGCACCTTGCGCAGAGCCGTCAAGACCATCGACGCCGCCTGGGAGGGCGGTTCCGCCGACGACTTCGTGTCGCACATGGAGGACTACCACACGGCCGGCGACGGGTTGCGCGACGCGCTGAACAACTCCGCCACCGCCCTGGAGGCGGCGGCCACCGCGCTGGAGACGGCCGAGTCCCGGGTACGCACCCTGTGCGGCAACATCCTGGCCCAGGCCAACGCCTTCCGCCTGAACAATCCCCGCGCGACGCAGAAGCAGTTCGAGGACGCCGTGGCGCCCCTGGTGCGCCAGGCGGTCTCCGAGGCCAAGCTGTCTCTCACGTCGGCGAAAACGGAGGTCGGCAAGGCCAGGACGACGATCAGGTCCCAGCTCGACGGCCGGCGGAAGACCTTCGTGGCCCTCACGCCGCCGCAGGCCGGCCGAGACTGGCAGCCGACGCCCGTCCCCAACTGGTCGAAGACCACGCTGGCGAGCACGAACGGCGGCGGCGGCCGCAACGGCGTCGCCGTCGCGCCGTCCGGTTCCAGCGGCTACTCCGGCTACGCGGGGGCCGGGGGCCCCGGTGGTGACGGCGGCGCGCAGGCCATCCCGTACGTGCAGGGCAACGGCACGGGGGCCGACATCGTCTCGGCCGCCCGCCAGCACATCGGCAAGCCGTACATCTGGGGCGCCAACGGGCCGTCGGCCTTCGACTGCAGCGGCCTGGTCTACTACACGCTGAACCAGGCGGGCATCAAGATCGGCGACACGACCGCGGCCGGCTACCAGAAGAGCGGCCAGCCGGTCACGGACCCGCAGCCCGGCGACATCGTCTTCTTCGGTCAGCCGGCCAGCCACGTCGGCATCTACGTGGGCAACGGGGAGATGATCCACGCGCCGCGCCCGGGAGCCGACGTGACGCTGGCCCGCGTGTCCGGGCAGTCGCCGATCATGTTCCGCCGCTTCACCTGAGCCGCCGCCCTCGGAAGCGCGGGCGCCGCGCGGCACGCGAGCGGCGGACGGCGGCTCTTGGTCGCGCCGGTGCCGCGGAAAGCCACCTCCTCGGGCGCGTCACGCCGGATACGCTCGTGCTGAGGCCGTGCGTTCGGCGCGCGGCCGCGAACCCTTATTTTCCTACCAACTGTGTGGGACACTCAGGTCATGAGTCGGGACGAGAACCGCCCGCGAGGCGAGGCCGCCGAGTCGCCGCTGTCGGCGGCGATCCTGGCCGGCCGGTGGATCAGATCCGCCGCGGTCGACGACGAGCGCGGACGGTGGTGGCAGGCCAACCCCGATCCGCGCGGCAGGTCGGCCGTCACCCCGCAGCCCTGGTCGCTCTACTCCGGAGCCGCCGGGATCGTGCTGTTCTTCCTGGAACTGGCCACCGCGACCGGCCACGAGGCGTACCTCGACGACGCGCGGGCGGGCGCGCGCCGGCTGGCCGCGACCTGGCGGGACCAGCACGACCTGTCCCTCTACCACGGCCTGACCGGCGTCATGATCGCCCTCATGGAGGCCGGCTGGGCACTCGGCGAGGAGTCCTTCGAGGTCGAGGCGCGGGCGATCGCGGACATGATCGTCGCGCGCGGGCACGAGATGGACGGCGGCATCGGCTGGTCGCCCGACCCGGCGCAGCGCGGTGACGGCGGCATCGTGCTCGGCCTGCTGCGCGCCGCCGCCCACCTCGGCGTTCCCGCCTACGAGGAGACCGCCGTGCGGGCGGGCCTGCGCATCGCACGGCTGCCCGTCCCCGGCCACCGCTTCGGCGACTGCGCCGACCTGCCCGTCGACGCGGTCACCCCGGGCTTCCTGGCCGGCACGGCCGGCACGGCGTTCCTGCTGGCCCGCCTGTACGGCCTCACCGGCGATGCGCGTTTCCTGCGGGCGGCGCGCAGCGGCGCCGGCTTCGTAGCCGAGATCAGCACCGTCGCCGGGGCGTGCGCCGTCGTCCCGCACCACGTCCCGCAGGCGCGCACCCTGCACTACCTGGGCTTCTGCTCCGGTTCGGCCGGGGTCGCCCGGATGTTCTACGAGCTGCACCAGGTGGCCGGCGACCCGCGCGACCTCGACTGGGCCGAACGGCTGGCGCGCGGCATCGTCCGGGCGGGCGTGCCGCACCGCCACAGCGAGGGCTTCTGGAACACCGCCTGCCAGTGCTGCGGCACCGCCGGGCTGATCGAGCTGTTCGTCGGCCTGTGGGCGGCCACCGGCCGCGAGAGCCATCTCGACTTCGCCCGCGCCCTGGCCGGGCACCTGGCCGGCCGGGCCAGCGGCCACGACGGGCGCGGCTACCGCTGGTACCAGGCCTACCGGCGGCTACGCCCCGAGGAGGTCAGCGCCGACACCGGCTACATGGTCGGCGCCGCCGGCATCGGCGCCGCGCTGCTCCACCTCGACGCCGCAGGCCGGCCCGACCGACCCCGCCGCGTCATCCTGCTGCCCGACAACCCGTTCCCCGTCATCCCGCTGCCGGCGTCCTCACCGCTCACCCGCTGAACCGGCCACCCGCTGATCGACTACATTGCCGGCATGACCTGTGAATCCGTGCGAGCCGCGATCGCCGGCGAGTTACGCATCCTCGAACCGGCGGTCCGTACCTCGGCCGCACTGCTGGACGAGTTCCTCGACCCCGAGTTCACCGAGATCGGGGCGTCGGGACAGCTGTGGGACCGGCCGTCCATCATCGCCCTGCTCGCCGACGGCCCGCCGCCGGCGCCCGTGACCGTGACCGACATGGCGGGCAGGCTCCTGGCCCCGGGTCTGGTTCACCTGACGTACGTCAGCGACACCGCGGGGCGCCGGGCGCGGCGCAGCTCCCTGTGGCGGTGCACGGAGCAAGGGTGGCGGGTGCTCTTCCACCAGGGCACGCCGTCACCCGGAGGCGACCAGCGCGCGCTCTGAGCCCTGGCCGCCTGACCCGGTGCGCGGGGGAGCGCATGAGGTCGGCTTGGCCGAGAGAGGGGGGCAGGAAACAGGCATTTTAGGCACTGCCACGTGTCGGCCCATGGGGCGAGGGGAGGAATGCCCACGCAGTCCCCCCGACGGAGAGCGGTGCGTCCAGCACCGCGAATGCGGGCGAATCGGGGGAGCCGTGAAGGGGTACGACTTCGAGGGGCCGGCGCTGGAGCTCGGGGCCCTGGTGCGTGAGGGCGGGGTCGCCGACCCCGCGGAGCGGATCCGGATCCCCCTGAGCATGCTCAACCGGCACGGACTGGTGGCCGGCGCCACCGGGACCGGCAAGACCAAAACCCTCCAGCTCATGGCGGAGCAGCTCGCGACCCAGGGGGTCCCGGTCTTCCTCGCCGACATCAAGGGCGACCTGTCGGGGCTGGCCTCTCCGGGCACCGCCTCCGACCGCGTCACCCGGCGGACCGCCGAGGTCGGGCAGGCCTGGGAGCCGATGGCGTGCCCGGCGGAGTTCTACTCCCTGGGCGGACTGGGGTCCGGTGTCCCGATCCGCGCCACGATGACGGCCTTCGGGCCGACCCTGCTGGCCAAGGTCCTCGGTCTCAACGAGACGCAGGAGTCGTCACTCGGGCTGATCTTCTATTTCGCCGACAAGAACGGCATGCCGCTGCTCGACCTCAAGGACCTGATCGCGGTCATCCGGTACCTGACCAGCACCCCCGAGGAGCTCAGCGGGATCGGCGGGCTCTCGGCCGCCACCGCCGGGGTCATCCTGCGTGCGTTGACCAACTTCGAGGCGCAGGGGGCCGACGCGTTCTTCGGCGAACCGGAGTTCGACGTACACGACCTGCTCCGGGTGACGCCGGACGGCCGGGGCATGGTCTCCGTCCTCGAACTGCCCGCCGTGCAGGACCGGCCGCAGCTCTTCTCCACCTTCCTGATGTGGCTGCTCGCCGACCTCTTCCACGAACTCCCCGAAGTGGGCGACGTCGACAGGCCGAAGCTCGTGTTCTTCTTCGACGAGGCGCACCTGCTGTTCGATGACGCGTCCAAGGCGTTCCTGCAGTCGATCGCGCAGACCGTGCGGCTGATCCGGTCGAAGGGCGTGGGCGTGTTCTTCGTCACCCAGACGCCCAACGACGTGCCGGCCGACGTGCTCGCCCAGCTCGGTGCGCGCGTGCAGCACGCCCTGCGCGCCTTCACCCCGCAGGACGCCAAGGCGCTCAGGTCCACCGTCTCCACCTTCCCCACCTCCTCCTACGACCTGGAACGGCTGCTCACCGAGCTCGGCATCGGCGAGGCCGTCGTCACGGTCCTGTCGGAGACGGGCGCGCCCACCCCGGTGGCCTGGACCCGGCTGCGCGCCCCGCGGACGCTCATGGCGCCGTCGAGCCCGGACGTGGTCGCGGGCGTCATCGCCGCCTCACCGCTCCAGCGCAAGTACGGCACTGCGGTCGACCGGGAGTCGGCGTACGAGATGCTGTCGGCGAGGCTGGCGGCCCCACAGCCCGCCGGGACTCCCGCCGCTTCCCCGCCGGAAGCCCCCCGTCGGCCGGAGACGCGCGGGGAGCGGGAGCCGGAACCGAGACCGTCGCTGCTGGAGAGCGTGCTGGAGTCGAAGGAGCTGCGCTCCATGGCACGGTCGGCGGCGTCCGCCTTCGGCCGGGAGATCACCAGATCGCTGTTCGGGACGGCCCGCCGCAGGCGACGCTGACGTGCCGGTCGGTTGACGTTTCCGGCCCGACCGCCGAACCACGGGGGGCGACGCCGCGTATCTCACTCAGACGCGTATCTCCCTCGGAGCGGCCGGTCCTGCGAGAGCCGGCCCTCGGGCGAAAGGGGCCGACATGCTGGGAGCTTCCTGGCGATCGAGCAAGGTCCGGGTGACGGTGGCCGTCGCCGCGCTGTGCGTTCCGCTGGCCGCGGGCTGCGCCACGGCGTCCGGCGAATCCGCCCCCTCGGCGACGACGACCACGGCGGTGGGCGCGGGCGGCGCGGCCGACTACCTGGAGGAGGACGTCCAGTTCTCCCTGCAGATGATCCCGCACCACCGGCAGACGATCGAGCTGGCCGAGCTGACCGACGGCCGCACCTCCAACGCCTACGTGCGGCGGCTCAGCGCCGACCTCGTCGCGGACGAGCAGGCCGACATCACGCTGATGACGTCGTGGCTGACCTCCTGGAACGTGGACCCGCCGCCGGAGCGCACGGGCGGGCACGACATGCCGGGCATGCTCGGCCCCGTGCAGATCGCGGAGCTGAAGCGGCGCTCCGGCGGCGCGTTCGACCGGATGTGGCTGACCTGGCTGGCCAAGCACCTCGACAGCGGCGTGCGGATGGCCGAGTCGGTCCAGGGCAAGGGCCTCCACGGACCGACCGCCGAACTCGCCGGAAAGATCATCAAAAATCAGCGCGAACTGATCGGCGAGATCGTCAAGCAGGTGGCGTGACGCACGCCGTGACCCACTTCACCTGTGGACGTGTGCCGGAGCATACGATGATTCCTGGCGAGTCCCGGAGGAGGCGTGTGAACCTGGTTGAGCGCGGTGACGGTTTCGCCGAGTTCTGGCGGGAGCGGCACCTGTGCACGCTGTCCACCGCCCGGCCCGACGGCTCCCCGCACGTGGTGCCGGTGGGCGCCACCCTCGACCTGGCCGCCGGCATCGCCCGCGTGATCACCTCCGGCACCTCGCAGAAGGCCCGGCTCGCCGCGGCGGCGGGACCCGACGGGGCGAAGGTGGCGCTCTGCCAGGTGGACGGGCGCAGGTGGTCGACGCTGGAAGGGCGGGCCGTGGTCCGCGTCGAGGCCGACCAGGTCGCCGACGCCGAACGCCGCTACGCCGAGCGCTACCGCGAGCCGCGGCCGAACCCCGCCCGGGTCGTCCTGGAGATCCGGGTGACGCGCGTCCTGGGCAACGCGTGATCACGCTCGTCGGATCGGCGCCCACGGCTGGGACGACTCCCCTTACCGCGGCGGCGTGAGCCTGCCGGCCGCTCATGTCGGACGGCCCGGCTGACCGGTGACGGTCAGCCGGTGACGGTCAGGCCCGCGTCGGCGGCCCGGTCGAACTCGTCGTCGACGTGCACCACCGTCCGCCCCGCCCGGGCCAGCAGGGCGGCGGCGGCCGCGGCGCGGTAGCCCGAGCCGCAGTGCACCCACACCGTCCCGGCAGGCACATCGGCCGGCCGGTCCGGCAACTCGGGCAGCGGGACGTTGACGGCTCCCTCGACATGCCCGGCACGCCACTCGCCCGCGAGCCGTACGTCGAGGACGACGTCCGGGGCGGGCAGGTGACGCGGTCCGCGGCCGGCCCGTACGGCGGCCAGGTCGGCGAACGTGGCGAGCGGCCACTCCCCCAGCCGGGTCGCGTCGCCGCCCGCCCAGTCCTCTGGGGCGCCGGTCGCGGCGGCGGCCGGGCGGTCGATGCCGATGCGGGCCAGCTCGCGCTGGGCCGTGGCGACCTGCTCGGCCGTCTCGCCCAGCAGCGTGATGGGCGCACCCCAGGGGGCGAGCCAGCCCACCCAGGTCGCCATCGGCCCGTCCAGTCCGAAGCTGAGCGTCCCGGCCAGATGGCGGTGCGCGAACGCCTTGCGCGAACGCAGGTCCACCACCCACTCACCGGCCGCGATCCGCTCACGCAGCCGCGCGGCGTCGGCGGCCTCGGCCGGGGTGAGGTCGACGAGGCCGGCGCCGGCGGTGTTGCGGGCGCCCATGTGGGCGTAGTACGCGGGGTAGGCGTCCAGCCCGGCCAGCGTCTGGGCGACGAAGTCGCCGGCCTCCAGCCGCAGGGCGGGGTTCGCGTCCCGTTCTCGGCCGATGGTGGAGGCGTCGATGTCGGACTGGCCGGAGGCGCAGAAGCTGCCGAACCCGTGGGTGGGCCAGATCCGCGCGCCGTCGGGCAGCAGCTCGGCCAGCCGCCGCGCCGAGGCGTGCTGGCGGTGGGCCAGGGCGCGGGCGTGCCGGGCGCCCAGCAGATCGGTACGACCGGTGGTGCCGAACAGCAGCGACCCACCGGTGAACACCCCTTCCACCCCGGAAGGGCCGGTCAGGACGTACGACAGATGGTGGAACGTGTGGCCGGGCGTGGCCACGGCCGCCAGGCGCATCGCGTCCGAGACGGCGATCTCGTCGCCGCCCGCCACCGGCAGCCGGTCGAAGTCCACGGCGTCGCCCGCCGCCACCAGGTAGGCGGCGCCGGTCAACCGGGCCAGCGCCAGGCCGCCGGAGACGTAGTCGTTGTGCAGGTGCGTCTCCGCCACGTGCGTGACCCGCACGCCGAGTCGGCCGGCCAGCATCAGGACGCGGTCGATGTCGCGCTGCGGATCGACCACGAGCGCGACCCGCCCGTCGTGCGCCAGGTAGCTGCGGTCGCCGAGCGAGGAGGTCTCCACCACCTCGACGCTGATCGTCGCCACGTCCGCCCGCCCCCCTCGTCTGCACCGGCAAGGGCCGAAGGTCCCGGCTGCCGGGGACCTGAGCCGGTGCCGTCCCGTCCGCCTCTCCCCTAGCGTCTTCCCCGGAAACCCCGAATCCTGCCTCCGCCGCCCGAAGGGAGCGCCTCGTGCCGGCACGGAACGCGCCGCCCCCGCTCCCGGCGCCCTACGACCGGATGCTGTCGGCGTACGCCGCCGCGCTGGCCGGCTCGCGGCTGGCCGGGTCCAGCCGGGTCACGTACCTGTCCCGCACCCGGCGCTTCCTCGCCTGGACGGCCGGGACCGCTGCCGGTGACCCGCGCCCGCTGGCCGAAATGACCACGGCCGTGCGGACGGCCCGCGCCTACCGCCTGCACCTGGAGAGCGGCGGTTACGCCCGGGGCACGATCGACAACCACCTCATCGCGGTCGAGGACTTCTTCGCCCGCACCGGCCTCGGTTCGACCGGTCTGCGGCCGGGCTGACGCGCTGCCCCGGCTGCTGCGGAAAGGACTTTGGTCCCTGTTCCGGACGTCGCACCGGCCACCATCATGTGGAGGTGATATCGACCGACATGGGCAGATCGTCGCGATGACGGCCCGCGATCTCGAAGAACTGTCACCGGCGGAGGCCCTGCGCTTGCTGGCCGGGGCGCCGATAGGCCGCATCGTGTTCACCCGGCACGCGTTGCCCGCCATCCGCCCGGTGAACCACCTCGTCACCGGCGGGCAGATCATCATCCGGTCCAACCCGGGCACCGTGCTCAGCACCGAGGTGGCGCCATCGGGCGCGGTGGTGGCGTTCGAGGCCGACGAGTTGGACGCCGAACGGCGCCTCGGCTGGAGCGTGATCGTCACCGGGGTCGCCCGGCTGGTGTCCGACCTGGAGGAGGCGGCGCGCTACCGGGCGCGGCTGCGTCCGTGGGTGTCGGGGGAGATGGACCAGGTGGTCCGCATCAGCCCCGAGATCGTCACGGGCTTCCGCCTGCGCCCCGCCCCCAGCACGACGATCTGACCCCGCCCCCCGCGCGGCGGGTGTCCCCGTCCTCCGCGAGCAGCCAGCCGGCCGTGGCCGCCAGCGCCGCGCCCGACCCGGTCAGCAGCGCCCCCAGCCCGATGACCAGCGTCGTGACCTGCCACGCCAGGTAGGCGTTGAGCAGCGAGGCGCGCAGCATCTGCCCGGTGAACGCCGTCCGCCGCAGCGCCGCCAGCTTCTCGTCGGCGCCCCCGGCGGCCATGAGGTCGGCGCTGACCTGGGCGTAGGTCCGGCCGCCCGTCGCCGTCCGCAGGTTGCCCTCGATCACCTGCGCGTACCGGCGGGCCTCGGGCCCCGTCAGCACGGCCCGGCCCGCGTCGCCGACCGGCCCCCCGTCCGGAAAGGTGATCGACTGCGCGCGCAGCTCGGCCCGGATCTCGGCCCGCCCTTTCCTGCCCCTGACCACCATGACCGGGCCCGCGACCAGCATCGCGGCACCGGCGCCCCCCAGCACCGCCACCGCCGTCCTCCGGGCAAGGCTCATCTTCCGCTCCTTCCAGCGACCACCGCGAACCCCCTCCGGGGGCCGCCCTCCGAGTCTTCGATCAACGGACGCGCGGCGTGAGGGCCACTGGTCCCCCCGACGGTGCCCGAAGGTCCCGCCCGACGCGGCGGCCAAGGACGTAACCCGGCCGAAGCCGCCCCGGCGAACCGCCGCACGTCATCGAGCGGGATCTCGTCGCCGCCCACAGGCAGGAAGATCAGCACGAGGGATTCTGGACCGTGCTCGGCGGCTCGGCCACGATGAGGGCATGACGAAGAGCGGATCAGCGCAGCCTGCGGCGGCGGGCGGGGGAACGGGCTCGCGCCTGAACTGGCCGGCTGTGAGTGCTCTGGCGGGTGCGGTCGCCGCCGTGGTCGCGCTGATCGCCTACCTGATGCCGCCGCCCCCGATGCCCCCGCCACCTCCGCCGCCCTCCCAGATCCAGGACGACCCGGTCGTCACCACCCCCCGCACGCGGTCACCGTCCCCCGATCCGGTCACCACTCGGCCCGAAGCGCCACCCCCGAGCCCGTCGCCCGAGCCCAGCTCGTCCGAACCACCCGTGCGCAGCTCCACACGAGCGCTTCAGGTTCCGCCCACCCTGCTGCCACCGGTCAGTCCCTCCGGCTGCGAGGAGGCGGCGACGGCGCTGACCGCATACCACCGGAACGCCGGGACCGTCCGCAGCAGCCAGGCAGCCGCGGCTCAGCAGACGTACCAGGACCTGATGGGCGCGGCCATCGACGCGCAAGGAGTGGTGGGAGCGAAGATCAGGCGGCTGGCCGCCGAGTTCCAGGAGCTGAGCTTCCGCCTGACCGGCATGACCGGCGGCGATCCCCGTCAGGTGATCGCCGACATCAATACGGACTTCTCGGAGCTCAGGAGGCTGTGCGAACCCGTCTGACCCGACGACCCGTCACAACGGGGCCCACAAGCGGAAAGAGCCGCTGGGGATCCGACCTGTGAAGCGGCATGTGGCGGATCCGCCCGCCGTCGCCCGTGGGCGTCGCAGGAGGCTCTGAGGCCGGCGAACATTGACTCCACGTGCCCGTGACATTACTCTCCGTAGAGATCACATGAACCGAACGTAGAGGACCGCCATGCGAATCTTCCGCACCCTCTCAGTCGTCGCGGCAGGAGCTCTTACGATCGGCGGCGCGGGCACCGCCCTCTCGTCCGCCGACGCCGCCACGGCCGGATCCCTGCATGGCGCCACATCCACGGCCATGGCCAGGGCGAATGTCACCGTGATCACGGAAGTGCAGAACGCGATGGACTATCCGGCATGGCTCTTCATCGCAGAGAGCAACTCCTGGTTCGGTCCCATCGACGCGCACAGCACAAATCCAGCAACATTCGAGTTCCATGGGTCGGCAACCCGGACGAGATATCGAAGAGCATTCGAGTCTACAAGGATGGTCTTACGTGTCACCCTGGCGAAGGTTGCCGCCCACATAAGTTCCATCTCTACTACATCTTTCAGGATTACTGGCAGCCGAACGACCAGGTCAAGTACACCAGTACCGGCGTCTACGAATTCGCCCCGCCCCTAGCCGGCGCCAGCACCGGAGGCGGTGACAAGCGGCTCGTCATCGCCCACGACCATCCACACATGTAGATTTCCGAGAGGGACTGCAGACTCCGGCTCCGCGCAGCCGAAGGCCGGCATTGACAGCGGCCCGGTTTCAGGCTTTGAGGAAGGCGGTCAGGAGTGGGTTGACGTGTTCGGGGGCGTCTTCGTGGACGTTGTGTCCGGCGCCGGGGACGACCTTCACCGTGGCGCCGGGGATGCGCCTGCCGTACTCTTCCGCGTAGGAGACCGGGAGCCACTGGTCGGCTTGGCCCCAGACCACGAGGGTGCGGGCGCGGAGGCGGGTGAGTCCGGCGTCTGTCGCCTTGTAGTCCTGGGTCCGGACGAGCCGCACGAACGCCTCTCGGTTGTCAGGACGTGACATCCAGTGCCAGGTCTCATCCACGACCTCGGGGGTGACGCGGTCCTGGTGGGCGAAGGCGGTGCGCAGGCTCTTCTCGAAATCGGCGCGGCCCATCAGCTTGACCGCCAGTTCGCCCACGACGGGTATCGAGAACAGCGCCGTCTGCGAGGCGAGCGGCTTGTCCAGGCCGGGTGAGTCGAGCAGCACGAGCCGGTCGACGCGTGCGGGGTTGTGCTCGGCGTAGTACAGCGACCAGGCGCCTCCCCAGGAGTGCCCGACCAGGGAGACCGTGGACAGCCCGGTCGCGTCCAGGAACGCCCCGAGTGCCCGTGCCATGCCGGGGATGCCGTAGCCGAACTCGCCCTTCACGGTGGTGTATCCCTGCCCGGGCAGATCGACGGCGTACACGGTGTGTTCACGCGCGAGCGCCGAGATCGTGTGCCGGTAGGAGTACAGCCACTGCGCCCCGCCCGCCACCAGCACCACGGGCGATCCGCTGCCCGTCTTGCTGTAGTGGAACCGCGCCTGCGGCGTGTCGAGATAGTTGCTTTCGTACGGCGAGCGGTAGCCCTCCACGGCCGCAGGTTGCCAGCCGTACGCACCGAAGAGCATCACGGCCGCCAGCAGCGTGACCACGGCCGCCACCCACAGCGGCCAGCGCCGCCGCTTTCGCCGGCGGGCGGGCCGTTCGGGAGAGATGTGGGGAGTTTCTGCACGGAAAGCCATGATCGCCTCCTGTTGTCGCAAGGTCGCCGCACACTAGACGGGGCAGGTGTCGACCGACGTGACAGGTGCGGGCGGTGACCTGCCTCACGCGGCATCCGGTGCTGATGTGGATGTCGGCGGGCTGCTGTTCGGGTGGCTCCCGGCGACCTGCTGTGGCCAGGCCGGGGGCCGCGACCGTACGGTGGCGGCCCCCGTCACCGTACGGTGGCGGGTCGTCCCGGATCAGTAGTAGGCACGCATCAACTCGGTCGCCCACTCCGGCTGCACCGTCTCGCCCTGCGGGCCGAACTCGGCCATGTAGGGCTTGACGTCCAAGACCGGGCTGCCGTCGATGGCGTCCAGGCCGCGTACGTGGATGTCGAGCCCGTCGACGGCGAGCAGGCGGCAGCGGGAGACGCCCAGCCGGTTCGGACGGTTCTTGCCTCGCTGGGCGAAGATGCCCACCTTGGGCCACGCGGGGTTGTCGCGCGGATGACGGGCAGAGGCGGGGACCGAGGACGGGTCCACGAGGTGGAACTGGAACACCACCTCCAGATGTGAGAACGCGTCCAGCCCGGCCAGCGCGTCCGAGCCGAAACGCGTTCCGTCGATGCGGATCATCGCCTGTTCGGCGCTCCAGCCGTCGTCGATGGCCTCGATTCGACCACCGACGACTCTTCCTACGGGCTTCAGAGTGACGGCCTGCACGACATTCCTCCAGGTTCGCTCGGCTGGTCACGACCGTACGGCCTGGCAGGCCGGGCTGGATCCGTCAGGTGACTGAAGTTCTTCGAGGCTCTCGTCGGCTGGCTAGGCAGGGGCCGGGCAGCATGATCGGGGGCGGCGGTCCCGGCTGCGCCATGGCTCCCGCCGGTCCCGCCTGCGCCGGACATGCGGGCCGTCTCAAAATCAGTATCACTATCTTTAGATTTTGAGATGGCGATAGACGGTCGCCCTCGAAACCTCGAACCGGCTGGCTATCTCCTCGACGCTGAGGCCGTCGACGTACAGGGACCGTGCCTGCGCGACCTGATCCTCGTTGAGAATGGCGCGACGTCCGCCGTTGCGTCCCCGGGCGCGCCCGCGCGCCCGGGGGACGACCGGTTCGTCCAGCAGCGCCCTGGCGCCGTCCAGGATCAGGCTTCGCAGCGGCTCGGCCGGTTCGTCGCGGAACAGCACCACCGGATCGGCCAGGCCGGCGACCACCTGGCAGGCTCGCACCCGCTGCTCAAGCCCGCCGCCCGGACCGGCCACCAGCTCGTTGGCCAGGGCGATCGCGGTGCGGAAACGGTCGGCGATCGGCGACTGCACCAGCAGCGTCATGTCCTTGACCAGCATGGTGAGCGTGTGGCGGTGGCGCAGGTGCACGTCGACATAACCCTCGATCGCCCGCCACCGCACCTCCTCGGCGCTGTCGTGCGACTCGGCCCGGGCCAGCACCGCCTCCAGTTCGTCCAGCAGTGGCAGCGTGAGCCGGCGGAGGATCTCCTCTTTGGACTCGAAGTGGTAGTAGAGGGCGGCCTTGGTGATGCCCACCTCGTCGGCGATGGCCTGCATGGAGGTGGCGCGGTAGCCGCGCGCGGAGAAAAGGGCGCGCGCCGCCTCCAGAATCCGCTCGGAAGTCATGGACCCCACTTACCAACGGTCAGTTCGTTCGCTAATGTGCTTACCGGAAGTCAGTCTATTGCTGCGGAGATGATCTGTATGCGAACCCAAGCGTCCTTCACCTCTGCCGGCGTCCGGTGCGCCGGTTACCTCTACCTGCCCGCCGACTCCGGGCCAGTGCCGTGTGTGGTGCTCTGCCACGGCTTCAGCGGGACGATGGACCGACTCTTCGACTACGCCGAGCGCTTCGCCGCCGCGGGCTTCGCGGCGCTGGTCTTCGACTACCGCAGCTTCGGCGAGAGCGACGGCGAGCCGCGCCAGCTTCCCGACGTCGACGGCCAGCTCGTCGACATCCGCGCCGCCGTGGCCTTCGCCCGCGGGCACGAGCGGGTCGACCCCGGCAGGGTGCTGCTGTGGGGCAACTCGCTGGGCGGCGCGCACGCGATCACGGTGGCCGCGAGCGATCCCCGGATCGGAGCCGTGGTGGCGCAGATCCCGTTCAACGGATTTCCGAAGAAGGTCGAGGGACGGTCGACCGGTGACACGCTGAGGGTGCTGGGCGCGATGCTCTGGGACGCGTTACGGGGCAGGCTGGGCCTGCGACCCTACTACATCCCCATGGTGGGACGGCCGGGAGAAGTCGCCGTGACCACGACGGCCGAAGCTGACCAGCACATCCAGACCCTCACCGGTGGACACGGGACGTCATGGCGCAACAGCGTCGCGCCCAGGGGGCTGCTGCAGATGATGCGCTACCGGCCCGCCGAGGCTGCGGCACGCCTGGCCTGCCCCTTGCTGGTCTGCGTCGCCGCCGAGGACCGGGAGACGCCGCTGGAGACCACCCGGGCGCTGGCCGACCGCGCCCCGCGAGGCGAACTGCGCGTGTACCCCGGCACCCACTTCACCTTCTACACCGACCCCGGATTCCGGGAACGTGTGGTCGCCGACCAGATCGACTTCTTCCGCCGGACATCCGCGACAGTGTGATGGACGATACGTGAGCATCCGCCATCGACAGCTCCCGAGCCCTGCGCACCGACCCCGTGACAGTGGCCCGCCATCTCGACCGAACCCTCGCCACGAAGGAAACCCATGGGCGACACACTGACATTGGCGACGGCGAGCACGAGGAGTGACATGTTGTACGGCCGGGCGGCGGAGCAGACCGTGATCGACCAGTTGCTGCTCGACACGCTCCAGGGCCGTCCCGGCACGCTGGTCGTGCGCGGAGACGCGGGCATCGGCAAGTCGGCCCTGCTCGACTACGCGGCCGCCGGGACCCGTGCCCGGGTCCTGCGGGTGACGGGCGTGGAATCGGAGGCCGAGCTTCCGTTCGCCGCCCTGCACCTGCTGCTCCGACCGGTTCTGGACCGTGTGGAAGCGCTCCCGCCGCAGCAGGCCGAGGCTCTGCTCGGCGCGCTCGGCCTGGGCGGCGCCACCCGGGGCGACCGCTTTCTCGTCGGGCTGGCCACGCTCAGCCTGCTCGTGGAGGTGTCGGCGCAGGGACCGCTGGTCTGCCTGGTCGACGACGCGCAATGGCTGGACGGCGAGTCGGCCGACGCGCTGCTGTTCGCCACGCGCCGCCTGCACGCCGAGCCTGTCACTGTGCTGTTCGCCGCGCGGACCGGTTCCCGCTTCCCCGCCGCGGGCCTGCCCGAGCTCCCGGTGCGAAACCTGGACGCCGAAGCCGCCAGACAGCTCCTCGCCGAGCACGCGGCGACGCTGCCACCCGCGGTACGCGAACAGGTGGTGACCGAGGCCCAGGGAAACCCCCTCGCTCTCGTCGAACTGCCACGCATGCTCAGCCCCGCGGCGACGGGCCCGCTGCCCTTCTGCCTGGGAAACGCGACACCGGTGACCAACCGGGTGCTCGCCGGCTTCCGCGACCGGATCGCCGTGCTACCCGAGAGCACCCGCTCCTGCCTGCTGGTGGCCGCGCTCGGCGACCGGAGCGAGCTGGGCGTGCTCGCCCACGCGCTGGGCCTGCTCGGCACCTCGCTCGACGACGCCGCGCCGGCCGAGCGGGCGGGCCTGATCCGGATCACCCCGGAGGGTGTCACCTTCCACCATCCCCTGGTGCGGGCCGCGGTGCTGCTGGCCACTGACATCGCCGCGCGGATGGCCGCGCACCAGGCCCTGGCCGAGGCGGTCGACGACGACCGGCGGGCCTGGCATCTGGCCGCGGTCACGCTGCGGGCCGACGAGCGGGTGGCCATGGAGCTGGAACGGCTGGCGTTGCGCGCGCAGCGGCGTGGTGGGCAGGCCGCGGTTTCGGCGGCCTACGCTCGTGCCGCCGAGCTGTCGGCCGACGCCGCCGAGGCGACGCGCCGGTACACGGCGGCTGCCCGTGCGGCTGTCGAGGCAGGGCTGGAGCAGCGTGCCGCCGAGCTGGTCGCCCAGGCGCTGCGGAAGGCGGAGCCGGGAACCGTGACCGGGGCCGTCATGGCCGAGCTGGTCTGGGTGCGAGCGCGGCTGGCCTTCGAGGCGGGACGCCCGCTGGAGGCCGCGCGGCTGCTGCTGGAGGGCGTCCAGGCCGGCACGGATCATCTCACCCGGCTGTCACTGCTCAGCCTGGCCGGCTTCTACATCTGGACCAGCGCCGCGCACCCCGACCAGATCGACCTGCTCCGCCGTGTCGAGGAACTGACCCCGACCAAGAAGGGGGTGACCACGGTAGTGAAGGCGATCAACCGGGACTTCCGTACGGTCCTGGAGGGCGGCACCACGGTGAGCGCCACCCACACGGCGCGGGTCGAGCAGGTGCCGTTCGACCTGCGCATGATCATAGCTTTCCAGTCCATCATTCCCGCTGATCGCGATGGGATGCTCGATGCCGTGGCCGAACTCGTCCAGGAATGCCGGGTGGAAGGGCGACTGGGGCGGATGCCGCAGGCGATGACCGTGCTGGCCATCGCCCAGTTGATGGACGGCAGGCACCAGGCCGCCCGCGACACGGTGGCAGAGGGGCTGGCCCTTGCCACGGACGTGGGCCAGCCGGTGTGGCGCAGCTATCTGGTGGGCCTGCACGCCTGGCTGTTGGCGGTCGCCGGCGAGGAGGAGGAGTACGCGGTGAGGGCCGCCGAGGCCTTCCGGCACTCCGAGACCCTGAGGTGGATGCCGAGCCGTTGCTGGGCCGAGTACGCCGGGGTGCTGCTGGAGCTGGGCCGGGGCCGCTACGAGGC
This sequence comes from Nonomuraea sp. NPDC047897, assembly GCF_043204415.1. Lineage (NCBI taxonomy): Bacteria > Bacillati > Actinomycetota > Actinomycetes > Streptosporangiales > Streptosporangiaceae > Nonomuraea > Nonomuraea sp. NPDC047897. The sequence goes on along the minus strand of NZ_JBIDCC010000004.1, from coordinate 55,861 downwards.
GGTGCTCGGCCGGATGGACCGGGCGATGGCGGGCCCGTCGCGCCACGCCTTCATCTGGCGCTACGTCTGGCCCGACTACGTCGAGGCGGCCGTCAGGGCGGGCACCCCCCAGCGGGCGCAGGAGGCGCTGCACCGGCATGCGGCCTGGGCGGGAGCCACCGAACAGCCGGGACCCCTGGCCGTCCAGCACCGGGCCCGGGCGCTGATGGCCCCCGACCACCGCGCCGAGCGGACATTCGAGCGTGCTCTGGAGCTGCACCTGCAGCACGAGCAGCCCTTCGACCAGGCGCGCACCCGGCTGGTGTACGGGGAGTGGCTGCGGCGGCACCAGCGGCGCAGCGAGGCCCGCCCCCACTTGGAGGCCGCCATGGAGGCCTTCGACCGCCTGGGCGCCGCGCCGTGGTCGGCCCGCGCGGCCGGTGAGCTGCGCGCGGCCGGCGTCTCCGTACCCAGCAGCGGCACCGACGACCTGCTGGCCGCGCTCACGCCGCAGGAGCTCCAGGTGGTACGGCTGGCGGTCACGGGAGCGTCCAACCGCGAGATCGCCGCCCAGCTCTTCCTGAGCCCGCGGACGGTCGCTTCCCACCTCTACAAGGCGTTTCCCAAGCTGGGTGTCGCCTCGCGGGCCGAGCTGGCCAGGCTGTGTCACACCCGGCGGTAGATGATCGGCTGCGCGGCGACGCCGTTGGCCTTGAAGTTGGCCAGCACGAAGCTGCGGAAGGTGGGCCGGAAGATCAGGCTGGGCAGGAAGGCGCGCAAGGTCGGCCAACTCGCGTGGTTGATGAGCCCGTAGTCGGCAGGCTCGCCCTCCAGCGGCCGCATCAGCGCGGAGTTGGGCAGCGCGGTCTTCGCCTGGAACCATCCGGCGGTGTACTCCCACACCTTCAGCAGAGTGTCGCGGTCGTCGGCGTAGAAGTAGTTGAACAGGAAGTGATGGTCCTGGCTGTGGTCCACGTCGCCGAGCCGTCCGGCATTGCTCGCGACGACCTCGTGGGTACGGCGAGCGGCCGCGCGCAGCGTCCCGGCGAGCTCCTTGTAGGCGGCGCTCTCGCGCACCGCGAGAGCGGACTCCACGGACGCTGTGCGGATCAGCACGACGACGTCGTAGCGCGCCGGGCGGATGCCCCTGGCGGCCAGGAGCTCGTCGCCCTCGCCGGGAGTGCGGAACAGGGCGCGGAACACGTTGGCCTCGCGGGCCTGGATGTCCGTGGCCAGGGCCTTGAGGTGGGCGGCCAACCGGGTGGGTGCGGACGGGAGAGGGCCGCGCCAGGCGCCGACCTCGCCGGCCAGCACGACGAAACCGTCGCCCGTCGTGGGCAGCGCGCGGGCCTTGACGGCCATGTGCTCGTTGATCAGCCTCATGCCGCCGACGCTAACGCGCGCCCGTCGCCGGCCGCCTCCGTCATCTCACTGATGTGACCACCGTACTCACGTTGATCACTTCCTCGCCCTGAGCGCCGGAGAGGGTGATCGACAGCTCCCAGACGCCGTCCATGCCGAACACGCTCTTCTCCGCCACGAAGCGGCCAGGACCGGCCGGTACGGTGCCGACCGGCGGCGAAGCATGGCCCATGCCCGGCATGACCGCGGCCAGCGTGACCGTTTCGGCCTCGCCCGAGGTCACCCGCACCTCGACGGGATCGGCCGTCAGCACGGTGACGCCGTACCGCTCGCCCGCGGCCCGCACGTCCTCCGGGCCGCCGCCGAACCAACGTGACGTGACGACGAACAGCACACCCGCTACCAGCAGGCAGACAGCCAGGTATCTCATCGATCCACCTCCATGGTGAAGGACCGGGTCACGAGCCGCCCTCCCGTGGCGTACTGGACCCACGCCAGGTACCGGCCCGGAGCGGGGAGAGTGAGCGTGAAACGAAGCGCGGAAGCCGCGTGCGCGTGAGCCAGGTGCGCTCCGTCCTCGCTCCTGACGATCAGATGGCCGGACATGCCCAGCCACGGCTGGAGCCGCCCCTCCGCGCCGAGCTCGACGGTCACCGGGCTTCCGGCGACCGGCGCCGCCGGGGTGAGACGGGGCACGGCGGTCTCCCGGGGTGAGGCCTCCGGCCGGGCCGGACCGACGACCTCGAAGGATCCGGAGACGAGCTGCCCGCCCGACTCCTGCCGCTCGATCTCGGCATAGGCGAGGTAGCGGCCCGGTTGCGGGACGCGCAGCCGTACCGCCAGCACACCCGGCGCGGTCCGCAGCGGGTGCACGTGCCGGAAGACGGCACCGTCCTCGCTGGTGACCACCAGGTGCGCCGGGGCCTCATGGTGGACGGTGAGGTCGTCCACCGGCCGCCCGGTCCCGCCGTCGGTGAGCCGCAGGGTCAGGGTGAACTCGGCGCCCGTGGCGGGCCGGGCGGGGAGTGTCGAGTACCGGCCCTGCGCGTACGGCCGGCCGGCCTCGGCGACGGGTGCGGCCCCCTCCGGCTGGGCGGCGGGCAGGTGCGGCGCCAGCAGCATCAGGGCGACCGCGACCGCCGCGGACGCACTCGCGCCGCCCACGAGGAGCCTGGACCTGCTGCTGGTGAGGACGCCGCCGACCACCAGCAGCCCGGTCACGAGGAAGGCCCCGTCCATCGCCATCGTCCAGGGGGCACTGACGGGCACCAGCACCCGGAAGGGGATCGTCGACGCCTCGTCACCGGCACGCACACGCAGCTCGTACGGGCCCGCATGGCGGGCCGGCAACGCGGCGGGACCCTGACCGACCCGTACCGAACCGGTCGACCTGCTCCCGTCGGCCAGCGAGCGCAGTTCCAGCGCGAACTCCAGGCTCGTGGGGTCCACGGCTTGCACGCTCACCCGCAGCGGCGCCGGTACGGACGAAACCCCCGCGATGACGAACGTGACCTCGCGCGCTCCGAAGGTCTGCGTCACCCGCAGGTCCGCGCCGGCCTCGACGACATGCGCCCGGGCCGGGACGGCCAGTGACAGCACCAGCAGGAACGCGGCAGCCAGGACGCGTGTCATGCCGTCGGCCGGTCATCGATCGCATTCATGCGGCAGGACGCTAGGCCGAGACCCTCACATGTCGCCTCTGTCAGATGACTGGTGTGACCGCGAGACGAACATCAGTCACGCGACGGAGGCGGCGGCCGCCGGGATGTTCATAAGGTCCGGGCCATGACCAGACGACCTGAACCCTACTCGGCGACCGTGATGGCGATCCTGGCCCTGGCCTTCTGCACCTGGGCCCTGCTCACCCTCCCCCTCCAGGGCGCGATGATCCTCGTGCTGGCCAGCGTGCTCGGCTGGAGCGGCTGGATGACCTTCAGCTATGCCCGCCCGGTGAAGTCCAGAAAAGTGATCGCCGTCTACCTGTGCGCGGTGGGCTTCCAGCTCATCCACATGGCAGAGGAGTACACCGGCGGCTTCCCCCACGAGATCGTCGAGCTGTTCGACTCGCCGCGTGACTGGCCGGAGAAGGAGTTCCTGCTCGTGTTCGTCTTCGGTTTCGGCGCCCTCTACTTCTTCGCGGGAGCAGGCGCGCTCTACCGGATCCGCGTGGCCAACTTCTTCCTGTGGTGGTACGCCCTCGGGGCCGGCCTGCTCAACGGCATCGCCCACTTCGTCTTCCCGATCCTCAAAGGCGGCTACTTCCCCGGCCTGTACACCGCCGGCGGGCACCTCATCATGAGCAGCCTGCTGATCTACTTCCTGGTCAAGGAGAACCGCCGGCTTGCGGCCGAGGAGCGGGCGGCTCAGCCGCTGTCGGTCAGATAGCGCTGGAGGGTCGGCGCGAGCCATTCGATCACCTCCTCGTCCGACATATCGACCGCCGGTGGAAATTTCAGGATGTAGCGACACAGGGCCATCCCCAAGATCTGGGAAGCCACGAGTGTCGCCCTGGCAGCGGCTCCGTCCTTCGCGAGCCGGCCCATCGTCGGTGCGAGCTGAGTGGTGAAGACCTCGCGGATGCGCGCGGCCGCGGCGTCGTTCGTCACCCCCGTGCGCAGCAGGACCTGGAGCACGTCATCGGCCTGCCATCGCTGCAGGAAATGCCGGATCACCGTTTCGCCCAGCCGCTCGCGAGGGACCCGGCTCAGGTCGGGCAGGCGCAGGTCGAACTCGGCTGCGCTGGCGAACAGCCCTTCCTTGTTGCCGAAGTAGCGCATCACCATCGCCGGGTCGATGCCGGCGTCGGCGGCGACCGCCCTGATCGTCGCCTTCTCGTAGCCGTCAGCGGCGAAGCGCTGACGGGCCGCGGCCAGGATCGCCGCCTTGGTCTCCGTTGCCGATCTCCTCATATCAACAAGTGTAGGCCAACAGATGTTGACTTGTCCGGGACATTAGGTCAACAATCGTTGGCATACGCGGAAAGGAGCACACCATGTCGAAGACCGTGCTGGTGACCGGCGCTTCCACCGGAATCGGCCGCGCCACCGCCCTGCTGCTGGCCCGCGAGGGCTACACCGTCCACGCCGGAGTACGCAAGGACGCCGACGGCCAGGCGCTCGGCCCCACCGTCAACCCGATCAAACTCGACGTCACCGACCCCGGCCAGATCGCCGACGCCGCCGAGCGCCTCGGCCACCTGGACGCCCTGGTCAACAACGCCGGCATCGGCGTCACCGGCCCGGTCGAGTTCGTCCCTCTGGACGCGCTGCGCCGGCAGTACGAGGTCAACGTCTTCGGCCAGGTCGCCGTCACCCAGGCCATGCTGCCGATGTTGCGCGCCTCGCGGGGCCGGGTGGTCACCGTGGGCTCGGTGGGCAGCTGGATCACCCTGCCCTTCGGAGGCCCGCTCTGCTCCTCCAAGCACGCCATCCGCTCGCTCAACGACGCGCTGCGCATGGAGCTCAAGCCGCACGGCGTCGCCGCCGTCCTCATCGAACCCGGCTCCATCCACACCGACGCCGTCGACAAGCTCGAAGACGAGGTCGAGCCCCGCCTGGCCTCCCTCGGCGAGGAGGGGCGACGGCTGTACGGCGCGGCGTACCGCACCATGACCACCGCCGGCCTCAAGGAAGAACGCACCGGATCCAGCCCCGACGTCGTCGCCCGCGCGGTCCTGCACGCCCTCACCGCGCGCAGGCCACGCTCCCGCTACCCCGTCGGCAAGAAATCCCGCCTGATGAGCACCCTGGGCCGGATCGTCCCCCAATACACCCTCGATGCCCTGCGCATGCGCGCGCTCGGCCTGTCCTGAACGGAGCCCACCACCATGACCCAGCTCGCCGGCGCCGAAGCCCTGTACGCACTCGACCCCGTCCTCGCCCAGTGCGCCGTCGGCGCGGGCCACAACCTCTGGGGCCTGCCCCACCTGACCATGCGCGAGAAGGCCTTCGTCTGCCTGACCGCCGACGTGTGCCACCCCCACCTCGGCCAGCCCCTGGCCATGCACCTGCGGATGGCCCTGGACCAGGGGGTCGACTCCGAGGCGATCCGGGAGCTCTACCGGCACCTCGCGCCCTACGTCGGCTACCCCATTCTGGTCACCGCCTTCCAGCGCCTGACCGAGCTGGGCCTGGCCGACGCGCGGGACGACCAGCCCGTCGAGCCCGCGCCCCTGACCGGACCGCTCGCGCGAACCGTCCACGCCCTGGAAGACATCGACCCGGGCCTGGCCGCCTTCACCGAGGACCAACTGGCTCAGCGCTGGGCCCGCCCGCACATCAGCGTCCGGGAGCGAGCCATAGCCTGCCTGGTGGTGGATGTCTTCTACCAGACGCTCGGCGAATCCCTACACCTGCACGCCGAGCTGGCCAGAGCCGCCGGCGCCACCGACGACACCCTACGCGACCTGCTCCGCGGCGTGGCCGAATTCGGCCTGCCGAAAGCCTGGGCCGCCGCACGAGCCCTCCACCTCTAGCCAGAGACCGTGCTGTCCTCTAGAGACCGTGCTGTCCTCGCACGGGCCGAAGTACGAGGAGGCCCCTCCGCCGGAGACGTGGTTCACGAGGACGACCTCGCCGCATCGGGACGGGTGGCCTTGATGCCGCGCCTGCGCAGGTAACGGCGGTCGCCGCGCGAGCTGTAGGCCATATCGGCCAGCACCCGGTCCGGCCGAGTACGGGGGCGGCCACCTCCCAGACGTGGCACCCCGATGCCCTCCAGCATCGCCATGAATACCAGCCCGACCGTGATCAGAGGTCCGCAACCCGACCCTGAACAGTGCTAGACGGGCGTGGGACGTGAGCGGTTGCGTGCCTCTGTTGCAGTACGCGTCCGCCGAGACCCCTCACTGCCCGAAAGAAGACCGGAGCTGAGCGTTGATCAGGAAGTTGAGCCGGCCTGTCCGGCCACAGTGGTGACCAGACCACGAGTTCCGGCTCCACCCCACGGAGGATGCGCGGCTTCACTTCATCGGGGTTCAGGTCCAGCCACTGCCGTCCGCTAGGTCGCCAAGGGTCGCTCAGGCTTTCCCACACGATGTGAGGGGGCGGCGGCTGCCTACGCTCTCGCGAATCGTCCGGGGCGGTTGTCACCCGGTTGGTCACCCACGCGCACCTCTGAAGCGCCGTCAACGTTCGCTCCATGAATGGCGTCATCCTTGTCGATGACCACTGCCAGCATGATCCCTAACCGACTGAGGGAGTCACGGTGGCCAACCTGCACGAGATGTTCGACTGGCTTGAGGAGTTCTACCACGTCTCCTGCGTGACCTTCGCCCGATCCCTTTCTCCCGCTGAGGCGTTGGTTCGTCTCGGCGCAGACAGCAGCGAGATCAGAGGAGTGACTTTCGAGGAACTACAGGAAAGAACGATGGAGTGCATTGACTCGGATGCGATGCGCACCGGCTACGTGGGTGCACTGGAGATGGCCGGCTGGTCGGTGCTCATACAACTCTGGACGGGATCGATCGCAGTTGACTTTCCCCTGCTGAAGCGGCTTTCCCAGAAGACTCAGGTCGTGTCGATCAACCGCAACGTCCATGCCACGGACTACTTCGTCTATGCGGCTGACGGCGAGCTGGTCACCTGGTTCGACCTGCTGGGTCCCGATGCGCGCGCAGGCAATGAACCGGGCCAGCTTACCGACATGATGCACGAAGTCGGGCTGGACCCCGAGCTGAACGAGGACGGCCCGGATGTGGACGCCGGGTTCCCTCGCGCCTTCGCCTTGGCAAGGAAGATCACCGGATTTCCCTTCTCCAAGGAGATGCTCGACATGCGACTCCTGGGCGCCATGATCAACAGTGGTTGATCACGGCCGGGGACGATACGGCGATGGTTCCCAGACTGTTTGCCTCACCCAACGTAAGGCGCCGACACCCCTCGGAGAAAGTGATCGATCCGGAGACGTTGCGTGTCGTGCATCGGCAGTGTCTTGATCTCCTCCCGGTCGACCCAGCGGACGTCGGTCGACTCGTCGCTGACCGCGAGTGATCCGCCGACGAGTCGGGCGGTGAGGCAGACGTTGAACTGCCGGCGGACCTCTCCGTCGCTGTAGGCGATGATGTGCCGCGCGTCGGTGTAGAGACCGACCAGGCCGGTCACCTCGACGTCATAGCCGGTCTCCTCCCTCACCTCCCGTACGGCGGCCTGCGGCACCGACTCGGTGAGGTCCATCCCGCCCCCGGGCAGTGCCCACAGCCCGGTGTCGACACGCCGTTGCAGCAGGATGCGGTCCCCGTCGTCGACGACCACGGCGGACACCCCCACGACCAGGCTGTTGGGCTCGGGGGCGTCGGGATCGTCGTAGTACTCGGTGCGGGCCACTCACTCATCCTCGCCGGGAAGCTGGAACTGTTCCCACACTGCCTCAAAGCTGGCGGCGTAGGTGTCGAAAAGCCCTTCCTCACGCATGCGACGCAGGTGGTAGATCGGCGCGCCGTAGGCGTTCATGCCGTACACGTGCGCATCTCGCGCTGCTGTTCAGCGATTCGAGTGCGACGTCTCACGTCCACTAACCGAACGTACTCCGCATGCAGCGATCAGTGAAGTTGTGACTTTCCGTCAAGTCACCATGCGTGAGCTTGCCAATACCGCCGCAACCTGCTCGCCGCCGACGATCGCAGCACATCGCCAAGACGGAGGAGGAACCCCATGGCGAAGAAGTGCCAGACCTGCGACGGCAGCGGCTGGATCCCGGCGACGGACCCGAAGACGGGCAAGCCGATCCGAGTGCCGTGTCCCCGGCACACCGGCTAGGGCCGCAGCAGATCATCCAGCCTGCAAGTCACCGCCCGTTCCTCCGAACACCCACAAGAAGGAGGCAGAGATGGACTCGATGATCGACATCTTCGAGGGAGTGCCGCAGGTCGTGCGGCGCTCGCTGGTGGAGCGCTACTCCTACAAGAAGAAGCCGGGCAGCAGCGACACCGCCAAGACGCAGGACGAGATCATCACCTGATGACCGCCGAGGTGCCGGACCCGCCTCGGGGCAGGTCCGGCACCGTCCCCAACCAGGGAGGACCCGTGCTGAGCCTGCACATCCCGCAGACCTCGCGTACCCGTGGCGGTGGGACCCGCCCAGCCGCGCCTATATCGCCGGCCGATCCCATATCGCGCCGTTCTCTCACCCAGCTCTGGAGCACGAGCTGCGCACCGGCCCGGACGGCGCGAGCGTGGTCGTGCGGGGACGCCGCCAGCCCACCGGCAACGCCACCGCCGTCCACGAAGCACCCATGGTGACCATCACCACCGAGCCGAACGGCACGCTGACGCTCACGGCCGGAGCCGTCTGTACCACGCCGCTGTACGCCACCGTCGACCGCGCCGGCGCCCTGCACGCATCGTGGGACCTCACCGAGACCGCCCGCCACGCACCCACCGGACGTCTGCACGAGGTCGAGTTGGCCCGGCTGCTGGCGCTGTGGCTTCGCTACACCCCCGCGACCCTCTACGCCGACGTCGTCCGGCTCACCGAGCGTGCCACACTCACCCTGCACGCCGGTGCCCTCCAGGTGAGCCTGCCCGCCGACGCCGACCACTACGAGCCGCGCCCCCTCCGGCCCGACGCCGACGTGATCACCGCGTTCGAGGACCTGCTGACCGCTGCCATCCGCACGCGCGTCTTCGACCCGAGCGCCTCCGTCGTCGAGGTGTCGGGCGGCTTCGACTCCGCGCAGGTCGCCCTGTCCCTGGCCGGTCTCCATGCGGGCGAGCTCACATCGGCCGCCGTCATGCTCGGCGGCAACCCCGGCGCCCAGCAGGCGCACCGCCGCCGCCAGTTCCTCGGCGGCCGGTTCGCCAGCGACGCCACCGTGCCCGCGATCCCACCGCTCGCCCCAGGCGGCCTGCGCTCCAGCGGCATGACGACCAGCCCGTACGAAGACGCCTACACCGAGGCCACCACCGCCATGCTGCTGCTCGCCACGGCCGGGCGGCCAGCCACCGTCTGGACCGGGATCGGCGGCGACGAACTGCTCGCGCTGACCGCCAGCGAGCGACCCGCCCCGCCGATCGGCCACGATCGCGCCCCGAACCCCTGGCTGTCCAAGCAGACCCTCGCCGCGTTGGAGGCGGCCGACGACGACCTGCCACCCATCACCGTCGTCAACGAGATGACCCTGCTCCAGTTCGGCTACCGGGCCCCCATCATGCTGCGGGCCGGCTGCTGGCCCTTCCACCCCCTGGCAGACCCAGCCCTGATCCGGTTCGGCGAGTGGCTGCCCTCGACGTGGCGGCGCGGCAAACGCCTGGCACGCGCCCGCCTGGAACGCGCCGGGATGGGCACAGAGGTGACCCGCCCCCAACAGGCGGAGAACTTCAGCGACGTCATGCAGCAGGCCATCGTGGAGTACGCGGTGCCGTGGCTGCGTCTCATGCTCACCCAAGGCGGCATCCTCCTCGACGCCGGCTATCTCGACCCGGCCGGACTACACGCCGCCCTGGACCGGATCGACGCCAGCGGCTACACCCCGCGAGACGCCGAACTGTTCGACGTTCTCTGCGTCGAGCAGGCTGCGGCAGCAATCAGTTGAGCGCCAGACCGAGCTCGGGCAGGTGCGGCTGAAGCTCGGCGCGCCGCTCCAGCGCATACGCGGTCACGCCCTGGTGCTGGACGGTCCGGACCACGCTCCAGCCCTGCACATCCCGGTAGTAGCGCACCAGCCCGTCGTAAGGCCCCGTGCCGCGCCGAACCCACATCCGGCCCTGCCGAGCCGCCCGATCCAGCGCCCACCACGCGATCAGACATCCCGGCCGGTGCTCGACGTAGGCCGGATCGGTGACCGTCGTGGCCAGGAAGAACGACGGCTGCTCTCGCTCGGCCTCGTCCGGCCACAGCAGCGGGGAAGCCTGCTCATACACGCTGGTGACGCCGATTACGGCGTCCGAACTGGAGTCGACAAGAACCCACACCGGCAGACCATCTCCCGCTTGCACGGCGAGATCGTCAGCGCCATCGCGCCAACCCTCCCAGCCGGGCATACCGCGTTCGCACATCCACTGCGCGCGGGCACGGATCAGCGCAGCCACCTCAGGGCGGTCGGCCATGCTCGCGGATCGCATCTCGAACACATCGACACCGTAGCTCCCACTCGACGCCCGCAAGGGCAGATCGCTGACTAAGCACTGGCCCGTCGAAGACGTTCTGCCCCGCAGCACAGATGCTCGCGGGGCCGCCCCACCCGGCCCCGCGCCGCGACTCGGGCATGTGGGAAGTTCCGGCCTGAGTCCGGCAGCCGATTGCGGCGACCTGGCTCACCTACTTCCATGAGGGGTCATGACCGTCTCCCGCGAGGAAATCCGCCAGGCCGCCACGCGCTACCTGGACGTTCATCCCGACCACACCCTCGACCTGCTACCGCTGCGCGCCGCCCTCGGCAACGACAGCGATCCCACGTACCGCAGGACCTTCCCACTCCCTGTCACCTGCAGGAGTTCTGGGAGAACGCCGTCGCCGAACGCTTCCGGATCTACCCCTACTCGGCGATCCCGATCCTCGATGCCGAGCTGGCGGGAGGGGACCGCGTCCAAGGTCATCTCCCAGATTTCTCCCAGCGCACGAAAAAGGGCCGCCTCGTGATCCGAGAACGGCCCCTATTTGCTGTAAGTCGAGTGGGGCTACCAGGACTTGAACCTGGGACCTCTTCCTTATCAGGCAACCACGGTAGGAGCGGGACGGTGACCAACTCCTGCTCCTACCTGGGAGAACAGTCCGCTGAGATCCACAGTGGTCCGGGCTGATCCAGCGCGATTGTCACTCAGTTCGTCACTCACTCACCCTGGGGCCTCCACCCTAGGAAGTTCCGGCATGTCAATCGACATGGGAGTGCCGTCCCTCCAGATAATCCCGGAGCTGCCGCCACTGCGTGGGGTGGATGTCGAGATCGGACAAGCTCTCCGGCGCCACCCACCGTACGTCGCTCGCCTCGTCGTTGGCTCCCGGCCGACCACCGACGGGGCGGGCGATCAGCATCACCTCGTACTCCTGTCGGATCTCTCCATCCGTGTACGCCACGATGTGGCCTGGATCGGAGTAGACGCCCAGCAAGCCCACCGGCTCGACCCGGACACCGGTCTCCTCCTCGGTCTCGCGCACGGCGCACTCGGTGGGGGTCTCGCCGATCTCCATCTTGCCCATCGGCAACGCCCACTGTCCCGTGTCGCGTCGGCGCTGCATGAGGATGCGACCCGCCTCGTCCACCGTGACCGTGCCGCACGCGGGCACCAGGCTGTTCGCCTTCGGCGCGTTCGGGTCGTTCCAGTACTCGACTCGTCCCACGGGATGCTCCTCATATCTCCGCGCCGGACCACGGCATCGCCCCGGCCCACACGCGCTCGAATGACGTGATGTAGTGCTCCGCGATCGTGCCTCCGTCGAGTCGACGGAAGTGGAAGGTCGGATTGGCCGAGGCCGGTTCGCCGTACGCATGCGGGTTGACCAGGATGTCATCGTCGTAGCGGAACAACGAGGCGTACAGCGTCGTGGAATGCAGCCGCACGTCACAACCGTCGAGATCGGGCAATGCCCGGTAGTACGTCAGCGACGAACGGATCTTGGCCGTCAGGGTGCCGCCCAAGCCCTCCTCCCGGTCGCGGATGTCCACGGCCTGGGCCGTGGGATCGCCGAAGCACAGCCGAACCGTCACCCCGCGTCCGGCTGCCTCGGCCAGCATCCGCGCCACCTTCGGCTGGGTCTGGGCATAGAACGTCCCGGAGAAGACCAGCAGATCCACGTGCTCCTGGGCCTCGCTGAGCAGTCGTAGCCAGAGCTCACGAGGCACGCTCGCCCGGTCCGGGAAGATCTCGACCAACTCGGACCGGTTCGCCCGGCCCCTACGCTCCTGGCTCGTCTCCAGCACGTCGGGCCACAAGTACGTCTCGTCAGCGGCGAGTAACTTCGCCGCCGCCCACCTGTGCCGGCGATGCGGAACGCGGCCGGTGTTGATCCACCGCTCGACGGTCTTGGGCTCCACCCCGCAGGTCTCGGCCAGATCCTCCAGGGCCACCCCATGGCGCAACATCGCTGTCCGTAGACGCTCGTTCACGGATCCAGTGCACCGAACGTCCCCGGACGTTTCAAGACTCTCTTGGGACGTTTCCTCGTCCGCCAACACGTCCCGACAACGCTCGTCGGCGAAGTTCAAAGGTCCCGTCCACCCGGCTTCACTGAACGTGCCGGTCAACCACGGGCCTCAGGAGGTGGGCGATGACCTCGCAGCTCACGGCGCCACGCCTTGCGCCGTTGAACCCGCTGCTCGCTGCAGAGCAGCTACAGCAGGAGCTGTCTCAGCAGGGCATCGCAAGCGATGTGCACGGCGGCTACCGGCTCGCTCTCGTGTCGGTCAGCGTCGGCCTGGTCGTGTGGTGTGACGGCGCCTGGTTCTGGTGGCGCGTCGGATGGAACGGGCATCGCAGGCGAGTCCTGTATGCCCGGCATCCAGCGGCCGAGCCGGTGCGTGCGGCTCGTCGGGTCGCCTTCCGGTATGCCGATCTCCAGAAGCAGCACGCGCCGTCCACTGTGATCGCCGAGGCCGGATCGTGAGAGATCTCCATCACGCGATTGGTTCTATCGCCACGATCGTGGACATGCTGCACAGCCCCGCGTGCACTCGGGACTTCGCCCCGTGGCTGGTGGGTCGGAGCGGGCGGGTGACGGGCCTGCTGTGCAACGGCACCTATGCCCTGGTCGAACTCGACGGCGAACCCGGTGAACTTCCGGGCGGGGTACGGCGCTGGCCCGTCCACTGGGACGACCTGGAGCTGAGTCAACCGGCACCACGACCCGAGTCGGCCGACGCCTACCGCCTCGGGCTGTCCGGCTCCGGCCGCGATGCGGTGCACCATGCGGTGCCTCAAGGTCGAGAGGCGGGCCTCTGCGGGCAGCGGGCCTACCCTCTGCCGGTCCTGGGGTGGTCCCTGTCGTTCAGCGCGACGGCCACAAGGGCATGTCCGGCCTGTATCCACCTGATCACGACCCATAGACGGGCCAGGGCGGGATCAACGCCCGGCGCTACTGCGTGTGCCGAAAGCCTCCCGGCCTCGCGTCGTCGCCCTCAGCGGCCGGTGCATCCCACGGCCACTCTTCCCCCGCCCCCGATAGCTGCCCGATTGTGTGTCCCGACCGAGGTGTCAACTCCGTCTTCCGATGCCGTCGCCCGTCGACGTTCCACGCGGCCCACACCTCATGCCGCACAGACGGAGTTGACGCCGACCGAGGGACACGAACAATGCGGTATCGGGGGCGGGGGTACGGTCCTCAGCCCGCAAAACCATGTGTGATCGGAGTGGAGCGGCCGGCGCCCATGCGAAGCACCCCACAGGGGCCGCGAAGCGGTGGGGGCCGGCGGCGGAACGGCCATCGTTCTGAGGTCATCGTCGGCATTGTCGTTGCGCCGCCGTGGAGCGGGGGCGGCGCGCGCCGGGACCGGCCCCCAGGCCGCAGCCCGGCGCGCTGGCCGCCCGGAGCGGGCGGCGGCGCGGCGAGCGAAGCGAGCCCTTGAACCAGTAAAGAAACTATGAGCCAGCATTGTCGTCGGTTCCTGCCAAGATCGGCCGTCATGGACATCGACGAGTTCTGGCATCTGATCGAGGAGTCCGCGCGTGAAACCGCAGGGAAGGAGGCACGCGTGCAATGGCTCCATGAGCGATTGGTGAGACGTTCGGTCGAGGACATCATCGATTTCGCCTCATGGATGGAGGTCGCCCGGCGCAAGGTGGACACCTATCTGATGTGGGGCGCGGCGCGCGCCCTACACCTGGTAGGCGGTCTGGACAGCGTCTACTACTTCCACTCGTGGGTCATCAGCCTCGGCCGGGAGACCTTCGAACGGGTCACGAGCGACCCCGACACCCTCATGGACGTCCCAGAGGTCCGACGCTTCAACCTCATACAACTAATCCGCCGTCCTCAAGCGGTCGATCGCCCGCGCTCAGGCCCGAGACAAGGTCAAGCGCAACGTGGTCATGCTGTGCGAGATCCCCAAGGGCACGACAGGCCGGCCTTCCAAGTCCTTGACCCTCGCCCAGGCCGAGGCGGTACTCAAGGCCGCCGAGTCGGCCAATCTGTACGCCTACGTGGTGCTGTCGCTCCTCATCGGTGCACGCACGGAGGAACTACGGGCGCTCACCTGGTCGCACGTGGACCTTGAAGGCAAGCCCGACGCCGCCCCTCCAGTTCCTCCTTCGATCATGGTGTGGCGCTCGGTTCGTGCCGGAGGAGACACCAAGACCCAGAAGTCCCGTCGCACTCTGGCCCTGCCTCGGCGATGCGTGGAGGCGTTACTGCGTCACCGCAACCGACAGACGATCGCGAAAGAGCAGGCAGGGGAGTCGTGGCAGGAGAACGGCCTCGTCTTCGCGAGCAAGCACGGGACCGAACTCGACGCCGCCAATGTCCGCCGGGCACTACGCGTGATCCTCAAGCGGACGGACCTCAACCCGGATGAGTGGACACCGCGAGAACTGCGCCACAGCTTCGTCTCGCTGCTGTCGGACTCCGGTGTCGCGCTGGAGAACATCTCCCGCCTGGTCGGCCACAAGGAGACCGTGGTAACCGAGAAGGTCTACCGGAAGCAGCTCCGTCCCGTACTCCTGGAAGGGGCTGAGGCGATGAACCTGATCTTTCCCGGTGAAGCCAGAAAGGCTCAGTCACTCACTTGGTCACCCGGAAGATCAAAAAGGCCACTTCCCTCGATGGGAAATGGCCTCTGAGCTGGGTGGGGCTACCAGGACTTGAACCTGGGACCTCTTCCTTATCAGGGAAGCGCTCTAACCGACTGAGCTATAGCCCCGCGCACACCGAAACGTATCGCATCCCGCACAGGGGTGCGAACCGGTTGCTCGGACGAGGAAAAGCTTACCGCCTTCCGGACGATGCTTGCGCCGCACTCCTCGGGGAATGCGGCGCAAGCCCGCCGATCCGGACGGCTACTCGGCCTCGCTGAAGGTCACCTCGACGCCGCCCACGAGGTCGGAGGCGACGTTGTAGATGACGGCCCCCAGCGTGGCGAGGGCCGTGATGAGCACCACGTTCACGGCGCCGATGAGTGCCGTGTAGCCCAGGATGCGGACCGGCTCGAACCAGGAGGCGATGTCGATGGGCAGCGCCTGCTGCCCCTGCTCGCCCTTGCCGAGCTGGTTGACCAGGTCCACGAGCGAGTCGAACACGCCCAGAGCGGACAGCACGCCGTACAGGACGGCCACTGCCACGAACAGCACCACGAAGCAGACCAGCGACACCACGAAGCTGAACTTCATGGCCGACCACGGCTCGATGCGGCGCAGGACCAGATGGGCCTTGCGGGGGAGTCGGGCCCCCGACGAGTTTGAGCTCTTCTTCTTCGGGAGCTCGATCTGCGGGGGAGCCTCGGAGGTCAGGGACGGGCGGATGCGGCCGCCGTCCTTGCCGTCCTTGGCTTCGTCCCGCGACGTGCCCTGCGAGGGGGCCGCCGGGGCGGCCGGCACGGGGTGCACGGCCGTGGCGTTGTCCTCGTCGGGCTTGTCGAAGATCTCGGTTTCGGTGGACTTCTTAGGCTGCTGCTTCCCGTTCTCCCGAGCCGCCTTGGTCCTGGCGCTGGCGCTGCCGCCCTGGGCGCTCATGACTTACTCTCCTCCCCCGTCCTCTTCCTCGGTGTCCACCACAGTCTCCATAGACTCGGCGTTGCGGGCGAGGGCCACCACACTGTCGCCATCGGCGAGATTCATCAATCGCACTCCCATGGTCTGGCGGCCGGACTGCTTGATCTCGCCGGCACTCGTCCGGATCACCCCACCGGCGGACGTGATCGCGAAGACCTCGTCCTCTGGGTTGACCATGACGGCTCCGACCAGCTTGCCACGGGAACTGACGATTTTCGCAGTCAGCACGCCCTTGCCGCCCCGACCTTGAATCGGATACTGCTCAACTGGGGTTCGCTTGGCGTACCCCGCCTTCGTGGCGATAAGCACATCTTGTCCGTCTGCGATCCTATTCATGGCGAGAAGTTCATCGCCCTCCAGGAACCGCATCCCGATGACGCCGCTGGTCGCGCGGCCCATGGGTCGCAGTGCCTCGTCGGAGGCAGTGAAGCGGATCGCCTGCGCGCCCTTGGAGACGAGCAGCAGATCGTCCTCCTCGGAGACGAGCCGGGCTCCGATGACCTCGTCGTCGTCGCGCAGGTTGATCGCGATGAGCCCGCCGGACCTGGGGGAGTCGTACTCCGACAGGCGGGTCTTCTTGACCAGGCCGCTGCGGGTGGCGAGCACGAGGTAGGGGGCGACGTTGTAGTCGCGCAGGTCGAGGACCTCCATGACCGTCTCGTCGGGCTGCATCGCCAGCAGGTTGGCCAGGTGCATGCCGCGCGCGTCACGCCCCGAGTCGGGCAGTTCGTACGCCTTGACCCGGTAGACGCGGCCCTTGTTCGTGAAGAACAGCAGCCAGTGATGGGTCGTGGTGACGAAGAAGTGGTCGACGATGTCGTCCTGGCGTAGCTGCGCCCCGCGCACGCCCTTGCCGCCGCGCTTCTGCGCGCGGTAGAGGTCGGTGCGGGTGCGCTTGGCGTAGCCGCCGCGCGTGATGGTGACGACGACGTCCTCTTCGGCGATGAGGTCCTCGATCGACATGTCGCCGTCGTAGGCGGTGATCTCGGTACGCCGGTCCTCGCCGTAGCGGTTGACGACCTCGGTCAGCTCGTCACTGACGATCTGCCGCTGCCGGGGCTCCGAGGACAGGATGTCCTGGTAGTCGGCGATCTGCGCCATGAGCTGGTCGTACTCGTCCTGGATGGCCTGGCGCTCCAGGGCGGCGAGCTTGCGCAGCTGCATGTCGAGGATGGCCTGCGCCTGCACCTCGTCGATGTCGAGCAGCCCCATGAGGCCCTGCTGGGCCGCAGCGGCCGACTCGGACGCGCGGATGAGGGCGATGACCTCGTCGAGCCGGTCGAGCGCCTTGAGCAGCGCGCGCAGGATGTGGGCGCGCTCCTCCGCCTTGCGCAGCAGGTAGCGCGTACGGCGGACGATGACCTCGATCTGGTGGGTCACGTAGTGCGAGATGAACTGGTCGAGCCGCAGCGTCCGCGGCACCCCGTCGACCAGGGCCAGCATGTTCGCGCCGAACGTGTCCTGGAGCTGGGTGTGCTTGTAGAGGTTGTTCAGCACGACCTTGGCGACGGCGTCGCGCTTGAGCACGATCACCAGGCGCTGGCCGACCCGGGAGGACGATTCCTCGCGCACGTCGGCGATGCCGGAGATCTTGCCCTGCTTGACCAGCTCAGCAATCTTGAGAGCGAGGTTGTCCGGGTTGACCTGGTAGGGCAGCTCGGTGACCACGAGGGCGTGCCGGCCCTTGTTGTCCTCCTCGACCTCGACGACCGCCCGCATGGTGACCGAGCCGCGGCCCGTGCGGTAGGCGTCCTCGATGCCCCGGCGGCCCACGATCAGCGCGCGGGTGGGGAAGTCGGGGCCCTTGACCCGCGCCATGGCGGCTTCGAGGAGCTCCTCCTCGGTGGCCTCCGGGTGCTCCAGCGCCCACTTGACGGCCTCGGCCACCTCGCGCAGGTTGTGCGGCGGGATGTTGGTGGCCATGCCGACGGCGATGCCGCCCGAGCCGTTGACCAGCAGGTTGGGGAACCGCGCCGGCAGGACGACCGGCTCCTGGGAACGCCCGTCGTAGTTGGGCTGGAAGTCGACGGTGTCCTTGTCGATGTCGCGCAGCATCTCCATGGCGATGGGCGCGAGCTTGCACTCGGTGTAGCGCATCGCCGCGGGCGCGTCGTTGCCGGGCGAGCCGAAGTTGCCCTGGCCGTCCACCAGCGGGTGGCGCAGTGACCAGGTCTGCGCCAGGCGCACCAGCGTGTCGTAGATCGACGTGTCGCCGTGGGGATGGTAGGACCCCATGACGTCACCGACGACGCGCGAGCACTTGAAGTAGCCGCGGTCGGGGCGGTAGCCGCCGTCGTACATCGCGTAGAGCACCCGGCGGTGGACCGGCTTGAGACCGTCACGCACATCAGGCAGCGCACGCGAGACGATGACCGACATCGCGTAGTCCATGTAACTGCGCTGCATCTCGGTCTGGATGTCGACCGGTTCGATGCGCTCCGGCGACGGTGGAGGCGGAGTGTTCACTTCCGTCACGTGTGTAGATCCTTTTCTGATGTACGGCTGTCGCTACACGTCCAGGAAACGGACATCTCGCGCATTGCGAATGATGAAGGCTCTGCGCGCCTCGACGTCCTCACCCATCAGCACGCTGAACATCTCGTCGGCCTGGGCGGCGTCGTCGAGCGTGGCCTGGAGCAGAATGCGGGTGTCGGGATTCATGGTGGTCTCCCAGAGCTGGTTGGCGTTCATCTCGCCGAGACCCTTGAACCGCTGGACACCGTCGTGGGCGCGCGGGTCGCGCTTGCCACGGGCGATGCCCTCCTGGATGATCGCGTCACGCTCGCGGTCGGAGTAGGCGTAGGAGGCGTCCTCGCCCTTCCGGTCCCACTTGATCTTGTAGAGGGGCGGCTGCGACAGGTAGACGTGACCGCCCTCGATCAGCGGGCGCATGAACCTGAACAGCAGCGTCAGCAGCAGCGTGGTGATGTGCTGGCCGTCGACGTCGGCGTCGGCCATCAGGATCAGCTTGTTGTAGCGCAGCTTGCCGATGTCGAACTCGTCGTGCACGCCGGTGCCGAGCGCCGTGATCAGCGACTGGACCTCGACGTTCTGCAGAACCTTGTCGACGCGGGCCTTCTCCACGTTGAGGATCTTGCCGCGGATGGGCAGGATCGCCTGGAAACGGGAGTCGCGCCCGCCCTTGGCCGAGCCGCCGGCCGAGTTGCCCTCGACGATGAACAGCTCGCACTTGTCGGGGTCGTTCCACTGGCAGTCGGCCAGCTTGCCGGGCAGGCCGCTGCCCGACTCCAGCAGCGACTTGCGGCGCGTCAGGTCACGGGCCTGACGCGCGGCCAGACGTGCCCTGGCGGCCTGCAGCGACTTGTTGATGATGTCCTTGGCCTCGCCGGGGTTGCGCTCGAACCACGCGCGCAGGTGGTCGTTGCAGGCCTTCTGCACGAACGACTTGGCCTCGGTGTTGCCCAGCTTGGTCTTGGTCTGGCCCTCGAACTGCGGGTCGGCCAGCTTGATCGACACGATCGCGGTCAGGCCCTCGCGGACGTCCTCGCCGGAGAGGTTGTCGTCCTTGCCCTCCTTGAGGAACTTCTGCTCGCGCGCGTAGCGGTTGACGATCGAGGTCAGCGCGGCGCGGAAGCCCTCCTCGTGGGTGCCGCCCTCAGCGGTGTTGATCGTGTTGGCGAAGGTGTAGACCGACTCGGTGTAGGAGTTGTTCCACTGCATGGCGATCTCGACCGACACACCCTCGCCGTGCTCCTCGAAGTCGATGACCGACGCGTGCGCCGGCTCCTTCTTGGAGTTGAGGTGGGTGACGAAGTCGGACAGCCCGCCCTCGTAGTGGTATTCGACCTTGACCGGCTCGCCGTTGACGTGGTCGGGCCGCTCGTCGGCCAGCGTGATCGTCAGGCCCTTGTTGAGGAAGGCCATCTCCTGGAACCGGCGCGAGAGCGTCTCGAAGTTCCACGTGGTGGTCTCGAAGATGTCGGCGTCGGGCCAGAACGTGATCGAGGTGCCCGTCTCGTCGGTCTCCTCGCCCTTGGCCAGCGGCGCGGTCGGCCTGGAGTGCTCGAAGCGCTGCCGCCAGTAGTGGCCGTTCTGCTTGACCACCACATCCATGGCCGTCGACAGCGCGTTGACCACCGCGGAGCCGACGCCGTGCAGACCGCCGGAGACCGCGTAGGACTTGCTGTCGAACTTGCCGCCGGCGTGCAGCGTGGTGAGCACGACCTCGACCGCGGAGCGCTTCTCGACGGGGTGGATGCCCGTGGGGATGCCACGCCCGTTGTCGACCACGCGCACGCCGTTGTCGGCGAGGAGCGTGACGTCGATGCGGTCGGCATGGCCGGCGAGGGCCTCGTCGACCGAGTTGTCCACGATCTCGTAGACGAGATGGTGCAGACCGCGCTCACCGGTCGAACCGATATACATACCCGGGCGCTTGCGAACCGCCTCAAGCCCTTCGAGTACGGTGATTGAGCTAGCGTCGTAGGACAAGTGCCAAATCCTCCTGCCGCGGACACGCGGCGGGGAGCTCGTGTGCCGGCTGCCCCTGCCGTGCCCGTCACCGTCGTGAGTGCCCCGTTGCGTGCGTCACCCAGGGGAGTCGGCGTCGCGTTGCGCGCCGGGGGTGACACGCAAGCGGACGTGTCCGGAATCCGCTTTCATTCTACCGGCTCTCAGGCGTCGTGGTGGCATTGAACGCGCCTGAAATGGCCTGTCGCTTGTTTTCCCCCCATGCAAGGCTTCCCCCACGCGGGAGGAGGGTCATCGCGTCTGTGGCTGTCTGATCGGTCCTCGCGTAAGTCCGGCCGCTGGAAGGGTACGCCGCGCGACCGACAGAACGACCGGTCCCCGCGACGGCGGAACGAGGGCCCGCCGAGTCCGGAACCGCACCGCCGCCAGAGCTGCGGAAGACCCCTGAACCACGCACGGGTGAGCGCCGCTCCCCGTACGGGCGCTGTCGTACGGGCGCTGTGGACAGCTCCGCCGCGCGCCAGGAACGGCGCCGGAGCGCCGGGGGATCAGCCGTAGGTGTCGCCGGGGCCCTTGCTGCCCCGCACCCGCAGGCCGTTCGTGCGGGGCCCGTGCTGGGGGCCGCGCACCTTGACCCGGGTCACCGTGCCGTCGCCGAGCTCCTCGTTGAGGCGGCGGACGAGGGTGCGGGCGAGCAGGCGCACCTGGGTGGCCCATGCCGTGGAGTCGGCCGACACGATCACCTCGCCGTCCTCGAACGTCTCCGGCTTCGTGTGCGCGGCCAGGTCGGGGCCGACGATGTCGGCCCAGCGGCCGAACACGCCGCCCATCGCCGCCGACCGTTGCCAGCCCCGGTCGGCCAGCAGGTCCATGATGGCGCGGCCGAACAGCTGGGGGTCGCCGCCCTCGCGGCGCGCCCCCGCCGCCCTGCGCCTCGGCTCGCGGCGGGGGAGCTGACCGCGACGGGCGGCGTCGGCCTTGGCCTGGGCCAGCTTCTCCCTGGCCAGGGCAGCCCCGCGGGCCGTGGGGTTGTCGTCAGCGGACACGGGTCACTCTCCCCTCTGCGACGTCGAACCTGGCCCCGGCCAGCTCGGGGGGCACGTCGTCGGGCACCGCGGCGGTGATGAGCACCTGCTCGGCCGGCGCCACGATCTCGGCGAGGCGGCGGCGGCGCTGGCTGTCGAGCTCGGCGAAGACGTCGTCGAGGATGAGCACCGGGTCGCCGCCGTCGGCACGCAGCAGGTCGTAGGCGGCAAGGCGCAACGCCAGCGCGAACGACCACGACTCGCCGTGGCTGGCGTAACCTCGAGCGGGCAGGTCGCCGAGGCCGAGGATCAGGTCGTCGCGGTGCGGCCCGACGAGCGTGACGCCCCGCTCCAGCTCGGCTGAACGCATCTCCAATAGCCGCTCGCGCAGACGTTCTTCAAGGGTTTTCCCCAAGTCTGTGGATAACGTCTGTGTATCGGAAGATCCCGTCTCACCGGGGGTTTCTTCCTCAGCCGTGTCCCCGCCTGTGGACAACGTGCTCCGGTAGGCGAGGCCGGCGGGGGCGCTCGCGGGGGCCAGCGCGGCGTAGGCTCCGGCGACCAGCGGCCGCAGCGCCTCGACGAGATCGAGGCGGGCCCGCAACAGCTCGGCGCCGTGCCGCGCCAGATGGGCGTCCCAGACCTCCAGAGTGCTCCTCACGTCGCCGGCGCCGGCCGCCGCGAACCCGGAGTCACCCTCGGCCCTCCGGGCGCTCCTGGAGCCTCTGCGGGCCTGGGCGGCGGTGCGCAGGAGGGCGCTGCGCTGTTTGAGCACGCGGTCGTAGTCGGCCCGCACGCCGGCGAACCGGGGAGTCCGCGCCACCAGCAGGTCGTCGAGGAACCGCCGCCGCTCCGACGGGTCGCCCTTGGCCAGCGACAGGTCCTCGGGGGCGAACAGGACCGTGCGCAGCAGGCCGATGACGTCTCGGGGGCGGGAGACGGGGGAGCGGTTGAGCCGCGCGCGGTTGGCCCGGCCGGGGTTGATCTCCAGCTCGATCAGCGCCCGACGGTCGTCGCGCTGGACGGCACAGCGCACGATCGCCCGGCTCGCGCCCTGCCGCACGAGCGGCGCGTCGGTCGCCACCCGATGGCTGGACTGCGTCGCGACGTAGCCGAGGGCCTCGACCAGGTTGGTCTTGCCCTGGCCGTTGGGACCCACGAACGCCGTGACGCCCGGCTCCAGGCCGAGCTCCACGGAGGCGTAGGACCGGAAATCGGTCAGCGACAGGTGGGCGACGTGCACCCCACGAAGGTTAGTCGGCCACGCAGGTCACTGGCGCAACCTACTCGGCCTCGCGCGGCGGGACGACGTCGGCGCCGGGGGAGTCGGCGCCCTTGGCCGTGGAGCCCTCGGCCGCGGCGGTCGCGTGGCCGCCGAACTGGTTGCGCAGCGCGGCCACCACCTTCATCGCGGGCGAGTCGTCCTGGCGCGAGGCGAACCTGGCGTACAGCGCGGCCGTGATCACCGGCAGCGGCACGGCGTGGTCCACGGCCGCCTGGACGGTCCACCGGCCCTCGCCGGAGTCCTGGGCGTAACCGCGCAGCCGTTCGAGGTGCTCGTCGTCGTCCAGCGCGCGCACCAGCAGGTCGAGCAGCCAGGAGCGGATCACGGTGCCGGTGCGCCAGCTGCTGAACGAGCCCTTGACGTCCTTGACGACGTCGGACGCCTCCAGCAGCTCCCAGCCCTCGGCGAAGGCCTGCATCATGCCGTACTCGATGCCGTTGTGGACCATCTTCGCGAAGTGCCCGGCGCCGACGTCTCCGGCGTGGACGAAGCCGTCCTCGCCCTCGGGCTTGAGCGTCTCGAAGATCGGCATCAGGCGGTCCACGGTGGCCTTGTCGCCGCCGCACATGAGCGCGTAGCCGTTCTGCAGGCCCCAGACGCCGCCGCTCACCCCGCAGTCGACGAAGGCGATCCCCTTGTCGGCGAGTTCGGCGGCGTGCCGCTGGTCGTCCACATAGTGCGAGTTGCCGCCGTCGACGACGACGTCGCCCTCGCCCAGCAGCCGCCCGAGCTCGTCAACGGTGTGCTGGGTGGGCTCACCCGCGGGCACCATCACCCAGACAGCGCGCGGCGCCTCAAGCCGTTCGACCAGCTCTTTGAGACTGCCCACGTCGCTGAGTTCCGGGTTGTGGTCGTAGCCCACGACCTCGTGGCCGCCGCGGCGCAGCCGCTCGGCCATGTTGCCGCCCATCTTACCGAGCCCGATCATGCCGATCTGCATGCTGATCTACCCCCTTGAGAGCTGCAAGGTGATCTACCCCCTTGTCAGGCTTCCATCATCTCCGATGGCTTTTTCAGCCTGACAGACGGATCGGCATGATCAGGTAGCGGTAGTCGGGGGCGCCGCCGTCCTCCACAGGCTTGCCCGCGGTGAGGATGGCGGGCTTGGTGGAGGTGGTCATCTGCAGGCGGGCGACGTCGGAGTCGATGGCCCCCAGCCCTTCGAGCAGGAACTGGTGGTTGAAGGCGATGTTCATCTCCTCGCCGTCGTAGTCGACCGGCAGCACCTCGACGGCCTGCGCCTCGTCGCCGCTGCCGGCCTCCAGGACGACCTCGCCGTTCCGGAACGCCAGCCGTACGGGGGTGTTGCGCTCCGCGACCAGGGCGACGCGCTTGACGGCCTCGACGAACGGGCCTGTGGACAGGTCGGCGCGGGCGGAGAACTCCGTGGGGAGCAGCGAGCGGTACTTGGGGAACTCGGGGTCGAGCAGCCGCGTGGTCGTGCGCCGCCCCGCGCTGGAGAAACCGATCATGCCTTCGCCGGTGCCGCCCGCCGAGCTGAGGGCGATCTCCACTTCGGCGCCGGTCGAGCCGAGGGCCTTGGCCGTGTCGGCGAGGGTCTTGCCGGGGATCATCGCGACGGCCGAGAAGTCGGCCTGACCGGGCTGCCAGCGCAGCTCACGCACGGCGAGACGGTAGCGGTCGGTCGCGGCGAGCGTGACCACCTCGCCCTCGATCTCCATCCGTACGCCGGTGAGCATGGGCAGCGTGTCGTCCCGGCCGGCGGCGACGGCGACCTGTCCGACGGCGGAGGCGAAGACGTCGCTGCCCACCCGGCCGGCGGCGGGCGGCATGAGCGGCAGCGACGGGTAGTCCTCCACCGGCATGGTCAGCAGGGTGAAGCGGGCGCTGCCACAGGTGACGACCGCCTTGGCGCCCTCGACGACGAAGTCCACAGGCTGTGCGGGAAGCGCGCGGGTGATCTCGGCGAGCAGCTTGCCCGAGACGAGGACGACCCCGGGCTCACCGGTGTGGAGTTCGAGCGTCACCTCGGCGGAGACCTCGTAGTCGAAGCCGGACAGCTTCAGCCGCTGCTCGTCGGTGACCTCCAGGCGCATGCCGGCGAGGACGGGCACGGACGGGCGGGCAGGCAGGCTGCGTGCCGTCCATGCCACCGCCTCAGCGAGGACGTCTCGCTCGATTCGGAACATCACGGTCATCAGCCTCCTGAGCTCGTTGTCGATTCAAGTTTCGCCCCTCCCGAGCCTCGGGTCCGGGCGAACCCCTCTATGGGTCTTGAGTTCTTTGTAAGAGAGATAAGTGGTCATCACACTAGGTTCTGTGGATACTGTGGATAACCCGTCTTTCCGCAGCTCAGGCCGCCTGTTTTTATCCACCGAGGGTGTGGGTGAGGCCTGGGGACAACTTCGCCGCCTGGGGATGACGATCCGTTGCCCACAGGCCGTCCCCAGATCATGGGTCGTTCATCCACTGGTTATCCACCGGGTTTCAACAGGTTATCCACCGGGTAAACGCCCTCTCCGGCCGCCCTCTGACGACTGTGCACAGGGCATCCACAAGTCATCCACCGGATGTCCCCAGGTTGTCCTCAGGATGTCCCCACCTTTATCCCCAGGCCCTGTGGGCGATATTTCCGGGCATTGTGGGGCGCGAATCGGCCGTCCCGGCGCGTTTTCCCTGGTCCACAGTGTTATCCACAGGCTGTGCATAACGGCTACGACCCGCGAGTTGTCTGCTTGATACGCATTGTCAGCTCGTTGACCTGGTTGTACATCGACCTGCGCTCGGCGATGAGCGACCGGATCTTGCGCTCGGCGTGCATGACAGTGGTGTGGTCGCGGCCGCCGAACTGCTGGCCGATCTTCGGCAGCGACAGCTCGGTCAGCTCCCTCGCGAGGTACATCGCGATCTGCCGGGCGTTGACGAGCGCCCGGCTGCGCGAGCTGCCGCACAGGTCGTCGATGCTGATGCCGAAGTACTCGGCCGTCTTGGCCATGATCGTGGCGATGGTGATCTCCGCGCCCGACTCCGAGGTGATCAGGTCCTTGAGCACGACCTCGGCGAGCTGCAGGTCGACGCCCTGCCGGTTGAGGCTGGCGAACGCCGTCACCCTGATCAGGGCGCCCTCCAGCTCACGGATGTTGGTGGAGATGCGGCTGGCGATGTACTCCAGCACCTCGGGCGGTGCGGCCAGGCCCTCCTGGATGGCCTTCTTGCGCAGGATCGCGATGCGGGTCTCCAGCTCGGGCGGCTGGACGTCGGTGATCAGACCCCACTCGAACCGGTTGCGCAGCCGGTCCTCCAGGGTGATCAGCTGCTTGGGCGCGCGGTCGCTGGAGATGACGATCTGCTTGTTGGCGTTGTGGAGGGTGTTGAAGGTGTGGAAGAACTCCTCCTGCGTCTGCTCCTTACCCTCCAGGAACTGGATGTCGTCCACGAGCAGGATGTCGATCGCGCGGTAGCGGCCGCGGAACCCGTCGGCCTTGTGGTCGCGGATGCTGTTGATGAAGTCGTTGGTGAACTCCTCGGAGCTCACGTATCTCACCCGGGCGCCGTCGTACAGGCTCTGCGCGTAGTGACCGATGGCGTGCAGCAGATGCGTCTTGCCCAGCCCCGAGTCGCCATAGATGAAGAGCGGGTTGTACGCCTTCGCGGGGGATTCGGCCACGGCCACGGCTGCCGCGTGCGCGAAGCGGTTGCTGGCACCGATGACGAATGTCTCAAATGTGTACTTTTGGTTGAGACGGGCCGGTTCGCTTGGTTTGTTGCTCTTCGCTTCCCACCGGTTCGGCACCGACTCCGGTGCCTTCTCCACAGCCGGCTGGGCCTGGTCGAAAGAGAAGCCGGGCTGTGGATATTCGGTGGACGACGAGGCCGGCTCGGCCTGTGGAGAATAGAACTGCGGAGGCTCCGAAGCCTGGAAATGCTGGGACGACGTGGGCTGTGCATAACGCAACTGCTGTTCCGGACCCTGGGGATAACCTTGCCCCACAGGCTGTGGATGAGCATCCGGGGCAGGCTGCTCGGGGGCCGTCGTGTCGATCATCACGGCCAGCCGCATGGCCTTGCCGAGCTCCTGTGACAGCGCGTGGGCGACGAGCGGGCGCAGCTTGCCCTCGATGAGGTCCTTCAGGAAGTCGTTGGGGACGCCCAGCACGATCGTGTCGCCGGCCAGGGCGATGGGCCGGACCATGGACAGCCATGTGCGCTGCTGGACGGGCACGTTCTCGTTGAGGAAGTTGCCCAGCGCCCTCGACCAGACGGCGGCGAGGTCGACAGCGTTCATGGCGCGGCTCCCTTTCCCTTCTTTTTCGCGGCCCCCCGCGATCGTTCATCCACAACCGGGCACTGCCCATGTGTCGATCGGCCCCGCCCGTCCACAGCGTGCCGCCCGGGCGTAGCCCCCACGACATCCACAGGAGATCCACAGGATGTCCACAGCCTGAGATGGCGCCGAAGAGGCCGACAGTAGCCATGTGCACACCTGTGGACAAGGCGTTGTCCACAGCCTAGTGGTAGCCGCGCGCACATACTGTGGACACGGCGGGGGCGGTGGAAAACCCGCATGTGGATACGTGGATAACCGGGTGGACCGGCGTTCGGGACGGCGTTCGGGGAGTGCGCCGGTTTGACCTCGACGGCGCTTGGCCCGTAACGTACGACGGTCGGCTTGCCACGCGACGGCTATTTCGCGTGCCCTCGCTTCCCTGGCAGGCCAGCCCTGTGTGTTGAAGCGCCCCTGGGCGCACCATCAAGCCTGGAGCCCACCCGTGAGCAAGCGTACTTTCCAGCCGAACAACCGTCGCCGCGCGAAGACCCACGGCTTCCGGCTGCGGATGCGCACCCGGGCCGGTCGCGCCATCCTGGCCGCTCGTCGCCGCAAGGGCCGCGAGAAGCTGTCGGCCTGATCGCCCTGCGCCAGATAGCCCCG
The DNA here is from genome assembly GCF_043204415.1 of Nonomuraea sp. NPDC047897. Lineage (NCBI taxonomy): Bacteria > Bacillati > Actinomycetota > Actinomycetes > Streptosporangiales > Streptosporangiaceae > Nonomuraea > Nonomuraea sp. NPDC047897. The sequence goes on along the minus strand of NZ_JBIDCC010000004.1, from coordinate 28,255 downwards.
CCCGTCGGTGAACCTCACCGACGGGCAATAGGCGCATAAGGTGCAATTGCTGTGCTGTCCCGACATTCCCGCATGCGGCGCGGGGAGGAATTTCAGACGGCCATCAAGCGCGGCAAACGCGCAGGCCGTCCTACTTTGGTGGCACATCTCAGCGTTTCCGGAGAGGAGGCGCCCCGAGTCGGATTCGTGGTCAGCCGGGCCGTAGGGGGCGCCGTGGTCCGCAACGAGGTCAAGCGTCGGCTTCGACACCTGATGCGAGACCGTCTCGACCGGCTGCCGCGAGGTAGCCTGCTTGTGGTACGCGCCAATCCACCGGCCGCGTCAGCGCGATCCGAGCATCTTGCCGCCGAGCTCGACCTCGCGTTGGATCGTCTGCTGAGGCGGCGCGAGTCCGCGACGGATGGACACAGATGACGGAGCAACCGCAGGGGATGCCGAGCCTCGCCGCTCGGGCACTCATCGTCCCCATCCGGTTCTACCGGGCCTTCATCAGCCCGATGCTCGGTCCGCGCTGCCGGTTCTACCCGTCGTGCAGTGCCTACGGGCTCGAGGCGATCGCCGTACACGGAGCACTGCGCGGCACCTGGCTGACTGTCCGGCGCATCGGGCGGTGCCACCCATTCCATCCCGGAGGTATAGACCCGGTGCCCCCACGCCCGGTTCGGTCTCACGAATTGCAAGGGAGATAGCTCGGTGGAGCTGTCCTGGCTCAGCTGGCTCTATGCAGCCGTCGCCCAAGTCATCATCTGGATCCATACCGGCTTCAGCACGTTCCTGAACCCGGACGGCGGGCTCACCTGGGCGCTGACGATCATCACGCTGACCGCGTTCATGCGGATCCTCATCTTCCCGCTGTTCCTCAAGCAGATGCGCTCGTCGCGGAAGATGCAGGAACTGGCCCCCAAGGTCGCGGAGCTGCGCAAGCGCTACAAGAACGACAAGCAGCGCATGAACCAGGAGGTCATGGCGCTGTACCAGGGCGCGGGCGCCAACCCCCTCGGCGGGTGCCTGCCCATCGTGGCACAGTTCCCGATCTTCATCTCGATGTTCACCGTGCTGCAGGCGATGGCCAACGGCCAGGCCAAGTGGGGGATGACGCAGGAGCTCGTCGACAGCGCCCGCAAGGCGCACATCTTCGGCGCACCGCTCCCGGCCAACTTCTTCATGTCGTCGGCCGACATCGAGGGCTTCGACGCCAGCGTCGTGCAGACGAAGATCGTGCTGGCCATCTTCGTGGCCGTCAGCTCGCTGACGACGTTCCTCACCGTCCGGCAGAGCGTCACGCGTTCGATGGCCCAGATGCCGGACAACCCCATGGCGCAGCAGCAGAAGATCCTCATGTACATCTCTCCGCTGTTCGCCTTCTTCAGCCTGAACTTCCCGCTCGGTCTGATCCTCTACTGGGTGACCACGAACGTGTGGACGCTCGGCCAGCAGCACTGGTTCTACAGCCGCCACCCGATGCCGCAGTACGACGCCAAGGGCAACGTGATCCCCGCCAAGCCCAAGCAGGGTCTGCTGGCCAAGATGCGCGGCACCACGCCCGAGGAGCAGGCGCCTCCCCCTCCGCCGGAGCCTAAGATCATCAGGCAGCAGCCCAGCCGCCAGCCCCGCAGCAAGCGCACCGGCAGCAAGAAGTCGTGAACACGAAGGAGAGGCCGGCCATGACCGAGGCCGAGCAGGACAAGGCTCCTGATCTCACCGCACTTGAGCAGGAGGGCGAGATCGCGGCCGACTACGTCGAGGGGCTTCTCGACATCGCCGACATCGACGGCGACATCGACATGGACGTCGAGGGCGACCGCGCGCTCGTCTCCGTCGTGGGTGTCAAGGGCAACGCGCTGGTCGGCCCCGGCGGCGAGGTGCTGGAGGCGCTCCAGGAGCTGACCCGGCTGGCCGTCCACCGGCAGACGGGGGAGCGGTCGCGGCTCATGCTCGACGTCGCGGGCTACCGCGAACGGCGGCGCGCCGAGCTGACCAAGCTCGGCACCGAGGTCGCCAACCAGGTCCGCGACGAGGGCGAGCCCCAGTCGCTCAAGCCCATGACCCCCTTTGAGCGCAAGATCGTCCATGACGCGGTGGCCGCCGCCGGGCTCCGGAGCGAGTCCGAGGGCGAGGAGCCGCAGCGTTATGTGGTGGTCCTCCCCGCCTGACCACCTGCTTGGTGTTCCGCGAACGGCCGTCAGCCCCGGTGCCCGGGACTGGCGGCCGTTTTCGTACGGTACGGATTGATCCGGCCACGGGATGCTCCCGGCGACGGACGCGGACGGACGGCACCCGTTGGTCGTCCGTCGCGGTCCCACGCCCTAGCCTTGAGTGGGACACCGTCCCAGACCGGCGCGGCCCTGCAGCCTCGGCCGACCCGCCCCGACCCGCTCAGTCCCGTGCCGGCGAGCACCACCCAGCGAACCACGAACCCGAGAAAGGCCATCGACCAGTGAGCGACGAGCTACCTGCTCCGCCGGACATCGCCAGAGACGTCTTCACCGGCGAGGCATGGGAGCGAGCGAACGCCTTCGCCGGGATCCTCGCCGGAGCCGGGGTCGTCCGCGGACTGCTGGGTCCGCGGGAGGTGCCCCGCATCTGGGACCGCCACCTGCTCAACTGCGCCGTCGTCGCCGAGGCGATCCCCCCGGACGTGCGCCTCGTCGACATCGGCTCGGGCGCCGGCCTGCCCGGCCTCGTGCTGGCGATCGTCCGGCCGGACATCACGGTCACGCTGCTGGAGCCGCTGCTTCGCCGTACCGTGTTCCTGGAGGAATGCGTAGACGTGCTCAAGCTGGACAACGTCGAGGTGCTGCGCGGCCGGGCGGAGGAGCTGGCGGGCAAGCGCGAGTTCGACGTCGCCAGCGCGCGCGCCGTGGCCCCGCTCGACCGGTTGCTCACCTGGGCCATGCCGTTGCTCCGCGAGGGCGGCGAGCTGATCGCCATGAAGGGGGAGCGCGCCGCGGAGGAACTGGCCGAGGCCGGACCCCAGCTCCGCGCGAGCGGAGCCAAGACGGCCGAGCTTGTCACCGTCGGGCGCGGTAAGGTCGAGCCGCCCGCAACATTGGTTCGGGTGGTAGCGGGTCGCGCGCCGGAGACCGGTAGGCGGCGACGAAGGAGGTGACGGTTGTGCCAGTCGCGTCAAGCGGTCTTGGCTGGCCTGGCGAGCCTCCGTCCGAGAGTCCCTCGGGGGTTGGCTGGCCTGAAAAGGGCGTGTCGCGACGGCCACTTCCCGACCCCGGCATGCCTCTGGTTGAAAGGATGGCGATCGTGACCCAGACCCCACTGAACCCCGGCGATTCTCCCTTGGTACGAGAGGCACTCAGCTCTGTGGTTTCACGTGAAACATCTGCGACTCAGGCGGGCGACGCGGTGGGGGAGACCTCAAGAGGCGCCGAGGGAGGCTGGCCGCGGCCGGCCAAGTGCCGAGTGATCGCCGTGGCCAACCAGAAGGGCGGCGTGGGCAAGACCACCACCTCCGTCAACATCGCCGCCGCCCTCTCGATGAACGGCCAACGGGTGCTGGTGGTCGACCTCGACCCGCAGGGCAACGCCTCCACCGCACTGGCCACCGAGCACCGTGGTGACGTGCCGGACGTCTACCAGGTGCTGGTGGATGACCTCCCCTTGGCCGACATCGTGAAGCAGGTGCCCGACATGCCGGGCCTCTACTGCGCTCCCGCCACGATCGACCTGGCCGGCGCGGAGATCGAACTGGTCTCTCTCGTCGCCCGCGAGGCGCGGCTGCGCCGGGCGCTCACCGCGTACAGCGCCGAACTCGACTACATCATCATCGACTGCCCGCCGTCGCTCGGGCTGCTCACGGTCAACGCGCTGGTGGCGGCGGACGAGGTCATGATCCCCATCCAGTGCGAGTACTACGCGCTGGAGGGGCTGGGTCAGCTCCTGCGCAACGTCGATCTCATCAAGGTGCACCTGAACCCGACGCTCCGCCTGTCCACGATCGTCCTCACCATGTACGACGGCCGCACCCGGCTGGCGTCCCAGGTCGCCGAAGAGGTGCGGGCGCACTTCGGCGAAACCGTGCTGAAGACGGTGATCCCGCGGAGCGTGCGCCTGTCGGAGGCGCCCAGCTACGGGCAGTCGGTCATGACGTACGACCCGGGTTCGAGCGGCGCGATGGCGTACATGGACGCGGCCCGGGAGATCGCGCACCGCGCCCTCGTCTGAGCGACCCCGTCCGGCCGGCCCGGCGTAGGCCCGTACCGGGCAGGATTCCTCGGCACGCCGGTGTCGCTGCGGGAGGCGCGGGCGGTCGACGTCCTCAGCGGTCTCATGTCCGGGCGGACCGCGTCGGCCGCCGAACCCTGCGGGCTCATGTCCGGGGGACCGCGTCGGCCGCCGAACCCTGCGGCCCGACAACTCCGTCGCTCACCGTCCGAAGACGGTGGGAACGGCGCGTGCGGGATGTGGCCAGGCCGTCGTGGTGTAAATCCGCACAAGCCCGTGTGGCGAGGCGGCACCCGGTTGCGTTCACGACGGTAACCTTCCCTGAAGTGACCGGAATCGGCCGGGTGGATGAGGAGACGCAGTGAGTCAGCAGCGGCGGGGATTGGGCAAGGGGCTCGGAGCACTCATCCCGACCGGTCCCACTGACGGCAACGGCACGGCGGCCCCCGCCGAGGGCACGACCACGGACACCGGCCCCAAGCCGATCGCCGGGGCGTACTTCATGGAGGTCCCGCTCGCCGCCATCGTGCCGAACCCGCGCCAGCCGCGTGACATCTTCGACGGCGAGCGTCTGGACGAGCTCGCCGCGTCCATCCGCGAGGTCGGCCTGTTGCAGCCGATCGTGGTACGCCCGGTCGGCGGCGGCAACTACGAGCTGATCATGGGGGAGCGGCGCTGGCGAGCGTGCAAGCAGGCCGGACTGGACGCCGTACCGGCGATCGTCCGCAACACCCAGGACGACGCCCTCCTCCTCGACGCCCTCATCGAGAACCTCCAGCGCGAGCAGCTCAACCCCCTGGAAGAGGCCGCCGCCTACCAGCAACTGCTCGACGACTTCCAGGCCACCCATGATCAGCTCGCCCGGAAGGTCGGCCGCTCCCGCTCGCACATCACCAACACCCTCCGGCTGCTCAACCTGCCGCCCGAGGTCCAGACTTCCGTCGCCGCCGGCACCGTGAGCGCCGGCCACGCCCGCGCCATCCTCCGGCTCGACGACCCGGAGGAGCAGATCCAGCTCGCCAAGCGCGTCGTCGCCGAACTCCTGTCGGTCCGAGCCGTCGAGGAGATCGTCGCCCTCGGCAGCGCCCAGGCGGCGGCTGCCCCGAAGCCGCCCCGTGAGCGTCGGCTCAACAAGCCCACCGCCCCCGGCCTCACCCACCTCGCGGACCGCCTGTCCGACCACTTCGAGACCAAGGTGAAGGTGGACCTGGGCCGGCGCAAGGGACGCATCGTGGTGGAGTTCGCCACCATCGACGACCTGGAGCGCATCATCGGCACCATGGCCCCGGAGGCCGCCAGGGCCATGCGCGACCGCGTGGAGTAACCGCCGATGTTTCACGTGAAACCGCACCACTGCGGCTCGTTTGTTGCCCGTGAAGCTGTGGAGCCGCCGAGGCCTGATTGTTTCACGTGAAACATCGCCCGGCCGGAGACGTCCAACGTTGCCCTGCGTTCTGACACCGCCAGCCGCCCGTCACCACCGCCCGTCACCACCGCCTGTCGGCCACAGCTTGTCGGCCACAGCTTGTCGGTCACAGCCATCAGCCGTCGCCAGGACCACCGCCTCGTCGGCCACCGGTCGTGGGTCGCCGCCTCGTCGGCCACTGGCCACTGGCCGTGGGCCCTCGGCCATCCGCCGCCGCCATCCGCCAGCCACCTACGCCCGTCCGTCGCAGTCGCCCGCCAGCCTGCCATGGGCCGTCTGTCACGCTTGCCTGTCGGGCCTCGCTGTCACGACCGTCATGGCTCGCCGCTCGCCAGGCATCACTCTGCCTGTCAAGGATCGCCTTCACCTGCCATCCGGCGTGTGCCGCCGTCAGCGTTGCTTGCCGCCTGCCGGTAATGGGTGTCGCCGGCGAAGTGTCACCCGCTTCCGCGCCCGCTTCCGCGCCCGCTTCCGCGCCCGCTTCCGCGCCCGCTTCCGCGCCCGCTTCCGCGCCCGCTTCCGCGCCCGCGCCCGCTTCCGCGCCCGCTTCCGCGCCCGCGCCCGCTTCCGCGCCCGCTTCCGCGCCCGCTTCCGCGCCCGCTTCCGCGCCCGCTTCCGCGCCCGCGCCCGTCGTCCGCGCCCGCTTCCGCGCCCGCGCCCGCGTGTCGCCCGTCGTCCGCGCCCCGTCGGCTGTCGTCGGGAACGGGTGGCTGCCGTCGGCGTCCGGCGGGCACGGGCGATGTTTCACGTGAAACCTTGGCCGGGCAGGCCGTCAGGCGGCGGCTGTCCGAAGGGTACCCAGCAGGTCGTCCACGTGTTCCGGTGTCGTGTCGAAGGCCGTCATCCACCGGACCACACAGGCCGCTTCGTCCCAGTAGTGGAACAGGTATCGCTCACTCAGTGCCGCGGCCACGCCGGGCGGCAGAGCGAGGAACACGGCGTTCGACTCGACGGGATGAGCGATCCGGACGCCCGGCACGTCGGCGGCGCCCGCCGCGAGACGCGCGGCCATGGCGTTGGCGTGGGCGGCGTTGCGTCGCCAGAGGTCGTCGGTGAGCAGGGTGGTGAGCTGAGCCGAGACGAACCGCATCTTCGAGGCGAGTTGCAGGGACTGCCTGCGCAGGAAGGGCGTGCCCGTCACGAGCGAGGCGTCGAGGACGACCACTGCCTCTGCGGCCAGCGCGCCGTTCTTGGTGCCACCGAAGCTGAACACGTCCACGCCCACGTCCGTGGTGATCGCGCGCAGGTCGCACGACAGGTGCGCCGCGGCGTTGGCCAGCCGGGCGCCGTCCACGTGCAGTCGCATCCCGGCGTCGTGGGCCGCCTGGGCGAGTGCGGCCAGTTCGGCGGGGGAGTAGCAGGTACCCAGCTCGGTCACCTGTGACACCGAGACGACGCGCGGCTGCGACTCGTGGTGCTTGCCCAGCGTGCCCAGCCGGCTGGTGATGTCGCCCGGCCGCAGCTTCCCGTCCTCGGTGGGGACGGTGATGAGCTTGACGCCGAGCAGCCGCTCGGCCGCTCCGGTCTCGTGGGTGGCGATGTGCGCGGTGTCGGGACAGATGACGGCGTCGTACCGGCCGAGCATGAGCGCCAGGCCGACCATGTTCGCCCCGGCTCCGTTGAACACCGCGAAGCCCTCCGCCGCCCCTCCGAACACGTCCTTGGTGCGGCGCTCGAAGTCCGCGGTCCACCTGTCGTCCCCGTACGCCGGGGCGTCACCGTGGTTGGCCGCCGTCATGGCGGCGAGGACGTCCGGGTGTACGCCCGCGTGGTTGTCGCTGGCGAAGCTCTTGGGGTACATGGATTCGTTCAGCACACGGTCACGCTACCGAGCCGCCGACCACACGAGGTCCCCGCCGGAGCCTGCGCGGCCGGCCTGTGTATGCCAGGAGGGCGCGTCAGAGGGCGGCGCGAGAGGCGGCGTTGCGCAGGAGGGCGCGGCAGACGTCGCCGAGGTCCAGGCCGGCCGACTCCACCGCCATCGGCAGGAGGCTCGTCTCGGTCATGCCCGGCGCCACGTTCACCTCCAGGAAGTGCGGCTGCCCCTCGCCGTCCACGATGAGGTCGGTGCGGGAGACGTCGCGCAACCGTAGCGCGGTGTGCGCCTCGACCGCGGTCTGCGCGCAGGCGGCCGCGGCCTCGGGGGAAAGGCGAGCCGGTGCGAAGAACTCGGTGTGCCCGGCCGTGTAGCGGGCGGCGTAGTCGTACACGCCCTCGTCCGGCACGATCTCGACGGCGGGCAGTGCGACCGGCCCGTTGCCGAGATCGACGACGGACACCGCTACCTCCACGCCTTCGACGTACCGCTCGATCAGTGCCGTGTCACCGTACGCGAAACAGCCGACCATGGCGGCTGGGAGCTCCTCGGCGGTGCGGACGATCGAGGCGCCCAGGGCGGAGCCGCCCTGGGCGGGCTTGACGAAGAGGGGCAGTCCGAGCTGATCCACGATGCGCCCGAGGACGACGGTGGCTCCCAGGTCGTGGAAGGTCTCCTTGGGCAGCGTCACGGAACGCGGGGTGCGCAGGCCGACCGAGCGGACGACGGCCTTGGCGGTGGGCTTGTCGAACGCCACCCGGCACGCGTCGGGGTCGGCGCCGACATAGGGCACGTTGAGCAGCTCCAGCACCGACCGGATCGCCCCGTCCTCGCCCGCGCCGCCGTGAAGGGTGACGAAGACGGCGTCCGGCGGGTCGGCCAGGATCGACGGCACGAGTGACGCGTCCGTGTCACGGGTCTCCACGTCGATGCCCGCCGCCCGTAGCACCTCGCTCACCCGGCGGCCGGAGCGCAGGGACACCTCCCGCTCGTAGGAGAGGCCTCCTGCCAGCACGAGCACGTGCCCCACATCGCTCATCACATCTCCTCCGCCGATCGAACGCTGTCCAACGGTACCGGCGTACGGGGGGAAGGGTGTACGCCAGCCCTGCGTCGGGGCGCCGCGAGTCGGGAACGCCGGCACGCTCGGCCCGTCTCGGTGGCGGCCGTACGCACGCGTCCGGAACGGCGGGACATGGGCGCGGTCACGGACGGAGCGCGAGGCGGCTTGAACACCGCCACCGGCAGGGCCGAGCGCCCGTGCCCGCACGGCGACCGGCGGTCCGGCAGACGAGACGGCCGGCGTCCCTGAGCGGGGACGCCGGCCGTGCGATCCGGAGGGACGCCGGCCGTGCCGGCCGAAGGGAGGAGGGTTGCTCGGTTTCGACGGCGGGTTGCCGCGCGCCCTGCGGCCGGAGCGCGCTCTGAGGGCGCGCCGACGGCGTCGTCAGGCCAGGTCGGGGCCCGGGGTGTCCACCCCGATGTGGCCGCGCGTGCTGCCCGTGCCGAACGTGTCGCGGAGCTGGATCTCCTGTTCGATCACCCCGGCCAGGCGGCGCACGCCCTCGCGGATGCGGTCGGGCTCCGGATAGCAGTAGGACAGCCGCATCTGCCGGGCCCCGCTCCCGTCGGAGAAGAACCCGGTGCCGGGCACGAACGCCACCCGCTCGGCGACCGCCCGCGGCAGGATGGCCTTCGAGTCGAGCCCTTCGGGCAGGGTGGCCCAGACGAAGAACCCGCCTCCGGGGCGGGTCCAGGTGACCTCGGGCGGCATCAGCGCGGTCAGGGCTTCCAGCATCGCGTCACGGCGCTCGCGGTAGAGCTCCCGGAACGTCTTGATCTGCTCCTGCCACGGCTGCGTGGCGAGGTAGGCGCCCACGGCGAGCTGGGTGAACGACGAGTGCGACAGCACGGCCGACTCCATGGCCAGCACCAGCTTGTCGCGGACGGCGTGCGGGGCGAGCGCCCAGCCGACGCGGAACCCGGGAGCGAGCGTCTTGGAGAACGACCCCAGGTAGACGACGCCGTCGGGGTTGTCGGCCCGCAGGGCGCGCATCGGCTCGCCGTCGAAGCCGAGCAGTCCGTACGGGTTGTCCTCGACGATGAGCACGCCGGCCCGCTGGCAGATGTCGAGCACCTGCTGGCGGCGGGCGAGGTTGAGCGTGACTCCGGCGGGGTTCTGGAAGGTTGGGATCGTGTAGAGGAACTTGATCGGCGCCCCGGCGGTCTCCAGGGCGTAGATGGTCTGGGCCAGGGACTCGGGCACGATGCCCTGCTCGTCCATGGCGACATGCACGACTTTGGCCTGATAGGCGGAGAAGGTGCCCAAGGCGCCCACGTACGAGGGCCCCTCGGCCAGCACCACGTCACCGGGGTCGATGAAGATCCGGGTGATGAGGTCGAGCGCCTGCTGGGACCCCACCGTGACGACGACGTCGTTGGCCCCGGCGTTGATCCCCTCCATCCGCATGACCTCGCAGATCTGCTCGCGCAGGTGCGGATCACCCTGCCCTGAGCCGTACTGGAGCGCGACCGGGCCGCGCCTGGTCACCAGGTCGGAGACGAGCTCGCCGACCATGTCGAGGGGAAGTGCGGTGACGTACGGCATGCCGCCGGCGAGCGAGACCACCTCGGGCCTCGACGCGACGGCGAACAGAGCTCGGACCTCGGAGGCGACCATCCCGGTAGCTCGCGCGGCGTACCGATCGACGTAGGCGTCGATGCGCGACCCGTGAATCGCGGGCGTCTGACCGTGATCCTGCTCATCCGTCACGGTCCACCTCCTAGGTGTCATGGAGACCTGGAATATCAGGTTACGCCAGTCGGACATGTCGCCCGTGACCGGGCTGGCGGCCGTGGTGCCCGCTGGCGGCGCCGTCACTGGGCTACGATGCCAGCTGGGGACGCGGTTTTCCCGCGCTTTTCGAGTCGACGATAGGGGCCGTAGTTGTCGCGCCGGCTGGTCAATATCACCCTGGACAACCTTGACGATCTTCCGCGCCGCTGCCGCCGGTGCGTCTTCTGGGAGCTCGACCCCGTCAACGGGGAGCGGGCGGTCGAGTCGGGCGACCCTGGCCTGGAGAAGGAGGCGTGGATCTCCGCCACGCTGCTCGAATGGGGCAGCTGCGGAAAGATCGTCTACGTCGATGGGGTGCCGGCCGGGTTCGTGCTGTACGCGCCGCCGCTCTACACGCCGCGCTCGGTGGCGTTCCCCACCTCGCCGGTCAGCGCCGACGCGGTGCTGCTCATGACGGCGCACGTCATCCCGGAGTTCTCCGGTGGCGGGCTGGGGCGCATGCTCATCCAGGGGGTGGCCAAGGATCTCACCCGGCGCGGGGTCAAGGCGATCGAGGCGTTCGGGGACCTCAAGTGGGAGGAGCCGAGCTGCGTGGTGCCGGCCGAGTACCTCCTTTCGGTCGGGTTCAAGACCGTACGGCCGCATCTGCGCTTTCCGCGGCTGCGGCTGGAGCTCAAGACGGCCGTGTCGTGGCGTGAGGACGTCGAGGTGGCCCTGGAACGCCTCCTGGGCTCCATGAGCCCCGAGCGCGCCCTGCGTCCCGTCTAGCCGTCCTGCGGGCGCGCGAGGTCACGGGCTCCAGACCATCGTCCGCTGGTGCATCCGCCTGCCCTCGTGCCGGATGCCGGGGACCAGCGGCGTCGGGCCGTGCGGGGCGAAGCCCATGCGGGCGAAGAACCGCACCGCCCGGGTGTTCTCGACCAGGGTCTGCAGGTGACAGCCGGGCGACCCGGCCGTCCTGAGCTGGTCGAGCCAGCCGCGCATCAGCGCGTCGGCGGCGCCGGTGCCCCGTGCTTCGCGTGCGACGTTGATGTGCAGGTGCGCGGGCCACCGGCGATCGTCGAAGTCTCCCGCGGTGGGCTCCTTCCTGAGCCTGGCCCGCACCGCGTCGGCCAGGGCGCGGGCAAAGAAGGCCACGGGGCGGGCCCGGAACATCAGCCGGTGCTGCCTGACCGCCCGCTCCATGCGCTCGCTCTCGCGCGGGAACGCCGAGGTGTCGAGGCAGCCCGCCAGGTAGCCGACCAGCGCCCCGTCGGCCACGGCGAGGAAGAGAGACTGGGGGGCCAGGTCCATGTACGGCTCCAGGTACACCGCCGCCTCGGATTCCACGTGCCCCCACAGCGACGCGGTCGGGGCGCCTTCGCCCACGCGGGCGAACAGCTCACGCAACTCGGCGCGGTCGCTCTCCTGGAACGTCCGGATCTCCATCGGATCCCCTTACTGTGTATTATCTACTGTGTAGAACGTACAGCATTAATGAGGAGTCCGATGACCGAGCTGCCGCCGGTCGTGGCCCGGATGTGGGGGCGCGAGCCCGGGACACGCCGGGGTCCGCGACCGCGCCTCGACCTGGCGACGATCACGGCCGCGGCGATCGAGATCGCCGACGCCGACGGGCTGGCCGGGGTCTCCATGAGCGGGGTCGCAGCACGCGTGGGCGTCGCCCCGATGGCGCTGTACCGGTACGTCGGCAGCAAGGACGAGCTGCTGACCATCATGGCCGACGGCGCCGTCCCCCCACCGCCCGAGCGGGACGGCCGGTCCTGGCGCGACTACCTGGTCGCCTGGACCCGGGCGAACCGTGACCTGCTGCTGCGGCGCCCGTGGCTGCTGTCCCTGCCGGGCCTCGACCCGCCCATGGGGCCGCGACGGCTGCGCTGGCTCGACCGGGCCCTGGACGCGCTCGGCGACACCCCGCTCGGCGACGGCGAGAGGTTCAACGTGGTCACCGCCCTCACCGGATACGCGCTGACCGACGCCACACTCACGCACCGGATGCGCACCGGGGGCCGGGGACTCGACGACGCGAGGATCACCGGGGCCGCCGACTACGGCGCGGTGCTCGCCGAGGTGCTCGACCCGCAGGCCTACCCCGCGCTGTCGGCCATGATGCGGGCCGGGCTGCTCCGGGAGTCCGAGGGGTGGACGGCGGACGCCGACTTCCGGTTCGGCCTCGATCTGCTGCTCGACGGCGTGGAGGCGCTGATCGCCCGGCGGGCGGCCCGCCCCGGCGCTTGAGCGCGCCGGGCGATGCCCGGACACGCGCAGAGCCCCCCACGCGGACGCGGGAGGCTCTCACGGACGGCCTGACGGCTCAGGCCCGGTCGCTCAGGCGCGAAGTGAACAAGCGGGACCGAACGTGCCCGGGTGAACGGCCTAGATGATGCCGTCGAGCTCGCGCAGCAGCATCGCCTTCGGCTTGGCGCCGATGATCTGCTTGACGACCTCGCCGCCCTTGAAGACGTTCATCGTCGGGATCTGCAGGACCCCGTAGTCGCGCGGGACCTGCGGGTTCTCGTCGATGTTGAGCTTGACGATCTCCAGCTTGTCGCCGTGGTCGCGGGCGATCTCCTCAAGGATGGGCGCGACCTGACGGCACGGGCCGCACCACTCGGCCCAGAAGTCGACCAGAACGGGCTTGTCGCTCTTGAGGACCTCGGCCTCGAACGTGGCGTCGGTTACTGCCTTCACGGTGCGCTCCTAACTTTCCTGGGCGGCGAGCCAGCGCTCGGAGTCGAGGGACGCCGAGCAGCCGGTGCCGGCCGCGGTGATGGCCTGACGGTAGGTGTGGTCGACGACGTCGCCGGCGGCGAACACGCCCTCGATGTTGGTGGCGGTCGATGGGGAGGCGACCTTGACGTAGCCCTCGTCGTCCAGCTCGATCTGCCCCTTGACCAGCTCGGTACGCGGGTCGTGGCCGATCGCCAGGAACAGGGCGTCGGTGGCCAGCTCGCACTCCTCGCCCGTCTTGACGTTGCGCAGCTTCACGGCCTCCACCCGGCTCTCGCCGAGGACGTCGACCACCTCGCTGTCCCAGACGAAACGGATCTTGTCGTTCGCGAACGCCCGCTCCTGCATGATCTTGCTGGCCCGGAGCTCGTCACGCCGGTGCACGACCGTGACCATGCGCGCGAACCGGGTCAGGAACGTGGCCTCCTCCATCGCCGTGTCGCCGCCGCCGACGACCACGATGTCCTTGTTGCGGAAGAAGAAGCCGTCGCACGTGGCACACCACGACACGCCGCGGCCGGAGAGCCGCTTCTCGTTCTCCAGGCCGAGCTCGCGGTAGCCGGAGCCCATCGCCAGGATGACGGACTTGGCGTAGTAGGTGTCGGTGTAGGTCTTGACGACCTTGGGGTTGGCCTCCAGGTCCACCTCGACGACGTCGTCCGCGACCAGCTCGGCACCGAACCGCTCGGCCTGCTTGCGCAGGTTGTCCATCAGGTCGGGGCCCATGATGCCGTCGGGGAATCCGGGGAAGTTCTCCACGTCGGTGGTGTTCATCAGCGCACCGCCCGCCGTGACGGAGCCCTCGAAGACCAGCGGCTTCAGCTCGGCGCGCGCGGAGTAGACCGCCGCGGTGTAACCAGCGGGGCCCGACCCGATGATGATCACGTTACGAACGTCGCTCAACGCTCCCACGCTGCCTTCCTCGTCTGCTGTTGCCAGTGGCGTCAACAGATCCTAGGCCGCCGCCATTCCCGACCCTCACCCGCGACACCGCCATGAACCGAAAGAGCCCGCCGAAGCGGGCTCTGACGTGGGAAAGGAGGCTACCAGCGGCCGATGGTCGGCTTGCGGAGGTTCTTGCAGCGGAACGGATCGACGATGTCGAGCCGGATCTTCTTGGCGTTCTCGCTCTTGCGCGACGCCATGATGACCGCCTCCTGGCCGTTGTACTGGCCCTGGTCCACCGCGAAGATGGTGAGCTTCGTCCGGCTGGACACCCGCTCCACGCACTTGGCCACCTGGGCGGCGTCCTCCGAACCCCCGTTGAAGATGGGGGCCGGACCGAAGACGCCTTCGAGGGGCTGGCGCAGCTCGGCGTCGCTGTAGTTGTGGCCGCTGTCGGTCAGCGCGTACGGCCTGGCGGGGCGCTCCAGCCCCCTGGCGGGCGCGCGGGTGGGTGTGGACGGCTGGGCGACGACCTGTTGCCGTCCCGCGCCTCCCGAACCCGTGCCCGAAGCGAGCATCCCCGTCGAGACCACCGCCGTGCCCACCACGGCGGCCGCGGCGGCCGCGGCCACGGCGGGCATCGCCCACCGGCGCCGCCGGGACGCGCGCCGCCCGGTCAGCGCGGCCGGGACGACGGAGCCGTCGTCGGCGACCACTCCCAGGCGCACCGGCTCGGGGACCCGCTCGGACTCCTCGGCCGCGGGCTCCGCCGCGGCGGGCTCCTGAACGGCTGGCTCGGCGGCGCGTCCGAACGCCGGCTCGTACACGGCCGCCGTCCGCTCCCACGGGGCGTCCCGCATGAGCTCGTCCCAGTCAGGTGTTTCCGCGAGGCCCACACCTCCCTTCCGGGACTCGGCCTCGGCGGCGAGCGCCTTGTCGATGCGCAGTGCGACCCCCATCGGCATGGCCGGTGTCGGAGTCGCCGCGAGCACCTCGCGAACACCCGCTAGGTCGGCCAGGAGCTCCCCACATGGGTCGCATACCGCGAGATGGTCGCGGACCTGGCGAGCCTTGCCGGCGTCCAGGAGACCCTCGGCCAGATCGGCCAGGGTGTCCAGATCGTAGTGCGTATCACCCGTCACGAAGTTCTGCTCCCTTCGCGGATGAGACGCGAGTGAAGTCGGAACGGTTCCGTAGATGCGAAAGAATTGGGGCGAGTTTGGCTCTTCCCCGAGCGCAGCGGCTCTTCACCGTGCCGCTCGGCACTTCCAGCACCTGAGCCGCGTCCTCGACCGAGTAGCCCATCATGTCGACGAGGACCAGGGCCGCGCGCTGGTCGGCGGGCAGGCGCTTCAGCGCGGCCGAGACCTCCATGGAGACCTCGCGCTCGCCCGTCTGGTCGGGCAGCGGCGTGTCGCGCTCGGCGGCCTCGATCAGCTCGTCGTCGGCGACCGGCCGGATGGACTTGCGGCGCATCCGGTCGAGGCAGGCGTTGACGACGATCCGGTGCAGCCAGGTGGTGACGGCCGCCTCACCCCGGAAGGTGCCGGCCTTGCGGTAGGCGGAGACGAAGGCGTCCTGCACGGCGTCGGCGGCCTCGTCGGGGTCGCCGAGCGTGCGCAGGGCGACGGCCCACATGCGGTCGCGGTGCCTCTTGACGATCTCGCTGAACGCGTGGGGATCCCCGTTGATGTGCGCGGTCAGCAGCTCGGCGTCGCTGACCGCCGGCCGTTCCGCGGATGAGGGTGTCTCGGGTGGGGAGTTCACAAGAGGGGTTCCTGATTATGCCGATCCGGGGGAATGCACCACTACTTCATAGATGGTGCCACGGTACCCGTCCGACTCCGCTGGAAGTTTCGTAAACCAGATCAAAACGTATTGACCGCTTGCGGCTTCGTCGGGCGTCAGTGTGATCTTGCCAGAAGCGTCCTTGGCGCGGGCAACGGTTTTCAATGCCGACAGCTCGGCCCTGTCGCCGACCCTGAGCTCGACCGTGCCTCCCGGCGCCTTCGACAGCGTCGCCGCCACGTCGCTGATCTGCATGGACTTGCCCATGTCGAGCAGCAGGCCCACGCCGTCCTTGAGGTTGCCGAACTCGGCGTTGGAGTAGGTGTCGGTCTTCCACAACGTGCTCGGCTTGCCGTCGAGGGTCAGCTCGGCGCCTTCGTTCTCCTCGTTGTCGCCGGGCGGAGGGTCGAAGGCCGCGGCCTTCTTCGGCTTGACCGCCTGGGGCGCCGCCTTGGGCGTGGCGGACCCGGCCGTCGGTGAGGTCTGCGCCTCCGGTGTGCTCGGGCTGCCCAGGCTCCGCCCGATCGTCCACGCGCCCACGCCCACCGCGGCGATGACCAGCAGCACCACGACGGTCATCAGCACCCGGTTGACCGTGCCGCCGTGCTGGACGGGGGCCGGGCGCTGCAGGGCGGGGCGGTGCTGCCGCACCGCGGTGTGCCGGTCGGTGCCCGGCCCTTCGGACGGTGACGCCGACGTGACCGAGGGCGGCGTCGAGTGGTAGGGCAGCGGGATCGGCATGGGCCTGGCCACGCCCGCCAGCGCCTCGGCGACGTCGGCCGGGCCGGCCAGCGCCGGTTGGCCCCGGCGCGACTCCGGCAGGCAGGCCCGCACGGTGACCGTGTCGAGATAGCTCGGCACCCCGGCGGTGACCTGGCGGGGCGTGCAGAAATGCCCGTCGTCCATGGGGGCGACGGGCAGGCCGTCCTCCTCCTCGTCGCCGGGCCAGTGGCCGGTCAGCCCGGCGTAGAGCAGCCGCCCGAGCCCTTCGGCGTCGTCGAGCGCCGGCTGGTCGGTGGTGAGCCCGGACAGCGCCGCGTCGACGGCGACGCCGAGCACCTTGACGGTGTTGCCGGTCGTCCAGATCAGGTGGGACGGGCGCAGGCACAGGTGGTGGAGGTTGGCCTCGTGGGCGTGCGCGAGGGCCTCGGCCGCCTCGGCGACCAGCCCGGCCGCCCGCTCCGGCTCCAGCGGCCCGGCGGCGATCAGGTCGGCGAAGGTGTCACCGGTGACCCACTCGCTGACCACGTAGGAGTGGTCGTCGTCCTCGGCGGCGTCGAACACCTGCGTCAGGCGCGGGTCGGTGAGCCGGCTGGCGGCCCGGGCGGCCGTGACGACCTCGTGGACGCGCGGGAAGTCGGGGGAGAAGGTGAGGACGGCGACGGGGCGGGCGAGGATCTCGTCGATGGCCTTCCACAGGGTCGCGCCCTCGGACTCCGCGACGCGGTCCTCGAGCCGGAAGCGCTCGGCGAGACGGGTGCCGGGTTCGACCGCCGACGTGCTCACTGACCTACTCCGCTCGTGGGCGTGCTCATGACTCGTCTCACCTGCGTGGTGGTGTCCCACGTAGGCACGCTATGCCGGGTGGATCCGCCCACGCCCCTCCTGCTTCCATTCGCGCGTGTGGGCACCATGCTAGTGCCGCGCCGGTTCCGCCCGTGTTCTTTACCGGCCTACCCGTCCGGCAACCGTCCCGACGATCGAGTTGACCTCCGGGATGCGCATCCGGTGGGCGACACCCAGGTACAGCAGCATGCCGAGCCCGCCGCCGACCGCCAGGACGATCAGCGAGCTGACGAACCCGAGCCCGCCGAAGATCAGTTGTACCGCCCAGACCGAGGCCAGCGCCAGCGCGGCCGTGGGCAGCGCGGCGAGGTACATCCGGGTCAATGCCCAGCCGATCTGCCAGCCGCCGAGCCCCTGGACGCGGCGGCTCGCCAGCCACCAGGCGCCCACAGCGCCGAGAGCATAGGCGACCGCGTAGGCGAAAGCCAGGCCCATCACGGTGTAGGCGAACGGCAGCAACTGGTACATGATCCACATGAGCAGCGCGTTCACCGCCGTCGTGGCCGCTCCGACGTACACCGGAGTCCGCGTGTCGCCGAAGGCGTAGAAGACCCGCAGCAGCAACTGGAAGATCGCGAACGGCACCAGCGCCAGGCCGTACACCTGCAGCACGTTGCCGATGTAGACGGCGTCCTGCACGGTGGTGACGCCGTGCGCGTAGATCGGCACGGTGATCGCCGGCCCGAGCACCATGAGCAGCAGCGACACCGGCACCATGATGGACGCGATCAGCCGCACGCTGGACCCGAACTCGCCGCGCACGTCGCCGAAGCGCTGCTCGGTGACGGCCCGGCTCATCCGCGGCAGCATGGCGGTGATCACCGAGACGCCGATGACGCCGTACGGGAGCTGGAAGAGCTGGAAGGCGAACGTGTAGGGCGTGATGCCGTGGCCGTGCACCGCGTCACCGGCGGCGCTGGCCAGGTTGGTGGTCAGCATGAAGCCGAGCTGGGTGACGATCACGTAGCCGATCGTCCAGACGCCGGCCCTGCCCATCTCGCCGAGCCGCGCGTTGCGCGCGTCGAAGCGGGGGGTGAAGACGAACCCGGTCCGCTTCAGCGCGACGACCAGGACGGCCGCCTGGGCCACGATGCCCGCCGTGGTGCCGAGGCCGAGCAGAGCGAGCTGGCCGTCGGTGACGCGGGAGACGTCGCCGTTCACCTCACCGGCCACCATCGCGAAGACGAGCAGCACGCCGATGACCACGATGTTGTTGAGCACCGGAGCCCACATGGGCGCGGCGAACCGGTCGCGGGTGTTGAGGATGGCGCCGGCGACCGCGCCGACGCCGAAGAACGCGAGCTGCGGCAGGATCAGCCTGGCCAGCAGCACCGCGACCTCGTACTTGCGGCTGCCCGGCTCCCAGCCGGTGGTGTAGAGGTCGATGAGCAGCGGGGCGGCGAGCACCGCGAGCAGGGCGACGACGGCCAGCGCCACCGCGGAGAGCGTCAGCAGGCGCTGCTCGTAGGCCCGGCCGCCGTCGGCGTCCTCCTTCTGCGCCCGCACGATCATCGGCACCACGACGCTGCTGAGCACGCCGAGCAGGAGCAGGTCGAGGATGCTGTAGGGGATGGCGTAGGCCACGTTGTAGGCGTCGCCCAGCGCGAAGGTGCCGATCGCGTACGCCAGCACCATGGTCCGCACGAAGCCGGTGACCCTCGACACCATGGTGCCCGCGGCCATGACGGCGCTGGCCCGCAGCATGCGGCTCATACGGTCTCACTTTCCCGTGTCCTGGCGGCCCGCGCGAGCCGTCGCTGCGATCTACGCCTGAGCACCCGCGTGACCACCGCCGCCAGCATCACCGTCAGCGCCGCCCCCACGATCACCAGGGCGATCCCGGTGTAGCCGGTGGTCCGGATGGTCAGCTTGACGGGCTTGCCGTACGCCCGGCCGTCGGACGTCTTGAGCTGCACGGTCACCGTGGCGTCGCCGCTGCCGCTCGGCGAGGCCGTCAGCGGGACCTGCAGGGTGCCGCTCTGCCCGTCGCCGCCGATCACCAGCCGGTCGGACGGTTGGGGCTCCACCCGCAGCAGCCTCGGGTTGTTGGAGGTGACCTCGACGTCGACCGTGACCTGGGCCGGCATGGTGTTCTTGACGCTGATGGGGACCACGCCGTTGGAGCCGGCCAGAGTGCGCGGCCGGTCGGGGTCCGCGCCCGTGATCGACACCTTGTTCATGGTGGCCTGCACCTTGCCGTCGACCAGTTTGGTCACCGCGCGCCCGGCCCGGGTCTGGTTGCGCCAGGCCGAGGAGGCCAGCCGGAGCACGGCGGAGTCGAAGGACGAGACCCGCTTCTCGGTCGTGATGAGCGAGGTGAGCTGCGCCTTCTCCCAGGCGGCCTTGACCGGGCCGAGGTACTTGCCGCCGAGCTCCTCCTTGCGGTCGGCGTCGGTGTAGGTCAGGCCGGCCCGCGGCGTCGGCGTCTTGGCGGGCTTGATCGAGTCGAGCGGGGTGAGCGTCAGCCACGGCAGGGTGCCCGCCGTCTTGAGCAGGGAGGAGACGAGGGTGGGGTTGGGGTCCCAGCGCCGGGACGGCGCCACCACGAGCGAGCGCGGCGCCGTCTGGCCGGGCTCGGCGGCGATCGTCGCGGTCTCGGCGATGAACCGCTGCTTGCCGAGCACCGTCGAGGACGACTCGCCGGGCTCGAACGTACGGCTCAGCCCGGAGTCGGCGACGAGCGCGGTGACGGGGCCGTTGACGGTGTCGAGCGTCGTGGCGGCGTCGGGGGTGACCGCGGGGGGCGTGGCCGGCGTGGCGGGGGTGGCGGGGGTGGTGGCGGCGGCCGCCTGGGGCGGCAGGTTGGTCGAGTTGAGCAGGACCTTGCGCACCTGGGCGGAGCCCTTGCCGACGGCGAGCGCGTCGAGCGCGTCGGCGTCGATCAGGCCGTTCGCCGGCCAGTTGACGGACGCCTGCACGCCGGGCTTGAGCAGCTCACCCGCCTTCTGGGCGCCGAGCTCCAGCGCCCGGCCGGTCAGCGCGTCGAGCCCCTGGTGGACGAGGGCGGTGACGTCGGGGTCGGCGTACGGCGTCGCCACGACGGGGGAGGCGGCGAGGGCCGTGCGCATGTCGGCCAGCCACTGCGACGCCTCGGCGCTGGCCGGCCTGCTCGCCTCGCCGTTCTTGGCGCTGGTGACGCGGTAGCCCTTGACCATGGCGTTCACGTCGTCGAGCAGCGACGGCTCGACGAACCAGGTGACGGCCTTGGGCGCCGTCGCGGCGATGCGCGCCAGGTCGGCGAGCCGTCCCTTGCCGGCCAGTGCGGCGCTCAGCTTGTCGTCGGTGAAGGTGCCGTCGTCGGCGCGGTGCGGCTGGTCGATGACCGGCAGGACGACGGCGAGCCGGTTGCGGGGCAGCTTGGGCTGGGTCGGCGGCGCGTAGGTGAGGAACGTGCGCTGCACGGCGAGCCGGCGCCAGCCCTGCTGCATGACCTCGACCGCGATGGGATAGGCGCCGAACGAGGCGAGCTGGAGCTGCGCCGGCGTGAGGGTGAACTCCCACGGCATGGAGGCGCCGGCGGCCAGCGTCACGAAGGACACGCTCGACTGGGTGGACACCCTGCCCGGGAGTGTCGCGTCGGTCTGGTCGGCCTGATAGGTCTCCAGCGCCGCCCGGTCGGCGAAGCGCTGCGGGAAGTAGCGCAGGCGGACCGTGAGCTGTGGCAGTTCGGCGCCGGTGTCGTTGCGGATCGTGCCCGAGACCTTCACCACATCGGCCTGGCCCTTGGCCCACTCGGGCGTGATGGCCGACACCGTGAGGCTGAGCCCCTGGCGGGCGCTCGCGGCGGTGCTCGTACGGGTCGTCGCGGCAGCCGCACCAGGCGTCGTCGCGACCATGGGCGCGAGCAACGCGGTGGACAGAACGGCGAGCAGCGTGGCCTTCCGGATCACGCGTCCGCCCGGGCAGGAGTACGGCGCACGCCCGCAATGGTACGGGTTCAGTGCCGCGACGCGACCGCCACGCGTGGTCCCCCGGCGCGGGGGATCCTCAGGTCCACGGTCTTGCCGCGCAGGACGGACAGCAGGTCGAGGGCACGGATGCGGAGGGCGGTGTGTCGCTCGCCGGTGGCCGTGAAGATCGGCTCGATGTCGGGCTGGAGGCGGTCGTCGATCAGGACGCGGAGCTCGGCGGGCAGCAGGAGCGGGCAGACCAGCCCGGCGGCGTAGTCGGTGGCGGAGTTGACCGTGAAGGCGGAGGCGGGGCGTACCCTGCGCACGCCCAGCAGCCCTCCGACGACCCCGGGCAGCGGCGGTGCCGCCACGGTGGAGACGACGGCGACGACCTGCTCGTCCATCGCCGTGGCGACCTCGAACGCCGTCACGGCCACGCACCTGCCGGGGGGTGCGGAGATCGCCTCGGGCAGCTCGTCCGCGCCTGTGATGGGACGCGGAAGGCGTACGATCTCATGGTGGACCTGGTGTGCGAGGAGCCAGCGGTGGATCGCGAGGGCGTCCTTCATAACACGCTCCTTCGTTCCTTGGCCCCCGACGGTCCTGTTTGACCGACGGTAACCCGGACCTCACATGGCCCGGGGGATATGTTCCGGAATCGAAGGACCTACCCAGCTTGTCCGATTCAAATCTGACCGACAACCAGCAGCGGGCCATGACTGACCTGTTCCGAAAGATCGCCCCCGTGGCCGACGAGCTCGGCCGGCTCTTCGCCGACCACGGCCACGAGCTCGCCCTCGTCGGCGGTCCCGTGCGCGACATCCTCCTCGGCCGCGCCGGCAACGACCTCGACCTGACGACCGACGCCCGCCCCGAGCGGGTGCTCGAACTCGTCCGCGACTGGGCCGACTCGGTGTGGACGATAGGCATCGACTTCGGCACGGTCGGGGTGCGCAAGGGGAGCTGGCAGATCGAGATCACCACCTACCGGAGCGAGTCGTACGACCCCAAGTCGCGCAAGCCCGAGGTGATGTACGGCGAGACGCTGGAGGCCGATCTGGAGCGGCGCGACTTCGCGGTCAACGCGATGGCCGTGCGCCTGCCCGGCCACGAGTTCGCCGACCCCTACGGCGGCCTGCGCGACCTCGCCGCCCGGCGGCTGCGCACGCCCGGCACCCCCGAGCAGTCCTTCGGCGACGACCCGCTGCGCATGCTGCGCGCCGCCCGGTTCGCCTCCCAGCTCGGGTTCTCGGTGGACCCTGCCGTGGTCGAGGCGATGACCGCGATGGCCGAGCGCATCGAGATCGTCTCCGCCGAGCGGATCCGCGACGAGCTCGACAAGCTGATCTGCGGCGCCTACCCGCGCGAGGGCCTGCGCCTGCTCGTCGACACCGGCCTGGCCGCCCACGTGCTGCCCGAGCTGCCCAAGCTGCGCCTGGAGATCGACGAGCACCACCGGCACAAGGACGTCTACGAGCACACCCTGACCGTGCTCGACCAGGCCATCGCCCAGGAGGAGGACGGCATCGCCGACCGGGTCCTGCGCTGGGCCGCGCTGATGCACGACATCGGCAAGCCCAAGACGCGGCGGCACGAGCCGGGCGGGCGCGTCTCCTTCCACCACCACGAGGTGGTCGGCGCGCAGATGACCAAGAAGCGCATGACGGAGCTGCGCTTCCCCAAGGACGTCGTGGCCGACGTGTCGCGGCTGGTGGAGCTGCACCTGCGCTTCCACGGCTACGGCACGGGCGAGTGGACCGACAGCGCGGTGCGCCGCTACGTGCGCGACGCCGGCCACCTGCTCAGCCGCCTGCACAAGCTCACCCGGGCCGACTGCACCACCCGCAACAAGCGCAAGGCCGCCGCCCTGTCGCGCACCTACGACCAGTTGGAGCAGCGCATCGCCCGGCTGGCCGATGAGGAGGAGCTGGCCAAGATCCGGCCGGAGCTCGACGGCAACGAGATCCAGCGGGTCCTCGGCGTCGGGCCGGGCCCGATCGTCGGCAAGGCGTACAAGTTCCTGCTCGACCTGCGCCTCGACAAGGGCGTCATCGGCAAGGACGCCGCCACGGAGGCGCTGCTCGGCTGGGCGCGCGACAACGGCGTACCGGCCTCCTGAGGGCCGCCCGGCGCCCGGTCGACGGGCGCCGCCAAGTCGGCGGGGTCAGGCCGGCGGGGTCAGGCCGGCGCCGTCATGCCGGCGGGGTCAGGCCGAGGGAACGCGGGGCCTGGTGATCATCCGGTAGACCAACGCCGCCGTCGGATAACCCACCGCGATGATCGCCACGGCCAGGTAGGACCTGCCGTCGGCCGGCAGGATCGCCGCCGACAGGGCCGCCGCCAGCACGTACATGCCGTTGAACAGCATGTCGTAGATCGAGAAGGCGCGGCCCAGGTAGGCGTCCTCCACGTCGCGCTGCACGGTGGTGTCGGCGCAGA
The DNA here is from genome assembly GCF_043204415.1 of Nonomuraea sp. NPDC047897. Lineage (NCBI taxonomy): Bacteria > Bacillati > Actinomycetota > Actinomycetes > Streptosporangiales > Streptosporangiaceae > Nonomuraea > Nonomuraea sp. NPDC047897. The sequence continues at coordinate 4,742 of NZ_JBIDCC010000004.1, read as the reverse complement.
TCTTCACGCTCTGCCCGGCGACGCCCAGCACGAAGCCGGCCGCGGGCAGCCCCCACTCCTGGAACGGCATCACCAGCACGCCGGTCAGCACGCCGGCCGAGGCGAGCGCGATCGGCACCCACCGCTCGATCGTGAACCGTTCGGTCGCCCACGGCGTGATCAGCACCGCGACGAAGTAGCCGACGCCGGAGGTGGCCACCACCACGCTGATCCCGCGCAGCGCCGCGTCGGCGTCGCCGTCGGTGAAGTAGTAGCGGTAGAGGATGATGCCGAGGGCCGTCGCCATGCCGTACAGGAACCGGTGCGCGGCCATCGCGCCCATCGTGGCGGCGGCGACGCGGTGGCCGGCCAGGTGCCTGGCGCCGTCGGCCAGGCCGACCACGACGTTGTGCAGCGCCTCGCGCGCCTGCGGCCGGTCGGGGTCGGCGGAGGGGCCGAGCAGCGAGCGTGGCATCGTGCGGGCGATCAGCGCGCTCAGCCCGAACACCACGCCGGAGACGACCAGCAGCACCGCCGTGCCCGCGTCGTCGCCGCCGAGCACCTCGCGCATCCCGATCGCCACGCCCGCACCCACGAACGTCAGGACGGTGCCCGACGTCGGGACGACGGCGTTGGCCGCCATCAACCGGTCCGCCGGCACCACGTGCGGCAGCGACGCGCCGAGCGCGGCCAGGAAGAACCGGTTGACCGCCAGCACGCCCAGCGCCGCGGCGTAGAAGAACGCGTCGGGCGTGTCGGCCGCCACGAGCGCGGCGGCCACCAGCAGCAACGCCCCGCGCACGATCGGCGCGACCACCAGGATCTGCCGCCGCGACCAGCGGTCGATGAACACCCCGACGAACGGCCCCAGGATGCTGTAGGGCATCAGCAGCACGGCCAGCCCGGCGGCCACCGCCAGGGCGGTCGTCTGCTTCTCGGGGCTGAAGAACGCGAACCCCGTCACCCCGAACTGGAAGATCCCGTCGGAGAACTGGGACACCAGCCGGGTGCCGAACAACCGGCGGAAGTCCCGGCCTCGCAGGACCACGCGGAGATCGGCGACGAACGACACGCAGCCAGCCTAACCGGGCGTCCGCGCGGTGCGGCTCGCCCGATGCCGGCAGCGCGCGGGGGGCGGCCCGCGAGAGGATGTCGGCCGCGTGCGGGGCGCGGCCGGCGAGAGGTTGGCGCCTCAGGTCGCCGTTCGCGGTCCGGAACACACACATGATCACGTACGCTTCGTAGCGTGACGTCTGATGAACTCGTGGTGCTCGTCGACGATGACGGCCACGCGATCGGCACCGCGCCCAAGGCCTCGGTGCACGGTCGGGAGACTCCGCTCCACCTGGCGTTCTCCAGCTATGTCTTCGACCGCGACGGGCGGGTCCTGCTGACCAGGCGGGCCGCCCACAAGGTCACCTGGCCCGGCGTGCTCACCAACAGCTGCTGCGGCCATCCCCTGCCCGGCGAGCCGCTCGACCACGCGGTCAGCCGCCGGCTCTCCTACGAGCTGGGCCTGCCGCCGGCGCCCGCCGACCTCATCCTGCCGACCTTCGCCTACCGCGCGGTCATGGGCAACGGCATCGTCGAGCACGAGCTGTGCCCCGTCTACCGGGTCACGGTGGACGAGCCGGCGGTGCCCAACCCGGAGGAGGTGGGCGAGACGCTGTGGATGCCGTGGAAGGAGTTCGCCGACGGGGTCCTCAGCGGTGAGCTGGCCATCTCGCCGTGGTGCGCGAAGCAGGTGCCGCTCCTCGTGGAGCTGGGCCCCGATCCCATGGACTGGGCTCCGGCCAGGGAGGCCGACCTGCCTCCTGCCGCCCGCGCGGCCTCCTAGCGGCACGTCCGGCCGGCCCCCCACGGGGGAGGGGGCCGGTCACGGTCAGCAGCCGGTCAGCGCTCCACCTCGCCGCGGATGAACTTCTCGACGTAGTCGCGCGCCTCGTCGTCGGAGTACTGGATGGGCGGCGACTTCATGAAGTAGGACGACGCGCTGAGGATCGGGCCGCCGATGCCCCGGTCGAGGGCGATCTTCGCGGCGCGGACGGCGTCGATGATGATGCCGGCCGAGTTGGGCGAGTCCCACACCTCAAGCTTGTACTCCAGGTTGAGCGGCGTGTCGCCGAACGAGCGCCCCTCCAGGCGGACGTAGGCCCACTTGCGGTCGTCGAGCCACGGGACGTGGTCCGACGGGCCGATGTGCACGTCTGCCTTGCGCATCTCGTGCGGGATCTGCGAGGTGACCGACTGCGTCTTGGAGACCTTCTTCGACTGGAGGCGGGTGCGCTCCAGCATGTTCATGAAGTCCATGTTGCCGCCGAAGTTGAGCTGGTAGGTGCGCAGCAGCTCGACCCCGCGGTCCTCGAACAGCTTGGCCAGCACGCGGTGCGTGATCGTGGCGCCGACCTGCGACTTGATGTCGTCGCCGACGATCGGCACGCCGGCCTCGGTGAACTTCTCGGCCCACTCGGGGTCGGAGGCGATGAAGACCGGCAGCGCGTTGACGAACGCCACCTTGGCGTCGATGGCGCACTGGGCGTAGAAGCGGTCGGCCTCCTCCGAGCCCACCGGCAGGTAGGAGACGAGGACGTCGGCGCCGGTCTCGCGCAGCACCTTGACGACGTCGACGGGCTGCTCGTCGGACTCCTCGATGATCTCGCGGTAGTACTCGCCCAGACCGTCGAAGGTGTGTCCGCGCTGGACGGTCACCCCGGTGGGCGGCACATCGGTGATCTTGACGGTGTTGTTCTCGCTGGCGACGATCGCCTCCGAGAGGTCACGGCCGACCTTCTTGGCGTCCACGTCGAAGGCGGCGACGAACTCGACGTCGCCCACGTGGTAATCACCGAACCGCACGTGCATCAGGCCCGGCACCCGTACGTCCGGGTCGGCGTCCTTGTAGTAGTGCACGCCCTGGACCAGCGACGCCGCGCAGTTGCCGACACCGACAATGGCCACGCGAACCGAACCCATCGCACTTGCTCCCTTACTCATCAGTTGACGTGGTCTTCCCATCGGGCTCTTGCGAGGCCCGTCTCTCCGTCGCGATCAGCTCGTTCAGCCAACGCACCTCGCGTTCGACCGATTCGAGGCCGTGACGTTGCAGTTCGAGCGTGTAGCTGTCGAGGCGCTCCCGGGTGCGCGCCAGAGCGGTGCGCACGCTGTCGAGCCGCTCCTCCAGCCGGCTGCGGCGGCCTTCGAGGATGCGCAGCCGCACCTCGGCCTCCGTGTGCCGGAAGAACGCGAAGTGGACGCCGAAGCTCTCGTCCTCCCATGCGGACGGCCCGGCCTGGGTGAGCAGCTCCTGCAGGCGCTCCTTGCCCTCGGCGGTCAGCTTGTAGACGATCTTCGATCGGCCGCCGACGATCGTCGTGGGAGCCGGCTGTTCCTCGGCGATGAGGCCCTGTGCGAGCAGTGATCGCAGGCAGGGGTACAGCGACCCGTACGAGAACGCCCGGAACATCCCCAGCAGGGCGTTGAGTCGTTTGCGCAGCTCGTAGCCGTGAAGTGGCGTCTCGTGCAGCGACCCGAGCACGGCCAGCTCCAGCACTCTGCCCTGCCCGCCGGCCACCGGAACCGCCTCCTCTCGCGTCGATGTATCGGACTGATACATCCTGAGGATACATCGGCTCGCTATATCACCGCAATCAGCGACTTCGCCAAGTCGTTGGGAGCAGTGGGCAAAAAGCCGTAGTCTGGCGCTCATGTGGTCACAGAGAAAGGTGGTGGACGTCGCCCTCGCGAAGATCGCGACGGCCCGCGGCCCGCGTGTCCGGCACGCGGACGTCTGTGACGCACAGCTCATCCTTTCCGGGCGCCTCCCTGGGGCGGTCTCCGGGGCGTCGCGCCCCAGCGGCGCGCCGCCCGCACGCCTATGCCCCAGGCGCGCGCTCGCGAACGCCCCGGACGGCGTCAATGTCCGCGGGCGATGGTCAGCCCGCCATGCCGGTCCGGCAAAGGTCGCGTCAGAGCCCGTCAAGATGGTTCATGATTACGACGAGCACCGTGTGTGCGCCGTCGAGGTCTGCCAAGGTCGCTCCAACGACCATCTGACGGTCTCGTTCGTCCTCGGGAACGGACCGCCGGACCTCGCCGGCCGAGTGTGAAGACCCGAGGACGGCGGGGCGTCTCACGCCCAATCCGCCGTGCTATCCGACGACGATGCGAGGACGTGTGAGTTACAGCAGCAACGAAGGGACGGCCCGCCCGGGGAGGCGCCGTCGCTCAGGCTCATCCCGTTCCGTTCCCTACGGGGACGCACCGCAAACCGCCGACAACGGCTGGAGCGCGTCGGCCGGCCCGCCGCGTCGTCCGGAGGCCGCCTACGAGGAGACCGGCGCGATGGTCGCGCAGGCGTACGAGCCGGAGCCCGCCCCGCCGACCGCCCCAGCGCCGGCCGCCGCGCCGGCCCCGCCCACCGGACGCCAGCGCCCCCAGCGGCGGCGCGGCGAGCAGGACCCGCGCGCCCGCGGTGACCAGGAGACCGTCGTGAGCGAGATGCCGCGCCGGGCTCGCGGACGCAGAGCGGGCAGTGACCCCGGCGGACCCGGCGGCCCGGGCGGCCCCGGCGGGCCGGATCGCCCGCGCGGCAGGGGTGGCAAGGACGGCGGCGACGGCGACAAGCCGAAGTGGCGCCGGTTCCTGCCGAGCTGGAAACTCGTCATGGCCGGTGTCGTGGTGTTCGCGGCGGGCATCTTCGGCATGATCGCCGTGGCCTACGCGAACATGCCGGTGCCCACGCAGGACCAGACCCAGGACTCGGT